>NZ_JBYIPT010000001.1:0-645288 GCF_057707225.1 Microbacterium sp. bgisy189 | reverse complement strand
CGTCGCGACCGGGTTGATGGGAGTCGTCGGACTGCTCGGCGCCGCCGCATTCCTGCGCTGGGTGCCACGGTTCGTGCCCCGCCGCTGAACCGACGTCGCGGTCACCGCAATGCAGTGCGACTCGTCGCCGTTGCCTCCAGCGTGACCCCGTCGGGAACGAACAACGTCATGATGGGCGGACGCCACAGCCTCGAAACCGTCACCCGCGCGCTGGCGCCGTCGGGTGTCCGCGCATCGACGAGGGATGCCGAACCGTAGACGGCGACGATCTCGGACGCCTGCGCTTCGACGTCCGCATCGGTCAGACGCAGCACGGGCGCATCCGCGTCGCCCGCCAGTTCGAAGCCGTCTGATCCGGCGAGCGCGGCGGCGTCGGCGATCGCCTCGGTCCGTTTGTGGGCGAGATAGAGACTCGTGGCGTCGACGCACACCAGGATCAGCACGATCGCGAGCAGCGCGTAGCCGATCGTGAGCGGCAGGATGCTGCCCTCGTCGTCCGCCCCGTTCATCCTGTCCATGTGCGCGACACCTTCTGCACGGCGACCGCCTCGACCGGTACGCGTGCTGCCTGATCGATCCCCAGAAGCGGCGGGACGAGCGGGAGCGCGGCAGAGGCAGACACCGTCACGACGATGACCTCTCCCGGCGCCGGACACGCACCGCTCGTGGTGCACGACACATCGATCTCGATCGTCGACGGATCGATGCCGTACTCCTCGGCGACCGCGGTGACGATCCGGTCGGCGCGCGCGTCGCCCTCGGCGGCATCGGCTGCGGTCGCGATGCTTCGCGCGACGTGCCGTGCGGCCGATTCCACGCCCAGGGCGTGGGCCTGCAGCATCCCCAAGGTGACCACGAGATAGATCAGCGGCACCAGCATGACGACACCGGCGAGGATGAACTCGAGCGATGCCGACCCCGAATCGTCACCGCGCACTGCGTCATCCGAAGGATTCGACGGGCGCATGCGCCGTCACCTCCATCGACCGTGGGAGTCCGAGCAGACCGAACAGTGGCAGCCTCGCCGCGACCGTCACTTCGACTGTCGGCCCACCGAGAAGGTCGGTCTCTCGCACCACGACCGCGTCGACGATGTCCCCTCCGACGGTGTCAGCGACGACCGTGCGAGTACGGTCGGCGCCCTCACCGAGTGTCGTGTCGGCGAGCGCCGCGTGGTACGCGCCGTCGACAGCGGCGTCGTGCACGAGGTTGCGCACATAGACCGCCAGGCCGAACTGCACGACGGCGAACGTCAGCATCGTCAACAGCGCGCCGACCAGCACGAATTCGACGGGACTTGACCCGTCATCGTCGTCCCACAGCGCGCGCATGGTTCAGAAGCCGTCGACGCGATCGATCGCCTGCTCGAACAGACCCGCCAACGCGGGTCCCGCGAGCGCCCAGATGACGACGACCAGCCCTGCGGTCATCAGGGTGATGAGCACCCAGCCCGGCACGTCCCCGCGCTCATCCTCCCACGTGTCGGTCCAGACCAGACCCCACGCGGTGCGCAGGTGGCGGTACGTCTCACGGATCATGTCCGTCTCCTTTCGGATCTGTGTGTGGCGGGCTCAGCCGAGCCCGAGTCGAAGCATGACGATGCCGGGAAAGACGGCGAACAGCACCGACAACGGCAAGATGAGGAACACGAGCGGGAGCAGCATTTGGATCTCCTTGCGGCCGGCCTGCTCGATGAGGACGCGTTTCGCCTCTTCTCGTGCGTCGGATGCCTGCGCCTGCAGCACGGTCGCAAGTGGCGCGCCCCGCTCCACGGCCGCAATGAGGTGGTCCACCGCGCGAGAGAGCGCTGGCAGGTCGACCCGTCGGGCGAGTTCGGCCAGTGCGTCGGTCAACGTGGTGCCGGTGCCGGTGGCGAGTACGACGGCGCGCAGTTCGATTGTCAGCTCTCCCGAACCGACATCGCCCACCCGTCGGAGGGCATCGCGAAGCCCCTCGCCGGCCGCCAGGCACAGCGATAAGAACTCCAGCACCGTCGGGAGTTCCTCCTCGATCCGGGTCGTTCTGCGGCGCGCGGCGAGGGTGAGTCGGAAGTCATACAGTGCCGCCGCGGCGAAGCCCGACAACGGGGGCAGCAGCGCAAGTCCAGGCGACAGTCGGTCGGCCACCGCAAGCGCGACCACGAGGGCCGCCCCGGCCGCAGTGCCGGCGACAGCCCAGCCCAGCTGCCTGCCACGGAAGGCGACAGCGTCGGTCGACCACCCGGCCTGCCCGAGGCGTCGGTGCACCGACTCGACGCCACCGAATGTCGACACCCACCGGTCCCTGCGGTCGCGCCACGATCGCAGCGACGGCGCAAGCGGCGTGATCCCCTGCGGGTCGGACACATCGCGCACGTACGGTGCGATACGAGCAGCGAGCGTGGGCGCCGACCAACGAGGGATCCGCACCGCGGCCAGGAGCAGACCTGTCGCGAGCGCGCCCCCGAGGACGACAGCGAGCGCCACATCGACGAGGGCGGTCATCCGAACCACCGCCTGGGCTCGGGTAGTCGTCCAACCCGCAGCATGAGGCGGAATGCGACGACCGACACGACGGCGCCCGCGAGTACGACCGTCACTCCCTCCGCAGTCGCGTAGGCGCGCGCTCCTTCGGGCCGCAGTGACAGCAGGACGAGGATCACCCATGGCGCGACGACCCCGAGCACGGCTGCACCTCGGATCCACGACTGACGGGCCTCGACTTCAGCGCGAAGCGCGGCCTCGGCGCGGACGGCCGTCGACAGCGCGCGCAGCACGGCGGTCAGCTCGGTGCCGCCCACCTGGCGCGCCATGCGCAGGGTCTCCAGGATGCGATCGGCGACCGGATCGGCGAGCCGCGCCTTCAGTCGCAGCACGCTCGAATCGAAGTGCCCCGATGCAGCGATGTCGCCTGCGAACGACGCGAACGCAGGGCGGAGCGGCGCGGGCGCGACGGTCGCGAGCGCCGCGACCGCGTCCGGGAGCGATTGCCCCGCGCGGACCGACGAGATGAGCAGGTCGCACACATCTGGCCAGAGTGCACGTCTCGTGCGTCGCAGCCGTCGGGCACGCCCGCGCAGCCACGCGAAGGGCGCCGCGCCGCCGGCCACGACGGCGACGGCGGCGACCGCGGGCAGTCCCGTGACGAGCAGCCCCACCGAACCGGCGACGACGGCGCTTGCCGCGCCGATCGCGATCCACCTCCCTGTCGGCGTGTGCGCGAAACCGGCGCCCGCCAGAAGGCTGGTGAGTCGGTTCGACGCAGCGGCGCGCGGCGAGGCACTGCGCTGCGGCCAGAGCCACGGCGATGCGACGAGCAGGAGGCCCGCCGCCAGGACGACACCCCACAGTGCCGTCATCGGCGCGCTCCCGACCACACGGGGCGCGTCTGAACCGTGTCGCCCTCGACACGACCGGTCGTCGCGACGATCTCCGCGACCCGGCGGTGCCCATCGCGATCTTTCGTGCAATGCACGACGAGGTCGACGCTGGATGCGATCGCCGGCAGGACGAAGCCATGGTCGATATTGCGCCCCGCCAGCAGCGGAAGTGCTGCGAGCTTGCGGAGCGCCTCGGTCGCCGAATTGGCGTGGATCGTCGCCGCGCCCGGCACACCAGTGTTCAACGCCAGCAGCAGGTCGAGCGCCTCTGCATCACGCACTTCGCCGACGACGAGCCTGTCGGGGCGCATGCGCAGCGCCTCCTTCACGAGCCTGCGCAGGCTGATCTCGCCGGTGCCCTCCAGACTGGGCTGTCGGCCCTGCAGCGAGACGACATCGGGTGCCCGCAGGTCGAGCTCGAACGTCTCCTCGACGGTCACGATGCGATGATCCGACGGGCACGCACCGATCAGCGCGCCGAGCATCGTCGTCTTCCCCGCGTGGGTCGCGCCGGATACGAGCACACTCCGCCCGTCGCGCATCGCGGCGGTCAACACCTCCGCTGCTTCGCGATCGAGTGAGCCGGCGCCGACGAGCGCGTCGAGTCCGCGGTAGGCGCGGAGGAACTTTCGGATGTTGACGGCCCAGTGGCGTCGGGTCACATCGGGAATGACGACGTGAAGCCGCGATCCGTCGGGCAGCGATGCGTCGACGAACGGCTGACTCAGATCGACGCGCCGCCCGGTCGCGTGCAGCATCCGCTCGACGAGCTCCCGCACGGCGGTCTCGGTGAGCACGAACGGCGCCCGCTCGCTGCGTCCGTGTCGGGCGACATAGACCTTGTCGGGGGCGTTGATCCAGATCTCCTCGACCTCAGGATCCTCCAGCAGCACCTGCAGCGGCCCGAAGCCGGCGACGAGCGCAAGCACGTCGCGTACGCACGACGCCTCATCGTCGATCGGCGCCGCGCCGCGGGCCGGTGCGAAGTCATTGTGGCGCCGTACTTCGGCCTGCACGATCGCCTTGGCTCGCGCAGGATCGCGCGCGGGATCGGTCTGCTCCTCACGAAGCCGGTCACGAACGCGTTCGGCAACGGCGATCGTGGCGGGTTCAGCGGTCGCCGAGGCGTGCGCGAGGGACATGCCAGCATCCTGACAAGACGGCGGCCCTTGGCGTTCGGGTTATCCACAGGTGCGGATTCGGGTGATCCCCAGGGTGGGCGGTCACAGCCCGCCGATAGACTGATCACCGCGCGGGAGTGGTGAAATTGGCAGACACGCAGGATTTAGGTTCCTGTGCCTTCGGGCGTGTGGGTTCAAGTCCCACCTTCCGCACGGATCGGGGCGACCTGCCCCTCGACGCCGATCGAAACGACCGACGGGAACCCAGTGCTCGACCTCGCCATCCACATGCCCACCGCGCTCATCCCGTGGTTGGACCCGGAGCAGATCATCAGCGCCGCAGGCCCGTGGGCCCTGCTGGTCGTCTGCTTCATCGTCTTCGCCGAGACCGGCCTGCTCGTGGGATTCCTGCTGCCGGGCGACACGCTGCTGATCATCGCCGGGCTCCTCTCGCACAGCCAGCCGTACGCGCCCGAAGGCGTGTTCGGGCTGAGCGTATGGTGGGTCGCGCTGCTCATCGGCCTCGCCGCGTTCGTCGGCGGTGAGGTGGGATACATCATCGGCCACAAGGGCGGGCCGGCCATCTTCGAGCGCAAAGAATCCGGCTTGTTCAGCCGCAAGAACGTCGAGCGCACCAACGCGTTCTTCGAGCGGTATGGCGGCCTCACGATCATCCTCGCCCGCTTCGTGCCGATCGTGCGCACCTTCGCCCCGGTTGCTGCCGGCGTCGGCCACATGCACAAGGGCAAGTACACGCTCTACAACTTCATCGGCGCCGTCATCTGGGGCTTCGGCCTCACCATGTTCGGGTACGTCATCGGCTTCATTCCGCCGGTCGCGTGGTTCGTCCGCGAATACATCGACCTCATCCTGCTCGCCGCGGTCGGCGGCACCGCGCTGGTGACGCTGTGGCACTACTTCGCCGAGCGCCGTAAGGCACGCAAAGCCGCCGCGGCGGGCGAAGACGTCGTCACCGACCACGACGAGGCCGAGGCGCTGCGTCTGGACCAGAAGCACTTCGACCAGCAGCCCGACTGACCTCGGTCAGGATGCCTTCGAGGCCTTCTTCTTCGCCTTCGCCGGCTTGTCTTCGGCCCCATCGCCGACATCCTCGCCCCGCGCGGCGCGAGATCGTTCGACGCTGGCGCGAAGCGCCGCCATGAGGTCGATGACCTCCCCGGAGCCCGCCTCCTCGCGCTCGCCGAACGTCTCCGACGTGTCGAGCGCGTCGCCCTGGTCGAGCTTCGCGTCGATGAGGGTGCGCAGCTCCTGCTGGTACTCGTCGGTGAAGCGATGCGGGTCGAAGTCGGCCGAGAAGCTGTCGACGAGGGATGCCGAGAGCTCCAGTTCCTTCTCCGAGATCTTCACGGGCTCATCGAGCGACGGGAATGCGGCTTCGCGCACCTCGTCGGCCCAGAGCAGCGTCTGCAGCACGAGCACGTCGCCGCGCACCCGGAGGGCGGCCAGACGCGTCTTCTGCCGCAGCGTGAAGCGCACGATAGCGGTGCGGTCGGTGCGCTCGAGCGTCTGCCGCAGCAGGACGTACGCCTTCGGCGAGGCGGAGTCCGGCTCCAGGTAGTACGGCTTGTCGAGGGTGAGGAGGTCGATCTGCTCGCTCGGCACGAACTCGACGACGTCGATCTCGCGGGTGCGTTCGGCCGGGAGCGAGGCGATGTCGTCCTTGGTCAGCACGACGGTGCGCTCCCCGTCGTCGTAGGCCTTGTCGATGTCGGCGTACGGCACGACCTCGCCGTCGATCTCGCAGATGCGCTGGTATCGGATGCGGCCGCCGTCGGCGGCGTGCACCTGGTGCAGCGGCACGTCGTGGTCCTCGATGGCCGAATACACCTTGACCGGCACGTTGACCAGACCGAAGGTCAGCGCACCCTTCCAGATCGCTCTCATCACACCAGTACACACCGTTCACAGCCGTCTGTGCCAGATAGCCTTGCCGCCATGGCCGCAGAACAGCTCGTCGAGGTGGAGGGGCGTCGCCTGCGCCTCAGCAATCTCGACAAGGTGCTCTACCCCGCGACCGGCACCACCAAGGGCGAGGTGATCGACTACTACAGCCGTGTCGCCCCGCTCATGCTCCCCCACCTGAAGGACCGCCCGGTCACCCGCAAGCGGTGGCCGGAGGGCACCGATCACGAGCCGTTCTTCGCGAAGGATCTCGAACGCGGCGCGCCCGCGTGGCTGCGGCGCTTTCCGATCGATCACTCCACCGGCGCGAAGGACTACCCGCTGGTCGACGACCTGTCGGGGCTCGTCTACCTCGCACAGGTCGCGAGTCTCGAACTGCACGTGCCCCAGTGGCGGTTCGACCGCGACGGCAGGCGGCTGGGCCCTGACCGGCTCGTGCTCGATCTCGACCCGGGCCCGGGCGTCGGGCTGGCCGAGTGCGCACAGGTCGCCCACTGGGCGCGAGCCGTGCTCAGCGACCTCGGCATGGACCCGGTGCCGGTCACGAGCGGCAGCAAGGGCATCCACCTGTACGCACCGCTGGACGGCACCCGATCCAGCGACGACATCTCGGCATTCGCGAAGGAGCTCGCGAGGCTCCTGGAGGCCGACCATCCCGACCTCGTCGTCAGCAAGATGGCGAAGGCCTCGCGCGGCGGCAAGGTGTTCCTCGACTGGAGTCAGAACAACGGATCGAAGACGACGATCGCACCGTATTCGCTGCGCGGGCGTGCCGAGCCGACCGTCGCCGCACCCCGCACGTGGGATGAGCTCGATGACCCGGCGCTGCGGCACCTCTCCTTCGCAGACATGCTCGAGCGGCTCCCCGACACCGGCGACCTGCTGGCATCCCTCGCACCTGTCGCGCGCGACCCCCTCGCCGTCTACATCTCGAAGCGTGTCGCCGATCGCACGCCCGAACCGGTGCCGTCCTCGCCGGCCGCAGGCCGCTCGGTCACGGACCAGCTGCGGTTCGTGGTGCAGGAGCACCACGCCAGCCGGCTCCACTACGACCTGCGGTTGGAACGGGACGGGGTGCTGGTGAGCTGGGCGGTCCCGAAAGGGATACCCGAATCGGTCGACCGCAACCACCTCGCGGTCATGACCGAGCCGCACCCGCTGGAGTACCTCACCTTCCACGGCACGATCCCCGCCGGCGAATACGGTGCCGGCACGATGACGGTGTGGGACACCGGCACGTACGAGGCCGAGAAGTGGCGTGACGACGAGGTCATCTTCACCCTCACGGGGCGCGCCGACGGCCCGACGGGCACAGTGCGCCTCGCCCTGATCCGCACCTCCGGCGACGGCGAGAAGTCCACATGGCTGCTGCACCGCATGAAGGATGCCGCGGCCCGTGCCCCGCAGGCGCCCCGAGCACCGGCTGCATCCCGCGGCGCGACGGGCCCGATGCTGGCAACCGCGGCGACCCCCGCATCGGCGGCCCGAGCCGCCGACCGATGGGGCGCTGAGCCGTGGGTCGAGTTCAAGTGGGACGGCATCAGGGCGATGGGCTCGTGGGACGGCCGCCGGCTGCGCCTGCGGGCACGCAGCGGCACTGACATCACGGCCCGCTATCCGGAGCTGACCGCCGCCGACCTGGGCCTGGGCGACCTGCCGCTGGAACTCGATGGCGAGATCGTGGCAATGGATGCCGCGGGGCGACCGAGCTTCTCACGCCTGCAGAACCGCATGCACCTCACCAAGCCGCGCGAGGTCGAGCGCGAGGCGGTCCGCACGCCGATCAGCTACCTGCTCTTCGATGTGCTGCGGGTCGGTGACGACGACGTCGCGGCACTCCCGCTCGCGCAGCGCCGTCGACTGCTCGAGCAGGCCACCGTCGATGTGGCACCCGTCGTCGTCGTGCCACCGGTCGCGACCGACGTCGCAGCCGCCCTCGAAACAGCTCGCGCGATGGACCTGGAGGGACTGGTCGTGAAAGATCCCCGCTCGGCCTATCGGCGCGGTCAGCGCAGCGAGCAGTGGCTGAAGGTGAAGCTCACCCGCACACAGGAAGTCGTGATCGGCGCTATCCGACCGGGACGCGGCGGCCGCACCGGATCGATCGGATCGCTGCTGCTCGGCATCCCCGGCGACGACGGGCTACGATACGTCGGCCGTGTCGGTTCGGGATTCAGCGATGCGACGCTCGCCCGACTCGAAGCAGCGCTCGAGCCGTTGCGCACCGAGGCCTCACCGTTCCTCGACGTGCCGCGCGAAGACGCCGCCGACGCCCTCTGGGTGCGCCCCGAACTGGTCGCCGAGGTGACCTTCGCCGAATTCTCACCCAGCGGCAGCCTCCGTCACGCGGTGTGGCGGGGCCTACGACCCGACGTGTCGCCGGAGGACGTGCGCCGCGAGTCCTGATCCGCGTCAGTGCGCGTCGTGCTCGAGGTGCCCGGCGGGCTCGAGCTGGAACGTCGAATGCTCGACGTCGAAGTGCTCCGCCAGGCAGGACTGCAACTGCGCGAGCAGCGCGCCGGAGCGCCCGGATGCGAGCGCCAGATCGTCGACGACGACATGCGCCGTGAACACCGGCTGGCCGCGCGTGAGCTGCCACACGTGCACATCGTGCACGTCGACGACGCCGTCGGCCCCGAGGATGTGGTCGCGGATCTCCTGCACGTCGGTGCCCTTCGGCGCCCGCTCCCCCAGCACCGAGAACACTTCGCGCAACAGCGAGATCGCACGCGGCACGATCAGCACGGCGATCGCGAGCGAGGCCAGCGCGTCGGCCGGCATCCATCCGGTGAGCGCGATAACGATCGCCGCGACGATGACCATCGCCGAACCGACGAGATCGCCGAGCACTTCGAGATACGCGCCCCGCACGTTGATGCTGTGCTTCTGCGCCGCCGACAGCAGGTAGAGCGCGACGCCGTTGGCGACGAGACCGATGAGTGCCACGACGAGCATGAGCCCGCCTTCGACCTCGATCTCGCTCGGGTTCAGCAGCCGCCCGATCGCCTCGACCGCGATCCACGCGCACAGCACGAGCAGGATGACGGCGTTCGCGAGCGCACCGAACACCTCGGCGCGCTGATACCCGTAGGTGTTGCGGTCGTTCGCGGGACGGGCGGCGATGATGCTCGCGATGAGCGCGATCACGAGCGCCGAGCTGTCGGTGAACATGTGCGCGGCGTCCGCGAGCAGCGCGAGCGAACCAGTGAGGATCGCGCCGATGATCTGCACGACCATGACGGTCGCCGTCAGGGTGAGTGAGACGGCCAGCAGGCGCTGGTTGCTTGCGCCACGGATGCCGGGGGCGTGATCGTGCATGTCACCACGCTACGGTCGGCACACCTGCATTCCAGGCCGTTTCGCGCAGTCGGGAATGAGTGTGATTCTCACTTCCGGCGCGCGCGCCTCACAGGTTGGCCAGCAAGGGCACGAGCGCGCGGAAGGCGCGGGCACGGTGCGAGACGGCGTTCTTCTCGTCGGCGGTCCATTCGCCGACGGTCCGCTCGGGAGCGTTCTGCCCGTCCGGGATGAACACCGGGTCGTACCCGAACCCGCCGGCACCCGATGCCGCCGTGGCCAGCCGCCCGGGCCAGCGCCCCTCGACGACGTGCTCGGCGCCGCCGGGAGTGACGAGCGCGATCACCGAAACGAACTGCGCGGCGCGATGCGGGTCGGCGATATCGGAGAGCTGGTCGAGGAGCAGGTCGCGGTTTGCCACGGCATCCTTCGCATGCCCCGCCCAATACGCCGAGAACGCGCCGGGCGCGCCCCCAAGCGCGTCGACCGCGATGCCGGAGTCATCGGCGAGCGCCGGCAGCCCGGTATGGGCCGCTGCGGCGCGTGCTTTGATGAGCGCGTTGGCCGCGAACGTCACGCCGTCCTCGACCGGCTCTGGCCCGTCGTACCCGACAACCTCGAGGTCGGGCCGGGTCGCCGCGACGATCGCGCCGAACTCCTGAACTTTGTGCGGGTTGTGGGTCGCGAGGACGATCTGCGCGGTCATGGCGTCGGTTTCTCAGGAGTTGCGCACGATCAGGATGCGAGCGCCGCAGTCTGCTGGTCGCGCAGGTCGGCACAGCCGGCGACACCCAGGTCGAGCAGCGCATCGAGCTCGCGCTTGTCGAACGGCGCACCTTCGGCGGTGCCCTGCACCTCGACGAACAGGCCGCGGCCGGTCACGACGACGTTCATGTCGGTCTCGGCGCGAACATCCTCGACATAGGCGAGGTCGAGCATCGGCTCGCCGTCGATGATGCCCACCGACACCGCGGCGACGGAGTCGATCAGCGGCGTCGAGTTCTTGCCGATGTGGCCCTTGCCGCGTCCCCACTCGATGGCATCCGCCAGCGCGACGTAAGCGCCCGTGATCGCGGCGGTGCGGGTGCCGCCGTCGGCCTGCAGCACGTCGCAGTCGATGACGATCGTGTTCTCGCCGAGCGCCTTCGTGTCGACGACCGCGCGGAGGGCCCGCCCGATGAGGCGCGAGATCTCGTGCGTGCGGCCGCCGATGCGGCCCTTCACCGACTCGCGGTCACCGCGGGTGTTGGTGGCGCGCGGCAGCATCGCATACTCGGCGGTCACCCACCCCTTGCCCTTGCCGGTGAGCCAGCGCGGCACCCCTGCGGTGAACGACGCGGTGCACAGCACCTTGGTGCCGCCGAAGCTGATCAGCGCCGAGCCTTCGGCGTGGGTGCTCCAGCCGCGTTCGATCGTGACGGGGCGCAGCTGGTCGACGGTGCGACCGTCCTTGCGGATGGTGTCGGGCATCGGGTGCCTCCAGGGCTGGTCGGGTCCGCGTGCAGGCACGCGGGAGGGTTCAGGGGATGCGGGGGAGGTCGATCGCGCCGGTCTGCACGAGGCGCACGGACTGCACTTCGCGGCCCATGAGCCGGTGTGCGAGATCGAGAAAGTCGTCTGCCGAGTCGCCGGTGGCTTCGTAGACGTGCGACGCGGTCGCGTCGGGACCTGCGAGCAGGTCGCGCGAGACGAGTTGCCGATAGACGTCCTTGGCTGTCTCGGTGTCGCTGCTCACGAGCGAGACGTCGGGGCCGAGCACGTAGCTGATGGCGCCCTCGAGGAACGGGTAGTGCGTGCAGCCGAGCACGACGGTGTCGACGCCCGCGTGCCGCAGGGGCGCGAGGTACTCCTCGGCGACGGCGAGCACTTCAGGACTGCCGGTAACGCCCGCCTCGACGAACTCGACGAACCGCGGGCACGCCTGCCCGAACACGGTGAGGTCGGCGTTGACGCCGAGCATGTCCTGGTAGACGCCCGAGCCGATCGTGCCGAGCGTGCCGATCACGCCGATGCGGCGGTTGCGGGTCGTCGTGATGGCGGTGCGGACGGCGGGCCCGATCACTTCGACGACGGGCACGTCATAGCGTTCGCGCGCGTCGCGCAGCAGCGCCGCGGATGCCGTGTTGCAGGCGATCACGAGCATCTTGACGCCCTCGTCCACGAGCGTGTCGAGCACTTCGAGTCCGTAGCGGCGAACGTCAGCGATGGGCTTGGGGCCGTACGGCGAGTGGGCCGTGTCGCCGATGTAGCGGATGGATTCGCGCGGCAGCAGCTGTGAGACGGCGCGTGCGACGGTGAGTCCACCGACCCCGGAGTCGAAGATCCCGATCGGCGCATCCGTCACGGTCGTCCAGCCTACCCGCCGACGCCCACAGTCCGTCGCTGCACGCGGTGCCGCGCCCACCTCTAGGCTGAGCGCATGAGTGCGAGCACGGCGCTGTTGACCGACCGATACGAGTTGACGATGGTGGATGCCGCACTACGCGACGGGACCGCGCACCGCCCGAGCGTCTTCGAACTGTTCGGCAGGCGCCTGCCGGGGGCACGACGTTTCGGTGTCGTCGCCGGCACCGGGCGCCTGCTGTCGCACCTGCGGGAGTTCCGATTCGGCGATGACGAGCTGAAGTTCCTGCGAGACGAGCGGGTTGTCAGCGATGAGACCCTCGCCTACCTCGCCGACTTCCGCTTCACCGGCACGATCACCGGCTATCGCGAGGGCGAGCTGTACTTCCCCGGCTCCCCCATTCTCACCGTCGAGGGAACGTTCGCCGAGGCGGTCATCCTCGAGACACTGGCGCTCAGCATCCTCAACCACGACTCGGCCGTCGCCAACGCGGCGGCGCGCATGAGCGTGGCCGCCGGCGACCGTCCCCTCGCCGAGATGGGCTCGCGCCGCGCGGCCGAGCAGTCTGCGATCGCGGCCGCCCGCGCCGCGTACATCGCGGGGTTCGGCGCAACGAGCAACCTGGAGGCGGGTCGCACGTGGGGCATCCCCACGATGGGCACTGCGGCGCATTCGTGGACACTGCTGCACGAGACCGAGGAGGACGCGTTCCGCAGTCAGATCGATGCACTCGGCCTCGACACGACGCTCCTCATCGACACCTACGACATCCGGCAGGGCGTCGAGACCGCGATCCGCGTCGCCGGCACCGGCCTGGGCGGCGTCCGCATCGACTCCGGCGACCTTCCCACGGTTGCGGCCGCCGTCCGCGAACAGCTCGACGCGCTCGGGGCGACCGGTACCAAGATCACCGTGACGAGCGACCTCGACGAGTTCGCGATCGCCGCGTTGGCGGCCTCACCCGTCGACGCGTACGGCGTCGGCACTTCGGTGGTCACGGGGTCGGGCGCGCCGACCGCCGGGATGGTCTACAAGCTCGTCGCACGCCAGGCGCAGGACGGCTCGTGGGTGTCGGTTGCGAAGGCATCGACCGACAAGTCCTCGAAGGGAGGCCGCAAGGCGGCGTTCCGCACACTGGATGCCGGCACCGCGACGCACGAGCTGATCTTGGTCGCCGATGGATTCGAGGCCGTACCAGCTGTCGCCGGCCGGGCGGAGGCGCGCGCGCTGCAGGTGACGTACGTCGAGCACGGCGAGATCGACGCCGCATTCGAGGGAACCGGTGGGGTCGCGGATGCACGCGCGCATCACGCCCGGGTGCGGGAGGAGTTGCCCGTCCGCGCGCTCGCGCTCAGCAGGTCGGACCCGGCGATCCCGACGGTCTACGAAGACGTCGAAGGCTGATCTCAGCCGGTCATCGATTCGTAGATCTCTTTGCAGGTGGGGCACACAGGGAACTTCTCGGGATCGCGCCCAGGCGTCCACTTCTTGCCGCACAGGGCACGCACCGGCTTGCCGGTGAGAGCGGATTCGAGGATCTTGTCCTTCTTCACATAGTGCGAGAACCGCTCGTGGTCGCCCGGTTCGATGTTCTCCTCGCGGATCAGCTCTTCGAGCTCGCGGTCGAGGGTCGCCAGACCCCCCTGGTCGGGGCTGTCGAGAGGAGTGCTCATGGCCCCGATTGTATCCGCGGCAGGGGCTCGGCGGTCGGTGCGCGACGCGCGGGGTACTGACGCCGGTCACGTCGAGGCCGCGAACTCCATCAGTCGTCCACTGCGTCGGCGGAACGCCCAGCCGCCGAGCACCACACCGAGCACGAGGGTCGAGCAGCCGATCACGAGGCCCGCGCGCAACGCGTCCCATGCGGCGTCGTCGGTACGGTCGAGCGCGAGCCAGGCGAGCCACAGCACGGGCAGGGTCAACGCGATCGCGACGACGAGAACGGCACCCTGCGCGAGCGCGCCACCGGTGCGCTGGGGCTGTTGGAAGGGACTGTCACCGGGCCGAGAAGCAGGATACGGAGCCAGCGCGCTCGCGACCGACGACGCACCCAACCCGCAGAGGAAGAGGCTGATGCACACGCCCGACATCGCGGGCAGCAGCGACCAACTGCCGTGGAGCATGATCGAGATCGACACCGCAGCAGCGAGCAGCGGGATCGAGATGAGGGTGACCGGGACGAGCCGACCGAGTCGATCCGAGACGCCCCGCACGCCGGCGGCGATGTGCATCCAGAGCGCAGTGGAGTCGTAGGCGAGATCGTTGTGCGCGAGCCAGCCGAGGAAGAGCGCCATGAGCGGTGCCGGAATGAGCGCGACGATCTGCATCGGCACGCCGACGATCAGCAGTGGAAGGACCGCGACCACCGCCGCGACGGGTATCACCGCGACGTTGACGAGGTAGCGTGCATCGCTGAACCAGTAGGTGAGGCTCCGCGCCGCGATGGCCCCGGTCGGGGTTCCCGGCGCGACGCCGAACCACCCCAGTCCGCGACGCTCCTTGCCGCTCACGGGCCGCGTCGTCGTGGTGAGCAGTCGTTCGACGAGCAGGAACCAGAGCGCGACGAGCAGGCCGACGACGAGCGCGGCGATGACGATCGACCAGCCACCGCCCGTCGTGCCGGGCGGCGCCCACGCCGCCCCGAGCGGCGTGATCGCGAGCACGTCGACGACCGCGAGCAGCGGAGCCGGCACCCTGCCGCGCCATTCGAGCGAGGCGAAGAAGATGCCGATGGGAACGACGACTGCCAACAGGGCGACGAGCATGAGGCCGGTCAGCTCCCGCGACCGCCGCTCCTGCAGCACGAGCGCACTGAGCGCCATCGACACCTTCACAGCAAGCACGCACGTCAGCACACCGAGCGCCGCCGACGCGGCAGCGAGGGGCCATGCAACCCCGTGCGCGGTCCACAGTGCGACCACGCTGACGCCGACCGCGATGAGACACAGCGAGGGCACGCTGAGCAGCGCGGCACCCGCCAGCACGGCCGCGAGCGGTCGCGGCTGCGCGCCGAACACGGCGAAGCGCCGAGGATCCAGTTGGTCCTCGAGCACACCCACGAGTGGGGCGGCCACGCACGCGAGCACGACCACCGACCCGGTCAGCACGACTGCGGTCTGCGCCACCGCCGCCGACGCGTCCCGGAGGGAGAGCACAACGGTGCACACGACGATCGTGAGCGCGATCGCCCCGATGAACAGGAGCGCGGCGCGCAGTGCCGTCCTCGGACCCCCGCGGAAGGCGCCTGCGAACAGCGCGAGCCTCAGTCGGAGAACGTGTGCAGCCACTCCAGGCCCTCCACGTCGCTGAGGCCGCCGGCGAGCTCGACGAATCGCTGTTCGAGCGTCAACTCGCCGCGCACGTCCTCGACCGCACCTTCGGCCAGCACCTGGCCGGCGACGATGACAGCGACCCCGGTGCAGACCCGTTCGACGAGGTCCATGCCGTGGCTCGAGAGCACGACAGTCCCGCCGTGGTCCACATAGGTCTTCAGGATGTCGAGGATGACCGCGCTCGAGACGGGGTCGACGGCCTCGAACGGCTCATCCAGAACGAGCAGCCGCGGCGAGTGGATGAGGGCGCCCGCCAGCATGATCTTCTTCGTCATGCCGGCCGAATAGTCCGAGACGGGCCGCTGGAGCGCATCGACCAGGTCGAACGCGCGGGCGAGGTCACGGGTCCGGGTGTCGACGACGCCGGCGTTCACCCCGCGCAGCACACCGTAGTAGTGGAGAAGCTGGCGCCCGGTGAGTCGATCGAAGGTGCGGAGCCGGTCGGGCAGCACACCCATCCGCTGCTTCGCTTCGCGAGGGCGGGCGACGAGGTCGACGCCGCCGATTTCGACGCGGCCCGCATCGGGGCGAAGAAGCCCGGCCACCATTGACAAGGTCGTGGTCTTGCCTGCGCCATTCGGACCGACGATGCCGTAGAAGCTTCCCGCGGGCACGACCAGGTCGATCGCGTCGACCGCCTTCGTCCCGCCGTACCACTTGGTCACACCGGTCAGGCGCAACGCCGGCGTGTCGGTTGTCCCCTCACGCTCCGGCTCAGCCAGAAGAAGCGGTGCTGCGGGCTCCGGCTCGGTGACGCGCTCGACGATCGGGTCGAGCACATCGACGACATCGACGAGCTTCGGCGCGGGGGGTGCAGTCTGCGCCGCCGGGCGCCCTGCTGCCTCCGCCGCGGACATCGACGGCAGCGGCGGCCGGTCGGCGGGTGCCGCGATGGGGGCGACGTCCGGGTCGTCCTGGGGAAGCGGCAGGGAGGCGGTCACCCCTCCACGCTAGCAAGGCGCTCTCAACACGTTCCCGGGGATCCCCCGCGAACCGCGGCGCCCGTGCCCACAATCGATACGATGATCACGAATCAGCAACGGCACGCTCACTGTCTGCGGGTTCCCAGGTGCCGTCGCTAGCATGGTCGCGGCACGAAGGAGTGTCCTCTCGTCGAACGTACGACAAACACTTTCCCCGAGGAGATCGCCTTGACCATCAACACCGTCATCCTTGCTGCGGGCATGGGCTCGCGCCTGGGCCGCAGTCTCCCGAAGCCGCTCACCGAGCTTTCGGACGGCCGCACCATCATGGGCCAGCAGCACGACAACATCCGCGCCGCGTTCGGTGACGCCGCCCGCATCACGACTGTCGTCGGCTACCGTGCCGAGACGATCGTCGAGGCCTTCCCCGCCGCGACGTATGTGTACAACGACCGTTACGACCAGACGAACACGTCAAAGAGCCTGCTGCGCGCCCTCAAGGCGACCGGCAAGGGCGGCGTGCTCTGGATGAACGGCGACGTGGTCTTCGACCCCCGCATCCTGGGTCGCGCGATCGCGCTGATCGAGCGCGATCAGTCGTTCGTCACCGTCAACACCGCGAAGGTCAGCGACGAAGAGGTCAAATACACCGTCGACGCCGAGGGCTTCATCGCTGGACTGTCGAAGACGGTCAAGGGCGGCATCGGCGAGGCTGTCGGCATCAACTACATCTCGGCACGCGACAAGAAGGCCTTCATCGCACAGTTGAGCCGTGTCGACGATCAGGACTACTTCGAACGCGGCCTCGAACTCGCCATCGCTGAGAACGGCCTCCTGCTCGAGCCGATGGACATCTCCGACCTGTACGCCGTCGAGGTCGACTTCGCTGAGGACCTCGAGCGGGCGAACCTGTTCGTCTGACACGAGCCTCTGAGCCCGGCATCGACATGGCCGAGGTCCACCGGATCCATTCCCTTCCCGACGGCGCCCCCTGGAGCGGAGGGTTGCCTCCTGAGGGCTCCGAGGAGCATCCTCGGACGATTCGAGCGCTCGATCGTATCCTCGCCGTTCAGCGCCCGGTCGTCGTCGCGCACCTGCGCAGCATCAGACTGCGACACCCCGATGCGACCACGGAGCAGATCGGGCGGATGCTCGAACGGCGCTATCTGACCGCGGTCACGACCGGAGGCGCAGCCGTCGGCGCGACCGCGGTGGTGCCGGGCATCGGCACCGGCATCACGCTCGCCTTGAGCGGCGTCGAGACGGTCGGCTTCCTCGAGGCGACGGCGCTGTACGCGCAATCCCTCGCAGAACTCCACGGCATCCGTGTCGAGAACCCAGATCGGGCGCGCGCGCTCGTGCTCACCCTCATGCTCGGGCAGGAGGGCGTCTCACTCGTCTCGCAATTGGCGCGCCAGGCCACCGGCAAAGGCAGCACCCGTTCGTCGTATTGGGGCGAGCTGGTGACCAAGTCGCTCCCGCGTGCAGCGATGGGCCCGCTCGTGGATCGCCTCAAGACCGAGTTCATCAAGCAGTTCGCCGCCCGCGGCGGCGCATCCTTCCTCGGCAAGGCCCTCCCGTTCGGGATCGGCGCAGCGGTCGGCGGCGCCGGCAACCACATCCTCGGCCGTCGCGTGGTCGTCGGATCCCGCAAGGCGTTCGGCACGCCGCCGACGCACTTTCCCAGTGAGCTGGAGCCGCGCGAAGGCGCTGCGCGCGTCGAGGCGCGGGCTGCGGGTGGCATCCGTCGCGCCGGTGGCGCCGTCGTCGAAGCCGGCAGACGCGTCGGCGAGGGCGTTTCGAATCTCGTCCCGAAGCGTCGCCTCGCTCCCGATGACACCGTCGAGGCGCCCCCGATCGGCGATGACGACGCGACACGCGGAGCGGTCGATGTGTCGGAGAGGCCCGGGACGTCCTAGTCTCGTGGGATGGATCGCACGCTGGCGAGTCTGGCCGGGTGGATGCCCCGCCAGCGGTGGTATACGTCGGCGACCCGCGCACCGCGGCTGACGATGCTCGGCTCGTGGGAGCTGCCATCGGATGAGAGCGGCGTGACGATCCGCACGCATCTCCTGCTCGACGAGAGCGTCTCCCCCGCCGTCACCTATCAGGTTCCGGTCGTCCTGCGACCGTTCGCTCCGGATCGAGGACACGTCATCGACCACCCCGAGCCCGATGTCGTCGTGATCGATGGACCGCACGACCCCGCGTACACGCGCGCACTGCTTCGGCTGATCACGGCGGACGGTGACGCACGCGGCGACGGTGCATCGGCGGCCGGACACAGCAGCGCCCCCACCCCCGGCATGGCTGCCGCCTCCCGTGTGCTCACGGGCGAGCAGTCGAACACATCGATCATCTACACGCCCGCAGACGGCGGCCAGCCGGTCATCTGCAAGCTGTACCGGCAACTGCACCCCGGCCTCAACCCCGACATCGAACTGCAGACCGCCCTTGCCGCAGGCGGATCACCGCACACCCCCACCACCTTCGGGTGGGCAGAGGGCACCTGGACCACGCGGGACGGTGCCTGGGTGACCGGCTCGCTCGCGTTCGCGCAGGAGTTCGTGCAGGACGGCGAAGATGCATGGCGCGTCGCGTTGCGCGCCGCGCACGACGGAGAAGACTTCACCGACAGTGCCCGCGCATTGGGAGCTGCCGTCGCCGGCGTCCACGCCGCCCTGGCCGCCGCCCTGCCCACGAGCGAGCCTGACGATGCCGACCGCGAGGCCGCACAGCGGGTGTGGGAGCGGCGCCTGGGCATCGCGGTCTCCGAAGTGCCGGCCCTCGCCGAGCATCGGGAGGCGATCGAGCACGTGTACCGCACCGCCGGCGGTACGACCTGGCCGCGCCTGCAGCGGATCCACGGCGATCTGCATCTCGGACAAGTGCTCCATTCCCGCAATCGGGGCTGGATCGTGCTCGACTACGAGGGCGAACCGATGCGACCCATGCGGGAGCGGATGCGCCCCGACATCGCGTTGCGTGACATCGCCGGCATGCTGCGCTCCTTCGACTACGTCGCCGGATCGCTCGAATCCGACGAGCCGGCCTCTGATGCAGAACGCACACAAGCGTGGGCGGCGTCCGCGCGGGCCGCGTTCATCGAGGGATACGACGATGTCGCGGGTCGAGCGTCCCGGGGACCACTGCTCGACGCGTTCGAGCTCGACAAGGCCGTGTACGAGGCGATCTATGAGGCTCGCAACCGTCCCACGTGGCTCGCGATCCCGTTGCGCGCGATCGAACGGCTGCTGAACTGACATCTGGCGACAGCCCGCCACGCACGGCAGACTGTCGGCATGGGACTTTTCCAGCAGCGACCCGAGGAGCCGACCGAATGGGCGGGCCTGCCCGCTGAGCCGTGGCGCCCTCGGACCGAGGCGGAACTGCTCGGTGCGGCATCCTTCGGCGACCCGGCCGCGGTCACCGGCGTACCGGAGACAGTGATCGAGATCCCCGTGAGCGTCAGCGCCGTCGAGAGCGGCGACGCGGACTGAACCTCACTCGTCGTCGAGCTCGGCTTCATCGGGCTCTTCGTCGTCGGACTCAGCCGTCCGCGCATGCCACAGGTCCCACTGCGTCATCAGGCCCGCCAACGCGTCATGGAAGCGCGCCGTCGCCGCGCCGGGAGCCGTGTCGCCGAAGTAGTGGCGCACCCAGCCCTCGAGCCGGGTGACGGCGTCAGGATCAGACAGGACGCGGTCCACCTCGGCGAGGATGCGGGGCGCGGCCGCGACCGTGAGCCACTCGGCATCCGAAAGGTAGCCGTGCGTATCGACGATCGCTGCGGCGTCGGCCGGCCGTGTGATCATCAGCGGCTTGTCTGCAGCGAGCCGGTCGTAGACCATCGCCGAGATGTCGACGACCGCGACATCGGCGGCGGCGAGCTGCCACCCGAGTTCGGGTTGGTCGTCGTAGACGTGCTGCGCAGACGGATCGGACGCGTTGGCTGCCTCGATGGCGGCGATGATGCGAGCGTTCGCCGCGCCGTATTCGGGGTCGACGACGCCCGAGCGAGGGTGAGGACGGTACACGAGGCGGTGCCGCGGTGAAGCCAGGACCGCAGCCGTGAGTGCTTCACCGTGGGTGCGGATCGACCCGTAGTGCGCCGACGGGCGGTCACCCTCCCACGTCGGCGCATAGAGCACGACGGTGCGGTCATCGGGCGTGTACGGCAGCGTGCCCGAGTAGTGGTCGGCCTGGGGGCGACCGATCTGGACCGTACGCGCGTCGAGGTCGTAGTCCCAGAGCACGCGACCCAACCGTTCGCGCGCCGCATCCCCCGCGATGAACGCGTAGTCATACGCCTTGAACTGGTTGGTCGTCATGTACATCTTGTCGGACTCGCCGTGGTTGATGAACACGTGCCACCGGCGCCCGTACCGGAACATCTGGAAGTTGCGGGTGTTCTGGTTCACGTACAGCACGACCCGGATGTCCTGCGTCGCGATGTACCGCTCGAGATCGCGCACCGTCGGCACGAACGCCACGGGCAGCGCGTCGTCCGCCGCGATCGCCCGCGCACCGCGCGCGTTCCGGGCGAGGACGACGACCGGCCACGTCTTGGCGACGTCGGCGAGCGGCTTGTACCACTGCCGCACCTGGTACATGTTGACGTCGCTGTCGCCGAAGTACACGGCGATCCGGTAGTGCTGACGGGGCTGTGGCCCCCGCGCCGCCAGGGTGCGACGCACATCGATGACAGCGGCACGCCCCGTGACGGCCTTGCGGACCAGGGCGAACGCCTTCTTCACATCAGCGACCATTCCCACCCCTCCAGCCTACCCAGCGCGTCGGTGGACACTTCGCGTCGCGCGCCCGCGGGGCGTGACATGATCGTCGGGTGCACGACGACCACCCGACTCGACGGGATGCCCCGGTTCCGCCGACCGGATCCGGAGTCACGTTCGTCATGCCGGTGCTCAACGAGGTCGACTACCTCGAGAAGGCCGTGCACACGGTGCTTTCGCAACACATCGACGAGCCGACCGAACTCGTACTGGCGCTCGGGCCCTCGACGGACGGGACGACGCAGCTCGCCGAACGGCTCGCGTCCGACGACGACCGCATCCGCCTCGTGGCGAACGCGGCGGCCGACATCCCGGTCGGCCTCAATCGCGCCATCGCGGCCGGGCGCTACCCCACGATCGTGCGAGTCGACGCCCACTCAGAACTCGAGCCCGACTACACCCGCCGTGCACTGGCGACGCTCGCCGAAACGCGGGCGGCCAACGTCGGCGGCGTGATGCGGGCCGACGGTCGCACGCCCTTCCAGCGTGCGGTCGCCCGGGCCTACAACTCGCCCATCGGGCTCGGCGGTGGGGCGTATCACGGCGGCGCGGTCGCGGGACCGGCCGAGTCTGCGTACCTCGGAGTGGTCCGCAGGAGCGTCCTGGAGGAGATCGGCGGATTCGATGAGACCGTGCGGCGTGGCGAGGACTGGGAACTGAACCTCCGCATCCGTCGCGCCGGATACACCGTCTGGTTCGACCCCGACCTGTCCGTCACCTACTGGCCACGCGAAAGCTGGTCACGGCTCGTGCGTCAATTCACCGCCACCGGCATCTGGCGCGGCGAGCTGGTCCGCCGATACGGCAGGCGCAACCCCCCGCGGTTCTTCGCACCGCCGGCGCTCGTGGTCGCCGTGGTGCTCGCGATCGTCCTCGGCGCGCTGCACGCGGCAGGAGTGCTCGCGGGTGTCTGGCGAGTGCTCGCGTGGCTGGCGTATCTTCCCGTCGTGGCGTACCTGCTGCTGATCGGCGTGGTCGCTGCGCGCGGCTCAGGCACCCTTCGCGAACGGGCGTGGTTCGCCGTCGTCCTCCCGTCGATGCACCTCGCGTGGGGCGCGGGGTTCCTGCGGGGCCTCGTGCGGGGCGGCGGAGGCGCGGTCGACACCTCGCGGCTGCGACGGAACACACCGCTCCCCTGACCCACCACTCACCTGGCACACCACTCACCTGGCACACCACTCGCCCGGCCTGCGGCGGTCAGGCCCGATCGATGAAG
This sequence comes from Microbacterium sp. bgisy189, assembly GCF_057707225.1. Taxonomy (NCBI): domain Bacteria; kingdom Bacillati; phylum Actinomycetota; class Actinomycetes; order Micrococcales; family Microbacteriaceae; genus Microbacterium; species Microbacterium sp. bgisy189. The sequence goes on along the minus strand of NZ_JBYIPT010000001.1, from coordinate 622,981 downwards.
CCCTGGTCGAGGATGCGGGCGACGACGCGCTCGGCGGCGCGCCCGTCGTCACGCGCGTTGAAGCGCTCGCGCCAGCGGGCGTAGCGCTCGGCGTACGCGTCAGCAGTCGTGGGGTCGGCGATCGCCGTGACGAGCTCATCGAGCGTCGCGGTCAGCGGACCCGGCGCCTCGTCCGCGAGATCGAAGTAGAACCCGCGCAGCTCGCCCCGATAGTGCGCGAGATCGGGCGCGAACAGGTACAGCGGTTTGCCGGTCGCGGTGAAGTCGAACATGACCGACGAATAGTCGGTCACCAAGGCGTCGGCGACCAGCAGCAGATGCGAGATGTCGGGGTAGCCGGTGACATCGACGACCCGGTCGCCATGGGCGTCATGGCCCGGCAGGAGCGTTCGAGAGTGGCCGCGCACCAGGACGACGGCATCCGTGCGCCGTGCCAGCTCGGCGAGATCGAGGAAGTCGACCATCTCATCACGGTCATCACGCCACGTCGGGGCGTAGAGGATCACCCGCGCATCATCGGCGATGCCCAAGGCTGCGCGCACCGGCGCGGCATCCCCCGACACGAGTACGTCGTTGCGCGGATACCCCTCGACCCACACCGGGCCACGGAAGGCGTACGCGGTGCGCAGGACACGTCCCCCGTACGGGTTCTGCGCCAACAGGACGTTCCAACGCCGACTCTCGCGGATCACCGCGATCGCGCGCCTGGGATCGAACCCCGGTCGATGCAACGCGAGGCGCTTGAGCGCCGTGCCGTGCCACGTCTGCAGCACCACCTGCCCGCGGCGCCTGGCGAAACGGCGACGCAACCAGTCGTTGACGACGAGCAGGCGTGCCGCCCCACGCGCACGCCACCACTCCGGAGACCCTTCCACGACGGCGATGGCGCCATCGGGCACGGACACCGACAAGTCGATGACACTCCAGTAGCGTGTGACCCCCGGCGCGCGGACTGCGAGTTCGCGGTCGATGGCCAGGGGATTGCAGCTGACGTTGCGACCGTAGAACGACTCGAAGAAGACGGCGTTCTCGAGCCCGCCCGGACGCGTCGCATAGCGCCGCTCGAGCGCGTCCTGTCCCTCGCCCGAGTCGTACGCGGGGTCGATCGGCGCGGCGACCCGCACGGCGCCTTCGGTGATCTCCGCGCGGAGGGTGCCGAGCATGACCACGGGGTGATCGGCGAGGGTCACCGCGACGTCGTCGATCTGCAGTCGGTATGTCCCGGACGGCAACGGCAACGCAGGGCCGCCCCAGCGGGCGGCGCGCAGCGGCAGCGAAGCGATCCAGCCATCGTCGATCGCGCGGATGGTGGCCTCGACCGTCGCACGCGGGCCGACGAGACGGACGCTCGCCGGCATCGCGTCACCCCCTGCCACCTCCATCGTGGCGGCCGGTTCAGACGCCACACCGGCATCGGCGACGAAGCTCGTGATCGGCGTCATGCGCTGTCCCCGATGCCGATACGGATCGCGTCATAGACGCGTCGCGACGAATTGCCGTCGCGGAAGGCGTGCACCTGGGCGCTGAGCGCACGGGCGGCGTCGAGTCGGCGCGCGCGCTCCTCGTCATCGCCGAGCACGGCGGCCAGCTGCGCAGTCGCCTGCTCCCACGAATGCGCGTGGGCCTCGTGCGACACGTCGGCATACGTGCCGTAGAACCCGCGGCGAGCACCGTAGGCGGCGAGGTCGGGAGCGAGCAGCACGACGGGGAGCGGCACGAGGGCACTGTCGAACAGGAGCGACGAGTAGTCGGTCACCAGCGCGTCCATCGCCGGAAGCAGGGGGGTGACGTCGTTGAGGACGTCACTGCCGAGGGCGCGGACCCGGGCGGTCGGCACCGGCGGGGTGTACGCGCCGGCACCCAGCGGATGGGAGCGGACGTACAGCACGGCGTCGTGCGCCTCGAGCATCTCGAGCAGGCTGTGCCACTGCTGGGCCGTCGGCACGGCGGGGTCGATCTCGCCGTCACGCCACGTCGGTGCGTACAGCACAGCCTGCTGCGACGCCTCGATCGTCCCGGACAGCGCCTGCAGCTCGTCGCGCGCGCGTTCGCGTCGTGCGAGCGCGGAACCCCGGCACAGCACGTCGGTGCGTGGTTCGCCGGTGACCGGCACCTGCGCCTCGCTCAGCCCGAAGGCGGACTCGAGCCGGCCTCGGACGAGATGCGATGCAGCAGGAAGCAGACGAATGCGGCCCTGCGTGCGCCGATAGAGCACCCGCAGGACGGGCGAAAGCGCCGCGATCGGACTGCGGGTCGTCTCCGGCGAATCGAGTCCGATGCGCTTGAGCGGGATGCCATGCCACAGCTGTACGACGAACCCGCCGGTCGCGGCATACCGGTTCACGTCACCGAAGCCGTGGGTGACGACCGTGACACCGGCGCGGGCGGTCTCCCAGAACCCTCGCCACGAATCGCGACGCACCGTCGGGATGCCGCGGGCTGCGGCATCGGCATCCTGTGCCGCGTCCGCCGTGAGCCAGACCCCACGCTCCCCCGCAGCCTGCGCGACCTGCCACAGCGCCAGCGCACCGTCGGCGATCCCGACCGCGCAGCCGAACACCCAGCGATCACGCACCCGAGGGATGACGACGGTCGCGAGCCGGCCTGCCGCGTAGAGCGGGATGCGCAGCAGTTTGCCGGCGTTCCCGGCGCCGAACGAGAAGGACGCCACCCCGCGAGCCTATCGCGCGTGGTGGCGTCCTTCTTCGAGCGTGGCGGGTCAGTCGGTGAGTTCGCCGAGGGTCACCTCGACGGTCGCCGTCTCACCGTCTCGCACGTAGATCACCTCGGCGGTGCTTCCCGCCGCCGCCGCACGGACCTGCGCAGTCAGGTCGGTCGCGTCCGAGATCGGCACACCGTTGAACTGCGTCACGATGTCGCCGGCCTGCAGTCCCGCCTCGGCGGCGGCGCCGCCCTGCGTAACCTCACTGATGTACGCGCCGGCGATCGTGGCGTTCTCCTGCGCTGCGGCATTGCCGACCATGGCGCCGAGCAGGCCGTGGCTCGCGGAACCGCCCTCGATGATCTCGTCGGTGATCCGCTGGACGACGTTGGAGGGAATGGAGAAGCCGACACCGATCGACCCCGCCGAGTCGCCCGACGACGTGCCGCCGGCAGTCGCGATGGCGACGTTGACGCCGATCAGCTTGCCTTCGTCGTCGACGAGGGCACCGCCCGAGTTGCCGGGGTTGATGGCGGCGTCGGTCTGGATGACGGCAATCGAGATCGTGCCGGTCGATCCGCTCTGCTGCTCGCCCTGACCGAAGTCGAACTGAAACGGGCTCCCGGACCCGGGGTCGTCGCCTTCTTCGAGCTCGTCGGTCTCGGGCACAGCCGAGGAGGCGATCTGGATGGAGCGGTTGAGTGCGCTGACGATGCCGGTCGTGACCGTGTTCGACAGTCCCAGCGGGGCTCCGACGGCGACTGTGGTGTCGCCGACGTTCAGGGCGCTGGAGTCGGCGAATTCGATCGGCGTGAGCCCCTCCGCGTCCTCGAGTTTGATGACGGCGAGATCGTAGACGGGATCGGTGCCGACGATCGTCGCCTGATAAACCTTGCCGTCAGAGGTGGTGACGGTGAGGTTCGGGTCGCCGGTGGCGCCGTCGAGGGTGACCACGTGCGTGTTCGTCACGACGTAGCCGTCCTCACTGAGCACGACACCTGAACCCGTGCCGCCCGAAGACCCGGAGCTCGCACTGATGGTGACGACCGACGGCAGCACCTTGGTGGCGATGCCCGTCGTCTGGTTGACCGAGTCGGGATCGTTGACGGTCACCGTCGTGGGACTGTTCTGCACAACGGTGGAACCGCTCGCCGACAGGAAGGTGTCGGCGATCGCGGAGCCACCGAAGCCGGCAGCGCCGCCCACGAGGGCCGCGGCGACCATGATCGCCACGATCTTGCCCGCGCCGACCTTGCCGGACTCGGGCTCGGCATCCTTCGTCTGCGCGATTTCCGTCGCGGGGGCCGTTGCCGTCGTCGCGCCGGCGCCGAACGCCGATGTCGGGTAGGGCGTCGTGGGCTGGGCGTCCGAAACGGCGGCGTACGGCGGGGACGGCGGCGTGTACGGGCGGTGGTGCGGTGCCGGCGCGGCAGCCGCATGAGCGGCGGGCGTCGTGGGGACGGGCGGCGGCGCCGCGCTCGGCGTCGCCGCCGGCGGCGTCTGAGGGGGCTCGGTGCCCTGGGGTTCGGATGTGGACGACTCGGTGTTGTCGTTGTCGCTCATCGCTGCTCCTTCCACAATGTGCGTTCACAGCTTGACGCGCGATCCTGTGGTTTTCTTATGTCGCCGCCCCGACAACCCTATGCGTGTACCGTTGGCGCGATGGACGATCGCCTCGCCGCACCGTCGGCGCCGAACCCCATCCCCGGTGCGTGGACGCGGGCCGCGCGCGGCGCGGGGCTGCTCGGCGCGAACGGTGTTCCGACACCGACGATCTTCGCCGAGATGAGCGCACTCGCCACGGGCACCGGTGCGATCAACCTGGGGCAGGGATTCCCCGACGAAGACGGCCCGGAGGCAGTGCTCGACGCCGCCCGCACCGCCATCACCGACGGCGTGAACCAATACCCGCCTGGCATGGGGTCGCCGGACCTGCGCGCAGCGATCTGCGAGCACCAGCGACGCTTCTACGGAATCGACCTCGACCCGGACCACGAGGTGCTCGTGACGGCGGGCGCGACCGAGGCGCTCGCCGCCGCCCTGCTCGGGCTGCTGGACGGTCCGGACGACGAGGTCGTCGTGTTCGAGCCGTTCTACGACGCCTACGCCGCACTCATCGCGCTGGTCGGGGCCAAGCGCGTGACGGTGCCCCTGCGGTGGCCGCAGTTCCAGCCCGACCTCGACGAGCTGCGCGCGGCTGTGACGGATCGAACCAGGGTGATCCTCGTCAACGATCCCCACAACCCGACCGGTGCCGTCTTCGACGCGGCTGTTCGCACCGAGATCGTCCGGTTGGCGCATCAGCACGATGCGATCATCGTGACCGACGAGGTCTACGAGCACCTTGTCTTCGACGCGACCCACGTGCCCCTGGCGACTTCCGAGGGCGCCTTCGAGCGCACCGTTTCGATCTCGTCCGCGGGCAAGACCTTCTCGACGACGGGGTGGAAGATCGGCTGGGTGACCGGGCCGGCGCCGCTGATCGATGCCGTGCTCGCGGTCAAGCAGTTCCTCACCTACTCCGGTGGCGCGCCGTTCCAGCCGGCCATCGCCGCCGGTCTCCGTCTGCCCGACGAATTCTTCACCGGCATCGCCAGCACGCTCCGCGGCAAGCGCGATGTGCTGGTGGAAGGCTTGCGCGCGGCCGGCTTCGACGTCTCGGTGTCGGCGGGCACCTACTTCACGGTGGCGGATGCCGCCCCGCTCGGTGCTGCGGATGCCGACGAGTTCTGCCGCGGACTCCCGGCCCGGTCGGGGGTGGTCGCCGTCCCGCTCACGGCATTCGTCACACCCGAGCGTCGCCAGCAGTACGCGACCCTCGTGCGGTTCGCCGCCTGCAAGCGCGACGAGGTGCTGCGCGACGCCGCGGCGCGGCTGGCCGGTCGCTGACGCGAACCCCAGTCAGCCCGACGCAGTCCCCGGAACGACCGAGAAGCGGCGCAGTGCGAGGGCCGGGTTGACGCGGCGCACGCGATCGATGTCGTCAGGATCCAGGTGCGCGACGGCGACGTCGCTGGCGATGCCGACCCCTGCCAGTTCGACCCCCTGGGGGTCGATGATCATCGACGCCCCCACGCCGAGGGGCGGCGGGTGGTCTGCCGCTGCGACGAAGAGGGTGTTCTCGATCGCGCGCGCGTGCAGGAGGGTGCGCCAGTGGTGCTCCTTGAGCGGGCCGCGGACCCATTCGGCGGCGATCAGGATGACGTCTGCGCCCGCATCGGCGAGCGTGCGAGCCACTTCGGGGAACCGCAGGTCGTAGCAGGTCATGAGCGCGAATCGCAGGCCGTCGACGACGAACGTCTGCGGTGGCGCGAGCTCACCGGGCTCGACCCAATCCGATTCACGCTGCCCGAACGCGTCGTACAGGTGCTGCTTGCGGTAGACCGCCTGCACGCCGTGCCCGTCGACGGCGACGACGGTGTTGCGCACCTTCTTGGAATCATCGGCCCGCTCCAACAAACCCGCGACGACGTGGACTCCCCGCGAGGCGGCGATCGAGACCAGACCATCGACGAACGGGCCGTCGACCGACTCGGCGTGCGCGGCGAGTCGTTCGTCGAACGGGTGCACGAAGAAGCTGGAGTATTCGGGCAGGAGCACGATGCGGGCACCCCGCGCGGCGGCTCGGGCGACGAGCTCGTCGATCGCGGCGAGGTTGTCCTCGACATCGGCTGTCGGCGCGAACTGCGCGACGGCGACGGCGACGGCATCGGGGTTCATGGCGCTCCTCTCCGCCCCCATCCTCACCCGTCTCACGTGCCCGGAGCAACCGCGTGGCGTCGAGCACTCCAAACCCGTGCTAGGCTTGATTCTCGTGCCGCGGGGTGGAGCAGTTCGGTAGCTCGCTGGGCTCATAACCCAGAGGTCGCAGGTTCAAATCCTGTCCCCGCAACCACTCAGAAGGTCCCGTCTTCGGACGGGACCTTCTGTCATGTACGGACGCCGTCCGGCGTCGTTTCGGGTGCGAGCGTATCGGCCATGTCGCGCAGGAACCGCGCAGCCGCTGCCAGCTCCTCGTCGGTGTACGACTCCATGCGGGCCCGCATCTTCGCCATCCGCTCACCGAAATGCGCGAAGAACTCGCTGCGCGCCCGCTCGGTGAGCGCCACGATCCGTGCGCGACGGTCAGCCGGATGCGGGCGGCGCTCGAGGTGTCCACTCTCGGTGAGGCGATCCAGCAGCTTCGTCGTTGATGCCGTCGATATCGCGAGGTGCGTCGCGATGTCGCGTGGCCCCACGGTCTCACCGCGCTGTTCGCGGATGATGAGCATGCGCAACGCCGCCAAGTCGGTCGCGTTCATGTCCATGTCGCCGCGCATTCCTCCGTGCATGCGATCCATCGCATCGCTGAACGCGCGCACGGCCAGCATCGATTCCATCACCAGTCGGTCGCGTTCCGTGCGCGGCACCCATCGCTCGGCCATCGATGGACACCTCCGTCTCCGATTCTGTACGATGCGATTATATTGCTAGCTAAGCTAGCGAAATGGAGGGGACAATGACAGACCTCGACCTCGTCGTCCTGCTGGACGATCAGGGCAACGAGATCGGCACGGCGCCGAAGAGCAGCGTGCACGGCACCGACACCGCCTTGCACCTCGCCTTCTCCTGCCACGTGCGCAATGCGCACGGGCAGGTGCTCGTCACGCGTCGCGCAATCGGCAAGCGGACGTGGCCGGGCGTGTGGACGAACTCGTTCTGCGGGCACCCGCGGCCTGCAGAGCCGGTCCTGTCGGCAGTGCACCGACACGCCGAGCACGAACTCGGCATCCGCGTCCACACCCTCGAACTCGCGCTGCCGCTGTTCCGGTATCGGGCCACCGATGCAGCGGGCATCGTGGAGCATGAGATCTGCCCCGTTTACACCGCACTGACCGATGACGAGCCGGACCCCAACCCGCGAGAGGTCGCGGAGACCCGATGGGTCGACCCTGCCGACCTCGCCAGGTCGCTGCGGACCACGCCGTGGGCGTTCAGCCCATGGTTGGTGCTGCAGGCGGCTCAGCTGCACCTGTTCGACGGTGCCTCCGCACGTGCGGCCGACGTGGCACTCGACCTCGAACCCGTTGCAACACGCGCATCGTGATCGCTCTCGCATCAGACACGGCTGATCGCATCGACGAAGCCGTCGAAGCATCGCTGGCCGCACTCGCAGCCCGCGCCGCGCTGCGGGCTCCGCACCTCGATGAACTCGTCACCGCGGCGCGACGGGCAGCCTCCGGTGGAAAACGGTTCCGCCCGGCACTCACCATCGCCGCCTTCGACGCGTTCGGCGGCACTCGCGACGACACACCTGAACTGTGGCCCGTCGCCGCCGCGTTCGAACTGCTCCACACCGCGTTCGTGATCCACGACGACCTCATCGACCGCGATCTCGAACGTCGCGGCGCGCCGAACGTGGGCGGCGAGTTCCGTCAGCGCGCACTCGATCGCGGAGCGACCGCACAGGCTGCGGCCGAGCTCGGCGATGCGGCCGCAGTACTCGCGGGCGACCTGCTGCTGGCAGAAGCCGTCCGTCTCGTCGCGATGGCGCCCACCGACCCCGACCGACGCGACTCCCTCCTCGGGATCCTCGACGAAGCCGTGCTCGTCTCTGCGGCGGGCGAACTCGCAGATGTCGAGCATGCCGTCGCAGAACGGCCCTCCCCCGCCGCGCAATTGGTCGCCACCGCGCACGACAAGACCGCGGTGTACTCGTTCGCGGCACCGCTGGCCGCGGGTGCAGTGTTGGCCGGAGCCGACGACAGCGACAGGGCGATCGCCGTGTCCGCCGTCTCATCGATCGGACTGGCGTTCCAGCTCGTCGACGACCTGATCGGCACGTTCGGGACGCGCACGCAGGCCGGTCGCGCGCCCGGCGCCGACCTCCGCGCCCGAAAGCAGACCGCACTTATCGCGTTCGCACGCGCGAGCGCGCAGCAGGCGACCGTCGACGAGGCCCTGGAACGCGCACCCACCGGCCCTGTCGCCGTGCGACGCGCCCAGCGCGTCTTGCAGCACAGCGGCGCGAGGGACCGACTCGTCGGCCTTGTGGGCGAGCTTCTGCGCGATGCGCGCACGGCTGCCTCGGGATTGCCGGTCGCGCCACGCGACCTCCTCCACGCCCTCGCAGACCGCGTTCAGGAGCGCATCCCGTGACCGGGCTCGACCAGTACACGCGCACCGCCGAGCAGGCCGCAGCCACCGTCATCGCGGCGTACTCCACCTCGTTCGGCCTCGCGAGTCGGCTGCTCGGCGGACGAGTGCGCCGCCACATCCGCAACATCTATGCGCTCGTCCGCGTCGCCGACGAGGTGGTCGACGGCCCCGCGGCCGAGTCCGGCGCGGATCGGGACGCCGTGCTCGCGGCCGTTGATGCGCTCGAAGCCGAGACGCTCGCCGCCGTCGCCTCCGGCTTCTCGACGAACCTCATCGTGCATGCGTTCGCGCACACCGCGCGATCGTGCGGGGTGACAACCGAGCTGATCACGCCGTTCTTCGCCTCGATGCGCACCGATGTCGACGTCGCGCAGCACGATCGCGGGTCGCACGACCGCTACGTGTACGGTTCTGCAGAAGTCGTGGGACTCATGTGCTTGCAGGTGTTCGTGGGCGCGGACGCCCCGGCGGGAACGGTCGCCTCGGACGACCTCGTGCACGGTGCACGCCGACTCGGCGCCGCCTTTCAGGACGTCAACTTTCTGCGAGACCGCCGCGACGACGCCACGCGGCTCGGTCGCGAGTACCTCGACGAGAGTCGCGGCGCGGTCCTCGACCGCGTCGATGCCGACCTCGCAGCGGCCGCTGCGGTGATCCCCCGATTGCCGGCCGACTGCCGCCGCGCCGTCGCGGCCACCCACGACCTGTTCGCCGACCTCGCCCACAGACTGCGCGACGGCGACGCGGCAGGTGGTCGCGTACGGGTTCCCAATCCCACGAAAGCGCTGATCGCGTTGCGTGCAGCAACGGGCGCCGCCCCCCGTGTCCGCAGACGCCGAACGGCCCACCACGAATCGAGCGGTACATGAACGTCATCGTCATCGGCGCCGGCATCGCCGGGCTCGCATCGGCAGCGCTGCTGGCCGCCGACGGACACCGCGTACACGTCGTCGAAGCGCGATCCGAGGTTGGCGGGCGCGCCGGCTCATGGTCGAGCGATGGCTTCAGGTTCGACACCGGGCCGAGCTGGTACTTGATGCCCGAGGTCTTCGACCACTTCTTCCGACTGCTCGGCACCTCGGCGGATGCCGAACTCGACCTCGCACCGCTCGATCCCGCGTTCCGCGTCTACGGCGACCCGACGACGCACCCCGATCCGGTCGACGTCTTCAGCGGGCGGGATCGGGTCCGCACCCTCTTCGAGTCGCGCGAACCGGGCGCGGGCCGCCGCATCGACACCTATCTGGACTCGGCTGGAGACGCCTACCGCCTCGCCGTCGACCGGTTCCTCTACGACGGTTACGCGACGATGCAGGGGCTGCGCGACCCCGCGGTGCTCCGCCGGTTGCCGACCCTGGCACCACTGCTGACCCGCTCACTCGCCCGTCACGTCGAACGCCGCTTCGACGATCCGCTGCTGCAACGCATCCTCGGCTACCCGGCCGTCTTCCTCGGTGGGTCGCCGTATGACGTGCCCGCGCTGTATCACCTGATGAGCCACCTCGACCTCGCTGATGGCGTGCGGTATCCGCGCGGCGGGTTCGCCGAGCTCATCGCGGCGATCGCGCGGTGCGCCCAGCGGGCCGGCGCCACCGTCGAGACCGATGCCAGGGTGGCGCGGATCGTGACCGCCGATGCCGCAGTGACGGGGCTCGAGCTGGCCGACGGGCGGATGCTCGAAGCCGACACGATCGTCTCGACCGCTGACCTCCACCACACCGAGACGAACCTGCTGCCGCGCAACCTGCAGACGTACCCCGAATCGTGGTGGCGGGATCGAAGCCCCAGCCCCGGAGCACTGCTCGTGCTGCTCGGCGTACGGGGCGACGTGCCGCAGCTCGCGCATCACACCCTGCTGTTCACCGACGACTGGCGCGAGAATTTCGAGGCGATCTTCGGCGACAGCCCGCGCCTGCCGGATCCTGCCTCGCTGTATGTGTGCGCGCCGAGCCGCACCGATGAGAGCGTCGCGCCGCCCGGTGACACGAATCTCTTCATGCTCGTGCCGATCCCGGCTGATCCCGGGATCGGCCACGGCGGGATCGGTGGGGCGGGCGATCAGGCGGTCGAAGCGGCGGCGGATCGCGCCATCGACCAGCTCACATCGTGGGCCGGCATCCCGGATCTGCGTGAACGGATCGTCGTGCGGCGTACGATCGCGCCGGGCGACTTCGCATCGGAGTTCAGCGCATGGCGAGGCAACAGCCTTGGCCTGGCGCACACGCTGCGACAGAGTGCGATGTTCCGCCCGCGCAATACGTCTGCGAAGGTCAAGGGCCTGTTCTACGCGGGTGCTTCGGTGCTACCGGGCATCGGTCTGCCGATGTGCCTGATCTCGGCCGAACTCGTGACGAAGCTCGTGCGTGGAGACCGCTCCCCTGGGCGCCTGGCCGAGCGGGCTTCGGTGTGAGCATGCCCGGTGCATATCTGGCAGCGATCGTCGCTTCTGCGGCCGGTGTCGCGGCCCTCGACGCCCGCTTCCGCCTCGCGCTGTGGCGTTCCCCTGCACGCACATCGGTCGCGACCGCGATCGGGGCGGCGTTCCTGCTCGTGTGGGATGCCGCTGGCATCGCATCGGGCATCTTCATCAAGGGCGGCAGCGATCTGCTCCTCGGCATCGATCTCGCTCCGCACCTGCCGCTTGAAGAGCCCCTCTTCCTGCTGTTCCTCACCTACCTTGCGCTCGTGGTCCACGCGGCTCTCCTCCGTGGACAAGGCGCGAGAGCCCGCGGGGACGAGCGGGACGGGAGGCCATCACGGTGAGCTACGCCCTGCTGATCCTCCCGTTCGCGGCAGTCACGGTGCTCGTGACCGCCCTGAGCGCACTTCGCCCAGGCTTCACGGGCCGCCTTCGCGCGTCAGCACTGACGGCCCTGGCCCTGTGCGTCTTGACGGCCGTCTTCGACAATCTCATGATCGCGCTCGACCTGTTCAGCTACCCGCCCGCGCAACTGTCCGGGCTGCGCATCGGACTCGCGCCGATCGAGGACTTCTCCTACCCGATCTGCATCGCCTTCCTTGCACCGGCGGTTCTCGCATTGCTCCCCCCGGCGCGGGTGGAGCCCCAGGAAGGCAGTTCGTGAGCGCCGGCACGCAGACGACCGCGCGCCAGCTGCTGCTGGCGTCGCGCCCGGTGAGCTGGGTCAACACCGCCTATCCGTTCGCCGCAGCGTACCTGCTCACGACCCGCGAGGTCGACGCCGCGTTCATCATCGGCACGGTGTTCTTCCTCGTGCCGTACAACCTCGCGATGTACGGCGTGAACGACGTCTTCGACTACGAGTCCGATCTGCGCAACCCGCGAAAGGGCGGCGCGCACGGCGCGGTGCTCGATCGTCGTCTCCACCGCGTCACCCTGTGGGCCGCGGCACTTTCGTGCCTGCCGTTCGTGGTCGCCCTCGTCGCACTCGGGTCCCCCGCGTCGTGGCTCGTGCTCGCGCTCAGCCTGCTGTTCGTCGTGGGTTACAGCGCTCCTCCGCTTCGACTGAAGGAACGCCCGTTCGCCGATTCGGTCACCAGCAGCATTCATTTCTTCTCACCGGCCGTCTACGGCCTCGTGCTCGCCGGTGCCACCTGGACCTGGGAGCTGGTCACGGTGATCCTCGCCTTCGCCGCGTGGGGTGTCGCATCGCACGCCTTCGGCGCCGTACAGGACGTCGTCTCGGATCGCGAGGCGGGCATCGCCTCGATCGCGACCGTGCGGGGGGCGGCGTGGACGGTCCGATTCGCCCTCGTCGCCTACGCAGCCGCAGGACTGCTGCTGCTGCCGACCGCGTGGCCCGGCCCGCTGGCGGCGCTGCTCGCGATGCCGTACATCGTCACGATCTGGCCCTACCGCGCACTCGCAGACCGTGATGCGGAGCGCGCGACTGTCGGGTGGCGGCGCTTCCTGTGGCTCAATCAGGGCACGGGATTCGCCGTGACGCTGCTGCTCATCTGGTGGTGGATGCTGACGAGCTGAACCGGGGCGCCACCTGACGCGTTGCGCGGCACCGCCCCGGCCGAGAAATCACTCCTCGGACAGCTCGAGCAGCTTCTCGACGGCAGCCGTCAGTCGCTCGTCCGCTTCTGCGAACTTCGTCAGGTCGCCCTCGGCCAGCGCCGCGTCACGATCGGCCATCGCCTGTCGTGCGTTTTCGAGCGCCTGCGTATACGCATCGCCGCCGGGCGTCTCAGTGCCGGGGTCAGGGTCCTCGGTTCCCGGATCGGTCGGCGTGGGAGACGGCCCAGGCGTCGGGGCCACCTCGTCGTCGCCCGTGCTGGCACCCGAGTCGCCGCCGAAGATCGAGTCGAGCGCCTCCTGCAGCGTGTCTTCGAAGGCGACCTCGTCGCCGAACGCGACGAGCACCTTTCGCAGCGTCGGCAGCTTCGTGCCTTCCGAAGCCTGCACGAAGACGGGCTGCACGTACAGCAATCCGCCACCGACCGGGAGCGTCAGCAGGTTGCCGTTCAGCACCTGTGACTGCCCCTGACGAAGCAGGTTCACCTGCTGCGCGATCGTCTCATTCGAGTTGAACGTGTTCTGCACCTGGCCGGGGCCCGGAACCGTGGTGTCGGCGTTGATCTCGAGCATGCGCAGCTTGCCGTAGTCCTCACTGACCACGCCCGCTTCGTTCCCCGCGTTCGAATCGACGGCGAGATAGCCCATGAGCACGTTGCGGGACTCGGTGCCCGCGGAGGACGACGGGATGAACGAGGTGAACATCGAGTACGTCGGCGCATCCTGCCCGGGCATCTGCATCGTCAGGTAGTACGGCGGCTGCAGCACGTCGTTGGCGAGCACCGGGTCTTCGGGCGTCAGCCACGCGTTGTCGCGCGAGTAGAACGACTCCGCGTCATCGACGTGGTAGGTGCCGAGCATCATGCGCTGCACCTTGAAGAGGTCAGTCGGATACCGCACGTGGCTCATCAGGTCGGCCGACATCTCGGAGACCGGCTTCAGCGTCGACGGGTAGATCTTCTGCCACGCCTGCAGCAGCGGATCCTCGTCGTCCCACGCGTAGAGCGTCACGGTGCCGTCGTACGCGTCGACCGTGGCCTTGACGGAGTTGCGGATGTAGTTGACGTCGTCGAGCGCGACCCGGGGCGACGTGTTCGTCGTGTCCGAGATCGCGTCGCGTAGGCTCACGACCTGCGAATACGGGTAGTCGGCGCTGAGGGTGTATCCGTCGACGATCCACACGATCCGCCCATCGACGACCGACGGGTACGGGTCGTTGTCGAGCTCGAGATACGGCGCTGCGCTCTGCACACGCGTGATCGGGTCGCGGTCGTAAAGGATCTGCGACTCGGCGTTGACGGCATCCGAGAAGAGGATGTCGGTCGACTGGAACTTCAGCGAGTAGATGAGTCGGTTGAAGATGTTGCCGACACTCGGTCCGCCGTCGCCGTCGAAGGTCGTCGTCGTCTGCGACTCGCCGTCCTGCCCACGGGGGTAATCGAGCTCGATGTCCTCTGCGCCCTCGGGGGCGCCGACGATCGAGTAGGTGGGCGAGTTCTCACCGAAGTACACGCGCGGCTCGAGGCCGTCCTCACTCGCGGTCAGCTCGCCGGTCGCGGGGATGCCGCGCTCGAAGAAGACGGGGTTGCCGTCGCTCGTGCGCTCGTTGCCCTTCGCGGCGACGATGCCGTACCCGTGCGTGTAGACGAGGGTCGTGTTGTACCAGGACGCGCCCGAACCGAGCTGGTCGAGGTTCAACTCACGCACCGAGACGACGGCATCCTGCGACTGTCCGTCGATCTCGTACCGGTCGACATCGAGCGGGTCGGTGAACTGGTAGTACGAGCGGTACTGCTCGAGCTGACGCACCGTCGGGCTGATGATGGCCGGGTCCATGATGCGGATGGACGCCGTGGTGTCGGCGTCTGCCCGCAACTGTCCGGGTTCGGCGTCTGTGACCGCCTGGAAGTCGCTCTTCTCGAGACCGTCGATGCCGTACGCGAACTTCGTCGCCTCGAGGTTGCGGTCGTAGTAGGTCGACTCGATCGTGCGCTGGTTGGGGATGACCTGCACCGTTGTGACGAACCACGGGTACGCGACACCGACCACGAGGGCGGAGACCACCAGCAGCGCGGTACCGATCAGCGGGAAGCGCCAGCGGCCGATCACGGCGGTTACGAAGAAGAGCACCGCGACCAGCGCAGCGGCGATCGCGAGAATGGTCTGCCCGGGGATGATCGCGTTGACGTCGACATAGCTGGCACCGGTGATGCGGTCGCCCTGCGTCGTGAGGGTCTTGTAGCGGTCGAGCCAGATGCTCACCGCCTGCACCAGCAGGTAGAGGCCCGCGATGACGGCGAGCTGGATGCGGGCCGACTTCGAGATGCGCAGCTCGCGCTGACCGACCCGCACCGAGCCGTAGAGGTACGCGACGACGACGGTGACGAGCAGGCTCACGAGCAGCGTCGCCGAGACGAAGCCGAGCAGCGCCGAGTAGAACGGCAGCTCGAACAGGTAGAAGCCGGTGTCGAGGTTGAACTCGGGGTCGGTCTGACCGGTCGAGACGCGGTTGAACCACAGCCAGACCGTCTGCCACTGCGCGGAGGCGGCGAAACCGGCGAAGAAGCCGAAGAAGATCGGAATGCCCCACATGGCAAGGCGACGAAGCGGCTCGACGACCTCCTGGTAGTGGTCGAGCTGGGAGCTCAGCCGCGCGTAGACGGGGCGGAGGCGATACGCCAGCTGGATCGCCACGAACACGGGCACCGCCATCGCGAGGAACCCGATGACGAACATCACCACGCGCGCCACCCACTGGGTGATCAGCACCCCGTCGAACCCGAGTTGGCGGAACCACAGCCAGTCCGCGTACAGGCTCGCGAAGACGAAGAACGCCACGACGAGGGCCGCAAGCGCTGCCAGGGTGATGCTGACGGCGCGGCGGGCGGGACTTGGTGTGGCCGGAGTCGGCGCTGAGGTCGAGGTCACCCTCCCATCCTAGGCGCGATGCAGGTCACCACGACCGGGATCGGGCCTCGGGGATCACGCCCCCGGCGAACGCTCAGGAATCGCAGGTCGCAAGCGCCGCGAGGTCACCATCCGACCGCACCGCATCGAGGACGTCGAGTGCATCGTCGAGCGTCTCGATGGCGAACACCTGGAGGCCCGAGGGCACGTGTCCGACGACCTCGTCGCAGTTGCTCGCGGGTGCGAGGAAGTACGCGGCTCCGGCATCCTTCGCGCCGTACAGCTTCTGACGGATGCCGCCGATCGCTCCGACCCGTCCGTCGGCGTCGATGGTGCCCGTGCCGGCGACCTGCTCGCCACCGTTGAGCTCGCCTTCGGTGAGCGTGTCGATGATCCCGAGCGCGAACATCATGCCCGCCGACGGCCCACCGACGTTGTCGAGCTGAATGGTCACGTCGATCGGAAAGTCGTACTCGTGCAGCGTGCTGACGCCGATGAGCCACAGCGTCTCACCGTCGACGTCGGTCTGACGGGGGGTGATCTGTTCGGTCAGCTCCTCGCCGTCGCGCAGCACGGTGAGCTCGATCGGTGCACCTTCACCCGCGTTGATGATGTCGCGCAGCTGCTGCGTCTGCTCGATGGGGGTGCCCTCGGCCGCGATGATGACGTCGTCGGGTTCGAGGATCCCCTGCGCCGCGGATTCGTCGGTGAGCGCGAACACCCGCACCGACGACGGCACGTCGTAGTCGAGCTCACGCAGGGCAGCCGCCGTCGCCTCCTGCTGCGAGTCGACCATGAGCTGCGCGCTCTCTTCGTTGCGCTGTTCGGTGGTCACGCCCTCCGGGAAGACCTCTTCGATCGGCACGACCGCGCGCGAAGGATCGAACCACGCACCCGCGAGCTCGAACCATGACGGCGTGCGGTCGCGGTTGCCGACGACCTGCACCGTCAGCAGATCGAGCGCGCCACCCGTGGGATAGGTCTCGGCGCCGTCGACGGCGATCAGCGGCACCTCCTCACCGTCGGGTCCCTGGGCTGTGCCGAGGGTGTTGTAGACGGGGCCGGGCTGCTGGATGACGAACGGCGTGGGCAGCACCGTCAGTGCGAACAGCGCGATGAGCGCGACCGAGACGGCCCAGATGCCGGCGACGGTGCCGCGCGACATCCGTCGCCGAGGGGTCGGAACGATCGTCACGTTCTCGTCGAACATTGCCACGGGAGCCCTTCCTTCGACCGCCGTTCGCGGCCGGCGTACACCGGACATCGGTCCGCCGGGTGGATTCGGGCCGTGCGGTGAAGCCGTGCGACTAGCGTAGAACGGGACGTCATCACTCCGCTGAAAGGCCACCGACATGGCAGACGAGGACCGTTCCCCCGAGGACGAGTTCCAGGAGATGCTGCGCAACCTCCTGGGTGGCGGCGCCGGACTCGATCCCGAACAGCTCCAGCAGCTCTCGGGCATGGGCATCGACCCCGCGATGATGCAGAACATGATGCGCAACCTGCAGGGCGCGTTCGCCGCGGGCACCGACGGGATCGACTGGTCCTCGGCACGCACCCAGGCGCTGCACCTGGCCAACAAGGACGGGCACGGCATCTCCTCGGGCGCACGCCAGGACTTCGACCAGGCCTTCGCGCTCGCCACCCTCTGGCTGAGCGAAGCGACCACCATCTCGGATCTCGCCGCACCACCGGCAGCGATGACCCGCGGGCAATGGGTCGAGGCGACGCTCCCGGTGTGGCAGGAGCTCGCCGAGCCCGTAGCGACCTCGATCGCCGACGCCCTCACCGAGGCGCTGCAGACCCAGACCCCCGAAGAGATGCAGTCGATGATCGCCGGCGCGGGCAAGTTCCTGCGGACGATCGGCGGCGCCCTGTTCGCGGCGCAGCTCGGCAGCGTCATCGGGCGCCTCTCGCTCGAGGTCGTCTCCGGCGGAGACGTCGGCATCCCCGTCATGCCAGACGGCGCAGCGGCGATCCTGCCGCAGAACTTCGACGACTTCGGTCGCGACCTCGAGATCGAGGACGACCAGCTCGCCCTGTACCTCGCGACGCGTGAGCTCGCCCACGCCCGACTGTTCCGCCACGCACGGTGGCTGCGTCTGCACGTCATCTCGCAGGTCACCGAGTTCGCCCGCGGCACCCGCGTCGACACCGATGCACTCGAAGAGCTCGCGTCACGGTTCGACCCTTCCTCGACCGACGAACTTCGCGAGGCCCTCGAAAGCGGCGCCCTGCTGCCACAGCGGACCGAGGCGCAGACGCTCGCACTGACACGGCTCGAGAACCTGCTCGCGACGATCGAGGGTTGGGTCGAAGTCGTGACAGCAGACGCCACGAGCCGCCTGCCGGCGGCGGACCGCATCAGTGAAGCCGTGCGCCGACGCCGCGCCGTCGGCGGTCCCGCCGAGCAGGCCATGGCATCCCTCGTCGGCCTCGAACTGCGCCCGCGGCGCCTGCGAGAAGCTGCCGCCATGTGGCGCGCCGTCACGGATGCCGTGGGCGCCGAGGCGCGCGACCGCCTGTGGGACTACCCCGACCTCATACCGACGGCCGACGACATCGACGATCCGCACGCGCTCGTCGCCCGGCTGCAGGCCCACGAGCGTGGTGAAGCGCCGGCGCGCGACGCCATCGACGACGCACTCGATGCCCTGTTGAACGCTCCGCAGGCGTCGGATGCGGGCGGCGACGCGGCAGGGTCGGAGCCCGACGACGGCGCTGAAGGTCCCGAAGGACCCCGCCCGGTCTGAGCACCACGTGCCCCGGGCGGCTACGCCTGTGGACAACCCGGTGGGCACACGCGCGCGGCGCGCGAGGATCAGGGCATGCCCAGACTGACCCCGTCGAACGCACCGCTGTGGCGGTCTCCGACGTCACTGCAGCTCGGTATCGACGGCGACGTGCGCGTCGAGACCGTGCAGCCGTGGCAGGAGCGACTGCTGGACGCGCTCATCGAGGGCGTCCCCGAGGCGATGCTCCATCCGCTGGCACGCTGTCTCGGTGCGTCGGGCGCGGACGCAGCGACGTTCATCGCCGATCTCCGTCCCGCCTTCGCTGCTGACGACCCGCCGGTCACGGCGCGCGTCGCCGCCGCCGACGGGGTACCCGACCGCGATGCCGAGGTCTTCGCGTCGAGCCTGCGACACGCGGGGCTGGACGATGGGGTCGACGACACGGCGCCATTGGTCATCGTCGCCGCGCGGCTGGTCGAACCGCGCCACGCCGCAGCCCTCGTCGCGCGCGACATCGCGCACCTGCCGGTTCACCTCGCGGGCGACCGCGTCGAGGTCGGGCCGCTCATCGTGCCCGGTGCGACCGCCTGCCTCGCGTGCATCCACGCGACACGCACCGACGCCGATCCGACGTGGCCGGCGCTCGCAGCGCAACTGCTCGGTCGCGCGCCGGTTGCGACAGCAGGGCCGCTGCTGCTGGAAGCCGCGGCGATCGCCGCGCGCATGCTCACCTCACGCGAGCTTCCCGCCGGCGCCGCAGTGACGCTCAGGGCCGACTCGGCGCGGCGCGCCTGGCGCGTGCACCGGCCGCATCCTCGATGCTGGTGCCGAGTTCCCGCAGGAATCGCGACGGCTGCCGATCGCGATGTCCGCTCGATCGCGCCCACGTCAGCGAGAGCGACCGAGCAGCCCGCGTGACGCCCACGTAGGCCAGGCGTCGCTCTTCATCGACGCCCTCGAGCGTCGAGGCGTACGAGATGGGCAACAGCCCCTCGGACATTCCCGCAAGATGCACGTGGTCCCACTCGAGGCCCTTCGCCGCGTGGAGTGTTGCGAGCGTGACGGTGCGCATCGAGGGCTCATGCTGATCTTTCGCGCGGGCCAGCAAGCCGTCGGCGAAGGCCCGCAGCGACGTCCCGTCGGGCGCCTCCTCGGCCAGTCGCAGGAGCGCCGCCCGCGCCTCCCACTGGTCGCGCAGGGCGCCGCCCGCCGGCGGCGGCTCCTCGGTGAGCCCGAGCGAGCGCAGCACATCGCGCACCGCGCGCACGAGGCCCGCCTCGCCGGGTGCGACGGCCGCACCGCGCAGCGCGAGCACCGCCTGGCGAACCTCCGGAAGGTCGAAGAAGCGGGTACCGCCGAGCACGGTCGCGGGGATGCCGCGACCGGCGAGGGCCGCGAGGATCGGAGCCGACTGCGCGTTCGCGCGGTACAGCACCGCGATGCGCCGCGGATCGACGCCGCGGGCGACCTGGGCCGCCACCGCTGCCGCGATGCCGTCCGCCTCGGCCGCGTCGTCTGCGTAAGCGGCGACCGTCGGCTGCGGTCCCCGGGCGGCGTCCGAGACCAGCCGCAGGGCGCCAGGGCGATCACGCATGAGCGCGTTCGCGACGTCGAGCACGGCGGGATCGGATCGGTAGTTGTGCTCGAGCCGCACGACCCGCGCATCGGGAAACCGCCCGGCGAAGCCGAGCAGGTACTGCGGGTCGGCGCCCGCGAACGAATAAATCGTCTGGCTGGCGTCGCCGACGACGCACAGATCGCGACGATCGCCGAGCCACAACTCCAGCAGTCGGTTCTGCACCGGCGAAACGTCCTGGAACTCGTCGACCGTGAAGTGTCGGTACTGCTCGTGCACGGCCGCCGCGACCCGCGGTTCGGACTCCAGCATCCCCGCGCAGGCCAACAGCACGTCTTCGAAGTCGATCTGTCGCCGTTCGTCCTTGAGCTTCTCGTACGCACGCTGCAGGTCGACGAGAGCCGACAGTTCCAGCCCGCCCACTCCGTGCGGGCGATCGGCGGCATCCTGATCGATCGTGCGCATCGTCACTTTGCGGTGCTCGATACGCGAGGCCACGTCACGCAGCGTCGTGTTGTCGGTTCGCACGCGCGCCGCGTCCGCCGCCTGGGCGAGCAGGCGGATCTTGCTGTCGACGATGGTCGGCGCCGTGTCCGCGGCCAGCTGCGGCCAGAAGAAATTCACCTGCGCCAACGCGGCAGCGTGGAACGTCCGCGCGGCGACCCCCTCGACGCCGAGGGCGCGCAGGCGGCCGCGCATCTCCCCCGCCGCCTTGCTCGTGAACGTCACCGCCATCACGCGCGACGGCGAGTAGGCACCCGTGTCGACCCCGTGGGCGATGCGATGGGTGATGACGCGGGTCTTTCCCGTTCCCGCACCGGCCAACACGCACACGGGTCCACGAAGTGTCGAGGCCGCCTCGCGCTGGGCTTCATCGAGGCCGACCAGCGAGCGATCACTCACCGGAGCCGCCGTCCGCGTCGAGCCATTCCCGGATGAGCATGTGCGCGATCGACGCCGGCCCGGGCAACGAGAAGTCTGCCCTGCCGGAGAATCCGGCTCGCAGCTCCTGCCGATCGAACCAGCGCACGTCGACGATCTCTTCACCGTCGGGTCGCGCAGCGGTCTCGTCGACCGCCGTCGCGTGGAACCCGAGCATCAGCGACCGCGGATACGGCCACGGCTGCGAGCTGCGATAGCGAATGCCGTGCAGGCGGACGCCCGCCTCTTCCTCCACCTCGCGCGCGACCGTCGCCTCGATCGACTCCCCCGCCTCGACGAAGCCCGCGAACGTCGAGTACATCGCACGGTCGCCCCACTGCGCGTTGCGCCCGAGCAGCACACGCCGGTCGTCCGCCGAGGTCACCGCGACGATGACAGCGGGGTCCGTCCGCGGAAAGTGCTCGCGCCCGCACGACGGGCAACGGCGCGCCCACCCCGACTGGATCACGTCGGTGAGCGCCCCACACGCGGGACAGTACGGCGACTCTCGCAACCAGCGGGCGAGCGCGACCGCAGTGACCAGCGCGGTCGCCTCTTCGGCCGGCAGCACCGCGCCGGCGGTGCGCAACGAGGCCCAGCGCGAGTCATCGGACTCGTGCGCGTCCAACACGGCCGCGAGCAGCAGCGGCGCACCCGCCTGCGTGCGGCCGAGGAAGGCCCAGTGCTCGATCTCGACACCTGCGAGACCTGCGGGCGCGTCGAGGTGAAGCTGATCGCCGTCGGTACGGATGCGGTCGCCCGCCACGACAAGCACACGGGTATCCGACCGTTCCCGCAGTCGGCGAATCAATGCGGGGTCGGTTCGTTCGTCGGCGGCGCGGTCGAACCGGCCCCGCGCGAGAGCGGGCGGCGGCGCGCTGTCGTTCGCGGGCATCGAGGACCTCTCTTGCCGGGCGTGGCGCGGTGTCGCGGGGGCGTGCCCGACCTACCCTGGGGGCATGGCACGCTCACCTCTCACTCTAGCCGCGTCGGTGACAGCCGCCCTGCCCCGTGTGACCGCGGTCGGTGTGGCGCCCCTCAGCGACGGCGGCGCGGGACGGTTCGACAGCGCGGTCGTCTCCCTCGACGACGGCCGACGCGTGGTCGTGCGTGCGCCCCGCGATGACGAGGCGGCGGCCGAACTGCACGCCGAGGCGAACGCCCTACGGGCGCTGACCCCCGGTGTGCGCGCGGTGCTGCCGTTCGCGGCGCCCGAAGTGCTCGGCGAGGCGTCGCTGGGTGGACCCCGCGCGCTCGTCGAAACCTACCTGCGCGGGTACCGCGTGGATGCCGCGCACATCCCGCCCGGGCAGGGTGTCGCGACCTCGATCGCCGCTTCGCTTGCCCGCGTGCACAACCTGCCGCACTCCGTGGTCCGCGATGCGGGGCTGCCGGTGCGCACCGCCGAGCAGGTGCGCGACGAGGCCGAGCGACTGCTCGATCGCGCCGAAGCCACGGGGCGCCTGCCGTTCGGGTTGCTACGCCGGTGGAGCACGGCTCTGGCCGACGAGGAACTGTGGCGATTCGAGACGACGGTCGTGCTGGGCGGCGCAGAGCCGTCGTCCTTCCTGCTCGAAGACGTCGAGGGCGTTCCCGCCGTGACCGGCCTGCTGGGCTGGCGCGGGCTGAGCGTCGGCGACCCCGCCGTCGACCTGCGGTGGGTGGCGTCGGCTTCGGCGGCGCGCCACGACATCTTCGACACGTACGCCGATCAGACCCATCGCACCGCCGATGCACTGCTGGCCGAGCGAGCCAGGCTGCACGCGGAGTTCGAGTTCGCGTCGTGGCTCGTCCACGGGCACACCGTCGGGTCGGAGTCGATCGTCGCCGACGCGGTCGCCCTGCTCGAATCCCTCGACGAGAACGTGCGCGACGAGCCCGCCTTCGTCCGCGAGCACGTCAGCGCCGACGATGCGTTCGCCGCGAGCGACCGCGTCTCGCGGAACCAGTCGGGCCCGATCGACACCTCGATGCAGACCGACGCGTTCGATGCGGACGATCTGGAGGCGTTCGGTGACGACGAACCTTCATCGACGGTCGATCAGCCGACGCAGCCGCTCGAGATGAGCGAATGGGCCGCGCGAGAACTGGCAGCCCGCACGCCTGCCGACCCCGACATTCGCCACGAGGCCGCCGCAGCGTCCGCCGCTGTCGATCCCGACGAAGCCGCGCGCAATGCGCTGCGGCGTTGGACCGGCACCGCCTGAGCGGGGCGGGGCCCAACCGGGCGATCAGCCGCGAAGGATGAGGTCGTCGGCCACGTAGTACAAGACGACGTCGATGCGTTCCAGCGGCACGCCGCGGTGTGCGTGATATGCCCGGCGATACAGTTCGAGCTGCAGCATGCGCTCCTCGCGCTGCGCGGCACCCCGCGGCGGCCGCCCGGTCTTCCAGTCCACGATCTCGATGCGATCGCCGCGCCGGTAGACGGCATCGAGCTTGCAGATGATGACGTGCGCGCGGCCGTCGCCGAACGCGTCGGTGTCGACGAAATCGATCTCGGTCTCGACTTCGATCGGCTGCAGCTGCGCCCACTCCGACGCGAGGAAGTTGCGCTTGAGCGTTGCGAGGGCCGCATCGTCGGCCCTCGCCGCATCGGGTGTGTCGTCGTCCTGCTCCCACAGTGCGTCGTCGAGTGAGGTGCCCGCGCCGGTGAGTCCCGAGCGCTCCTCGACCCATGCGTGGAAGACGGTGCCCAGTCTCGTCTGGCGGTACGGGCGTTCGGGCAGTGGCCTCGCGATGGCGGCGACGGTGCCCGCGTAATCGGTGACGAACTCCTTGAATCGCGAGGCCGGGATGCGTGTCGGTGCGGTCTCGACTGCCGAGCGCCCTCGGGCGGCGCGTTCGGCGAGCAGCAGCTCGAGGTCGCGCTCGGGCGCGACCGGCGGTGCGGCCTGCGCCGCGGCGACCGCTGCGGATGCCGCTTCCACCCGCGACCGGCGCGCGCCGAGCGGATCCATCGGCCATCGCAGCAGTTCTACGGCGTCCGCGTACGGGTTGTCCCCCGGGTCGGCGTCACGGTCGACTGCGCCGGTCACGTCGTCGCCGAGTGTCTGCGCGATCTCCGCCAGAAAGATGCTCGGCCGCCGCGCGCTCTTCGTCCCCGCCCAGTGCGATCCGCTCAGCAGGAGGTGGTCGCGCGCACGGGTGACCGCGACGTAGGCGAGGCGTCGCTCCTCGTCGAGGTGACGGGTACGGATGCCGTCGCCGTAGTCCGCCAGCGCCTGTTTGAGCTCTTGCTGCGTCTGCGAGTGCTCCCACGCGAACGTCGGCAACCAGCGCTCATCACCTCGGAACGCGTACGGCAGCACACCGAACGACAACCACCCCTGGCCGTCACGCAGTCGCGCCGGCAGCTCGTCGTCGACGCCGCGCACGACGGCGACGGCATCCCACTCGAGCCCCTTGGAGCCGTGGATCGTGAGCAGCTGCACCACGTCTTCCTCGGGCGGCTCGGTGCGGGGCGCGAACTCGTCAAGCCGTTCGGCGCGGTCGAGCCACGCCAGCAGGCTCGGGAGCGATCCGGATTCGTCGGTCGCGAGAAAGCCGTGCAGCTCGTCGACGAAGGCGCGCAGCTGGTCGGTCGCGGTGCGGGCCGGCCCCCTGGACTCGTTCGCCGCGAGCTCGATATCGAGGCGCAGCTCGCGCTCGACGAGCCGCACGAGCTCTGGAATCGGGATGCCGGCGGACTGACGCAGCGCCGCGAACACTCCCGCTGCTTCGCGAAGGCGCGTCCTGGCGGCCGCCGTGAACCCGTCGAGCCAACCGTGGTCGGCGGGGTGTCGCAGAAAGAAGTCGAGGGCGTCGACCAGCGATGCGTCGTCGCCACCCTGCAACCGTGCCGATGCGTGCGCATCGAGGGGCTGCAACGAGACATCGTGCCGCCCCACCCGTCGGGCGAGCGCATGGAGCGCACGCAGATCGCGCAGCCCGATCCGCCAGCGGGGACCGGCAAGCAGTCGGATCAGGGCTGATCCGGCGTGCGGGTCGGTGATGACGCGCAGCGCGGCGACGACGTCGACCACCTCGGGCGTCGCGAGGAGCCCGCCGAGGCCGAGGATGCGATGCGGGATGCCGCGCTGCCCGAGCGCGTCGGCGAACCGCAGCATGTGCTTCTTGCTGCGAAACAGCACGGCGCCGCTCGTCTCCTGACTGTGTCGGCGGCGCTCGTCGCGCACATGCGCGAACCATTCCGCGACGGCGGCGGCCTCGGCATCCACATCGGTCGTGATCGTGATGCGTACGTCACCCTGCGGCGCCCCGGGGCGCGGGCGCAGCGCTCCGACGTCGACGGGGCTGGACGCCGCCAACGGCGCCAGCACGGCATTGGCCGCCGCCAGCACGCGTGCGCTGTTGCGCCAGCTCGTGAGCAGCGTGAAGCGAGCGCTCTCACCTGTGGATGAGAACGCCTGGGCGAAGTCGCCGAGGTTCCCCGCACTCGCGCCGCGCCAGCCGTAGATCGATTGGTGCGGATCACCGACGGCCATGACCGCTGCGTCGGCGAAGACGCCCGACAGCAGCTGCGTCTGCACGACGGAGGTGTCCTGATATTCGTCCAGCAGCACGACACGGTAGCGCTGCCGAAGCTCGGCGGCGATGCCCGGGTGGGCGCCGACCGCGTCGAGTGCGCCGGCGACCTGATCGGCGAAGTCCATGACGCCTTGGCGGCGCTTGGCGTGCTCATAGTCCCGTGCGAGCGCGACGAGCACCCCGAGACCGCCGACTTTGTCTGCCGCCTTCTGGATGTCGGCGTAGACGGTGACGCGCGCCGAGGTCGAGGGCCGCTCCAGCACGTGCGCGAAGTCGTCGGGGAACGAGGCGAGCAGGTCGAGGTCGACGCGGTTGTCGACCCCGTCACGCGCAATGCGAAGGGCCGCATCGATGATCGACGACAGCGCCTCCTCCCGTCCTTCCAGGCGTGGATCATCGGAGGCGAACACGACCCGCCGCATCAGCAGCCACGCGGCAGATTCGCTGAGCACCGCAGCCTCGGGATCGCGTCCGATCCGCACGGCGTGCTCGCGCGCGATCTGGTCGGCGAAGCTGTTGTAGGTCGACACCTCGGGCCGGTGCAGGAGCGCGTCGGGGTCATCGGCGACGGGTTCGAGGTCGCGCGCGAGGTCGTCGAGCAGGATGCGGCGGGCACCCTCCGCACCGCCGGAACGCTCGAGCTCGCCGAACGCGTCGAGGGCGCCGCGTTCGTGCAGGCGGGTGAGGTGCGGCAGCAGTCCGCGGCGCTCGAACTCGGCGAGTCGCTGCAGGCGCTTCGCGATGCGTTCGGCGAGTTCGCCGGCGGCCTTCCGGGTGAAGGTGAGGCCGAGCACCTGGTCGCGCCGCACGAGTCCGTTCGCCACGAGCCATACGACCCGACCCGACATCGTCTCGGTCTTGCCGCTGCCTGCTCCGGCGACGACGAGTGCGGGCGCCAATGGCGCCGCGATCACGGCGGCCTGTTCGGCCGTCGGCGGAAACTGGCCGAGTGCGGCGGCGAGCGTCTCGGGCGAGATCACGAGGCACTCACCGCCGCGATCGTGTGGATGCGGCACAGTCCGTAGGTGTGGTCGTCGCGACAGTGGTCCTCGTACGGCGCCTGGAAGGTCTCACCGCGCATCACGGCGACCGCGTCGGCGACGCGACCGAGGAAGGCCGCGCGGGTCTCTTCGTCGAAGGGCAGCTGCCGTGGCTCGACGTAGTCCTTCGAGGCCGCAGTCGGGCGCAGCACCAACAGCTTCGCTCCCCCGGACGGCTTGCCGGAGGCAGCCTCGATGGCGCCGGATTCGAAGGCGAGCTGGTAGGCGGCCAGCTGCGGATGATCGGCGACCTTCGCATCGGTCTGCGGCTCGCGCTTGCCGGTTTTCAGGTCGACGATGACGACCGTCCCCTCCGGCGTGAGTTCGACCCGGTCGATGAATCCGGACAGCACAGCCGGTCCGGTGCCCCGATCGGGCAGCGGCACCTCAAAGCGGGGCTCCGCTCCCAGCAACGCACCGCCGGACGCCTCGAAGCGTCGCAGGTACAGCGCGAGACGGCGGATGAGATCGCGCGCACGCGTCTGCTCGGCGCGATCGCGCCACGGCGCCTCGAACTCGAGCTCACCCCACCGCGCCTCCACGGTGCGCCAGAGGTCGTCCTCGTCCGCACCGGCGGCGTGTTCGAGGGCCGCGTGGATGATCGTGCCGATGCCGGCGACGGTGCTCCCCGCATCGCCGCCGAGATCGCCGATGAGCCAATCGAGCTGACAGGTCTCGATCGCCTCCAGCCTCGACGGCGACACGCGGACAACCTCCTCGGTGTCGCGGGCGCCGCCCGAGGTGACCTCTGCGATCCCGTACCAGCGTGTCGGGTCGGCACCGTCGACCTCGGCGGCCGCGAGCAGCGCGAGTTGACCGGCGGCATGCTGCCGCTCCACCGCGCTCGCGCGTCCGGCGGTGAGGGTGCGACGGTGCCGAGCGACGAGCCCGCGCAAGGACAGCGGATGCTCCGCCGACACCGGCGCAGGCTGCGCGGGCGGAAGGAACTCGAACAGCGCGCTCGGGCCGGTGTCGTCGTCGTCCACGGCCGTCACGACGAGGTGTGTGCGGGCACGCGAGACGGCACGCGCGAACAGCCGGAGCTCATCGTGCAGCACCGAACGGCGCCGGTCGACCACGTCGGGGGTGGGCTGTCCGATCGTCGCCAGGCGCCAGGTCTCCAACAGCGACCCGCGGGTGCGGAGGTTCGGCCAGACGCCGTCCTGCACGCCCGCGATCACGACGGTGTCGAATTCTGCCCCGAGCGCCGCAGCCGGCGTCATGATGCGCACCGCGTCACCCGGCGGCGGTGCGGACAGACGGTCCTCGGCGACATCGGAGTTGAGGACGCCGCGGATGAAGGCGAGCGCCGACGTGTTGTCCTCGCGTTCACCGTGTCGTTTGGCGGCCTGGAAGAGCGCGACAAGTGCCTCGATGTCTCGCCGTGCCTGCTCGGCGAGGGGTCCGTGCCCGGCTGCGGCTTCGGTCCACACCCGCTGCCTGCCCGATGACTCCCAGACCGTCCAGAGCAATTCGTGCGCCGTGGCGGCCTCGGCGAGCTGCGTGCGAAGTGCCGCGACGGTGCCGGCCACACGGGCAGCCTGACGGCCCTCTCGTGTGTCGAGCAGTTCGAACTCGATCGGGTGCGCCATCGCCGACGCGAGCAGTTCGCGCCCCGACGGCAGCGGCGCATCATCGGCATCCGTCGCCCGTGCTGCGGCGTGGCGAAGCGTGGTGCGCAGTCGCCGGAGCGCGATCGGATCGAACCCTGCACCGCGCAGCGCGTCGGTGACGTCGTCCGGCCGCCACTGCTCGACCGGAAGTGCGGCGAGTTCGACCGTGCGCAGGACATCGCGGATGGCGCTGCGATCGCCCAGCGTGCGCCCCTGCACACCGCCGGTGGGCACGTCGCGGGCGGCGAGTTCGGCCTCCAGCGCCGTCACCTGCCGGGTGTCGTGCGCGATCACCGCACACTGCGCCCACGGCACCCCGTCGTGCACGTGCCGTTCGCGCAACAGTCGCGCGATCGTGTCGTACTGTTCGGCGGCGGAGCGCAGTGCGAAGGCCCGCACACTCGCGTCGGTCGCGACGGTCGCATCGCCGGTCGGGCGACGGCGGTGCGCCACGACGCCGGCCGCGCCGATGCGCGCGGTCACCTGCGCCAGCAGATCGTGCTGGGCGGGCGTGCCCCGATGTGCACCGTCGAGCACATGCAGCGTCGAGCCGGCTGCCAGCCGTGCGAAGTTCTCGGGGCTCGCCCCGCGGAACGCACCCGACCCCACGTCGGGGTCGCCGAACGCCAGGACGGCGACGCCGCGTTCGCGAAGTGCGCCGAGCAGGTCGACGCCGCCCGCGGTGAGCTCCTGCGCGTCATCGACGAGCACGACCCGCACGTCGAGCCGCTCGGGTACGCCGCCGCGCACGATGCCGAGCGCTTCGCGGACCATGCCCGCGGCGTCGCGGTGCGCACCGCGCATGCGCGCCCGGACACGCTGGTATTCGGCCGCGAACGAGGCGACCGACTCCCAGACCGGCAACGACTCGTCGCGAGCGATGTCAGGGAGTGAGGACGGTTCGACGCCGAGGGTGACGCATTCGGCCAGGAACGCCCGCAGCTCGGCGCGGAAGCCCTGCGTGGCCCTGATGTCGGCACCGAGCCAGTCCGGCCATCGCGAGCGACCATGACGCTCGTCGTCGGCGTCGCCCGTCAGCAGGTCTTGCAGGATCTGGTCTTCGTCCGGCCCCGTGAGCAGCTGCGGCGGTTCTGCGCCGGCACGCACGGCGGCGGCCCGCACGAGCGCGTAGGCGAACGCCGCGACCGATCTGGCCAGCGGTCCCGGTGTTGCGACCTCGACGGCGAGGGCGAGGCGGTCGCGCAGTTCAGTCGCCCCTTGGCGAGTGGGCGTGAGCACGAGCACCTCGTGCGGTGCGAAGCCCCCCTGCAGCAGGTGGACGACGCGTGCGACGACGACCTCGGTCTTGCCGGCGCCCGACGCCCCGACGACGACGCCGGACGCATCATCGGGCAGGTCGACGATGGCGCGCTGGGCGGCATCGAGTTCGACCTCGGGGGTGGACGCCGAGGCGGAGGGCGCAGGGGGCATGCACACACGCTATCCGGCGGGTCCGACGTCCGTTCGCCCACAGCGTGCGCGCATCGCGACCCCCGTCCGGACGGTGCCGTAGAGTCGTGAGTGCGCCGCGACGGGCGCAACGAAAGGCAGGCAACCGTGGACATCCGCATCGGCATCACCAACACCGCACGCGAGCTCAGCTTCGAGTCCGTCGAGTCGGCGGACGCCGTCAAGAAGTCGGTTGCGCACGCGCTCGAGTCGGGTGCACCGTTCGTCGAGTTCGTCGACAGCAAGGGCAACGCCTACCTCGTCCCGACCGCGGGCATCGCCTTCGTCGAGGTCGGCACCGAAGAATCGCGACGCGTCGGCTTCGTGGCCTGACATGCAGATCCTGATCGCGCTCATCATCGGCGCGTCCTACGGTGCGCTGCTGCACTTCTTGATGGCCGGGCGCGACCTGCGCGGTGCGGCACTGGCGCCCCTGTTGGGTGCCGCCGTGGCTGGCGTGACGTGGCTCGCCTTCACGTGGGCGGGTGCGCCGATCACCGAGCCGTGGATCTGGCTGGCATCCATCGCGGTACCCGTGGTGGTGGTCCCGATCGCGCTGATCGCGCTGACGCGGGTGCGCACGGGACACGATGAGCGCGAGCGCGCGCGCCTGGGGATCTGACGACGCCTCTCAGGCGTCGAGCGCCATCGCCGACATCCGGCGCGAGTGCGCCGCCATCAGGTCGGTGAAGACGGGTTCGACCTTCTTCTCCTCGGCGGCGTCCAACGACCTCGGCCCGAGTGCACCGCGCGCGATGAGCAGCGTGTCGCCGACGAGGCGCCTCCCCCACATCGCGAGCAGCGAACGCCATTCGACGTCGGCCTCGATCGCATCGGTGAGGATGCCGACGAGGGCTTCTCGGTCGTCGTCCGCGCCCAGGATCTGCGCGACGCGCCGCCCAGTGTCGCCGTAGCTCGCCGACAGCGCGAGGTAGAAGTCGTCGAGCATCCCCGCCGTGATGTGCACCGACAGCATGGTCTCGAGCGGCCTGGCGCCGTGCGTCGCGCGCCGGAACGCGTCGAGCGGCTCGCGGAACGGGAGCATCAGATCGAGTGGGTCGTCGCCGCGTTCACGGATGACGGCGACCAGGGCGGCGTGCTTGTTCAACGCCGCGCCGGCGGCGCGTGAGATCGATTCCTTCTGTGAGAGCTCCGGCGTCGGCGCGATCAGCGCGCTCAGCGTCTCGAAGTATCCGAGTTGCAGGTAGGCGGCTTGCCCCAGGAAGGTGTCGATATCGGGCGCGAGCTCTTCGAAGTCGACGCGGCTGACGTCCCCATAGTCGCCGCGTGAACGCAGCCGGAGCACGCGCTCTTCGGGCCGTTTGCCGCGCTGCCAGAACCAGTTCACCACGCCCCCAGCCTAGAGGTGCGCGCCCTCGCTACCGGTGATTCCCGCGCACGACGGTAGGCTGGGACGGTCCCGGCGATGGAACGGGACCACCGCGCCTGTGTCAGCAAGAGGGCGTGGACCTTCTCACCCGGCGGCCGCACGCCGCCAGACAGGCAAGACAATCGTGACGACTTTCGCCGAGCTCGGCGTCGACCAGGACATCGTGGACGCCCTCGCGGCCAAGGGCATCGTGGATGCGTTCCCCATCCAGGAGCAGACCATCCCCCTGGGTCTGCCGGGCCAGGACATCATCGGCCAGGCCAAGACCGGCACCGGCAAGACCTTCGGCTTCGGCATTCCGGTCGTTCAGCGACTGGGCCTCGACCCCGAGCCCGGGGTGAAGGCGCTCATCGTCGTTCCGACCCGCGAACTCGCGGTGCAGGTCTACGAAGACATGGACATGCTCACCTCGAACCGCTCCACGAGCGTCGTCGCCATCTACGGCGGCAAGGCGTACGAGGGGCAGATCGACCAGCTCAAGGCCGGCGCGCAGATCGTCGTCGGCACGCCGGGCCGTCTCATCGACCTGAACAACCAGCGTCTGCTCGACCTGTCGAATGCGACCGAGGTCGTCCTCGACGAGGCCGACAAGATGCTCGACCTCGGCTTCCTCGCCGACATCGAGAAGATCTTCTCCAAGGTGCCCGCGGTGCGGCACACCCAGCTGTTCTCGGCGACCATGCCGGGCCCGATCGTCGCCCTGGCGCGCCGGTTCATGTCGAACCCCATCCACATGCGCGCGACCGACCCCGACGAGGGGCTCACGCAGGCAAACATCCGTCACCTCGTCTACCGCGCGCACTCGCTCGACAAGGACGAGGTCATCGCCCGCATCCTGCAGGCCGAAGGTCGCGGCAAGACTGTCATCTTCACGCGCACGAAGCGCGCCGCCCAGAAGCTCGTCGACGAGCTGAACGACCGCGGCTTCAACGCCGGCGCGGTGCACGGCGACATGAGCCAGGAGGCGCGCGAGCGGTCGATGGCCGGGTTCAAGGCGGGCAAGAAGGACGTGCTCATCGCGACCGACGTCGCCGCGCGCGGCATCGACGTCAACGACGTCACGCACGTGATCAACCACACGATCCCCGACGACGAGAAGACCTACCTGCACCGCGCGGGCCGCACCGGTCGCGCCGGGAAGACCGGCATCGCCGTCACCTTCGTCGACTGGGACGATCTGCACAAGTGGGCGCTCATCAACCGGGCCCTCGAGTTCGGTCAGCCCGAGCCCGTCGAGACCTATTCGTCGAGTCCGCACCTGTACACCGACCTCGACATCCCGGCGGGCACGAAGGGGCGCATCACAAAGGCGCCCGCCACCGCCACGGTGAAGTCCTCGCGTCCCGGCCGCGCGGCAGACGCGGCGCAGGAAGGTGAACCGGGCGGCTCGCGCCGCCGGCGTCGTCGTCGCTCGGGCGGCGACAAGGTCGGTGCGACCTTCGCCGAGGGTGCGGATGCCACGACTTCCGGGTCGGATGAGCATGCGAACGTGGATCGCGGCGCGGACGGTGCGGGAACGCACGACGGCGCAGGCAAGGAGCACCACGACGGCAAGCCGGCACCGGCGCGTCGTCGCCGCCGTCGTCGCGGCGGTGGTGGCGGCGGTCAAGCCGCGGCAGCGGGCGCCTGAGCCGACGGCACCGGATCTGAATCCGGAGTCTTCGGCGCACTCACGGGAAGACCGGCGCTGTGCCTGAGGCCCGGGCGATGATGCGCGCGACCATGTCCTCGCTCGTGGTGTGCTCCCCCGGCAGATTCGGCTTTCCAGCGCCGTGATAGTCGCTGGAGCCGGTGATGATGAGGTCGCGCGTTCGTGCCAGCGCTTGCAGCGTGCCGAGGGCGGGTTGGACGTTCTCACGGTGGCCGAGTTCGAACCCGGCCAACCCCGCATCGAGCATGCGCGACAGCAACCGCGACGGCAGCAGACCCGCGCGTCCCGCAGGGTGCGCGATGATCGGCACGCCCCCGGCCTCAGCGATCGTTGCGACCGCAGTGACGGGATCGGGGGCGTACAGCGCGACGTAGTACTCGCTGCCGGGGTGCAGCACGGTGGCGAAGGCGTCTTCGCGATTGCGGACGATGCCCTTCGCCACGAGCGCGTCGGCGATGTGCGGTCTGCCGACCGTCGCACCGACGGCGGTCTGACCCACGATGTCTTCCCACGTCAGATCGTGGTGACGCGAAAGACGCGCCGCCATCTCACGCGCCCGTGTCAGGCGCGACTCCCGGATTCGCGTCGTGAGTGCACGGACGGCCTCGTCATCCGGATCGAACAGATACCCGAGGACGTGCACGCTGCGCCACTCGTGTCGCGCGGACAGCTCCATGCCGGGCAGGAAGGTCATGTCCAGCGACGCGGCCGCCTCGGCCGCCTCGGCCCATCCAGACGTCGTGTCGTGGTCCGTGAGCGCAGCGGTGCGGATGCCGTGGGCATGCGCAGAGGCCATCACCTGCGCCGGCGGTTCGGTGCCGTCGGAGTGGTCCGAGTGCAGGTGCAGATCGGCCGGAGCGTGGAATCGTCCCCGCGCGTTCGCTGCCATCTGCCGAGCGTATCGCGGCGGGCGCATGCGTCGATCTCCCAGCCTGCTGACATAGGCTCGCCCACGTGCTGCGGCTGTTCGGGATCCTGGTCACGGTGGTGTTCGCCATCGGCGCGGCGATCGTGACCTGGCCACAGTTCTTCCGTCTGGAACGCACGCTGCCGTTCGCCCAGATCGTGTCCGTGCGCGCAGCCGTGCTCGCCGCATTCGCGATCGTCCTCGTGGTCGCACTCCTGCTGTCGATCGCGCGCCCGCTGCGCGCCTTCGCGGCCTCGATCGCCGCGATCTGCGTGTTGGCGGCCGTCGCGAACGCCGCCATCCTCGTCGCGCGTGGCCTCGGCACCGAAGAGCTGCCTGCGGCCACCGACACGAGTCTTCGCGTCATGACCTGGAATACGGCGGGTGCAGCCACCGACCCTGCCGAGATCGCGCAGACGGCCGTCGCCATGCAGGCCGACATCGTGGCACTGCCCGAGACGACGATCGAAACCGGCGAGGCCGTCGCGATCACGATGCGCGAGATGGGTCGCCCCATGTGGGCCCACCACGAGGACTACCGCAACCGCGAGGACTGGGCGCAGTGGGACGCGAACTCGACGACCCTGCTGATTTCTCCTGACCTCGGGGACTACGCGGTCGTGGAGTCCGTGGCATCCGGCACGACGAACACGTCAACGGTGCCGAGCGTCGTCGCGATGCCCGTCGACGGCGAAGGTCCGATCGTCGTGGCGGTGCATGCCGTGGCTCCGCGGCAGGACGCGATGTCGCAGTGGCGCGGTGACCTGCAGTGGGTCGCCGATCAATGCGCGAGCGACAATGTGATCCTCGCCGGAGACTTCAACGCCACGGTCGATCACATGGACCGTCTCGGCAGCGACGGCGGCACGCTCGGCAGATGCACCGACGCCGCCGCGCACACGGGCAACGGCGCCGTCGGCACGTGGACCACCGAAGTGCCCGCGCTGCTGGGCACACCGATCGACCACGTGATGGCGACGGATGCGTGGGTGGCGACCGGCTCCGTGGTGCTGCGGTCGCAAGATGCCGCGGGCAGCGACCACCGCCCGCTCATCGTGCAGTACGAGCCGGCATCCGGCTGACCGCGCACGCCAGGGGTGCGAGACTGGTCTCATGAGCACCAGCGAAAGCGACACGATCGCCGACACCGAGCAGGCGCCGCAGGAGAACACGAACCGCCGGCAGCCGTTCCCCCGGGGATTCCTCGACACCATCTCGACCGGATGGGCCGAACGTCCCGATCAGCTTCCGCCGCCGCGCGAGCAGGCTCCGTACGCCGCAGCGCGACGCGACGTGGTCTCGGCCGCCTTCACCGGCAAGCGCCTCGTCCTGCCGGCAGGTTCGCTCAAGCAGCGCTCGAACGACACCGACTACCCGTTCCGCGCGCACTCCGCGTTCTCGCATCTCACCGGCTGGGGTGCCGACGCGGTCCCCGACTCGGTGCTCGTGTTCGAACCGAACGGCGACGCCCACGACGTGACCCTCTATCTGCGCGAACGCGCCGACCGCACGACACCCGAGTTCTACGCGGATGCCACCGTCGGCGAGTTCTGGATCGGTCCGCGCCCGGCCCTCGAGGGCGTCGCCTCCGACCTCGGCATCGCGACGGCCCATCTCGACGCGTTCGAGTCGCGTGAGGGCGATGTCGTCCTCGACGAGGACGACGCGCTCACCGGATTCGTGTCCGAGCTTCGGCTCGTGAAGGACGAGTACGAGATCGAGCAGATGCGCCTCGCCGTCGAGGTCACCGGGCGCGGGTTCGACGACATCGTCGCCGACCTCCCCCGCATCGTCGCCACGCCGCGCGGCGAACGCGCCGTCGAAGGCGTCTTCCACCTGCGTGCGCGCACCGACGGAAACGGCGAAGGCTACGACACGATCGCCGCCTCGGGCCCGCATGCCTGCTACCTGCACTGGACGCGCAACGACGGCGCCGTCGTGCCCGGCGACCTGATCCTCGTCGACGCCGGCGTCGAGGTCGACAGCCTGTACACCGCCGACATCACCCGCACGCTGCCGGTGTCGGGCACGTTCACCGACATCCAGCGCCGCATCTACGAGACGGTGCGCGAAGCGGCCGATGCCGCGTTCGCGGCTGCCGTACCGGGCGTGAAGTTCCGCGCCGTGCACGAAGCCGCGATGCAGGTGATCGCGGCGCGCGTGGCCGAGTGGGGGCTGCTGCCGGTGACTGCCGAGGAGGCACTCGATGCCGATGCGGGTGGGCAGCACCGCCGCTACATGGTGCACGGCACGAGTCACCACCTCGGCATCGACGTCCACGACTGCGCGCAGGCACGCCGCGAGATGTACTACGACGGCCTGCTCGAACCGGGCATGGTGTTCACGATCGAACCGGGACTGTACTTCCAGATCGACGACCTCACGGTGCCCGAGGAGTACCGCGGCATCGGGGTGCGCATCGAGGACGACATCCTCATGACGGTGGACGGCCCAGTGAACCTGTCGGCTGACATCCCGCGCACGGCCGACGAGGTCGAGGCCTGGATCGCGCGGGCGAACGCCGCGCCGTGACGCAGAAGCGAGGCGACCGCGCTCGGCGGCGAGCCCTCGCGGGAGCGCCGGCTACGCCGCGGGCCGCTGAGCGATCGCGCGCATCCACTCCACGACGCGCACGGCCAGCCCGGCACCGACCTCGTCGGCGGGGCGCTTCGCACCCTTGATCTCGAAGGAATGGCCGCCGCCGGTCACCCACGAGATCTCGGCGTCGCGGCACGCCGCGACCGCCTCCTCGAGTTGGGTGAGCGGATGAATGAACGGGTCGTTCGAGCCCTCGACGAACAGCTGCGGCTGGGTGATGTCGGGCAGGTGCGCCGTTCGCGCCTTCTCGGGGTCGCCCGGCGGGTGCAGGGGGTAGCCGAGATATGCGAGGCCGGCGGGAGCGATCCGCCCCTCGGCGGCCGCCATCGACGCCATCCGCCCGCCGTAGGACTTGCCCGCGGCGAACCAGACACCCTGTTCCGCGAGCGACGCGGCGTGTCCGGCGACGGCGTCCCAGGCGGCGATCGCGTGGGCGGCGGGGCCCGGCATCCGGCGACCCGCGACGCGGTACGGAAAGTCGAACGTCACGGTCGTGACTCCGGCCTCGGCGGCGGCCCGGGCGAATCCGACCATGAAGGGGTGGTTGCGTCCGGCTCCCGCGCCATGTGCGAGCGCGAGCACGGCCCACGAGTCGGCGGCGACGTAGGTCGTGACCGGCACCTCCACGACGCCGGCCGGTAACGGCACCGGAAGCGTGTGGGTGGGCTCGGAGTACTCGCTCACGCCGGTCGGTCCTCGTCGGGCGCGGGCTCCGGTGCCGGATGTGCGTCGGTGATCCGCTCCCCGTACTGCGGCGGTGCGTCGTCGATGGGTGCGGGCGCGGCCGGCTGCGCGGCCGCCTGTGCCCGCCCGAGAACCTCGCGCGCACGAGCGAGACTGCGCGGCAGCACCGTGACCTCGTAGTCTTCGGCGATCATCTGCGTGATCGAGGTGTAGTCCCGACGACGCCGGATGATCGAGTACGTGATGATGCTCATCAGCATGCCGAGGGCGATGCCGACAAGCATGACGCCGATGAACACCTGCAACGCAGCGTTCGGCGTGCCCAGCACGAAGATCGCCGAGAACAGCAGACCCAGCAGGATGCCGTTGATCGCACCCGACCGCGCCGCCGCGGCGTAGCCGAGACGTCCGGTCACGCGCTCGACCGATCGCAGACCCCGTCCGACGATCGCGATGTCCTTCGCGGGGATCTCGGCCTCGATCAGCTTCGAGACGGCCTGCTGCGCACCCTCGTACGAGGCGAAGTCGGCGATCGTCTCGCCGTGGTCCTGCGGCGCGCCGCCCATCATGCTCACGGCACCATTGTGTCACGCACCCGCCAGGCGATCACGGGCGGACTACGCTGGTCGGGTGAGTACGCAGAGGGTTTTCGTCGCGCGCCTGACAGGGTGCTCGGTCTTCGACCCCGCGGGCGACCGGCTCGGCAAGGTCCGGGATGTCGTCGTCATCTATCGAAAAGACGACCCGCCGCGCGTCGTCGGTCTCGTCGTCGAGATTCCCGGCCGACGTCATGTGTTCCTCTCCATCGGCAGGGTCACCTCCATCGCCACCGGTCAGGTCATCACGACGGGTCTCATCAACGTGCGCCGCTTCCAGCAGCGCGGCGGTGAGGTGCGCGTCATGGCCGAGATGATCGGCCGCAAGGTCTACCTCAACGACGGCTCCGGTCAGGCCGTCATCGAAGACGTCGCGATCGAGCGCAACCGGCTCGGCGAATGGGACATCGGACAGCTCTTCCTGCGACGGCCGAAGACCAGCGGCGCCCCGTTCGCGAAGGGGCCGACGACGTTCGCCGCCTGGTCTGCGGTGCGCGAGGACCAGGCTCCCGGCGAGGCGCAGTCAGCCGAGCAGTTGGTCGCGACCTACTCCGAACTCAAGCCGGCCGACCTCGCGAACACCCTGCTCGACCTGCCCGAGGAGCGGCTGCTCGAGGTCGCCGAAGAGCTTCCTGACGACCGTCTCGCCGACGCCCTCGAAGAGATGCCCGAAGAAGAGCAGGTCCACATCCTCGAAGCGCTCGGCGATGAGCGCGCAGCAGACATCCTCGACCAGATGGAGCCCGACGACGCCGCCGATGTGCTCGCGCAGCTCACCGAGGAGCAGCGCGAGGAGCTGCTCGAGCTCATGCAGCCCGAAGAGGCCGAAGATGTCCGCGAACTGCTGAAGTACGGCGCCGACACCGCGGGCGGCCTCATGACGAGCGAGCCGATCGTCCTTCCCGCCGATGCGACGGTCGCCGAGGCGCTCGCGCTCATCCGCCGTCACGAACTGCACCCGGCCCTGGCCGCGTCGGTGTTCGTGACGCTGCCCCCGTACGAGACACCGACCGGCAGACTGCTCGGCACCGTGCACTTCCAGCGGATGCTGCGCTACCCGCCGCACGAGCGGCTGGGTGCGATCATCGACGACGACGTCGACGCCGTGCAGGCAACCGCACCGGCCGCGGAGGTCGCGCGCCTGCTGGCGAGCTACGACCTCGTCTCACTGCCCGTCGTCGATCAGGCGCACCGCCTCGTAGGCGCCGTCAGTGTCGACGACATGCTCGACTACCTGCTGCCGAAGGACTGGCGCTCCCATGACGGCTCCCCGGCGCCGGCCGCCCCGACGCGGAGTGCACGCTCGTGATGGCCCGGGCACCGAAAGTCGCCCTCGACGCGCCCCGCGGTCGTCGGCGAGCCGGTGTGCTCACCCGCACATCACAGCCCAGTCGCGACCGGTTCGGCCGCTTCACGGAGTGGATTGCACGGGCGATGGGCACCCCAGCCTTTCTGCTGATCCTGACGGGCTTCTGCGTCGCGTGGATCCTGTGGAACACGGTCGCCCCGGCGAACCTGCGCTTCGACGATGCCGCGCTCGGGTTCACGGCGCTCACGCTCATGCTGTCGCTGCAGGCCTCGTACGCCGCGCCCCTCATCCTGCTCGCCCAGAACCGACAGGACGACCGCGACCGCGTGCAGATCGAACAGGACCGACAACGAGCCGAACGCAACCTCGCCGACACCGAGTACCTGGCACGCGAGGTCGTCGCGTTGCGGATGGCGCTCACCGAGGTGTCGGAACACCTCGTGACCCGCGACATGCTGCGTGAAGAGCTGCGAGAGCTCATCGAGAACGTGCGTCGCGAAGGCGACGACGCCGGGGAATCGCCGTCGTGACCGCCGATGAAGCCGTCCGGCGCGCCGTCGCGGCCGTGACGGACCCCGAGCTTCGCCGCCCGATCGGCGAACTCGACATGGTGCGCGGCATCCGGGTCGATGGCGCGGTCGCACACGTCGGCATCGTGCTGACGATCGTCGGCTGCCCCGCCGCCGACCGCATCGAGCGCGACGTGCGGGATGCCGCGGCATCCGTCGACGGGATCACCGACGTCGAGGTCGAGGTCGGCGTCATGACCGGCGAGGAGCGCCGCGCGCTCACCGAGAAGCTGCGTGATGGCCGACCCGCCCGCCAGATGCCGTTCGGACCTGATTCGCTGACTCGCGTCGTGGCGGTCACGAGCGGCAAGGGGGGTGTCGGCAAGTCCACACTGACGGCAGGGCTCGCCGTCGCGGCTGCTCGATCCGGACTTCGCGTCGGACTCATCGACGCGGACGTGCACGGGTTCTCGATTCCTGGGCTGCTCGGTCTCAACGGTCCTGACGGGAGACCGCCGCAGCCCACACGCATCGATGACCTCATGCTGCCGCCGGTCGCGCACGGCGTGAAGACGATTTCGATCGGCATGTTCCTGCCGCCTGACGCCACCGCCTCGGCCGTCGCATGGCGTGGCCCGATGCTCCACC
Source organism: Microbacterium sp. bgisy189 (assembly GCF_057707225.1). NCBI lineage: Bacteria > Bacillati > Actinomycetota > Actinomycetes > Micrococcales > Microbacteriaceae > Microbacterium > Microbacterium sp. bgisy189. Next base: position 583,118 of record NZ_JBYIPT010000001.1, on the reverse strand, counting down.
GGACGGTGCAGCAGTTCCTCACCGATGTGTTCTTCGGCGACCTCGACCTGCTGCTGATCGACATGCCGCCGGGAACCGGTGACGTCGCGATCTCGGTGGGCCAACTGCTCCCCCATGCCGATGTGCTCGTCGTCACGACGCCGCAATCGGCGGCGTCCGACGTCGCGGTGCGAAGCGGCGAGGTGGCCCGTCAGACGGGACAGCGCGTCATCGGCGTCGTCGAGAACATGGCAGCCATGACCCTGTCCGACGGGACCGTGCTCGACCTGTTCGGCTCGGGTGGCGGCGCCGAGGTCGCTCGCTCGCTGTCGTCACCCGATGCCGAGGTGCCGCTGCTGGGCAGTGTGCCGCTCTCCCCCGGCCTGCGCGCGGGCGGTGACTCCGGCGTGCCGATCGTCGTCGGCGATCCCGACGATCCGGCGGCGCGGGCGATCACCGCGATCGCGACGGCGCTGACGACGCGCCCCCGCGGCCTCGCGGGCCGCTCCCTTCCCGTCGCCCCCCGCTGATCAGGTCGCCTCGGTGTCGAAGGGCACCGAGCCCTCCGCGACCTCGGCCTTCGGCGGGTGCGTCGAGGTCTTCGCGACGGCGGTGCCGACGACTGCCGCCTGCACCGTCGGAACGGGCGCGTCATCGAGGAGCGCATCGCGGATGATGCGACGCGGGTCGTACTGGCGCGGGTCGAGTTTGCGCCACTCGATGTCGTCGCCCATCTCATCTCGGACCCGGGTCTTCGCTCCGTTGAGCCAGTCGCGTGCGCGCACGGTGAAGCGGCCGAGCGCCTCGGCATAGCGAGGCAGCCGTTCGGGGCCGACCAGCAGGACGGCCACCACGAGGATGAGGATGAGCTTCTCCCCATCGAGACCGAAGAACATGCGTCCAGGTTACCCGTGCGCCTGGCGTGCGGATGCCGCACTCGGCCGTACGCTGGGCGTGGAGGTTCTCATGCGCGAACACGACGCGATCCGGCGCTTCGCCGACGAGGCGACGGTCGAACCCGACGCGATCAGTCGAGCGCGCGCCCACGCGCTCGAGCTCGGCGCCGATCCGGTCAGCCCGACCGTCGGCGCCCAGATCGCCGTGCTGGCGGCCGCGACGGCCGCGTTGAACATCGTCGAGATCGGCACCGGCGGCGGTGTCTCAGGCCTGTGGCTGCTGCACGGCTCGCCCCGCGCAACCCTCACGACGATCGACAAGGAGCCCGAGCACCTCGCAGCCGCCCGCAAGGCTTTCCAGGACGCTCGGATCGCACCGGCACGCGCCAGGTTCATCACGGGGCGCGCCGCCGACGTCCTCCCCCGCATGAACGAGGCGTCGTACGACATCGTGCTCGTCGACGCCGACCCCGAGAACGTGATCGAATACGTCGAGCACGGCCTGCGGCTGGCCCGAGTCGGTGGAACCGTGCTCGTGCCGCGGGTGCTCGCCGGCGGCGCCGTCGCCGATCCCGTCAAGCGCGACCCCATCGTGAGCGCCTACCGCTCCCTCATCCACGAGACCCAGGCATCGCCTGCCGTCCTCGGAGCACTGTCGATCACGGGCGAGGGGCTGCTGCAGCTGACGAGCGTCGGCGGCCGCTGAGTCTGCGGCATCCGCTCCAGCCGTCGCCGGGAAACGACGAACGGCCGGTCCGAAGACCGGCCGCCACCTGGTGGGTCATCGTCAGGCTGCGCCGACGACCTCACCGAGGACACCGTGGAGCTCCTTGGCTTCCTCATCGTTCACCGAAACGACGAGACGGCCTCCGCCCTCGAGAGGCACGCGAACGATGATCAGGCGCCCCTCCTTCACGGCCTCCATAGGTCCGTCCCCCGTGCGCGGCTTCATGGCTGCCATAGCGTTCCCTTTCGTCTTCGGACTGCATTTCAAGTTTACCCGGGTTCACGGGGCATCGTCGCGCAGCCGATGACGCACGCTGTCAGATCACGGTATCTGCATGTACGTGTTCCCCTGCGCGTACATGTTGAAGATCCACCACCACTGCGCGCCGAGACACGCGACGAGCACGCCGATCCGCCAAGCCGGATGGCGCGGCGCGGCGAGCGCACCGCTCAAGGGCGCGAGCGGCACGAGCAGTCGGAACAGACTCGACTGGGGAAAGAACACCGCGAGCAGGTAGATCAGATATGACGCCGCCCACAATCTCATGACGACGCCGAGGCGCCGCACGTCACGGTGCCAGAGCAGGAGGGCCGCCGCCCCACCGCCCAGCACGACAAGCAAGACGACGCCGAGCCAGGCGGGCAGACCCCACAGCGGGAACCAGATGCCTGCGGCCTGGATCCACCCCTCGAATGGGACGAAGCCCGCCTCGTGGGCACCCGTCCACGCGCGACGCCACGACAGCTCGGTCTCGAGATATGCCCCGGGGTCGCCGGTCACGACAGCGGCGATCACCTGCCATGAGAAGCCGACGGCTGCGGCGAGCAACCCCAGCGCGACGATGTGCACGACGTCACGAACCGGCAGGGGGTCACGGCTGCGCCGGAAAAACCGCCAGATGCCGTACAGCGCCAACAGCAGTGAGAACGCGAGCACACCCGGGCGTGTGTATCCCATGAGCGGGATCAGTGCATACAGCCACCACCAGCTGCGGCGACGCAGCGCGATGAGGGCGAGCAGCAGCCACAGCAGAAACAGCGACTCGGCATACCCCACCTGGAACAGCGCCGCAAGCGGACCGGCGGCGAAGAACACGACCGCCCACAGGGTCGCGTCGGCGTCGAGCCTGTCGCGCAGCAGCACATACAGCGCGAGGCATGCGAGGAATCCCGCGACGAGCGAGACGAGGATGGCTGCGGGCGGGTAGAACCCTCCGAAGGGCAGCGACAGGGCCTTCGCGAGATACGGGTAGAGCGGCATGAACGCCCACGCGTTCTGCTCGACGACGCCGTCGTCCGATCTGGGCAGCTCCGACGGATAGCCGGACTCGGCGACGAGCCAGTACCACTGCGCATCCCATCCCATCAACAGATCGCCGAGGGTGGCGTGCTCGCCGAAGCGGGATGCAGGCCCCGAAAGGTTCGCCGCGAGGAGAAAGAAGCCGGTCGTGACCAGTCGCGCCGAAAGGTAGACGAGCGCGATGCGCAGGACGACCTGCGGGGTCAGGCGCCGCTCAGCCACGCGCGCAGACCGCGTTCGACGTCGTCGATCTGCGCGATCGGCACGCGCTCTTCGTCGTGGTGCGCCAGGTGGGGGTCACCCGGACCATAGTTGACGGCAGGAACACCCATCGCAGAGAAGCGCGCGACATCCGTCCAGCCGTACTTGGGTCGAGGCTGGGCGCCGACTGCGGTGACGAACTGCTTCGCGATTTCGGCATCGAGCCCCGGACGCGCACCGGCGGCGCGGTCTGTGATTCGCACATCGAACCCTGCGAAGACGTCGCGAACGTGCTGCTCGGCCTCGGAGAGGTCACGGCTGGGCGCGAACCGGTAGTTGACTTCGATCTCGCACGCGTCGGGAATGACGTTGCCCGCGACACCGCCGCTGATGCGAACCGCGTTGAGACCTTCGCGGTAGACCAGTCCCTCGACATCGACTTCGCGGGGACGGTACTCGGCGAGGCGCGCGAGAATCGGCGCCGCCTTGTGAATGGCGTTCTCACCGATCCACGACCGCGCGCTGTGTGAACGCACGCCGGTCGTGCTCACGACGGCACGCAGATTGCCGTTGCAGCCTCCCTCGACCTCCCCATTGGAGGGCTCGCCGAGGATTGCGAAGTCTCCCTCGAACAGGTCAGGTCGGGCCGCGGAGAGTCGGTTGAGCCCGTTGAGCTCGGCATCCACCTCTTCGTGGTCGTACCACATCCAGGTGATGTCGACGACGGGGTCTGTGAGTTCGGCGGCGAGTTTCAGCTGTACCGCGACCCCCGCCTTCATGTCGACGGTGCCACGCCCCCACAGGTGCGGAACGCCCTCGATCTCGATGTCACGGAGCGGCAGGTTCGCGTTGATCGGCACGGTGTCGATGTGGCCGGCGATGACGACGCGCTGCGCGCGCCCGAGCGACGTCCGGGCCACGATCGTGTCGCCGTCCCGATACACCTCGAGATGCGCGAGGGGTGCGAGCGCCTCGTGGATGGCATCGGCGAGCACCTGCTCATCGCCCGAGACACTCGGGATGTCGCAGATCGCGCGGGTGAGGTCGACGGCCGAAGCGGTGAGATCGAGGCGCATGTCATCGAGTCTAGCCAGGGCGCCCGGGCCGATAATCTGGAGGGATGAGTGAGCAGCGTTGGGTGTGGGGTACGGGTCTGGCGACGACGAGCGGCGACGGGACGGTCCTCGACACCTGGTTCCCCGCTCCGACGGTGGGACGAGCCCCTGCAGATCCCGACACGACGGCGCTCGACGCCTTCGCCGTCGCCGATGAGCGACGCAACGTGTCCGTGCAGGTGGTGACGGTCGAGATCGATTTGGATGCCGCTCCCACCGGCACCTCCGACGCCTACCTCCGCCTGCACGCGCTGTCGCATCTGCTGGTCGCCCCGAACGAGGTGAACCTCGACGGCATCTTCGGGCACCTTCCGATCGTGGCGTGGTCGACGGCCGGACCGATCCTTCCCTCCGACGCCGAGCGGCTCCGCCCGGCGCTCGTGCGCGCCGGCATCCAGGTGCACAGCCTCGACAAGTTCCCGCGTCTGGTCGACTACGTGACGCCGGCCGGTGTGCGCATCGCCGACGCCTCGCGGGTGCGCCTCGGCGCCCACCTCGCCCCCGGCACGACCGTCATGCACGAAGGATTCGTGAACTTCAACGCCGGCACCCTCGGGTCTTCGATGGTCGAGGGCCGCATCTCACAGGGTGTCGTCGTTGGCGACGGCAGCGACATCGGCGGCGGCGCCTCCATCATGGGCACGCTCTCGGGCGGCGGCAGCCACCGTGTCGCGATCGGCGCCCGCACGCTGCTGGGCGCCAACGCCGGTATCGGCATCTCGCTCGGTGACGACTGCATCGTCGAGGCGGGCCTGTACGTCACGGCGGGGTCGAAGATCGTCCTCGCCGACGAGCCAGTGCGCGCCGACGGTTCGCGCCCGGTCGTGAAGGGTGGCGAGCTGTCGGGGCAGTCCGGCATCCTGTTCCGCCGCAATTCGCTCACCGGCGCCATCGAGGCCGTCCGCCGTCAGGGCGTGGGCGTCACGCTCAACGAAGCGCTCCACGCCTGAGCGGGACCGTCGCCGTCAAACCAGGCCGCTGAGCACCCACGTCCACACGCACTGGAACGCGAGCATGCCGAGGCTGTAGCCGATCGCGGCTCGGAGGATCTCGGACTCTCGGCCCGAGAGGCCGACGGCGCCCGCGGCGATCGCGATCGACTGCGGCGAGATCACCTTGGCGGTCGTGCCGCCCGCCGTGTTCGCAGCGACCAGGGTCGCCGGCGCGACGCCCAGCTCGCCCGCCGTCACGACCTGCAGCGGGGCGAACAGGGTGTTGTTGTTGACCACTGATCCGGTGAGGAAGACCCCGATCCACCCGATGATCGACGCGATCAGCGGGAACACCGGACCGACGGCGGCGATCGCCGTCCCCATCGTGGCGGAGCCGCCGGAGTAGTTGGCGATGTTCGCGAGCACAAGGATGATCGCGATGAGTGCGACCGCCTGCCACAGCTCCCCCACCGTCGCCACCATCTCGCGCCACGCCATGCGCCACGTGATCGTCGCAGTCGTGAGCGCCGTGATCACCGCCGCGACGAGGATCGCGGTGCCGGTTGCGTTCAGCGGGGTGAACGCCCACGTCGCTGTGACCGTCTCCCCCGCCGCCGACGCGATCGCGCCGGTGAGCCCCGGAACCGGTACCGCTGCCACAGCCCACCCGAGCGCTCCCCCAGCCGCGAACAGTGTCTTGAAGGCGGGCAGGCTCCACACGAGGATGACGGCGGTCAGCACGTAGAACGGGCTCCACGCCGTCACGACCTCGCGGAACGTGTGCCTCGCAACCGAAGGCTCCGGCGCGCCGGGCTCGCGGAAGATCCGCTTCGGACGCCAGACCCGGCCGAGCGCGAAGACGGCGACCATCGCGCCAAGGCCTGCGCTCAGGTCTGCAAGCTCCGGGCCCAGGAACCACAGGACACCCGCCTGCAGCCCGCTGAAGACCACGGTCACGGTCAGCGTCGCAGGCCACGTCTCGCGAAGCCCGCGCCACCCGTCGAGGATCAGCACGAGCACGAACGGGATCAGCAGCGTGAGCGGCTGCAGAATGACGACGAGGGCGCGGGACAGTTCCTGCACGTCCATGCCGCTCACCTGCGCACCGACGATGACCGGGATGCCGATGGCGCCGTACGCGCCGGCACCCGCGTTGGCCACGAGCGAGAGCATCGCCGCCTTCACGGGGCGGAAGCCGAGCTGCACGAGCAGCGCCGCGCAGATCGCGATCGGCACGCCGAATCCGGCCGCGCCTTCGAGGAACGCGCCGAAACCGAAGCTGATGAGCAGCACCTGGATGCGCTGGTCGGGCGAGACGCCGGCGATCGATGATCGGATCACATCGAAACGGCCACTGGCGACAGCGAGTTTGTACAGCCAAACCGCCATGACGATGATGTACGCGATCGGCCAGAGGGCCGTCAGCAGCCCGAGCAAGCCGGCACCGGTGATTGCAGAGGCAGGCATGCCGAACCCCGCGGCTGCGACCACGACCTGCACCACGAGAGCGATGACTCCCGCCCAGAGTCCGCGCATGCGCAGCGCCACCAGGCACAGCAGGAACACGAGAATGGGGGCCGCGGCCAGCAGGGCCGACAGCCACGCGTTCCCGAGCGGATCAGTCTGCGCAACCCACATCGTCTCCCCCGCACTCGACGCACGGCGGCGCCGTCATGCACAGGCTATCGACGCCTGCGTGCGGAGGATCAGGTCTCGGACCGTGAGAAATCCGGGCGGTCAGGCGCCCGGGTACTGGCGTTCGGCGGCACCCGTGTAGAGCTGCTGGGGCCGGCCGATCTTGGTCTGCGGGTCGTTCTGCATCTCGCGCCAGTGGGCGAGCCAGCCAGGCAGGCGGCCGATCGCGAACAGCACCGTGAACATGCGCGTCGGAAAGCCCATCGCCTTGTAGATGACGCCGGTGTAGAAGTCGACGTTCGGGTAGAGGCGACGCTCCCTGAAGTAGTCGTCGTTGAGCGCGATCTCTTCGAGCTGCTTGGCGAGGTCGAGCAGCGGGTCGCTGACGCCCAGCGCCTCGAGCACCTCGTCCGCCGATTCCTTGACGAGCTTGGCCCGCGGATCGTAGTTCTTGTAGACGCGGTGCCCGAAGCCCATGAGCTTCACGCCGTCTTCCTTGTTCTTGACCCGCTCGACAAACCGCTCGACGCTCTCGCCGGAGTCGCGGATGCGCGCGAGCATGTCGAGGACAGCCTCGTTGGCGCCGCCGTGCAGCGGCCCGTAGAGCGCGTTGATGCCGGCCGAAATCGACGAGAACTGGTTGGCACCGGTCGAGCCGACCAGTCGCACCGTCGACGTCGAGGCGTTCTGCTCGTGATCCTCATGCAGGATCAGCAGTCGCTCGAGCGCGCGGGACATGACCGGGTCGACCTCGTAGGGCTCGGCGAGGACGCCGAAGTTCAGCTTGAGGAAGTTGTCGACGAAGCTGAGCGAGTTGTCGGGGTACAGGAAGGCCTGACCGATGCTCTTCTTGTGCGCATACGCGGCGATCACCGGCAGCTTCGCGAGCAGGCGGATCGTGTTCAGCTCGACATGCTCGGGGTCGTTGGGGTCTGACTGGTGCTCGTAGTACGTCGACAGCGCGGCCGTCGCCGCAGACAGCATCGACATGGGGTGCGCAGTCGACGGCAGCGCCGAGAAGAAGCGCTTGAGGTCTTCGTGCAGCAGGGTGTGACGGCGGATGCGCTCGTCGAACGCGGCCAACTCGTCGGCAGTGGGCAGTTCGCCGTAGAGCAGCAGCCACGCGATCTCGAGGTAGGTCGAGTTCTTCGCGAGCTGTTCGATCGGGTACCCGCGGTAGCGCAGGATGCCCTGGTCGCCGTCGATGTAGGTGATCGCCGACTTGGTCGCCGCCGTATTCACGAAGCCGTAGTCAAGCGCAGTGTGGCCCGTCTGCCGGGTGAAGGTCGAGAAGTCGACGCTCGGGACGCCGCCCGTACCGGGAACGATCGGCAACTCGGCGCGCTTGTCGCCGATTGCGACGGTAGCCATCTGGGGGGTGCCCGTGTCGCTCACGAAGCCTCCTTGCGGTCGTCCGTATTGGTGCGATTACAGCCTATCGGGCCGATCGTCCTATGCAGATCCACGCCAAAGGATCGCAGGATCCTTAGGAGGATGCCGACAGCCTGCGGGCCGCCTCGGCTATCCGCTCATCCGTCGCCGTGAGCGAGAACCGCACGTGCTGCGGGTGGTGCTCACCGTAGAAGTGGCCGGGACCGGCGAGGATGCCGAGGTCGGCGAGCACATCGAGGCTCTGCCACGCGTCTTCGCCGCGCGTCGCCCACAGGTAGAGGCCGCCTTCGCTGTGGTCGATGCGGAACCCCGCGGCCTCGACAGCGGGACGAAGGATGTCGCGGCGCGTCCGGTAGCGCTCCTTCTGCTGTTCGACGTGCGCGTCATCGCCGAGCGCGACCGCCATTGCCGCCTGGACAGGCGCCGGCAGCATGAGGCCGAGGTGCTTTCGGGCGGTCAGCAGCTTGGCGACGATCGCCGCATCGCCCGCGAGGAACGCGGCGCGGTAACCGGCGAGGTTGGACTGCTTGCTCAGCGAGTAGACGGCCAGCACACCCGTGAGGTCGGTTCCGACGACGCGCGGATCCAACATGCTCGGCACGGGTTCGTGCGCCCAGGGGCCGTCCCAGCCGAGCTCGGCGTAGCACTCGTCCGAGGCGATCACGGCGCCGAGTTCGCGGGCCCGTGCGACGGCGGCACGCAGCTCATCGACCGACAGGACGCGGCCGTCGGGATTGCCGGGCGAATTGATCCAGACCAGCCGCGTCCCGTCCGGCCACGACGAGGGATCGTCGGCCGCGACCGGTTGCGCCCCGACCAGCCGCGCACCGACCTCGTACGTCGGGTAGGCGGCTCGCGGGTGGACAACCGTGTCGCCCGGGCCGAGCCCGAGCAGCAGGGGCAGCAGCGCGACGAGCTCTTTCGAACCGATCGTCGGGAGGACGTTGGCCGGTTGCAGTCCGTGGACGCCGCGGCGCCGGGCGAACCAGTCGACGATGGCGCTTCGCAGCGCCGAGGTTCCGACGGTCTGCGGATAGGCGTGCGCGTCGGTCGCAGCCTTCAACGCTTCGGCGACGATCGTCGGCGTCGCGTCGACGGGCGACCCGATCGACAGGTCGACGATGCCGTCCGGGTGACGGCGCGCGCGCTCCGCGTAAGGCGCGACGGCATCCCAGGGGTAGTCGGCGAGGTCGCGGACGCCCATCTACTCGCCCTGGGGCGGGAGGGCGGCGATGATCGGGTGGTCCTTCTTGATGACGCCGACCTTCGCGGCACCGCCGGGCGAGCCGATGTCGTCGAAGAAGTCGACGTTGGCGGTGTAGTAGTCCTGCCACTCGTCGGGCAGGTCGTCTTCGTAGTAGATCGCCTCGACGGGGCACACCGGCTCGCACGCACCGCAGTCGACGCACTCGTCGGGGTGGATGTAGAGCGAACGCTCACCCTCGTAGATGCAATCGACGGGACACTCGTCGATGCACGCACGGTCCTTCACATCGACACACGGCAGGGCGATCACATACGTCACCCGGCCAGTCTAGTTCGTGCGCTCCGGTGCGGGTGTCGCCCGCGACGGCCATGCGGCGATGATGCCGACCATGAGCGGAACGGCGATCGTCCAGATGACGCCGGTCGACAGTTCACCCGACTCGGGCGCCGGCACGACGACCGAACCGCCCGGCCCTCGGCCGGAGAAGACGAGCGTTGCGAGCATCGCCCCGGCACCGGTCGCGACTGCGGCCCAGCGATCTTCCGTGAGGAGCCGCACTGCCAGCAGGAGCGCCCCCGTGCCGATGATCGCGACGAGCAGGCCGACGGGAACTGGGCCCACGAACGACGACTGCCCGATCGTGCCCGCCACGCCGAACACCGCGCCGATCACGGCCGCGACGACCCAGGACACGACCTTCGCCCACGAACCCTTCACGCCTGCCATCGTACGCGGCGCGCCGTGCGGTCGCCCGTCACGCCGCCCAGCCCCAAAGGCGCAACAGTGCGGCGACGGCGGCTGCCGCGACGACCACGACGAGGAAGGGTGCTCGCAGCAACAACAGCCCCGCCGCAACCAACAGAGCCGGCATCCGGGCATCGACGACCACGGCCTGCCCGACGCCGAGCGTCTGGACGGCGACGAGGGCCGCCAACAGCGCCACCGTGAGCAGATCGGTGATGCGCGCAGGGGTCGGCTGCTCGAACCAGGCCGGTGGGATCAGGTAGCCGACGCCCTTCAGCCCCACGCAGATGATCGACGCCAGCAGCACGGCGTTCCACAGGGTCACGGCAGTCCTTCCCGCTCCGGGACGTCGTCCGGTTCCGGGGCCGGTGCCTCGCGGCGTCCCAGCCAGTTCGTCCAGCCGACGACGACGGCGACCAGCGCGGCGACCAGCACCGGCATCCCCGGCATCAGCAGCGGGGTGGTGACCGTGGCGACCACAGCGGCGGCGATCCCGACCGCGATCGCCTGCCGTTCGCGCAGCCGTGGCCACAGCAACGCGAGGAACGCGGCCGCTGCGGCGGCATCCAGTCCATACGCCCGCACGTCGCCGAGCACGTCGCCCAGCAGCGCGCCGACGAGGGTGAACAGGTTCCAGCCCAGGTAGATGCCGAGCCCGGTCGCCCAGAAGCCCACCAGTCGGGCCCGCGGCGTCGTCTGGGCGAGCGAGACCGCGGTCGATTCGTCGATGGTGAACTGCGCGGCGGCGGTACGACGCAGCGCGCCCGGGCCGATCACGGGCGACATCCGCAGCCCGTAGGCGACGTTGCGCACGCCCAGCAGCGCAGACGAGGCGATCGCGGCGGGGGCCGCCGCCAGTCCCCCGCCGGCGATCACGCCGACGAAGGCGAACTGCGAGCCGCCCGTGAACATGAGCAGGCTCAGCACGCAGGTCTGCCACACGTCGAGCCCTGCCGCGACGGCCAGCGCGCCGAACGACACCCCGTACGCGCTCGTCGCCAATGCGACGCCGATCGCGTCACGCCACGCGCGACGCGTCTCCCCCGGCTGATCTGACGAACGCATGATCAACATGATGAACGAGGTGACGTCGTTCGTCAAACCTGCCGGGTGTTTGTCATAATGAACAGATGGATGCTCTCGGACCCCGGATCGCCACCGCGCTGCGACGCGAACGCGAGCGAGCGGGGCTGAGCGTGTCCGAGCTCGCCCGGCGCTCGAACGTCTCGAAGGCGACCGTGTCGCAACTCGAGAGCGGCAGCGGCAACCCGAGCGTCGAGACGCTGTGGGCGATCGCCACCGCACTCGACGTGCCGTTCTCGGTGTTCGTGGAGGACCGCCTGGACGCGCCGCAGCTCATCCGAGCCTCCGACGGCTCCGCGGTCCGGGCTGCGGACGCACCGTACGAGGCACTGCTGCTGGCCGCCGGTGCACCGAACGCCCGAAGCGACCTGTACGTGCTGCGCGCCGAACCCGGCTCCCCCAGGCGCTCGGCACCCCACAGCCACGGCACGACCGAACACGTCGTGATCATCACCGGCAGCGCGAACGTCGGCCCCGCCGACGAGCCGTTCACACTGCACGTCGGCGACTACCTGCGCTATGCGGGCGACGCGGGTCATGTCTTCGAGGCGCTCGAGCCGGGCACCTCGGCGGTGCTGCTGTCCGAGGTCCGCTGACGGGTTAGCCTGCTGGCATGCACCGCATCTTCGGCATGCCCTTTGCATCGATCTACCCCCTCTACATCCAGAAGGTCGAGAAGAAGGGCCGTACGCAAGCCGAGCTCGATGAAGTCCTCACGTGGCTCACGGGATTCGACGCTGACGCGCTGCGCGGACACCTCGACGCCAAGACGACCCTGGCCGACTTCTTCGCCGCCGCGACGCTCAACCCGCGCGCCGACCAGATCACGGGCGTGATCTGCGGCATCCGCGTCGAGCAGATCGAAGACCCGCTCATGCAGAAGATCCGCTTCATGGACAAGCTCGTCGACGAACTGGCACGCGGCAAGGCGATGGAGAAAATTCTGCGCTGACACACCCCGCCGAACCCTCAGAGAATGCGCGAACCCCCACACTTTGCACGAGCAAACCGTCAGGGTTCGCGGAAAGTGTGAGGGTTCGCGGTGGATGCCGGCGCGGGTCAGGCGTTGGCATCCTGACGCTTCAGGCGCGACGCGGCGCGGCCGCGCTCGGTCGCGTCGAGGATCACCTTGCGGATGCGCACCTTCTCGGGCGTCACCTCGACACACTCGTCCTCACGGGCGAACTCGAGGCTCTCCTCCAGCGACAGCTGTCGCGGCGGGGTCAGACGCTCGAGCTCGTCGGCGGTCGACGAACGCATGTTGGTGAGCTTCTTCTCCTTGGTGATGTTGACGTCCATGTCGTCGGCGCGGGTGTTCTCGCCGACGACCATGCCCTCGTACACCTCTTCGGTGGGCTGTACGAAGAAGCTCATGCGCTCCTGCAGCGCCATCATCGCGAAGGGCGTCACGACACCGGAGCGGTCGGCGACGATCGAGCCGTTCTGGCGGGCGACGATCTGCCCGGCCCAGTCGTCGTAGCCGTGCGAGATCGCGTTGGCGATGCCGGTGCCGCGAGTGACCGAGAGGAACTCGGTGCGGAAGCCGATGAGACCGCGCGAGGGCACGACGAACTCCATGCGCACCCAGCCGGTGCCGTGGTTGACCATCGTCTCCATGCGGCCCTTGCGGGCGGCGAGCAGCTGCGTGATCGAGCCGAGGTACTCCTCGGGCGCGTCGATCGTGAGGTGCTCGAAGGGCTCCTGGACCTGGCCGTTCTCGCCCTTGCGGGTGACCACCTGGGGCTTGCCGACCGTGAGCTCGAAGCCCTCACGGCGCATGTTCTCGACGAGGATCGCGAGGGCCAGCTCACCACGGCCCTGCACCTCCCACGCGTCGGGACGGCCGATGTCGACGACGTTGAGGGACACGTTGCCGATGAGCTCGCGGTCGAGGCGGTCCTTCACCATGCGTGCGGTGACCTTGTGACCCTTGACCTTGCCGACCAGTGGTGAGGTGTTCGTGCCGATCGTCATCGAGATGGCGGGGTCGTCGACCGTGATGGCCGGCAGCGGGCGCACGTCTTCGGGATCGGCGATCGTCTCACCGATCGTGATCTCTTCGATGCCGGCGATCGCGACGATGTCGCCGGGGCCGGCGGACTCCGCCGGGTACCGCTCGAGGGCGCGGGTCTTCAGCAGCTCGGTGATGCGGGCATTGGTGTGCGAGCCGTCGTGGCGCACCCAGGCGACAGTCTGCCCCTTCTTCAGCGTGCCGTTGAAGACGCGCAGCAGCGCGAGACGGCCGAGGAACGGCGACGAGTCGAGGTTCGTGACCCACGCCTGCAGCGGCGCGTCGTCGTCGTATGCCGGAGCGGGAACGTGCTCGAGGATCGCGGCGAACAGCGGCTCGAGGTCGTCGTTGTCGGGCAGTTCACCGTTGGCGGGGCGCGTGCGAGAGGCGGCACCTGCGCGACCGGAGGCGTAGACGACCGGAACGTCGAGCAACGCATCGACATCGAGGTCGGGCACGTCGTCCTGCAGGTCGGAGGCCAGACCCAGCAGCAGGTCGTGGGCCTCCTCCTCGACCTCGGCGATGCGCGCGTCAGGCCGGTCGGTCTTGTTCACGAGCAAGATGACGGGGAGCTTCGCTTCGAGCGCCTTGCGCAGCACGAAGCGTGTCTGCGGCAGCGGGCCCTCCGACGCGTCGACGAGCAGCACGACGCCGTCGACCATCGACAGGCCGCGCTCGACCTCGCCGCCGAAGTCGGCGTGACCGGGGGTGTCGATCACGTTGATCGTGATCGGCTCGTCGGTGTGCGCGCCGTTGTAGGTGATCGCCGTGTTCTTGGCGAGGATCGTGATGCCCTTCTCACGCTCGAGGTCGTTCGAGTCCATCGCGCGCTCTTCGACGTGCGCGTGCTCGCCGAACGAGCCGGTCTGGCGGAGCATGGCGTCGACGAGGGTCGTCTTGCCGTGGTCGACGTGCGCGACGATCGCCACGTTGCGGAGGTCGGGACGGAGGGCGCGCGCCATGAGGATTCCTTGTGAGAAATGAGAAGGGGATGCACCCGGAGCCGGGTGCATCCCATTCTACAAGCCGAAGCCGCTTCGGCAGGTCAGGCTACTGTTGGCTGGCCAGAAGGGCCGCTCGAGCCTCGCGGCGCTCACGCTGCTCGGCCGGGTCGGGCACCGGCACCGCCGCGATGAGTCGCTGCGTGTACGGATCCTTCGGGCTGCGCAGGATCTGCTCCTTCGTGCCCTGCTCGACGATCTTGCCGTGCTGCATGACCGCGATCCGGTCGGCGAGCATGTCGACGACGGCGAGGTCGTGCGTCACGAACAGGGTCGCGAACTGCTTCTCCTTCTGGATCTGCTGCAGCAACTCCAGCACGCGCGCCTGCACCGACACATCCAGCGCGCTCGTCGGCTCGTCGGCGACGAGCACCTCGGGGTCGAGGGCGAGCGCGCGGGCGATGCCGATGCGCTGCCGCTGACCGCCCGACAACTCGTGCGGGTAGCGGTTGCGGAAGTCGCGCGGCAGCTCGACCATGTCGAGCAGCTCCTCGACGCGCTTGCCGATGGTGCCCTTCTCCCAGTCCGACAGTTCGAGCGGCTCACCGATGGACACGCCGACAGGCCAGCGCGGGTTCAGCGAGGAACCCGGGTCCTGGAAGACGATGCCGAGCTTGCGTCGAACGGCGCGAAGCTGCTTGGCATCCACCCCGACCATCTCTTGACCGGCGACCCGCATCGTGCCTTCGGCGATCGGCACGAGGCCGACCACAGCACGGGCGATCGTCGTCTTGCCCGACCCGGACTCGCCGACCAGACCCATGACTTCACCGGGCTGGATCGACAGATTCGCACCCTCGACGGCGCGGAACGCCGCGACGCGTCCGCGCTTGGGGTACTCGATCGAGACGTTCTCGAGACGAAGCGCAGCCGTGGCGTCGTCGCTGATCCGGTCTTCCTCGGGTGTCGCCTCGCCGAGGCCGAGGTGCGGCACGGATGCCATGAGCGCCCGCGTGTAGGGGTGCTTCGCCTCGCCGAAGATCTGCGCGACGGGTCCGTGCTCCACCACGTCGCCGTCCTTCATCACCATGACGTCGTCGGCCATGTCGGCGACGACGCCCATGTCGTGGGTGATGAGGATGATGGCCGAGTCCAGCTTGGTGTGGAGGTTGCGGAGCAGATCGAGGATCTCGGCCTGCACCGTCACATCCAGCGCCGTCGTCGGCTCATCGGCGATGAGGACCCGCGGGTCGAGCGCGATCGACTGCGCGATCATGGCGCGCTGCCGCTGCCCGCCCGAGAGCTGGTGCGGGTAGGAGTTGAACGCCTTCTCGGGGTCGGGCATCTCCACGAGGCCGAGCAACTCGATCGAGCGGGCCTTCGCCTGCTTGCGCGTCATGCCGGGGCGGTGGGTGAGAAGCGTCTCCGAGATCTGGAACCCGATCGTGAACACCGGGTTCAGCGCCGTCATCGGCTCCTGGAAGATCGCCGAGATCCCCTCACCGCGCACCTTCCGCAGCATCTCCGGCGGTGCGCCCACGAGCTCACGCCCGGCGAGCTTCGCGCTGCCGGTGACACGGGCGTTCTTGGGGAGCAGGCCCATGATCGCCATCGAGCTCGTGCTCTTGCCCGAACCCGACTCGCCGACGATCGCGAGCACCTTGCCGGGCATGAGGTCGTACGAGATGCGCTTCGCGGCAGCCGCCCATTTCTCGCCGACCCAGAACTCGACACTCAGGTCCGAGACCGACAGTGCCGGGCCGTCATAGGCCTCTCCGGGAACGTAGGTGCGCTTCTTGTTCGGCGTCCGATCCGTCGCGCTCATCGCGATCCCTCCCGTGTCAGGATGGGCAGATGCCCGATCCGGTCGTCTTCCGCCCGCGCGGCGGCGTGGTTCTCGCCGCCGTCGCCATGTCCGTCTGCGCTGTCGCCCTCATCTGGCTCGCCGTCACCGACGGACCCGTGGCGGTGCTGCAGTGGGGTTGGCCGATCATCGCGTTCGGCTGGTTGGCGTGGCTGCTCTACATCCGCCCGACCGTCACGATCTCTGAGGGCTTCATCGAGATCCGCAACCCGTTGCGCACGCATCGGGTGCCGTGGGGCGACATCACCGATGTCGAGTCGCGCTACGCCCTCACGGTGCGCACCGTCGACGGTCGCATCCTGCGCGCCTGGGCGGCACCTGCGCCCGGCGCCCGCCAGGCGCTGCGTACGCGGCGCGAAGACGTGCACCGCGCGCCCGGAGACGGCGACACGCGCCGGCCGTCGGATGCCGAGGGCACCCTCTCCGGTGACGCGGCGACCCTTGTGCACCGCGGTCTCGAGCGTCACCGTCGCTCCGGCGCTCCGGGCCTGCCAGGTGGCACCGTGACCAGCTGGGCGGTCCTGCCCGCGGGCACCACCGTGCTGTTGGTGGGAGCGGCGATCGCGTCGCTGTTCGTGCTGTCCGTTCACGCCTGATCGTCCTTCCCGCGGCGCGCCGCCGGGGGCGCATCGGAGGCGACCCCGCGCGGGTCGTCAGCGCTGGTCTCCGACACGAGCACCGAACCGGGCTGCACCGACGGCACAGCCGCAACCGCCTTGGCGGCCTTGCGCTTGCTCACCTTCGACTGCTGGCGCGGGTCGAACGCGTCGCGCAAGCCGTCGCCGATGAAGTTGATGCAGAGGGCCAGGATGATGATGAAGAAGCCCGGCCACCAGAACAGCCATGGCCGCGTGCGGAACGCTTCGCGGTACTCCGAGATGATCTGACCGAGTGACACGTCGGGGTAGGTGATCCCGAAGCCGATGAAGGACAGAGCCGCCTCGATGAGGACCGCGGCGCTCATCAGCAGCGTCGTGTTGACGATGATGACGCCGACCGCGTTGGGCAGGATGTGGCGGAAGATGATCCGGCTGTTGGAGGCGCCGGCGACGCGAGCGGCATCCACGAATTCTCGTTCACGCAGCGCGAGGAACTCACCGCGCACCAGTCGCGCGAGGCCCGTCCAGCTCAGGATCCCGAGGAACAGGCCGAACACCCAGGCGGGCGATCCGCCGAGCAGCTTGCCGATGATCGAGCCGATGACGATGATCGGGATGATGATCACGACGTCGGTCATGCGCATGAGCACCGAATCGACCCAGCCGCGGAAGAACCCGGAGAGCGCGCCGACCACAACGCCGAGGACGAGCGAGACGGCGCCGACCAGGAACATGACCGTGATCGACTGCTGCGCACCGCGCATCACCTGCGCGAACACGTCCTTGCCCAGCGTGTCCTGCCCGAACGGGTGCTCACCGATCGCGAACGGGACGAGACTCATCGTCGGCTGGCCGCCATTGACGATTGGATACGCGGTGTACCAGTCCTTGTCCCACCATCCGGGGATCCGCCAGCCCGACAGGCGCAGGGTGCCCTCGGAGGTGGCGCTGAGCGCGCCGCTGCCGATGACGGTGCCGACGGAACTGAAGGCGAACACGATCGTCAGGAAGAGGACCATCAGGGCGATCATGGCGCCGCGGTGACGGAAGAAGCGGCGGCGGACGAGCTGCCCCTGGCTGAGACCGGCGATGGCCTTCTGCTCGAGCGACTGTTCCGACCCGCGGTCTTCGGGGGCGTCGGTGGAAAGTGGTGTGGTCGACATGTCAGCTCACCCGAATCCGGGGGTCGAGGGCGGAATACAAGAGGTCGGCGATCAGGTTGAAGATGACCGCGAGGACGCCGGTGACGACGAAGAAGCCCATCACCAGGTTCACATCTCCTCGCTCGAGCCCGGTCACGAACAGTGATCCCATCCCGCGCCAGGCGAAGATGGTCTCGGTGATGACGGCGCCGCCGATCAGCGCCCCGATGTCGAAGGCGATGATCGTCGCGATCGGGATGAGGGCGTTGCGCATGGCGTGGCGGACGATGACCGTTCGTTCGCTCAGGCCCTTGGCGCGTGCGGTGCGCACGTAATCCTGGTTCATCACCTCGAGCAGACTCGAGCGGGCGTAGCGGGTGTATGCCGCGATCGAGACCAGCGAGAGCGCGATGGTCGGCAGGATCAGGTGGGTGAACCCGTCCATGATCTGGAACCACATGTCGCCACGCAGGTTCGGCGTCTCCGAGCCGATTGTCGCGATCGCGCCGGATTGCGGGATACGGCGAAGATAGTCGGGGTAGACGAGCATCGTGCGGTCGATGACCATGACGAAGAAGGTGATGAAACTCACGATCGCGGCGGTCCGCGCCGCCTCCTTCTTGCCCTCGCCGCCGATCAGCAGGCCGACGCCGACGCCGAGCAGGATCGAGACCACGTACATTCCCAGCAGCATCCAGCCCTGCGGCACGAACGTGAACAGGTACTGCATCGGCTGGTAGAGCGCTGCCCACACGGCGACGGTGATCAGCGCCGCGTACAGGGTGCGCCGGTTGGCAAGGCCCGTCGAGATCGCGGTGACGCCGACAGCGGCCGCAAGCCCGGTGATGATCACGCCGATGATGCCGACCGTGGGGCGTGAGAACCAATCGGTGACCTGCAGGAACGCGAGGAGGAGCACGACGGCGGCAAACGCCGAGCCGAACGTGATGAGGCGCTTGCGCACGTCGCCCCCGAGCACGCTCATGAAGATGACGCCTGCGATCAAGCCGGAGACGATCATCGCTGGGATCGATATGTACGGATCAGCGAGAAACTGGTTGAACTGGATCGCGCCGTACTCCTTGAGCAGCACGGCGATCCAGAAGATCGGGAGCGAGTAGACGATGAAGGTCAGGAAGGTGACCGTGTAGTCGAATCCGCTGTACTGGCGCAAGGCGGTCAGGATGCCGATGGTGATACCGACGATGATCGCGATGATGGTCGCGGCGGTGACGAGCTGGATCGTCGAGCTGGCGGCATTGGCGACAGCGGCAGTGACGGGTTGGTCGCTTCGGCTGAAGGCGATGCCGAGATCGCACTGGAAGATGAGGCATTTCGATGCGCCACCGAGCCAGGTGAAGTAACGCACGACCGGCGGCAGATTGAGGCTCAGCTGTTCGATGCGCTGATCGATCCGCTCCTGCCGGTCCGACGACGTGCTGCCGCGCAAGTCGGCCAACGGGTCCGATCCGATGGCGGTCAGGTTGTACACGATGAACGAGGCGACCAACAGAACCAGGAGGATCGCGCCGAGTCGTCGAAGGATGAAGGTCAGCAAGAGCTACCTCCCGGGGGTGTCGCTGAGGTCATGGCCGTTCCGATCGGGAAGTCCGGTGAGTGAATAGTACGGGTCGGGGCCCGCTCGTGGTCAGCCCCGACATGACTGTGGGTGCCGAAGGGTCTCCTCGGCACCCACAGTCCTGCATGTCGCGGTGTCGGCCGGGCGGGACACGCCCGCCCGGCCGACATCAGCGCGGCTTATTCGCCGTCAGCCGGCGTCCACTCCCAGAAGTTCCAGAAGTAGTCGGGGCTCAGCGGCATGGCCTTGACCTCCGTCACGCGGTTGCTCGAGACGAGCAGGCCCGGGTGCTGGAAGATCGGGATCGACACTGCGTCGGCCCAGATGCCCGTCTCAGCGGTGGTCAGGAGCTCGGTCTGTTCGTCCGCGTCCGACGTGACGTTCAGCGTCTTCAGCGCGTCCGAGACCTCCTGGTTGCAGTAGCCGTTGTAGTTACCGCCCTTGGCCATCGGCTCGTCGTAGCAGGCGTAGATCTGGTCCGAGCCACCGACAGCGAGCGAGGTCTGCGACCACGCGAAGATCGTCGCGTCGTGCGGGTTGATCGGCTCCTGCGACGGGTCGGTGAAGACCCAGTTCGGCTCGCTCTCGTCGACCAGCGTGAAGCCGGCCTTCGCCGCCGAAGAGGCGATCAGCTCGAACTCCTGGCCACGACGGACGTTGCCCTCGGGGTACCAGAAGCCGACCTCGACCTCGCCGGTGACGCCTGCCTCAGCGAGCAGCGCCTTGGCGCCCTCGATGTCGACCGCAGCGTAGTCAGCCGAGCCGTTCGCCTCCGAAAGGATCGGGTAGCGCTCGCCGTCGGCCTCGCTGACCAGGTGCGTGTTGCGCACGGTGGCCTCGGGGTTCAGCGGCTTGATGATCTTCTCGACGATCTCGTCACGCGGAATGGTCTTCAGGAACGCCTGGCGAACCTTGAGGGCCTTCTCCTCGTCGCCGCCGTACGTGGCGGGGTCGAACGGACCACCGTTGTTGACGGTCAGGTCGACGTGCTCGTGCGAAGCCTGGACACCGGTCTGCACCTCGGCGGTGTCGATGTCGTTGGCCAGCTGGAGGATGTCGGCCGTCGGCTGACCCGTCCAGATGTCAAGCTCCCCCGACTGCAGCGCCTGCAGCGCCGTGGTCGAGTCCGCGATCGCGCGAACCGTGATCCGCTCGTACTTCGGCGACGGACCCCACGTGAACAGCGGGTTCGCCTCGATGGTCGTGTACTGGTCCTCGACGGTGTCGACGAGGTTGTACTGACCGGCGGTGAGGAACGCGGCCGGGCTGTCGGGCATCGACGTGTAGACGTAGTCGTCGTTCCACGCGGTCGCCAACGCGGTGAGCACCTCGGTGTCGCCGTCCTGGATGGCAGAGATGACCGCTGCCTTGGCATCCTCTGCGAAGGCCTTCGCGGCATCCTGGTACGCCGTGAAGTTCTCGTCGCTGTCTTCGCCCTGGTAGGTGTCCCACGCGGCCTGCACGTCGGAGTACTCCTCCGGGTAGGCCAGCGCGTAGGTGCCGTGCGCCGAAACGCCGAGGGGGCCGATGAGCTCCCAGTCGACGTAGGGCTCGTCGTAGACGAACGTGATCTCCTTCTCGCCGATCTCGGGGGTCTCGGTGACCAGGTTCCAGCCGGACGTGGACGCGGGAGCCCAGCCGCCTTCGACGTTGCCCGACATGGCAGCCCAGTGCATGAGCATGTCGGCCTCGTCGATCGGCACGCCGTCGGACCAGACGGCTTCGGCGGTGATCGCGTAGTCGACGGTCAGCGGGTCGTCGCTGCTCTTCTCCAGCGTGCCGAACTCCTCGTTGTGGACGAGTTCGGGGGTGTTGTTGTAGTAGACCCACGACGACGCCATGTCGGTCATGTACTTGATGTTCGAGTTGGCGGTGTTGTTACCGGCCGAGCTGCTCGAGTTGAACGCCATGAAGCCTTCGTTGTAGGCAACGAAGAGCTCGGTGCCTTCCTGAACCTCCGACTGGTACGGGTTGCCGCAGCCCGAGAGCGCAAGCGCTCCCACGGCCACAACAGCCACGCCCGCCGAAAGACGCGCGATCTTCACATTTCCTCCTGTGCAAGGGTTGTGCGCCCAGCCTGAAGCAACCCTGGGCGCGGATAACCCACACCATAAGCAGACCGCACACTCCTGGCAAACGCGCCGCGCGAAACCGTTACAGATCCTTTACTGAAATCAACATGCCTGTGACATTCTGACAACGTGACGGATACAGAGCCCGAGTTTTCGCGCAGTTCCCCGCGCACGCAACGCGCGCTTCGCACACGGTTGTGGTGGGAGATCGCGCTCGTCCTCGCACTCTCCGTCGGCCGGTCCGCGCTCTACTCGGTCCTCTCGCTGATCCAGGCGCTCACCCGCGAGGAATCCCTCGGGTCGCAGTCGACCTCACTGAACCCCGGCGCCGATGCGGAGCAGTTCTGGGATGTGCTGTCCCAGTTCCTCTCGCAATTCTTCGCGCTCGTTCCGGTGGCCCTGGCCATCTACTTCCTGTGGGAGCCGACTCGCTCGGCGTTCGCACGCATCGGTCTCGACTTCGGTCGGATCGGCCGAGATGCCGCGACCGGTGTGCTGCTGGTGGCGGTCATCGGCATCCCCGGCCTCGCCCTGTATGCCGGCGGCAGGGCACTCGGCATCACGGTGCAGGTGGATGCCTCACCACTCGATTCGTCGTGGTGGACGATTCCGCTCCTCCTGCTTGCAGCGCTGCGCGCGGGGCTCACCGAGGAGGTCATCTTCATCGGATACCTCTTCGACCGGCTGCGCCGCCTGGGGTGGAGCACCTGGACGATCATCCTGTCGACCGCGGCACTGCGCGGCGCGTACCACGCATACCAAGGCTTCGGCGCGATCGTGGGCAACATCGCGATGGGTGTCGTCTTCGGCTGGGTGTACCACCGCTGGGGCCGTGTCATGCCACTCGTCATCGCCCACGCCCTGATCGACGTCATCGCCTTCGTCGGCTACCCCCTCGCCGCCGCGTGGTGGCCGGCGCTCTTCGGCCTCCCCGCCTGACTTTCGCGCTCCGGCCGCCCGTCCCCGGCCCGCGAGAGTACATCTGGCCGCCGAGAGCGTGGGGTTCACCCGTTATCTCGGCGCGCGGTTGTTCGCTCGCTGGACGCGTCGGGCTCACTCCGATCGCCTTCTGCACAAGGGCCGCGCCACGTGGGTTGTCCCCAGACACGCAGGTTCCGGGGGTGCGATGGCGTCGTGAGCGAGCACAGTGACGGGATGCCCGTTCTGCCGCTGCGCACGCGCCCTGCACCGACGACCCTGTGGGGCGCTGCCGACGTCCCGCGTCTGACGTCCGAAAGGACGGGGGCTACCCATCCTCTCGGCGCGCCGATGTACTCTCGCGGATCTGAGGCTGGATCAGGCGAAGGCCTCGACGGGCGGGCAGGCGCAGACGAGGTTGCGGTCGCCGTAGGCGTTGTCGATACGGCGGACGGGGGGCCAGTACTTCGTGCGGACGATGCCGGGGATGGGGTACACGGCCTGCTCGCGGGTGTAGGGATGCTGCCAGTCCGTCGCGACGGCGGATGCGGCGGTGTGCGGGGCGTGCACGAGCGGGTTGTCGTCGGCGGGCCACTCCCCTGCGGCCACCGCCAACGCCTCGCGCTTGATCGCGGCCATCGCGTCGACGAAGCGGTCGAGCTCGCCGAGATCCTCCGACTCGGTGGGCTCGACCATCAGCGTGCCGGCGACGGGGAACGACATCGTCGGGGCATGGAAGCCGTAGTCGATGAGGCGCTTGGCGACGTCGTCGACGGTGATGCCGGTCTGCTCGCGCAGCGGCCGCAGGTCGAGGATGCACTCGTGCGCGACGAGCCCGCCCTCCCCCGCGTACAGCACGGGGAAGTCACCTGCCAGACGCGCCGCGACGTAGTTCGCGGCGAGCACCGCGGCGCCGGTCGCGTCGCGCAAGCCCTCGGCGCCCATCATCCGCACGTACGCCCACGAGATCGGCAGGATGGATGCCGACCCGTACGGCGCCGCCGAGATCGGACCGCCGTCGAAGACGAACCCGCCCGCGTGCTCGGCGCGCTGCGCCAGCGGATGCGACGGCAGGAACGGCGCGAGGTGTGCCTTGGCCGCCACCGGGCCCACACCAGGCCCGCCGCCGCCGTGCGGGATCGCGAACGTCTTGTGCAGGTTCAGGTGCGACACGTCGCCGCCGAGGTCGCCGAAGCGGGCGAATCCCAGTAGCGCGTTGAGGTTCGCGCCGTCGACATACACCTGGCCGCCGGCGTCGTGCACCGCGGCGGTGATGTCGACGACATCGTGCTCGTACACGCCGTGCGTCGACGGGTAGGTGATCATCAGCGCCGCGAGCGTCTCGGCATTCGCCGCGATCTTCGCGCGCAGGTCGTCGAGGTCGACGTTGCCGGCCTCGTCGCACGCGACGACGACGACCTTCATACCGGCCAGCACGGCGGATGCCGCGTTCGTGCCGTGCGCGGACGACGGGATGAGGCACACGTCGCGCGTCAGGTCGCCGCGGGAGTGGTGGTAGCCGCGGATCGCGAGCAGTCCGGCGAGCTCGCCCTGCGAACCGGCGTTCGGCTGCAGCGACACGGCGTCGTACCCGGTGACCTCAGCGAGCCACGACTCGAGCTGCTCGATCATGACGAGGTACCCGGCGACGTCGTCTGCGGGCGCGAACGGGTGCACGCGGGCGAACTCGGGCCACGAGACGGCGGCCATCTCGGTCGCCGCGTTGAGCTTCATGGTGCACGAGCCGAGCGGGATCATGCCGCGGTCGAGGGCGTAGTCGCGATCGGCGAGCTGCTTCAGGTAGCGCATCATCGCCGTCTCGGACCGGTGCGTGTTGAACACCGGATGCGTGAGGTACTCGTCCTCGCGCGCGAGCGCAGCGGGCACGCCAGTCGCCTCGGGCAGGATGCCGAACACCCGGTGCTCCGGTCCCCCGAACACCTGCGCGAGCACATGCAGATCGGCGATCGTCGTGGTCTCGTCGACCGAGATGCCGACCGAGTCGGAGTCGCGGAACCAGACCTGGAAGCCCCGGTCGCGCGCCGCGTAGACGACCTGGTCGGCACGCCCCGGTGTCGCCACGACGAGCGTGTCGAAGAACGCGCCGTGGAGCACGTCGGCGCCGGCATCCACGATCCAGTCGCGCAGCAGCGTCGCCTTGCCGGCGACCTCGGCGGCGATCGACCGCAGCCCGTCGGGTCCGTGGTAGATGGCGTACATCGACGCCATGACGGCCAGCAGCACCTGCGCGGTGCAGATGTTCGACGTCGCCTTCTCACGGCGGATGTGCTGCTCGCGCGTCTGCAGCGACAACCGGTACGCGGGGTGCCCCTCGGCATCCTGCGACACACCGACCAGGCGGCCCGGCAGCTGGCGCTCGAGTCCTGCGCGGACGGCCATGTAGCCGGCGTGCGGGCCGCCGAAGCCCATCGGCACGCCGAAGCGCTGCGTCGTGCCGACCGCGACATCGGCGCCGAGCGATCCGGGCGAGCGCAGCAGGGTCAGCGCGAGCAGGTCGGCGGCGACCACGACCAGTCCGCCGGCCTCGTGCACGGCCGCGATCGCGTCGGTCGGGTCCCAGACCCGGCCGGTCGCGCCGGGGTACTGGATGAACGCGCCGAACGCCTCGAGGACCTCGGCGCGTCTGGTCTCGCCTGCGGCTCGCTCAACGACCGAGGCGAAGTCGGTCTCGACGATGCGGATGCCGAGGGCTGCGGCACGGTGCTCGAGCAGCGCGCGAGTCTGCGGCATCGCGTCGGCGTCGACGAGGAAGACGTCGGAGCGCGACTTCGAGGCGCGGCGTGCGACCAGCATCCCCTCGACGACGGCGGTGGACTCGTCGAGCATCGACGCGTTCGCGGTCTGCAGTCCGGTGAGGTCGGTGACCATCGTCTGGAAGTTGATGAGCGCTTCGAGGCGCCCTTGCGAGATCTCGGGCTGGTAGGGCGTGTACGCGGTGTACCAGGACGGGTTCTCGAGCACGTTTCGCGCGATGACCGACGGGGTGATCGTGTCGTAGTAGCCGAGGCCGATCATGGCGCGCGCGGGCCGGTTCATCGAGGCGAGCGCGCGCAGCTCTGCGAGCGCCTCCGCCTCCGACGCCGCGGGCGGGATGACACTGTCTTCGACCGGCGCGACGTGGATGGATGCCGGCACGGCACGCTCCACGAGCGCCGCAACCGACGGATGCCCGAGCACGTCGAGCATGTGCCGCTGGGCGGCGTCGTCAGTGCCGATGTGGCGTGCGGTGAACGGAACGCTCACGCCTCGCCGCCGGTGAGCTCGACGTAGGCGGCGCGGTCCATGAGTGCCTCGACGTCGGCCGGGTCGACCCGCACCTTGATGAGCCACGCGGCGAAGGCGTCCTGGTTCACGAGCGACGGGTCGGCGTCGACGGCGTCGTTGATCTCGACGACCTCGCCGGTCAGCGGTGCATAGAGCTCGCCGACCGACTTGGTCGACTCGATCTCGCCGCACACGCCGTTCGCGGTGATCGAGGTGCCGGCGGCGGGCAGTTCGACGAACACGACGTCGCCGAGCTTGTCGGCGGCATAGTCGGTGATGCCGACGGTCGCGATATCGCCGTCGAGGGCGACCCACTCGTGCTCCGCGGTGTACTTGAGGCTGGTCAGGTCGGTCATGCGTTCCTCCGGTAGAAGGGCAGGGCGGTCACGGTGGCGGGGATGCGGGTTCCCCGCACGTCGATGAAGAGATCGGTGCCGACCGCGGCGGATGCCGGGGCGACGAAGGCCATCGCGATGGGATGGCCGAGGGTGGGGCTGAGGGCGCCGGAGGTGACCTCGCCGATCGTGGTGCCCTCGGCATCCAGCACGGCGTAACCGGCACGGCCGGCGCGACGCCCCTCGGCGACGAGACCGACGAGTACGGGAGCCTCGGCATCCGCTGTGGCGAGCGCGTCCTTGCCGACGAACGACTCTTTGTCGGCGGCGACGACGCGGCCCATGCCCGCCTGGGCGGGGCGGATGTCGACCGACAGTTCGTGGCCGTGCAGCGGCATCCCGGCTTCCAGGCGCAGCGTGTCACGGGCGGCGAGGCCCGCGGGGACGAGCCCGTGTGGCTCCCCCGCAGCGAGCACGGCATCCCACAGGGCACTGGCCTGCGCATTGGGCACCAGCAGCTCGAACCCGTCTTCGCCGGTGTACCCGGTGCGCAGGATCATGAGCTCGACGCCGTCGAAGGATGCCGCCGACCACGCGTAGTACCCGAGATCTGCGAGTGCGGGCTCGACGGCCGAGATGCCTGCGGTCGCCTCGAGCACTGCGCGGGCGCTCGGGCCCTGCACCGCCAGCAGCGACAACTCGTCGGTGCGATCGACGACGGTGACGTCGGTGAACGCTGCGGCGCGCTCGGCGAGCGCCGTCGCGACGAGGTCGCGGTTTCCGGCGTTGGAGATGAGCAGGAAGTGCTCGTCGGCGAGGCGATACACGATGACGTCGTCGAGCACACCGCCGGTCTCGGTCAGCAGCAGCGAGTACTTCGCTCTGCCGACCTTCATCGAAGAGAGCCTCCCGGCGAGTGCGACGTCGAGGAACGTTGCAGCACTCGGCCCGGTGACGTCGAACTCGGCCATGTGTGAGATGTCGAACAGGCCGGCAGCGGTGCGCACGGCGTGGTGCTCGGCGAGGTCGGAGGTGTAGCGCACCGGCATCGACCAGCCGCCGAAGTCCGTGAACGAGGCGCCCAGGGCTGTGTGCCGATCGTGGAGCGGGGTACTGCGGGTCATGAGTTCTCCCGAATGGATGCGGGCGGATGCCGGGAACGGCATCCGAGAACTCCCCCTCTGTCATTGGCCTGAGAGTTTCGCCACCAGCCTCGGAAGGCGGGGCTTTCACCGTCGGCACGACCACCGATGCAGGAGCACCCCGGGTCGTTTTCCAGAGCGGCCGGACGTGAGCGGTACGCGGACCTGAGAGATTGGCGGGGAGGCTTGCTCCTTCGGTGCCCGGGCCTCGCGGTCCGGAGCTCTCCCGCACACGTCATGCGGCCTGTCTTCAGTTACCCGGTCAGCATAGCGGGCCGGTGGGCGAATCGGGGCGATCGACTAGTTGCTGCAGCGACCGCTGCCCACGGCGGCATCCGACGAGGCGACCCCGGCCAGGACCGGGTCGAGTTCGTCGGTCGTCATCGCATAGCCGCGGGTCTCGTCGTCCTCGCCGCGGGCGAACACGACGCCGGTGACCGCGCCGTCCTCGGTGAGCAGCGGGCCCCCGGAGTTTCCCGGACGCACGAGTGCCTCGAGCGCATAGACCGCACGCGGCGCAGAGGACGAGTCGTAGATGTCGGGAACGGGTGCGGTGCCGACCGACAGGACGTAGGCGGCACCGCTCGTGAACGGTCCCCCGAGTGGATACCCCTGCACCGCCACCGGGGTGCCGGCGCTCACCGGTTCAGCGATCGGCAGCGGCGTCGCGCCGAGATCGTCGACTGCGATCACGGCGAGGTCGTCGACCGGGTCGAAGTAGACGACACGCCCCTCGCGCGCTTGGCGGCCGGGCAGTTCGACGACGGGTGTGTCCACGCCGGCGACGACGTGGGCATTGGTGACGATGAGGTCCTCGGCCGCGACGAATCCCGAACCGGTCACCGAAAGCCCGCAGGCGTAGGCCGTGCCACTGATGCGTGCGACCGATGCCGCTGCCTCCTGCAGCTCGGGGTCATCGAGCGAGACGGGCGGCGCGGTCGGCTCGACCTGCGGGGCGAGCAGTTCTTCGACCCGCGGAATGCCCTCATCGATGACGAAGCCGCGCAGCTCGGCCAGTGCCGCATCGACGGGCGCGGGGGTGAAGGCGTCGAGCGTTCCGATGACGCGCGAGGAGGCGATCGCGGGCGAGAGGATCGGCGTCCCTGAGGCCGTGACCGCGCCGGCGACGAGCAGCAGGACGAACCCGGCGACCGCGGTGTCGACGACCCCGCCGAGGATGCGATCGAGTACGCCGAGCTTCGACTTCTCGACCCCGCGGCGCAGCGCGAGTCCGACACCCGCACCGAGGGCGACCCCGAGGGCGACGACGGCGAGTGCTGCCACGGTGAGGACCAGTGAGCGGTATTGCCAATCGGCGACGCCGGGTGCGATGAGCGGTACGACCCAGACCGCGGCGACCACCCCGATGACGAGGCCAACGATCGTGCCTGCTGTGGCGACCAGCCCGCGCGCGATGCCGATGGCCAGGCCCGCGATCAGCACGAGGATCGCGAGGATGTCGACGATGAGCACAGGTGGCCTCTCGGTTCAGGCAGTCAGGCGTTCGGGCAATCAGGCAGCCAGGCGGTCAGTCGGCTCACGGGTCGGGCCGATGCCGTCAACGGTATGCGACGCGGCTGGGAGCATGCCATCCGTCACACGCAGCGGATGCGTCGTCACCGACTTGCCCTTCAGGTGCATCTGACTCTAAGATCGCATCGAGGTTAAAGTCACCATGACACAAACAAGCGCTCCGGTCTCCGGCGACATCCGTGTCGCCGTCTCGACGGTCATCTTCAGCCTCCGGCATCACCCGGGGCAGGACCGACCGACCGTCGTGCTGCCGCTCGTACGCCGAACGCGCGATCCGCACGAAGGCGCCTGGGCCCTGCCGGGTGGATGGCTGGGCGTCGACGAGGGCTTCGAGACGGCTGCATCGCGCACCCTCGCCGAGACCACGTCGCTCGCGCCGAGCTACCTCGAACAGCTCTACGCGTTCGGCGATGTCGATCGCTCCCCCAGCCGCGTCGTCTCGATCGTGTACTGGGCGCTGGTGCGCGAAGAGGAGGCTTCGACCGCACACCGTGACCGCGTCGATGACGAGAACGTCGCGTGGTTCGACGCGAACGACCTGCCCGACCTCGCCTTCGACCACGCGCACATCATCGACTACGCACTCTGGCGCCTGCGCAACAAGGTCGGCTACAGCCGCATCGCGCACGGGCTGCTGCCCGACGCGTTCACCCTCGCCGATCTGCGCGAGGTGTACGAAGCGATCCTGGGGCGCCGTCTCGATCCCGCCAACTTCCGGCGCCAGGTCGAGAACTCCGACACGCTCCTCCCCACCGAGACCTTCCGCACGGGCAGCCACCGACCGGCACGGCTGTACCGCTACAACCAGGACGTCGAACTGGCCGAACGCGGCCCGCTGCCCGCCGCCCGCACTTGAGGTCCGCAGCTGTCCCCCACATCTTGTCCGGAAGCTCCTGACCGAAAAGGACGCATCATGACCGTCACGAACCTGACCCTCGAACCCCGCCCCGTCGACCCCAGCGTCGACCACGCGATCCAATCGATCGTGCAGGGCGCCTCGACCGACGAGACCTGCAACACCGAGCTGGCCGCCGGGCCCTGGAACTTCGACACCCGTCCCGGGTACGGGCCCGGATCGTCGATGGGAGATGTCATCCCCACCGGCGCCCCGCGGCAGGGCGAGTTGCCCACCGAGTACCGCGAGGCGAGCGAAGAGGATCTCGACGCCCGCATCCGCGCCGCCAAAGCCACCCTCGGTGACCGTGTCGTCGTGCTCGGCCACTTCTACCAGCGCGAAGAGGTGGTGCAGCACGCCGACTACGTCGGCGACTCGTTCCAGCTCGCCGGGGCCGCCAAGGCGCACCCCGAGGCCGAAGCGATCGTCTTCTGTGGGGTGCACTTCATGGCAGAGACCGCCGATCTGCTTTCCGGCGACGACCAGGCGGTCATCCTCCCCAACCTCGCAGCGGGCTGCTCGATGGCCGACATGGCCGACATCGACCAGGTCGAGGAATGCTGGGAGCAGCTTGCCGACGTCTTCGGCGACATGGACACGCCGGATGCCGATGACCTCCTGCCCGTCATCCCGGTGACGTACATGAACTCTTCCGCGGCGATCAAGGGCTTCGTCGGCCGCCACGGCGGCATCGTCTGCACCTCCTCCAACGCGCGCACCGTGCTCGAGTGGGCGTTCGCGCGCGGCCGCCGCGTGCTGTTCTTTCCTGATCAGCACCTGGGTCGCAACACGGCGAAGGCGATGGGGGTGCCGCTGGAGCAGATGCCGATGTGGAACCCCCGCAAGCCGCTCGGCGGATCGACCGAGGACGAGATCGAGGGCTCGCGCGTCATCCTGTGGCACGGCTTCTGCTCGGTGCACCGCCGCTTCACGGTCGACCAGATCGACCAGGCCCGCGCCGAGCACCCCGGCGTGCGCGTGATCGTGCACCCCGAGTGCCCGATGCCGGTCGTCGACGCCGCCGACGAGGCGGGCTCGACCGACTACATCCGCAAGGCGATCGAGGCGACGACCGAACCGACCACGTTCGCGATCGGCACCGAGATCAACCTCGTGCAGCGTCTCGCGGCGCAGCACCCGCAGCACGAGATCTTCTGCCTCGACCCGGTCGTGTGTCCGTGCTCGACGATGTACCGCATCCACCCCGGTTATCTCGCGTGGGTGCTCGAATCGCTCGTTGCGGGCGAGGTCGTCAACCGCATCGTCGTCCCGCCGTCCGTCGCCGAGCCCGCCCGCGTCGCGCTGGAGCGGATGCTCGCCGCCAAGCCCCCGGCGGCGGCATGATCGTCCACGCCGTCGTCGTCGGATCGGGCATCGCGGGCCTCACGGTTGCGCTGCACGCCGTCGAACGCGGTTGCACGGTCACGCTCGTGACCAAGGACGTGCTCGATCACGCGAACACGCGCTTCGCGCAGGGCGGGATCGCGGGCGTCATGTTCGCCGACGACCGCGCCGACGACCATGTGCGCGACACGCTCACCGCCGGGGCGGGGCTCTGCGATCCAGAGGCCGTGCAGGTCCTCGTCGACGAGGGGCCCGACCGCATCCGCGAACTGATCGCGCTCGGCGTCGACTTCGACACCGACGCCGACGGCGCATTCGTGAAGGGTCTCGAAGCGGCGCACTCCTACCCGCGCATCCTGCACGCGGGGGGCGACGCGACCGGCACCGAGATCGAGCACGCGCTCGTCGAGCGGCTGCGCGCGAGCCGTGTCGAGGTGATCGAACACGCGTTCCTCGTCGACCTCATCGCCGACGCGGGTCGTGTCACCGGCGTCGACCTCATCGTCGGCGAGACGCCGGAGCACGCCGGCACGCGCCGCACCGTCGAAGCGGATGCCGTCGTGCTCGCGACCGGCGGGGTCGGCGAGCTCTACGCCCACACCACCAATCCCCCGGTGGCCACCGGCGACGGGATCGCCGCGGCGCTGCGGGCAGGAGCCGCCGTCTGCGAACTGGAGTTCGTCCAGTTCCACCCGACGATCATCGCCGTGGGTGACGCGTTCCTCGTCTCCGAAGCGGTGCGCGGCGAAGGCGCGACGCTCATCGACGACGAGGACCGCCAGTTCGTCTTCGACACGCATCCCGACGGCGAACTCGCGCCCCGCGACGTCGTCGCCCGCGCGATCGCCAGGCGTGCCCGCGAGCAGGGCGCCCCCGTGCGCCTGGACTCGACCGTGCTCCACAGCACCGACGCCGGCGAGCGCGCCGCATACCTCGCGCGGCGCTTCCCGACGATCGATGCCGCTGTGCGGGAGCGGGGGCTCGACTGGGCGAAGGACCCGATCCCCGTCACCCCCGCGGCCCACTACCTGATGGGCGGCATCTCCACCGATCTGCACGGCCGCACCTCGCTGCCGGGGCTCTACGCGGTCGGTGAAGCCGCCCGCACCGGCGTGCACGGCGCCAACCGTCTCGCGTCCAATTCGCTGCTCGAAGGCGCCGTGTTCGGTGCCCGCGCGGGCGATGTGATCAGCGCCGACGCGGACGCCACCGTGTGGCCGGCGGGCGACCTGCCGCGCGGCGCAGCCCCCGCGAACCCACACGATCTGCGCGAACCCACACAGTTCGCCGCGCAGAAGTACGAGGGTTCGGCGAAAGCGTGTGGGTTCGCGAGCTTCTCGCGCGACGCCCTGCAGCAGCTCATGTGGACGCACGCGGGACTTGAGCGCGATGCGGCGGGGCTGGAGACCGCCGCGGCCACGATCGCGAGCTGGCTCGCCGCACCTCGGCATCCGGTCAGCGAACGCGACCACGAGGACGAGAACCTGCTGCGCGTCGCGGCGCACCTCGTCGCCGCGGCCCGCGACCGTACCATCTCGGTCGGCGCCCACCATCGCATCGACGCCGGCCCCGAAACCGGGCCGAGCGCGACGCCCGTCGCCGAAGGAGTCCCCGCATGATGACCCTCGCCGCCGTCGACCGGATCGTCGCCGCCGCCCTCGAAGAGGACGCGCCCTGGGGCGACATCACGAGCGAAGCGCTCATCCCCACCGGCGCGGTCGCGACGGCAGTGCTCGCCGCGCGCGAACCGGGCATCTTCAGCGGGAGTGCCGTCTTCGACGCCGCGTTCCGCCTCACCGATCCGACGATCGCGGTGGCGTGGCAGGTCGCGGACGGCGACCGATTCAGCGCGGGCCAGACCCTCGCGACGATCACGGGCCCGGCGCGCGCGGTCCTCACGGCCGAACGGATCGGGCTGAACTTCGCGCAGCGCATGTCGGGCATCGCGACCCTCACCGGCTCTTACGTCGACGCGGTCGCCGGTACCGGGGTGCGCATTGCCGACACGCGAAAGACGACTCCCGGGCTGCGGGTACTCGAGCGGCACGCCGTTCGCAGCGGCGGCGGCCACAACCACCGGCACTCGCTCTCGGACGCGGTCATGGCAAAGGACAATCACCTCGCCGTCCTCACGGCGAGCGGACTGTCGGTGACCGAAGCGCTGCTGCAGGCGAAGACGCGACTGCCGCACACGACGCACATCGAGGTCGAGGTGGATCGCCTGGCACAGATCGAACCGGTGCTCGCCGCCGGCATCGGCACGATCATGCTCGACAACTTCTCGCTCGACGACCTGCGCACCGGGGTCGCCATGGTCGCGGGGCGGGCGACCGTCGAAGCGTCGGGCGGTGTGACCCTCGAGACCGTGCGCGCCATCGCCGAGACCGGCGTGGACGTCATCTCGGTCGGCGCCCTCACGCATTCGGCGCGCGCGCTCGACCTGGGACTCGACGTGCGGGTGGAACTGCCCGCGAGCAGCTGATGCTCTACCTCGACCACGCTGCGACCACCCCCGTGCGCCCCGAGGTGCGCGAGGCGATGCTGCCGCTGCTCGGCGCGCAGTTCGGCAACCCGTCGAGCCATCACACGGTCGGCGAGCACGCCGCAGCGGTCCTGGCGGACGCACGCTCGCGGGTCGCGGCGGTCTTCGGTATGCGGCCCGGCGACATCGTGTTCACCTCGGGTGGCACCGAAGCGAACAACCTGGCGATCAAGGGCATCGCGGTCGCCGATCTGCTGCGACACGGCCGCCCCGGACACATCGTGACGACCCCCGTCGAACACGAATCCGTCCTGGCGTCGTGCGCCCACCTGGATCGCGTCTACGGCGTCGCGGTGTCGTACCTCCCGGTCGATGCCACCGGGGTCGTGTCCCCCGACGACGTGGCCGCGGCCCTCCGCGACGACACGGCGCTCGTCTCGATCGGGTACGCGAACAACGAGATCGGCACGGTACAGGATGCCGCGGCCATCGCCGCCGTCACGGCCGCGCGACGCGTGCCGCTGCACCTGGATGCCGTGCAGGCCGCCGGGTGGCTCCCGCTGGCGGGTACGGGTGCCGACGCGCTGTCGATCGCCGGGCACAAGGTCGGCGCACCGCAGGGCATCGGCGCGCTCGCCATCCGGGGCCGCGTGCCGCTCGAACCGCTCATCCACGGTGGCGGGCAGGAGCGCGAACGTCGCAGCGGCACCGAGAACGTCGCCGGCGCCGTCGGCCTCGCCGTGGCACTCGAACTCGCGGAGGCGGAACGCACCGCCGACACCGCCCGCACCGTCGCCCTGCGCGACGCGTTCATCGCCGCGACCCTCGCGGCCGTGCCCGAAGCACGCCTGACCGGTCACGCCACGCGGCGGCTCGCGGGCACGGCGAGCTTCACCTTCGCGGGCGTCTCCGGCGAGGCTGTCCTGCTCGAACTCGAGCGGCGCGGCGTCGTATCCTCCAGCGGGTCGGCGTGCGCCGCCGGCAGCGATGAGGCCTCGCACGTGCTGGTCGCCCTCGGCATCCCGGCCGAGGTGGCGCAAACCGCGGTGCGATTCACGTTCGGACACGGCGCGTCCTTCGACGCGACGCCGCTCGCGCGCGCGGTCGCCGACGCCGTCACGGCAGTACGATCGACCGGGTGAGCCTCCCCGTTGTCACCGTCATCGTCCCCGGCCGTGACGTCGCCGCCTACGCGGATGAGGCGATCGCATCGCTGCGCGCACAGACCCTCACAGACTGGTCGGCGGTGCTCGTCGACGACGGGTCAGAGGATGCGACCGGTGCGATCTTCGACGCCGCGGCGCAAACCGACCCGCGGTTCCGCGTCGTGCACAACGATCGGCCGCGCGGGCTCGGCGCGGCACGCAACACGGCGCTCGATCTCGTCGAGACGCCGCTGGTCGCCTTCCTCGACGCCGACGACCGGTACACGCCGGACGCGCTCGAACGGCTCGTCTCGACGATCACCGCATCAGGCAGCGACTTCGTCGTCGGCGCGTATGTGCGGCTGCGTGCCGACGAGGCCGGCATCTACGCGCCCGGCATCGTGCAGCCGTGGGTGGCTGCCGCGACCGCGCCGGAGCGCCGTGCGACGACGCTCGACCGGCATCCGGATGCCTCCGGCAACATCGTGGCGTGGTCGAAGGTGAGCCGCATCGAGTTCTGGCGTCGCCACGGGCTGCGCTTTCCGGTCGACAAGCTGTACGAAGACCAGCTCGTCGCGCAGACGATGTACACGCGCGCCCGCGCCTTCGACGTCATCCCCGACGTCGTCGTGCACTGGCGCGAGCGGGCCGACGGCTCGTCGATCACGCAGCACAAGGACGAAGTCGTCGTCCTCGGCGACTATCTCGACGCCATGCGCGGCGGGCTCTCGATCCTCGATACCGCCGACCAGCGTGCGGCGGCAGCGGCGCGCGTGCGCCTCATGCTCGACATGGACGTGCCACCGCTGGTGCGGATCGCGCAGGATCACCCCGATGGCGCATATCGCCGCGCGCTCGGCGCGTTCGTGCGTCCGCTGCTGGAGCGCGCCGAACGCGAACAGATCGCCCTGGACGCCGGAACGGCGGCGCTGCGCGCCGCCGCCCGGCTCTGGTGAGCGTTACAGCTCGTTGACGCGGTCGGTTCCCGGCGGCGTTACGGGGCTGTAGGTGCCGAGGTAGTTCACCAGCGCCTCCAGGTCGCTTACCCCCGTGATGCGGTCGGCGGGGTCGACCTCGGCGAAGGTGGTGAAGCTGTCACCGCCGTCGGCGAGGAAGTTGTTCGCCGTGACCATGTACGTCGCACCGGGATCGATCGGCGCGCCCTCGAACAGCACGTTCGTGACACTCACCGAGGTGCACGTGGCGACCCCGCCGATCGTCTCGACCGTCGTCGCGAGATCGTAGGTGAGCGCATCGGAGACACCCAGATGCAGGATCGGACGTGACGAGCCGGCCGGCTGGCACTGCTCCTCCAGCACCGACACGATCTGCGACCCCGTCATCGGGAACGTGGAGAGGATGTTGTTGAACGGCTGGAAGGTCTGCGCTTCACCGAACGTGACGACGCCGGGTGCCTCCCCCGCCGACGACTGCCCGTACAGCAGGTCGGAGCGCAGGCCACCGGGGTTCATGAACGCGAGGTCGGAACCCGCTGCCGACATCGACCACTGCTGCACGTCGGCGGCGAAGTTGCCCGCGGAGGACTCGACGCCTCGGTCTGCTCCGGAAGGCGTGCCGCCGCGCAGGATGTCGCCGGTGATCTCGCCGACCGGCACGTCGCCGATCTCGGCGGCGAGCGGCTCCCACTTCTCGACGATCGCCGTCTGTGCGGCATCCGGGGTCAGCTCGTTGTGCAGCACGGCGTGGTTCGTCGCCGATGACAGGTCGCGGCGGACGTCCTTCGTGCGCTTGTCGAGCACGAGGTTCACCTCGCTCACGACGCGGCCGTACGAGTACGCGCTCGTGACCATGCGGTCGACGCCGTCGGGGTCGGGCAGCGTGCAGTTGTAGGGCATGTGGGTGTGTCCGGTGACGAGCGCGTCGACGGCGGGGTCGAGGCCCGCGTTGATCGCGACGATGGGCCCGGAGACGTTCGCGCAGCCGTCGACGGTGATCGGGTTCGGGATGCCGCCTTCGTGCAGCAGCACGACGATCGCCTCGACGCCCTGAGCCTGCAGTTCGGGAACGAGCGCGTTGGCCGTTTCGACCTCGTCGAGGAACTCGTACCCGCGAACGCCGGATGCCGCCACGAGCGTGTCGGTGGCTTCGAGGGTCATGCCGATGAAGCCGACCTTCACGTTCTGGAACTTCTTGATCCAGTACTCCGGCAACGGGGTCGCGCCGGCTTCGTCGACGACGTTCGCCGACAGCCACTGGAAGTCTGCGCCGGCGAACGGCTCGTCTTCGAAGTAGCACCCGTCGACGGGGTGGCAACCGCCGTTCTGCATGCGCAGGAGCTCTGTCACACCCTCGTCGAACTCGTGGTTGCCGACGCTCGAGACGTCGAGCCCCATGGCGTTGAGCGACTCGACGGCAGGCTCGTCATGGAACAGGCCGGAGAAGAACGGCGAACCGCCGATGAGGTCGCCCGCGGCGGCGGTGACGGAGTACTTGTGTCCGGTCCGCAGTTCGTTCAGCTTCGCCGCGAGGTAGGGCGCACTGCCGGCGTCCTGCCCGTCGACCGTGCCGGCATCGCCCGGCTGCACGTGTCCGTGGAAGTCGTTGAACGCCAACACCTGCACATCGATGAGCTGACCGGGTGGGTCCTTCTTCGGCGCGGCGCTCGCGGGGGCCGCGAGGGCCAGTGCGGCAACGGACAGGGAGACTCCCAGGGCCATGGCGGCCCGGACGGTTCGACGCATCATTCACCTCTCGGATAGCGGCACTGCTGTGTGCCGAGGTCGACCCGCCTCACGCTATGAGTCTGCTGGACGCTCGTCAATGGCCCCCGCCGTGCGCGTGGACGGTTCGTCGCGTGGGGTGAAGGTGTCGATGCGCGCCGCGGCGACCTGTTGCGCGGCGAGTTCGGCATAGAGCCCACCGGCTGCGTGCAGTTGCGCGTGCGTGCCGGATTCGACGATGCGACCGGCCTCGACGACGTGGATGACGTCGGCGCCGATCACCGTGGACAGCCGATGGGCGATCGTGAGGGTGGTGCGTCCCTTCGCCGCCTCGTCGAGCGCTGCCTGCACAACGCGCTCGGAGACGGTGTCGAGCGCACTCGTCGCTTCATCGAGCAGCAGGACGGGCGGGTCCTTCAGCAGCACCCGCGCGATCGCGACGCGTTGCTTCTCACCACCCGACAGGCGGTAGCCGCGCTCCCCCACGACGGTGTCGTACCCGTGCTCGAACCCGGCGATGACGTGGTGGATGTTGGCGGCGCGGCACGCTGCCTCGAGCTCGGCGTCGCTGGCATCCGGCTTGGCGTAGCGCAGGTTCTCGGCGATGGTCGCGTGGAACAGGTAGGTCTCCTGCGAGACGATGCCGACGTGATCGATGATCGACTCGGCTCTGAGCGCCCGCACGTCAACACCAGCGAAGCGCACCGAGCCCGATTGGGCTTCGTACAACCGTGGCGCCAGGTACAGCACCGTCGTCTTGCCCGCGCCAGACGGTCCCACGAAGGCGACGTGCTGGCCCGGCTCGACGACGAACGAGACGCCGTCGAGTGTCGGCTGCGCATCCGGTGCGGCGTCCGGGTAGCGGAACACGACGTCGCGGAACTCGATGCGTCCTTGCGGCCCGGGCGCGTCCGCCACGTCGATGGCGTCAGGGGCGTCGGTGATCGCCGGGCGCAGGTCGAGGTATTCGAAGATGCGGGCGAACAGTGCGGCGGAGGTCTGCAGGTCGAGCGCAACCCGCATGAGCCCCATCAGGGGTTGCAGCAGTCGCGCCTGCACGGTCGTGAACGCGACGACCGCGCCGGCCGTCAGTGATCCGGCATCCCCCGTGATGAGCCAGCCCGCGACGAGGTAGATGATGGCTGGAACGCTCGACATGAGCACCTGCACGACCGCGAAGAACCCCTGGCCGCTCATCGCGCGCCGAACCTGCAGGCGCACCTGGTTGCGATTCTCGGCCTGGTAGCGGTCAGACTCGGTGCGCTGCCGATTGAACGACTTCGACAGGAGGACGCCCGACACGCTCAGCGTCTCTTGCGTGATCGCGGTCAACTCCGACAGCGACTCCTGCGTCTGCGCCGCGATGCGCGCGCGCACCTGGCCCACGCGGCGCTGGACGAGCGCGAGCACCGGCATGAGCACGACCGCGATGAGGGTCAGTCGCCAATCGATCAGCACCATCGCCACGAGCGCGGCGACGACCGTGACGGTATTGCCGAGGATGCTGGTGACCGTGTTGGTCAGCACGCCGGCGACACCGCCGACGTCATTCTGCAGGCGGGATTGGATGACGCCGGTCTTGGTGCGCGTGAAGAATCCGAGTTCCATCGCCTGCAGGTGCTCGAACATGCGCACCCGCAGATCCCCGGTGACGCGGTTGCCCACGGTCGAGGTGAGCCACGTCTGCACCACGCCGACGGCGGCGCCGAGGAGGAAGAGTCCGACCATCGCCGCGACGAGCCACGACAGCAGCCCCAGGTCGGGCGCAGAGCCGTCGACAGGGAAGAGCGCGTCGTCGAAGATCCGTTGGACGAGCAACGGCGGAATCACCGCGAGTGCCGCGCCGACGACGACGAGCAGGCCGGTCACAGCGATGCGGGCGCGGTACGGCTTGAACAGCGCCACGACCCGTCGCCCGAGGTTCGCCACGCGCGGGGCGGCGGCGTTCTGCCGACGCTGCGCACGCTCGTCGACGCCTCGGAATCCCCCTGGTCGGCCGCCGCCGCCGGGGTGACCGCCGCCGCCCATGCTCATCGTTGATCACTCTACGACGCAGGCCCGACACCCGGGCGGGCGCGAGATCGGCATCGGTCGCGGGAATGCCCCCGACCGCCGCCGGGTTATCCTTGACGGTCGCCCCGGCTCTCGGCGGCGCTT
This sequence comes from Microbacterium sp. bgisy189, assembly GCF_057707225.1. Classification (NCBI taxonomy): domain Bacteria; kingdom Bacillati; phylum Actinomycetota; class Actinomycetes; order Micrococcales; family Microbacteriaceae; genus Microbacterium; species Microbacterium sp. bgisy189. The sequence continues at coordinate 543,783 of NZ_JBYIPT010000001.1, read as the reverse complement.
GCCTCCGCTCATCCTTCGAAGGAGATCGCGCATGTCCGCCACCGACACCTATCCGACGACCACCGCCCCGAACTCGGTCGGTGCCTCCCGCACGCGAGTGATCTGGCTGCTGCTGGCCGCGGCGTTCGTCGCGATCCTCAACGAGACGACGATGGGGGTCGCGATCCCCCACCTGATCACGGACCTCCACATCACGGCGGTCGACGCGCAGTGGCTGACGACCGCATTCATGCTGACAATGGGCGTCGTCATCCCCGTGACCGGCTTCCTGCTGCGGCGCTTCACGACACGGCAGATGTTCATCGCAGCGATGAGCCTGTTCAGCCTCGGCACCGCGGTCGCGGTCGTCGCACCCGGATTCCCCGTGCTGCTCATCGCCCGAGTCGTGCAGGCCTCGGGCACCGCGATCATGATGCCCCTGCTGATGACGACGATCATGACGCTCGTCCCGGCGGCATCCCGAGGGCGCATGATGGGCCGCGTCTCACTCGTGATCGCCCTGGCACCCGCCATCGGCCCCACGATGTCAGGGCTGTTGCTGGACACGCTCGGATGGCGCTGGATCTTCGGCATCGTGCTGCCGATCGCGCTGGTCGCGCTCTTCGTCGGCGCACGGTGGATGGTCAACATCGGCGAGAACACCCACGCGCCGATCGACGTCCTGTCTGTCATCCTGTCGGCGCTCGGCTTCGGCGGGCTCGTGTTCGGACTCAGTCAGATCGGCAGCGGCCACGGTGGTGCCGATGAGGCCGCGGCATCCACGAGCTCACCGCTCGTGATGATCGTCTCGCTGACGGTCGCGGTGATCGCCCTCGCGGGCCTCATCTGGCGGCAGATGATCCTGCAGCGCACCGACAACGCACTGCTCGACCTTCGCGTGTTCCGGTCGGGCAACTTCACGCTCGCCATCTCCCACATGACGCTGCTGTCTGCCGCGTTCTTCGGCGTCATCACGCTGCTGCCGCTCTACATGCAGACGGTGCTCGGCATCTCGTCGCTCGACACCGGCCTCGCCGTCCTGCCCGGCGCGCTGCTGATGGGCCTCGCGGGGCCCGTGATCGGCCGCATCTACGACGCCCGCGGACCGCGACTGCTGCTCGTGCCCGGCACGGTGCTGGCGATCGGCGTGCTATGGCTGTTCTCGACGTTCGGCGACGGTACGTCGCTGTGGCTGATCGTCATCGCCCAGACCGTGCTCTCTCTCGGCCTCGCGATGTCGTTCACACCGCTGATGACCTCGGCGATGGGTTCGCTCACTCCGCACCTGTACTCGTACGGGTCGGCGATCCTCTCGACGATCCAGCAGGTTGCCGGCGCCGCCGGTGTGGCGGTCCTGGTGACGACCATGACGGCCGTCACGGCAGCCGCCGAGGCAGGCGGTGCGTCGGAGACCGCCGCGGGCGCCCAGGGTGCGCAGACGGCCTTCCTGGTCGCGACGTTCATGGCCGTTCCGCTGTTGGTCAGCGCGTTCTTCGTGCGCAAGACCGAAGCGGCCGAGGGCGCGCCCGCCGGACACTGATCGTCACGACGGGAACGCGTCGGACAGTGTCTCGGATTCCGTCTCGATGGTGTCCGCGTCGACCAGGTCGGTGGCCTCGTCGGTGAGCGTCTCCGTCCACGCGGCGAGGATGTCGTCGGCCAGGCCCGAGTCGAACAGTTCGGCCTGCAGGGTCTCCCGCGCCTCCTGATACAGGGCCTGGAAGTCCTCGTCGGCGAGGAAGCGTTCTGACAGGATGTTGCTGCCGCCGAACCCGCCGCGGCCGCCGGCATTGCCACCTTCGGGCCTCTCGCCGTCGGTGGGCATATCTCCGCCTTCGGGCATCTCCCCCGGGTCGCCCATCCCCTCAGGGATGTCAGTGGGCCGGTCGGTCGGCATCCCCTCGGCCTGCTCGCCGTCTTCGGGCATGCCGCCACCACCGCCCATGCCGCCGCCGCCACCGCCGACGTTCGCCTGACCGAACGCCAGGTTGAGGTCCCAGTTGACGACGGTCATGAGCCCCGTGTCACTGTCGTAATAGAGGTAGGAGTTGTTGCCCGGCCCGTCGATGTCGTCCATGTTGGAGACGAGATCCTGGAAGGCGAGGTAGGTCGCGAACGCCTCCACATCGAGGTGGTCGCCGAGGTCTGCAGCGAACTCCTCGTCGCTGGACTCGTTCAGCCACTGGAGGAAGTCGATGAGCGGCGTGAGGTCGTCGTCCCCGGCCTCCTGATCGAACACGTCGGTGTAGGACTCGGCATCCTCGCCGCGGTAGCTGTAGTCGCCACCGGCTTCGGCCTTGTAGAGCAGACCCGAGCCGAGTTCGCGCTCCATCCAAGTGTCTTCGGGGTTCTCGATCACGAGCCGCAGCACCTCCTCGGAACCGTTCGCCGAGAAGCGCGCCGTGACCGCCTCTTCGCTGGCAAGGCCCGCGGCCTCGAGCAGGTCGAGTGCGACGGCCTCGTTGAGGGCCGTCTCGCTACTGTTCGCCCGGACGACGAACTCGGTCGCGCCGTCGTGACTCTGCCCGTCGACGTTCTTGTCGAGACGGATGATCCAGGGCAACGTTTCGGGATTGGTCGAACTCAGATCGGCGTCGGCGTCGGTCGTGAGCCCTCGCAGCGACGAGTTGCCCTTGAGCTTCAGGCCGACGTTCTCGTACGTCACGCCGTCGATCACCACGGTCGCGGTGATCCACTCCTTCTCCTCGGACTCGAGGTACGTCGCGATCATCGCGTCGTATTCATCCTCGTCGAACGTGACCGAGAACGAGTGGACGGTGCTCGAGTCCCAGACCGCGGCGACGTTCTCAGCGCTGGCGCCGACTGCGGTGCTGTCGCCCGTCGAGGACGTCGCGCCGACGGCAGTGCAGCCGACGGTGCCGAACGCGAGCGCGGTCGTCAGAAGGATCGTGGTAGGTCGAAGTCGTGGAGTGGCCATGTCGCTACTCCACCGGATGCCGCTATGCGGACCCTATGGTCGAATGCTGGTTCCGCTGTCAGTCCACGCGGAACGGAGCGCTCAGCTGCAGCAGCCGCCGCCGCAGCAGGACGCGCCCTCGGCCTGGAGGAGGTTCTTCTCGTCCTCGACGGGCTGCAGCTGCGGGGTGGGGAGGTTCTGTGTCGACATGGCTCCAGTGTACGTCGGGCGGAGAGCGAGCGGCTGCGCAGGCCTGTTGACAACGGCGCCGAACGCCGAGACCATGGCGACAGCACGCAGCCAACGGGGAATGGAGCCCTCATGGACCGCGAGTACCTCGTCGACCTGTCCTCTGTAACGCATCTCGATCTTCGCGCCGCGGGGACCTCGGTGGGTAAGGGCGAATTTCCTCCGATCATCGTCGTCAAGGGGCTCCACGCGCTGCCCGGGCTCGCCGCATCCGCGTCCGAGCCGATCGCCTATGAGCTCGACAGCATTGACTCGGGCATCGTGGCGCACTACCGGGCGTTGCCGAACCCGGCAACGCTCACGGGCGGCGTGCACGTGAGCGTCGCGTATGACGCCACGCTCGATGGTGTTCGTGCGACCGTCCACGACCCGGGGTCTCCGTGATGTTCCGTCGACGCGAAGAACCGGTGCCGACCGCCGCTGCAGCCGTCCTCAAGGTGATCGACGATCAGCTCGCGCAGGCGCACGCGACTGCGGAATCACTGCAGACACGCAGCACCGCCGTCGTCTCTGCCTGTGGCGCGCTCATCGCGATCTTCCTCGGGCTGGCCGGCATCGTCACCTCACTCGAGGGGTATCAGATTCCGGGCGTCGCGGCATGGTTCCTCGCTGCCGCCGTCATCCTGTTCGCACTCGCCGGAACTGCGGCCCTCGTCGTCGCCCGGCCGGTGAAGGCCGGCATGTTCGACATCAAGTCGCTCCAGGCGATTTCGGTTCCCGACGTGCTGGCGCTGCCGGCGACCAAAGCACACCCCCGCATCGCGGAAGCGCAGATACAAGTCATCGAGATCGCGCGGGAACTGAACCGCATGAACGGGCGCTTCCTCTTCGCGGCGACGATCCTGGGCATTCCCGGCATCGCATGCGCCGCCGCCGGCGCAGCCCTCTCGCTCCTCATCGACGCCGGCTGAGCGACTGACCACGGTCACGTCGGCTGCAACGCAAGATGCAGCAGGTTCCCGTCGGGGTCGTGCACCTGCGCGACGCGCTCGCCCCACGGCATGTCGCTCGGCTCCTGCCGCGAAGCGCCACCGGCTTCGACGACCTGCGCATGGGTGGCATCGACATCGTCGACGTAGCACCAGATCGCGATGCGGTCGGCGGGCGCGGGGCTCGTGGCGGCGGCATCGCGGCCGATCCCGAGCGGCGCACCCCCGAGTGACAGGCTGACGTATGCGTCACCACCGTCTTCGTGTGGGAACCGGTACGTCACACTCCCGCAGAGCGCCGCCTCGTAGAACGCCACAAGACGAGGCAGATCAGGCGTGGCGAGGATCGGAAACAGGGAAGTGACCGTCATGCGGTCACGATACGCCCTCGCCGACCACGTCGAAACGACTCCGCCGGATGCCGGCTCGCGCTTAGTTGATGACCTCTCCGCGCTCATCGGCGCGAAGGACTTCTCGCCGCTCACGCCACTCCTGCAGCGCCTCGGGCGGAGGCGCGCTGCGATGTCCGCGCCGTCCTTGCGCCACCGTTCACGTGCAGCGTCGCTCTTCCAGTCATCGAACGGATCGAAGTTCGCCTCCCACAGCGCGCTCCACGCAGCCATTTCGCGCGTCAGGTCTTCCGACAACCCATACATGTCCGGTGTGGTGGTGTATCCGACATCCCACGTCGGCGTCGAGTTCTCCCAGAGCGGCCACGCTCGCTCAAGCTCACACGTTGAAGCGAAACTCCACGACGTCGCCGTCCTGCATGACGTAGTCCTTGCCCTCGAGGCGCGCCTTGCCCTTCGCGCGGGCCTCGGCGACCGAGCCGAGCGCGACGAGGTCGTCGAACGAGATGACCTCCGCCTTGATGAAGCCCTTCTCGAAGTCAGTGTGGATGACGCCCGCCGCCTGAGGCGCCTTCCAGCCCTTGCCGATCGTCCAGGCACGTGCTTCCTTCGGCCCCGCCGTCAGATAGGTCTGCAGCCCGAGCGTGTCGAAGCCGATGCGGGCGAGCTGGTCGAGACCCGACTCGTCCTGGCCGGTGGATGCCAGCAGTTCAGCGGCATCCTCCGGATCGAGGTCGATGAGCTCGGACTCGATCTTCGCGTCGAGGAACACGGCCTTCGCGGGCGCGACGAGCGCTTCGAGCTCCGCCTTGCGCCCCGCGTCGGTGAGGACTGCCTCGTCGACGTTGAAGACGAAGATGAAGGGCTTGGCCGTCAGCAGCCCGAGCTCCTTGATCGGCGCGAGGTCAAGCCCCGACGCCGACAGCAGCTCACCGCGCTGCAGCACCTCCTGCGCGGCCTGGGCCGCCGCGAGCACCGAGGGGTCGAGCTTCTTGCCGCGTACTTCCTTCTCGTACCGGGTGATCGCCTTCTCGAGGGTCTCGAGGTCCGCGAGCTGCAGCTCCGCGTTGATCGTCTCCATGTCGGACGCCGGGTTGACGGCGCCGTCGACGTGCACGACATCGTCATCGGCGAACCCGCGCACCACCTGGGCGATCGCGTCGGCCTCACGGATGTTGGCGAGGAACTTGTTGCCGAGCCCCTCACCTTCGCTCGCGCCGCGCACGATGCCGGCGATGTCGACGAACGACACCGCGGCGGGAAGGATCCGCTCGGAGTGGAAGATCTCGGCGAGCGCGTCCAACCGCGGGTCAGGAAGGTTCACGACCCCGACGTTCGGCTCGATCGTCGCGAACGGATAGTTCGCCGCGAGCACCTGGTTCTTGGTCAGTGCGTTGAAGAGGGTCGACTTGCCGACGTTGGGGAGGCCGACGATTCCGATGGTGAGTGCCACGGGCATCCAGTCTACGTGTCGGCGCCCTCGCAACCGTCCGCAACGTAGCGCTTCATAGCCTGCCGGAACAGGCACGAACACCCACCACAAGGAAGTGATGTCGATGACGACCCTGCCCCTGGCCGACTCCCCCACCGCCGAACAGACCGGCACCGAACACGCCGGCACCATGCGCGCTGCCGTCGTGACGGCCCACGACAAGCCCCTCCACGTCGCCGATGTGCCCATTCCGACACCCGGACCGCACCAGGCGCTCGTGAAGGTCATCACGAGCGGCGTGTGCCACACCGACCTGCACGCCGCGCGTGGCGACTGGCCGGTCGCACCGAAGTCGGACCTGATCCCGGGGCACGAGGGCTACGGCGAGGTGGTCGCGCTCGGCGATGACGTCACCACGCTCGCGGTCGGTGACCTCGTCGGCAACGCGTGGCTGTGGTCCGCGTGCGGCACGTGCGAGTACTGCCGCACCGGCTGGGAGACCCTGTGTCCCGAGCAGCAGAACGGCGGCTACTCCGTCGATGGCAGCTTCGGCGAGTACATGCTCGTCGACGAACGCTTCGCCGCCCGCATCCCGGCCGGCGCCGACCCCGTCGAGGTCGCCCCGATCCTGTGCGCCGGCGTCACCGTCTACAAGGGCCTGAAGATGACCGACACCCGCCCGGGCGAATGGGTCGTGATCTCCGGCATCGGCGGCCTCGGCCACATCGCCGTGCAATATGCGCGCGCCATGGGGATGCGGGTGGCGGCAGTCGACGTCGACGACGCCAAGCTCGAACTCGCCCGCTCCCACGGCGCCGAGGTCACCGTCAACGCCGCCACCGAAGATCCGGGTCCAGCAGTTCAGGAGGCGATCGGGGGCGCCCACGGCGTGCTCGTGACCGCCGTCCACCCGAAGGCGTTCGCGCAGGCCCTTGCGGTGACCCGTCGTGGCGCAACCGTCGTCTTCAACGGCCTCCCGCCCGGGGCCTTCCCCGCGGACATCTTCGACATCGTGCTGCGCGCCATCACGATCCGCGGCTCGATCGTCGGCACCCGGCAGGACATGGTCGAAGCCCTCGACTTCTACGCACGCGGTGAGATCCATCCCACCGTCGCCGTGGCATCGATCGACGACATCAACGACATCTTCGAGCGAATGGAGCACGGCAAGATCGACGGCCGCATCGTCATGAAGTACTGACGGCGTTCCGATCTTCAGCCCCGTCTTAGACGGGCCTTAGAGCACTTCTGTAGCGTCAACCGAATGCGTCGGCGACGGCGCACGAGGGGGGGTGCGGATGCGCGGGATGCTGCTGGAGTGCTGGCGGACGGTGTACGGGTGGGCGTGTCGCGCGCCCACCCGTCCCTACGCGATCACCGTGCTCACCGTAAGCGCGGCCATGTTCGCCATCGCGTTCACCTGGCACACCCTGCACTACATCGGCGCCGTGGGCGCGCCACTGCCGGCTCTGCTCAGCCCGTTCGACGACTCGTCCCTGCTTGAGGCGTGGGAACTCGTGCTCACACTCATCGCCGCAGCGGCGGTCGGGTGGGCGGGTTGGCGCCGTCGCGACGGTCTGCTCATCGCCTGGATGCTCGTCCTGCTCGTCATCGCGGGCGACAATCGACTTCGCTGGCACGAGCGCGCCGGTCATGCACTGGGGCCGGCGCTGGAGCCGTTCGCAGTCGGGCCCGTCGAAGGCCGCCATCTCGGCGAACTCGCCTTCTGGCTCGTCGTCGGGGTCTGCTCTCTGCTCGCGTTCGCGATCGGGCTGCGCCGGCGTACGGCAAACGGCGTGATCGCGACGGTCGTCCTCGCGACCCTGCTCGCCGCACTCGCGGTCTTCGCCGTCGTCGTCGACCTCGTCCACGTCGTGACCCGGTCCAACCTGGCGGGGTTCGCCGAAGACGGCGGCGAACTGCTCGTCGTGACGCTGGCATCCGTCACCGCGGTCGCGGTCGCGGTGTCACCCGCCGTGGGCGAAGGTCATCCTGCGACAGACCGGTAAGCCGATGTCACGTAGGGCAGAGCGATCGTCGCGTCTTCCACCGCGCCCACCTCGTCGAACAGGTCGGTGATCTCGGCGTCGACCCGTGCGCGTTCATCCTCGTCTGCCGTGATCAGGTAGCTGCGTGAGAACACCATCGAGGTGAGCGCCGCGCGCGTCATCTCGCGGCTCCACCGCCACTGACGCCGCTCGGTCGCGGTGAACGGTGGCGCCACCGGCGGATCCCCCGCGGCGAGCATCTGCTCGGCGTGACTCCCACGCATGATCTCGGTCAGCCTGCGCACCCACGGCACCGATTCGTCCCGGATGTTCCACACGAGTCCGAGCACGCCACCCGGCCGCAGCACCCGTCCGATCTCCGCGCATCCCGCGACGGGCTCGACCCAATGCCATGCCTGTCCGAGCACGACGGCATCGACCGACTCGTCGGGCAGCGGAAGCCGCTCCGCGGTCCCCTCGTACGTCGGCACACCGCGCACGTGCGCACGCAGCGCACGAAGCATCTCGGCATCCGGGTCGATCGCGACGACTTCGGCTCCGGCCTCGACGAGGGTACGCGTGAGCTTTCCGGTCCCCGCCCCGACATCGGCGACCCGCACGGCAGGCTCGGCCCGCCGGGACGGCGCGAGCATCCACTCGACCGATTCCGCCGGGTACGCGGGACGCCCCTGTTCGTAGGCGTCCGCCGCCCGCCCGAACGACTGCGACATCTCATCCCGGGTGGCCATGGCGCCAGCCTACGGCGCGCCTCCGCGCCTCACCGGAACCGCCGGGAGAGTCTGAGAGCGTGGCCCTGGACTTCACCGCGATCGACTTCGAGACGGCGAATTCCTCGAGCGCGTCGGCGTGCGCCGTCGGGTTGGCTCGCGTCCGAGACGGCCGCGTCGTCGCATCGCAGGGATGGCTCATTCAGCCACCGCCCGGCCACGACCGTTTCTTCGAGCTGAACATCGGCATCCACGGCATCCGCCCCGAGGACGTGACCGATGCGAAGACCTGGACCGGCCAACTCACCGACCTGTCGGACTTCATCGGCGACGACGTGCTCGTCGCGCACAACGCAGGGTTCGACATGGCGGTCTTGCGCCGCGCGTGCGAGGTCACCGGGGACGCCTGGCCCGCAGCGCGCTACGTCTGCAGCCTGCAGGTGGCACGCAAGACGTACGACCTCGATTCCTATCGCCTGCCGCTGGTGGCAGCGGCCGCCGGTCACCTCGACTTCGCCCACCACGACGCGACGGCCGACGCACTTGCGTGCGCGCAGATCATGATCGACTCGGCGGCACGTGCCGGGGCCGGCGACATCATCGAACTCGCGATGTTGCTCGGGTTGCGCGTCCCCCAATTGCCGACGGCCGAACAGGGCGCAGAGCGCGCGGCCGCCGCCGTCGCGGGCTGACGTTCCGACCGATGTCGGCGGTGCGGGTCATGCTGGATGCATGGATGCCCTGATCGTCGCCGTCATCGTCGTCGCTTGCCTCGTCGCCGGCGCGCTCGCCGGGTGGTTCACGGGAACCGCCCGTGAGGCCGCCAGGGCCCTGCGCACGCGTGAAGACCTGTCGAGCAGGGCCGCAGCCGCCGAGGCCGCCGCCGTCTCCCTCGAGCGCCAGCTCGCGCAGGCGCTGCACGCGCAGCGCGAGGCTGCGCAGCACGCGCGCAGTGATCAGGCCGCACGCGAGGAGCGCGATCGTCGCGAACAGCTCGTGCTGCGCGCGTTGGCGCCCGTGCAAGAGTCCCTGCAGTCGATGCAGACCAAGGTCGATGCGCTCGAACGCGAGCGGCACGCACAGTTCGGTTCACTCGCCGAACAGCTCCGGCGCGCGCAGGAATCCGACGAGGCGCTGCGCGCGACCACCGAATCCCTGGCAGGTGCGTTGCGGTCCACGTCGGCACGCGGCGTGTGGGGCGAGACGCAGCTGCGGCGGATCGTCGAATCCGCGGGCCTCACCCGGTACGTCGATTTCGACACCCAGGCCACGATCTCTTCGGATGCCGGCGCCGGGCGTCCCGACATGGTCGTGCGGCTGCCGGGCGACAAGGCTCTCGCGATCGACGCGAAGGTGCCGCTCGACGCGTACCTCGAGGCGAGCGCGATCCCGGTCACGGCGCAGGGCGCCGAGGCAGCGCGTCGAAAGACACTGCTCGACCGTCACGTGAAGGCGGTTCGCGCCCACGTCGACACGCTGGCCAAGAAGACCTACTGGGCGGGCCTTGCCAGCAGCCCCGAGTTCGTCGTCTGCTTCATCCCGAGCGAGTCACTGCTGGCCGCCGCGCTCGAAGAAGACCCGGCGCTGCTCGACTACGCCTTCTCTCGCCGCGTCGCACTCGCTTCGCCCGTGAACCTTTGGGCGGTGCTCAAGACGGTCGCATACACATGGACCCAGCAAGACGTGTCAGACGAGGCTCGCACGCTGTTCGCGCTCGGCAACGAGCTTTACCAGCGGCTCGGGTCGCTCGCCGGTCACGCGGACGATCTGCGACGTGCCATCGAGCGCACGGTCGCGAGCTACAACCGGTTCGCGGGCTCGCTCGAATCGCGCGTGCTCGTCACGGCGCGCCGGTTTCCCGGCATCGATGACACCAAGCTGTCGGCCACGACGGGACCAGGGCAGATCGAAGACGCTCCACGAGGGCTCACTGCTCCCGAACTGCTTACGCCGGAGATGAGCGCAGATCTCGGGGGTGTGCGAGATCGGCTGGGCCATGACGCGCACGGCGGCGCCGGGAACGACGCGGACGCCGAGATCAGCCGCCGGGGAAGAAGTTCATGAGGCCGACGACGGCCAGCGAGACGCCCACGAACGCGCCGATGAGCCACCACGCGCTGACACGGTGACCTTCAGGGGCGCGGCGTCGCAGCAACACGTCGGGTCGCCGGGCGGGGTCGACAGGGACCGCGATCTGACCCGTGACGGGTCGCTCAGACGCTGTAGACAATGGAACCCCCGTTTTTCGCGTGGATGACGGTGTCGCCGCTGACAACGGCTCCCATTGTGCCAGAGGGCTCCTGCGCTTCGCCTGCACGCGAACGCGCGTCACGGTCTCGAAATGGTCACAGCCACTTCGAGGTGAGGTGCTCCGACGAGATGCGACGCAGCGTGCCGGACGCACCGCGCAGCACGACCGACTCCGTGTAGAGATGGTCCCCCGACCGACGCACCCCGCCGACGAGCTCGCCGTTGGTGACGCCGGTCGCGACGAAGATGGTGTTCTTGCCCTTGACCAGATCGTCGGCCTCGTACACGAAGTCGTCGAGCTGGAGTCCCGCATCGACGCCGCGCTGCTTCTCATCGTCGTCGCGTGGCCACAGGCGTCCCTGGATGTGACCGCCGAGCGCCTTGATGGCGCAGGCGGTGACGATCCCCTCGGGGCTGCCGCCGATTCCGACGCACATGTCGGTGCGTGCATTGTGCCGGGCCGCATTGATGCCACCTGCGACGTCGCCGTCGCTCATCAGTCGCGTGCCGGCACCCGCCTCGCGGATCTCATCGATCAGCTGGGCGTGGCGCGGACGGTTCAACACCGAGACGACGAGCTCGTCGACGGGCTTGTCGAGCGCCTTCGCGAGACGGCGGATGTTCTCACCGATCGGCAGACGGATGTCGACGACCCCGACACCGGCCGGCCCCGTGACGAGCTTGTCCATATAGAACACGCTCGAGGCGTCGAGCATGGCACCGCGGTCAGCGACGGCGAGCACCGACAGTGCGTTGTTGCGACCCTCGGCGGTGAGCGTCGTGCCGTCGATCGGGTCCACCGCGATGTCGCACTGCGGGCCGCGGCCGGTGCCGACCTTCTCGCCGTTGAAGAGCATGGGGGCGTTGTCCTTCTCGCCCTCGCCGATCACGATCACACCGTCGAAGTTGACCGTCGTGAGAAACGCCCGCATCGCGTCGACGGCGGCGCCGTCGGCAAGCTCCTTCTTGCCGCGACCGATGAACGGCACCGACCGGATCGCGGCGGCCTCCGTGGCTCGGACCAGCTCGAGAGCGAGGTTGCGGTCGGGATGCAGCGGACTCATGTCGGCGGTCAGGCTCACCATGAACGTCAGCCTACGCCGCGAGCCGGGTTCTGCGCGGCGACTTTCGGCCACACGCAGGCGAAGGAATCACGATTCTTAACGGCACGGCAGGAGGCGCGGCAATACTCCTGTTCCAGGCCGTCGACACCGTCACAGGGGGCGATGGGACGGAGCGGTTCGCTAGAGTACCCGTGGACCGACCGCGCAATCCTGAGGAGCCCACATGCCCGTCGCCACCCCAGATCAGTACGCCGACATGCTCGATCGCGCGAAGGCGGGCGGATTCGCCTACCCCGCGATCAACGTGTCGAGCTCGCAGACCATCAACGCCGTCCTCCAGGGCCTGACCGAGGCCGGCTCCGACGGCATCCTGCAGGTCACCACGGGCGGCGCCGACTACTTTGCGGGGCACACGGTGAAGGCACGCTCCACCGGCGCCCTCGCATTCGCGAAGTATGTCCACGAGGTCGCCAAGAACTACCCGATCACAGTCGCCCTGCACACCGACCACTGCCCCAAGCCCGCGCTCGAGGACTTCGTGCTGCCGCTCATCGCGGCCAGCGAAGAGGTCGTCGCCGCCGGTGGCGAACCGATCTTCCAGTCGCACATGTGGGACGGTTCGGCCGTGCCGCTGGCCGAGAACATCGAGATCGCGCAGGAGCTGCTCCCCCGCCTGAAGAACATCAACGCCATCCTGGAAGTCGAGATCGGTGTCGTCGGCGGCGAAGAAGACGGCGTGAAGCACGAGGGCAGCAACGACGCCCTCTACACCACCACCGGTGACGTCGCCCAAGCGGTCGAGGCGCTCGGCCTCGGCGACCAGGGTCGCTGGATCGCCGCCCTCACCTTCGGCAACGTGCACGGCGTCTACAAGCCCGGAAACGTCAAGCTCAAGCCCGAGCTCCTCGGTGAGATCCAGGAGGGCATCGCCGCGAAGTTCGGTGCAGGCCCCAAGCCCCTCGACCTCGTCTTCCACGGCGGCAGCGGCTCGACCGACGAAGAGATCGCGCTTGCGGTCGCCAACGGTGTCATCAAGATGAACATCGACACCGACACCCAGTACGCCTTCACCCGCTCGGTCGCCGGCTTCATGTTCGCCAACTATGACGGCGTCCTCAAGGTCGACGGCGAGGTGGGCAACAAGAAGGCCTATGACCCGCGCGCCTGGGGCAAGGTCGCAGAGTCGGCGATGGCCGCTCGCGTCGTCGCCGCCACCCAGCAGCTCGGCTCGCACGGCAAGTCGCAGAGCTGACGCATCCAGACATCACGAACGGCACGAGAAGTCACCCGTCGCGGGTGGTCTCGTGCCGTTCGTGGTTTCTCGGCCGCCGCAGGTGCGGCCCGAGCGGCCTTGTCGATCGCGGTCACACCCACAGTTCCCGCATCCGGTCGCAGGATCGTGACAGCGCAGACGGCGAGGAGCTTCGGCATGCGCCAATGCTCCGGCGGGCGGGCGATCTCAGCCCGCGATGGCGAAGTGCTCGGCCACGGCGGGGTCACCGAGCAGCGGCACCGCGAGACACACGCTCACGATGATGAACGTCACGATCGCACCCACCAACGGAATCCACCACGACACTCGCCGGCGCGACAGCGATGCCCATGAGGCGATGGCGGTCAGGAGCCATCCGACGGCGAACACGATCGCACCGATGCGGCCCCACAGCACACCGCCGCTGTGATTGGTGAATTCGGCGTCGACACCGGCCACCTCCATCCACGTCTGCGCGAACGACGTGAAATCGAGCAGCTGCGGAATGGCGCTCACGACCGTGAACAGTCCGTAGGCGAGCAACGCGAAGGTGATGATGCGGTCAGCGCGACGGGTCGGCTGCGCGGCGGCGGTCGTCGCCGGCGCCGTCGGCGGATGCGGCACGTACGGCTGCTCGGGCACCGGTGGCGGCGTCGCGCCGGACTGCTCGATGCGGGCGCGCTGCTCCTCGGGTGTCGCGTATTCGCCGTACTGCGGGCGCGGCTGTTCGCCGGGGGTGCTCATGTGCGCACCCGACCACCTCGCGCACGATCGTCGCGCAGCTCTTTGGGCAGCGAGAACATGAGGTCCTCCTCGGCCGTGCGAACCTGCTCGACGTCGCGGTAGCCCGCTCCCGACAGTTCATCGAGCACCTCGGTGACCAGCACCTCGGGAACCGACGCGCCGCTGGTGACGCCGACGGTCTCGACACCGTCGAGCCACGCCTGCTCGATCTCGTGCGCGTAGTCGACGCGATACGCGGCCTTCGCGCCGTATTCGAGCGCGACTTCGACCAGTCGCACACTGTTGGACGAGTTGGCCGAACCGACGACGATCACCAGATCCGCATCCTTCGCGACCTTCTTGATCGCGACCTGACGGTTCTGCGTGGCGTAGCAGATGTCATCGGACGGCGGATCGGCCATTTGCGGGAAGCGCTCGCGAAGACGACGAACCGTCTCCATGGTCTCGTCGACCGAGAGCGTGGTCTGCGACAGCCAGACGACCTTCGACGGGTCGCGCACCTCGACGCGGTCTGCCTCTTCGGGCGAGTTGACCACGGTGACGTGGTCGGGCGCCTCGCCCGCGGTGCCTTCGACCTCTTCGTGACCGTCGTGACCGATCAGCAAGATCTCGAAGTCGTCGCGGGCGAACCGGACGGCCTCACGGTGCACCTTGGTCACCAACGGGCACGTGGCGTCGATCGCTTGCAGACCCCGATCGGATGCCGCCGAGACGACCGCGGGAGAGACACCGTGGGCGCTGAAGACGACGTGCGCACCCTCGGGGACTTCGTCGACCTCTTCGACGAAGATCGCCCCCTGTGCTTCGAGTTCGGTGACCACGTGGATGTTGTGGACGATCTGCTTGCGCACGTAGACGGGCGCGCCGAAGCGCTCGAGCGCCTTCTCGACGGCGATGACGGCGCGGTCGACACCGGCGCAGTAGCCGCGGGGCGACGCCAGCAGCACCCGCTTGTGTCCGGACACCGGGTTATCCTGAAGCCGCCCGCGCACACCGGGAACACGGGGAACGGGCAGTCGCACGGCGGAAGAGCTCACGCTCCGATTCTAGGGACGCCGCGCTGAGAGCGGGCCGCACACGACCACCGCCGCTCGCCCGCACACCCGAAGGGACCACATGACCTCGTTCCAGGCCGAGCCGGGCGACGCCGCACCGCCGGATTCGGTGCACCCGCGCGACTCGTCCCCGCAGGCGCCGACGTCGATCTCGCGGCTGAACGAGACGATCCGCGACTTCGTCCAGAAATGGGGCGCGGTGTGGGTCGACGGCGAGATCACGAGCTGGAATCTGCGCGGCGGCAACGTGTTCGGCAGACTCAAGGACACCCGTACCGATGCGGCTCTGTCGTTCCGCCTGTGGTCGTCGACGCTCCAGCGCCTGCCGGCCGATCTGCGTTCGACGCTCGGCGTGGGCGCAAGAGTCGTCGCCTGCGTGAAGCCGGACTACTTCATCAAGACCGGCGATTTCAGCTTCACCGTCTCGGCGATGCGGCACACCGGTCTGGGCGATCAGCTCGAAGCCCTCGAGCGCCTGCGGGCCACGCTGCGGGCGGAGGGTCTGTTCGACCCGTCACGCAAGCGGCCGATCCCGTTCCTCCCCCACATGATCGGCCTCATCACCGGTGAGCGCAGCGACGCCGAGAAGGATGTGCACCGCAACGCCGAGTTGCGGTGGCCGCACGTCCGATTCCGAACCATCCACGCGGCCGTTCAGGGCGAGCGGTGCGTGCCGGAGACGATCGCGGCGCTGAAGACGCTGGATGCCGACCCCGACGTCGACGTCATCGTCATCGCCCGCGGCGGCGGCGACCCGCAGACGCTCCTCGGCTTCAGCGACGAGCGGCTGCTGCGCGCGGTCGCTGCGGCAACGACCCCGATCGTCTCCGCCATCGGGCATGAGAACGACCACCCGATCCTCGACGACGTCGCCGATCTGCGCGCATCGACGCCGACGGATGCCGCGAAGAAGGTCGTCCCCGACGTCTCGGAGCAGCGGGCGCTCGTCGCCCAGCTGCGCTCGCGCGCACGCACCCGCCTCACGCAGCGCCTCAGTCACGACATCACCCAACTCGAACAGCTGCGCTCGCGTCCTGTCCTGCGCGACCCGGAGTCGCTGCTCACCCCCCGCGCACACGAGCTGTGGACGCTCGTCAGTCGCGGTCGCGACCAGACCTCGAGGCGGCTCGATGGTGCGCATCGCGACATTGCGTCGCTGCAGGCATCGCTGCGCGCACTCTCGCCCGGGGCCACGCTCGACCGCGGCTACGCCATCGCGCACCTGGACGGCGGTGTCATCATCCGCGATGCCGCGCAGGCCGAACCGGGCGCGGCGGTCGTCGTGACCGTCGCGCGCGGATCGTTCGCCGCGCGCTCCGACGGCGAGGTGGCCGAGTCCGAGCACCCCGATGCACAGCCGTAGGATGGATGCATGACCACGCCCCGTGAAGACACCGCGGTCGACGTCGCCTCCCTCTCGTTCGAACAGGCGCGCGACGAGTTGGTTCGGGTGGTCGCCGAGCTCGAACAGGGCGCCCCCACACTCGAGCACTCCTTGGAGCTGTGGACACGCGGCGAGGCCCTCGCGGCCCGTTGTGAAGAATGGCTGCTGGGCGCCAAGCGCCGTCTGGACGCCGCGCGGCCCACGGACGACGCGAAGGAGGCGTGATGGCCTCCGCGCCGCGCATCGTCGCCGAACTCGGTCGCCCCGAGACGCCCGACGAGACCGCTGCCCGCAAAGCGGCATCCAGCGCCGCCTACCGCTCCAGCCAGACGTTCCGCAGCCTCATCGCCGCTCTGCTCGCCACGGTGGCGATCGTCGCGGTCATCGTCTTCGCGGTGCCCCGCGGCGAGCTGGCGGAGCCGGCCCCCGCAGACGTCGCCGCGTCGGCGCAGGTGGCATCGGAGTCGCTGGGGCGTCCCGTCATCGCCCCGGCCACACCCGAGGGTTGGCGCCCGAACTCGGCCGAGATCGTCGACGGCACGTGGCGGATCGTCTACGCGCCGTCATCCGGATTCGTGCGCGTCGCGCAGCGGTTCGACGCCGACGAGACGTGGGTGACCACGACGCTCGACGGTCGGGCACCGAGCGGCTCCGTCGAGATCGCCGGAGTGGTGTGGGACGAATACGACCAAGGCGCCGGTGGCACCGGCAACATCACGTACGCGCTGGCGACGGCAGCCGGCACCGACACCGTTCTGATCTACGGCTCGACGTCGGCGAAGACTGCGGCGATCGCCGCCGAAGCCGTCGCCGATGACATCCTGACCCTTCGAGGAGCACAGCAATGACCGCCACCGCGACCCCGCGCACCGTCTGGACCGAGATGCGAGCGGGCAACGCCCGGTTCGTCGAGGGGACGCCCCGCCACCCGCGACAGGACGTCGAGCGTCGTCACGAACTCGCCGGCGGTCAGACGCCGCGCGCCGCCCTGTTCGGCTGCGCCGACTCCCGCCTGGCTGCGGAGATCATCTTCGACGAGGGTCTCGGCGACCTGTTCGTCGTACGCAATGCCGGTCAGGTCGTCTCGGACTCGGTCGTGGGCAGCCTCGAGTATGCGGTCGCCGTCTTGCAGGTGCCCCTCATCGTCGTGCTCGGTCACGACGCCTGCGGCGCCGTGCGCGCGGCGATCGACTCCACGGCGATCGACGCCGCACCCCTCCCCGCGAACATTTGGCGCCTGATCGCACCGATCGTGCCCGCGGTCAAGCGCGTCATCGCCGCACACGCCGACGAGGGCGTCACCCCCGCGACGATCGACGCCGAAGAGGTCGGGCGCGAGCACCTGCGTGACACGATCGGCCAGTTGCTGCACGCGTCCGAACTCATCAGCGACGCCGTCGCCGAGGGGCGCCTGGCTATCGTCGGCGCCAACTACCGCTTGGGCGAAGGCACCGCGGTCCCCCACGTCATCGTGGGCGACGCGGGCGACCCCGCCTGATCACCACGAACCGCAAGACACCGCACCCCCAGGAAACGAGGACGTGACCGCCATGACCGACATCGAGTACCGCATCGAACACGACACGATGGGCGAGGTGCGCGTTCCGAAGGATGCCCTGTACGCCGCCCAGACCCAGCGTGCGGTGGAGAACTTCCCGATCTCGGGATCGGGGCTCGAGTCGACGCAGATCGCCGCGCTGGCGCGCATCAAGAAGGCCGCGGCGCTCGCGAACAAGGAGCTCGGCACACTCGACCCCGCCATCGCCGACGCGATCGCGGCTGCGGCCGACGAGGTCATCGCCGGCGGTCTCGACGAGCACTTCCCGGTCGACACCTACCAGACCGGCTCCGGCACCTCGTCGAACATGAACATGAACGAGGTGCTCGCGACCCTCGCGACCCGCATCCTCGGTGCACCGGTGCACCCGAACGACCACGTCAACGCGTCGCAGTCCTCCAACGACGTGTTCCCGACCTCGGTGCACATCGCGGTCACGCAGGCGCTGATCGACGACCTGATCCCCGCCCTCGACCACCTCTCGGTCGCCCTCGAGGCCAAGGCCGAGCTGTGGAAGTCGACCGTGAAGTCGGGCCGCACGCACCTGATGGACGCGACGCCCGTCACGCTCGGCCAGGAGTTCGGCGGTTACGCCCGCCAGATGCGCCTGGGCATCGAGCGCGTGCAGGCGGTGCTCCCCCGTGTGGCCGAGGTGCCCCTGGGCGGCACGGCCGTCGGCACCGGCATCAACACGCCGCTCGGGTTTCCGCAGAAGGTCATCGAGCTGCTCGCCGGCGAGACCGAACTCCCCGTCACCGAGGCGAAGGACCACTTCGAAGCGCAGGCCAACCGCGACGGCCTGGTCGAGACCTCAGGGGCGCTGCGGACGATCGCGGTGTCGCTCACGAAGATCAACAACGACATCCGCTGGATGGGCTCAGGCCCCAACACCGGTCTCGGGGAGCTGCACATCCCCGACCTGCAGCCCGGCTCGTCGATCATGCCCGGCAAGGTCAATCCGGTCGTCCCCGAGGCGACGCTCATGGTGTGCGCCCGCGTCATCGGAAACGACGCCACGGTCGCGTGGGCCGGCGCTTCGGGCTCGTTCGAACTCAACGTCGCGATCCCGGTCATGGGAACGGCGCTGCTCGAGTCGATCCGACTGCTCTCGAACGCGATGCGCGTGCTGGCCGACAAGACCGTCGACGGGCTCGAAGCGAACGTCGAGCGCGCCGCCGCGTACGCGGGCATGTCGCCGTCGATCGTCACGCCCCTCAACAAGCTGATCGGCTACGAGGCGGCCGCGAAGATCGCCAAGCACTCGGTCACCAAGGGCATCACGGTGCGCGAGGCGGTCATCGATCTGGGTTACGTCGAGCGCGGCGAACTGACCGAGCAGCAGCTCGACGAGAAGCTCGATCTGCTGTCGATGACCCACCCGGGTTGATAATCGGAGGGTGAGCCGACTGACGTCTGGATGGCGCCGCACCCCAGGGCTGGGGCTGCTGGTCGCCGTCACGGCCGCATGGGTGGCGTTGGCGACCGCGATCCTGCTGATCGTGATCACCGCAGGCGGGCCGACGTGGGTCGCGCTCGCCATCTGTGCCGTGGGCGGCGTGGTGACGGTTGCGATCGTCGGCGTCGTCGGGTGGGCTGTGCTCCAGCATCCGGCGCAGCCCTCCCCCGGCGTCGACCACGCGGACAGTTCGTTCGCGGCGCAGCGTCGGCTGCTCGACGATGTGCGGCACGAATTGAAGACCCCCATCACGATCGTGCGCGGCCACCTCGAGGTGATGGATGCCGCCGACAGCGACGACGTGGCGGCCATCCGTGCGATCGGCATCGCCGAACTGGACCGCATGACACGTCTCATCGGCGACATCGACCTGCTCGCGGCCGTCGAGACCGACCGCTTCTCGTTCGGCACGGTGGACCTTGCGGCGCTGACCCAGCGCCTGTCCGAGATGGTCACCGTCATCCCCGGCCACTCCTGGGCCGTCGAGCAGACAGCCGAGGGCGCCGTGCGCGGCGATCGAGACCGACTGCTGCAGGCGTGGCTCGCACTCGCCGACAACGCCGCGAAGTACACCCCCGAGGGGACGACGATCCGCATCGGCAGCGCTCTGCATGCGAGCGGTGCGCAACTGTGGGTTCGCGACCACGGGCCGGGCATTCCCCCGGCGATGCGGCACCGCATCTTCCGACGATTCGATCGCGGTGGTGGCAAACGCACCGTCGGCGGGTCAGGATTGGGTTTGGCGATCGTCGATGCGATCGCCAAGGCACACGGCGGCCACTGCGCCATCGCCGACACCCCCGGTGGCGGAGCCACCTTCACCCTTGAGATCCCCATCGGCACCGAGGCGGCACTGCCCGCACCGGTGCGGGCGGGCGATGTCCTTCTCCAGCGGGAGTCCACGGAATGACACGCATCCTCGTCGTCGATGACGAACCCCATATCGTCTCGCTCGTCACCCGCGGCCTGCGTGGCGAAGGCTACGACACCCTCGTGGCCGAGGACGGCACCGATGCGCTCGCCATCGCGCTCGGTGAGGACGTCGACCTCATCATCCTCGACGTGGGACTGCCGGGGATGGACGGCTTCGAGGTGCTGCGCAACCTGCGGACCGCCGGCAGCAGTGTGCCCGTCATCATGCTGACCGCACGCAGCGGCACCGACGACACGATCGAAGGCCTGGATGCGGGGGCGAGCGACTACATGCCGAAGCCGTTCGCGGTCGCCGAACTGCTGGCCCGGGTGCGATCGCGTCTGCGCGAGCGCAGCGCTGCAGCCCCGGTGGTGGTCAGTCGCGGCGAAGTGACACTCGACATCCTCGCCCGCCGCGCCACAGTCGCCGGCAAGGAGGTCGATCTGTCGGCACGCGAGTTCGCGCTGGCGGAGCAATTCCTGCGCCACGCGGGTGAAGTCATGACCCGCGAAGTGCTGCTCAGCCGCGTGTGGGGGCTCGACTTCGACCCGGGCTCGAACGTCGTCGACGTCTACGTGCGGTACTTGCGCGCCAAACTCGGCTCGGACCACATCGTGACCGTCCGCGGCGAGGGATACCGCTGGGAGTGACGTGAAGCGGCCCCCGGCGCGTTCGCCGAGGGCCGCTGTCAGGTGAGGTCAGCTGAGCTCGCCCTGCTCCAGCAGGTCGGTCACGAGGGCCGCGATCGCCGAACGCTCCGAGCGCACCAGGGTCACGTGTCCGAACAGGCCGTGGCCCTTGAGCGTCTCGATGACCGACGCGATGCCGTCGTGACGGCCGACACGCAGGTTGTCGCGTTGCCCGACATCGTGGGTGAGCACCACGCGGGAGTTCTGCCCGATGCGGCTGAGGACGGTCAGCAGCACATTGCGCTCGAGCGACTGCGCCTCATCCACGATCACGAACGCGTCGTGCAGTGACCGGCCGCGGATGTGGGTGAGCGGCAGCACTTCGAGCATGCCGCGCGCGGTGACCTCTTCGAGCACATTGCCCGAGACGACCGACCCGAGCGTGTCGAAGACGGCCTGCCCCCAGGGGTTCATCTTCTCGGACTGGTCTCCCGGCAGGTAGCCGAGCTCCTGCCCGCCGACGGCGAACAGCGGCCGGAACACGATGATCCGCTTCTGCTCCTGACGCTCCAGCACGGCTTCCAGCCCCGCGCACAATGCGAGCGCCGACTTTCCCGTGCCGGCGCGGCCGCCGAGGGACACGATGCCGACCTCGGGGTCGAGCAGCAGATCGATCGCGATGCGCTGCTCGGCCGAGCGACCGTGCAGGCCGAACACGTCGCGGTCACCCCGGACCAGTCGGAAGGTGCCGTCGCCGGTGACGCGGCCGAGCGCCGAGCCGCGCTCGGAGTGGACGATCAGCCCGGTGTTCACCGGAAGGCCGCGCACCTCCTCGCTGATGGCGACTTCGCTTTCATAGAGGTCGCTGACCTCGTCGCCCGAGATGTTGAGTTCGGCGATGCCGGTCCACCCCGAATCGACGGCCTGCTCGGCGAGGTACTCCTCCGCGTGGATGCCGAGGGAGGCGGCCTTCACGCGCATCGGCAGGTCCTTCGAGACGACCGTGACTTCCTGGCCGTCTTGGCTGAGGTGCATCGCAACGGCGAGGATGCGGGTGTCGTTGTCGCCCAGCCGCATGCCGGCCGGCAGCACGGTGGGATCGGTGTTCGTGAGCTCGACACGGAGCGTCCCACCGTCGCCGACCGGCACCGGGAAGTCGAGGCGGCCGTGCTCGACGCGCAACTCGTCGAGGTGACGGAGCGCCTGGCGGGCGAAGTAGCCGATCTCGGGGTCGTGTCGTTTGCCCTCGAGTTCGGAGACGACGACAACCGGGACGACGACCGAATGCTCGGCGAAGCGGAAGAACGCTCGCGGATCGCTCAGCAGCACCGACGTGTCGAGCACGTAGGTCCGCAGATCCTGGTCGAGATGGTCGCGCTCCCCTGCACGTTCGATGACGCGGCGCTGGTTCTCTGCTCGTGTGGTCACAACCCACTCCCGCCCCGGGTGGATCACCCGGCTGTCACGAGTCGACCAGGGTCACGAGTCGTGAATGGCCGACTCGAACGGGCTCCTTGCCCGATGTGATGACCGTACGGTGCCGGTGCGATCGGACGCGCGTCCGACACGCGGCGATTCGATGACAGGCAGGTTAACGATCCGTCGGGGCGACCACGGCGGTGTGCGCACGCGCGGCCGACACCTCGGCGAGGGCGTCGCCGAGGAGGCGCAACGCGTCTGCACCGGTCCCCGCGTGCGACGAGATGCGGATGGTGCCACCGCGGGCCGTCGCGGTCACGCCGTGGTTCGCGAGGGCCGCGCCCAGCGGTGCGGCGTTCTGCGGGCCTGGCACGAGCGTGACGATGCCGGCGTGGCGGTCACGCGGGGTGAGGACGGGCACGCCGTACCGGTCAGCGAGTGCGAACACGTCGTCAGCGCGCCGGCGCAGCTCGACTGCGATCGCATCGACGCCGACGCCCGCGATCTCGCGGACGGCAGTCGCGAGCCTCGCGGCGGCGAGTGGGTCGGGCGGCGAGACGACATAGGCGGCTGCACCGGGCAACGGCGGCTGCACCTCCGTGTCGGAGAGGTCGCCGTCCATGCCGGCGAACCCCGACAGGACGGGCTCGATCCGCTCGCGCGCACGTGCTGAGAACGAGGCGAAGCCGGTCCCGCGGCCCGCGCGAAGCCACTTGTAGCCGTTGCCGCAGACGACGTCGGCTGCGGCCCAGTCGGCGTCGACGACACCGAACGCCTGGACGGCGTCCACGATAAGCAGTCGGTCACCGACGACCTCACGCAGGGCGGGCAGGTCGACGAGGTACCCGGTGCGATAGTCGACGGCGCTGACGGCGACGGCGGTCACGTCGTCGGTGAGCGCCTCGCGCACCGCATCCGCTGTGACGAACCCGTCGGGCGCGTCGATCGGGGCCACGCGAAGGCGCCCGCGCATGTCCTGTGCCCGGCGGGCGCCGACCGTCACCGAGGGGAACTCCCGCGGCGAGAGCAGCACGGTGCCCTCCAGCCCCGCGAACGCGTGCTGGAGTCCCGTCGACGTCGACGGCTGCAGCGTGACATCGTCGGCATCCACACCCAGCTGGTCGGCGAGCAGCCCCCTCGCTTCGGCCGCCCGTGCGGAGACGAGCTCGATGCCCGAACGCCGCCCCGTGCCCAGCAGCTCGGCGTCGGCATGGGCCTCCGCGCGCACCGCGGGTGAGAGCGGACCGAAGGCCGCCCAGTTCAGGTAGCCGGGCTCGGCATCGAACGATGCCAGGTATGTCTCGAGATCAGACACGATTTCGATTCTGGCACGCGGGTGTTCGCACCGGCACGTCAGCCGCCGTACCGGCGATCCCGCGTCGCGAAGTCGCGGATGGCACGCAAGAAATCCACCTCGCGGAGATCTGGGCCGAGCGCCTCGACGAAGTAGAACTCGCTGTGCGCGGACTGCCACAGCAGGAAGTCGCTCAGCCGCTGCTCCCCCGACGTGCGGATCACGAGGTCGGGGTCGGGCAGCCCACCCGTGTAGAGATGCTCGCCGATCTGCTCGGGGGTGAGACTCGCGGCCAATTCCTCGAGCGAACCGCCGCTCTTGTCGTGGTTGGCGATGATGCTGCGGACGGCATCGACGATCTCGCCACGGCCACCGTAGCCGACCGCCAGATTCACGTGCAGTCCCGTGTTGCCCGCGGTGCGCTCCTCCGCCTGTGCCAGGACCCGCGCCAGATCGGCCGGAAGTCCCTCGACGCGACCGACGTGCCGGACGCGCCATCCGGGCTCCTGCGAGAGCTCATCGGCGAGTTCTGCGATGATCTCGATCAGGTCCGATAATTCGGCCGAATCGCGCTTGCGCAGGTTGTCGTTCGAGAGCAGATACAGCGAGACGACGCGGATGCCGAGGTCGTCGCACCAGCGCAGGAATTCGTGCATCTTCGCAGCCCCGGCACGGTGCCCGTGGGAGACGGTCGCATACCCCGCCTGCCGTGCCCACCTGCGATTGCCGTCGATCATCATCGCGACGTGGTGCGGCACCGTCTCGGGGGTGAGCGATCGGCGCAGACGCGACCCGTACAGGCGGTACAGCAGGCCCTTGCCGCGTCCGGATGGCTCGATGCTCACCCGCCCTACGCTATCGCGCTGCACCCGCGCAGGGCACCCGCCGCGGCGCTGGCATGTATCCGCCGGCATACGCTCGCGCGTAGGCTCGGAGGGTGACACGACACGACACGCCCGACGGCGTCGAGATGCCCCAACTTCCGCTGATCGATGCTGCCGCCGCGAGTTCGCAGGTCGAGCTGAAACCGACCTGGCGCGGCTGGATCCACGCGGCCACGTTCCCCATCGCGATCGCTGCGGGCATCGTGCTGATCGTGTTGACAGAGGGCACGCCCGGCAAGTGGGCTGCGGCCGTCTTCATGGCGACCTCGCTCCTCCTGTTCGGCAACTCCGCCCTCTACCACCGTTTCGACTGGGGTCCGAAGACGAAGGTCATCCTCAAGCGCATCGACCACGCCAACATCCTGCTGCTGATCGCCGGCACGTACACGCCGCTGGCGGTGCTCGCGCTCACGCCCGACAAGGGACTGCTGCTGCTGATCCTGGTGTGGTCGGGAGCCCTTCTCGGCATCCTGTTCCGCGTCTTCTGGATCCACGCGCCCCGCTGGCTGTACGTCGCGCTGTACCTGCTGCTCGGTTGGGCCGCGGTGATGTACCTCGTCGACCTGCTGCAGGCGAGTGTCCCCATGATGGTGCTCGTGATCGTCGGCGGCCTGCTCTACACGGGGGGCGCGATCGTGTACGCGCTCAAGCGCCCGAACCCGTGGCCGGGGCACTTCGGCTTCCACGAGATCTTCCACGTGTGCACCGTGCTCGCGTTCCTGTGCCACTGGACCGCGTGCCTGCTGATCGGGCTCGCGCCGCTCAGTCCTTCGCTGGGGATTCCGGGCTGACGCCGCCCGCGTCGCCCGTCGCCGAGGCGTCACCGTCAGCCTCCGTGCGTGCGGCCTCCTCCGCGTCGAGTTCCTCACGCACATCGATGCGGTAGCCCGCGCGGCGCACACGACGCAACATGTCGATCAGCAGGAACACGACCGCGGCGGCGATCACGGCGATGCCGATGAAGCCTGCGACACCGGGGGTGACCTGGTCGGGATCGATCGTGGGAGTCGGCGTCGGAGTCGGGGTGGCCGCCACCAACGCGATCAGTGTTCCCATGTGTCTTCGACCCGCTTTCCGAACGCCTAGCCTGGTATCACCAGCCTAATCTCCCCGGGGGATGCCGATGAGCACCGCACAGACCACCGCAGAGCGCCTCGCCGACCGGTACGGGCGCGGCCCCGTCTCCGGTGCACGCCGAGCCGTGTGGGTGGTCGTCGCGGTGCTCGTCGCCGCCGTGGTGGGCTGGGTGGCCTGGTCGACCGTCAGCAACGCCATGCGGTCGGTCGACTACGACACCCTTGGGTTCCACGATCTCGACGAGCATGCGGTGACGGTCGAGTTCCAGGTGGTTGCGAACCCGGGCACCGCCTACGCGTGCGCGATCGAGGCGCAGGATGCGGAGCACGGCGTCGTGGGCTGGCGCGTCGTCGAATACGGCGCGACCGACGCCCACACCCGCCGCTTCTCGGAGACCATCCCGACCGTCTCCGAGGCGACGACCGGTTTGGTCACCTCCTGCTGGATCCCCTAAACTGACCGGGAACTGCACGCCCCGGCCTGGTGCCGGGGCGTTCGATTTACGCACCGATCACGCTTGAAGGAGACGACGTGTCGAACGACGCACAGGTGACCTTCCTCACCCAGGACGCTTACGACCGCCTCGTCGCGGAGCTCGAGGAGCTGTCGACGACGGGACGCGAGGAGATCGCGAAGCGCATCGAGGCGGCGCGCGAAGAAGGCGACCTCAAGGAGAACGGCGGCTACCACGCCGCCAAGGACGAGCAGGGCAAGCAGGAGGCGCGCATCCGCACCCTTCAGCACCTGCTCAAGCACGCCAAGGTCGGCGATGCCCCAACCTCGACCGGCATCGTGGAGCCCGGCACGGTCGTGACGGCCCTCATCGCCGGCGACGAAGAGGTGTTCCTGCTCGGCAACCGCGAGATCGCGTCGGGCACCGACCTCGACGTCTACAGCGAAGCCTCTCCCCTGGGCGCTGCCATCCTCGGCCTCAAGGAGGGCGACAAGGGCTCGTACACGGCCCCCAACGGGCGTGAGATCGCCGTCGAGGTCGTCAAGGTCGAGACCTACACCGGCTGAGCACGACTCAGTCGGGCATCACCCTCGGCGCGAAGCCGGCCTCTTCGAGGATCTCGATGGTGCGCGCGCGGTGCTCCTCGCCGCGCGTCTCGACGCTCAGCTGCAGGATCACCTCGCTGATCTGCAGGCCTTGCCCGTGCCGGGTGTGCAGCACTTCGATGACGTTCGCGCCCGCGATCGCGAGCAGTTCGGAGACACGCGCGAGCTGCCCCGGACGATCGGGCAGCGGAATCTGCAGCGTCATGTAGCGCCCGGATGCCGCGAGACCGTGCGAGACGACGCGCTGCAGCAGCAGGGGATCGATGTTGCCCCCGGAGACCACCGTGACGGTCGGGCCTGAAGCGTGCACTTTGCCAGCCAGGATCGCCGCCACGCCGACGGCACCGGCCGGCTCGACGACCTGCTTGGCCCGCTCGAGCAGCACCACGATCGCGCGCGCGATGTCGTCGTCGGTGACGGTGACGACCTCGTCGACGAGGTCGCGGATCACATCGAACGGAACATCACCGGGGCGCGCGACCGCGATGCCGTCGGCGATCGTCGGCGTGGTCTCAACGGTGACGGGCTCGCCCGCCCGCAGCGACGACGGGTAGGCCGCGGAGTTCTCCGCCTGCACACCGATGACGCGCACGACGCGTCCGGCGGCCGCTGCCCGCGCCTTGACGGCTGCCGCGACGCCGGCGATGAGTCCGCCGCCGCCGATCCCGACGAGCACCGTCTCGACGTCGGGGACGGCGTCGAACACTTCGAGTCCGAGGGTGCCCTGCCCGATGATGACGTCGCGGTGGTCGTACGGGTGGATGAGCACGGCGCCGGTGCGCTCCGCGAACTCCGCGGCGAGCCGCAGCGGCGTCTCGACGGTCGGGCCCTCCAGCACGACGTCGGCGCCGTAGCTGCGGGTCGCGAGGAGCTTCGGCACCGGCACCCCGAGCGGCATGAAGATCGTCGCGGGAATGCCGAGCTGGTGGGCCGCGCGCGCCACGCCCTGGGCGTGGTTACCCGCGGATGCGGCGACCACACCGCGGGCGCGTTCCTCGGCCGTGAGCTGCGAGAGTCGGTAGGCGGCACCGCGGATCTTGAACGAGCCGGTGCGTTGCATGTTCTCGAGCTTCAGGTAGACCGGTTGGCCGAGCACACCCGTGAGGTGCTCGGATTCGTCGATCGGGGTCGCCGTGATGACGTCGGCGAGGAAGGCTGCGGCCTGCTCGAACTCCGCCAGGGTGGGATTGCTCACGCGGTGATCCTCCTGCTGCGTGGAACGGTGCTCCAGATGACCTCTTCGGGTCGAGGTCTCGCTCCGGTCTCCCATCCTCTGCGGGACAGGTAGATCCAGACGACGTTGACGAAAGCGGCCAGCGGCACCGCGAACAGTGCGCCGGGGATGCCGGCGATCATCGCGCCGCCGGCGACGACCAGCACGACCGCGAGCGGGTGCACCTTGACCGCCGAGCCCATGAGCAGCGGCTGGAGCACGTGCCCTTCGAGCTGCTGCACGCCGAGGACGACGATGAGCATCCAGAACGCGATCCACGGGCCGTTGTAGACGAGGGCGAGGAAGACGGCGAGGGCACCGGTGACGACGGCGCCGACGAAGGGGATGAACGCGCCCAGGAACACGAGCACACCGACGGGGATCGCGAGGGGCACGCCGAGCAGGAACGCCCCGAGTCCGATCCCGATGGCATCGATCGTGGCGACCAGCAGTTGCGTCCGGGCGTAGTTGACGACGGTGACCCACCCCGTGCGCCCCGCACCGTCGACCGCGGGCCGTGCGCGCTGCGGAAACAGTCGCACCGTCCAGCGCCAGATGCCGGCGCCGTCGGCGAGCGTGCACAGCAGAATGAAGATCGCGAGCAGGGTGCCCGTCGCGACGTGACCGACGGTGCTGCCGATGGCGAGTGCACCCGACCACAGCAGCTCGACCTGCTGCTGCAGGAGGGAGAGCCCCTGTGCGAGCAGGTCATCGATCTGCTGCGTCGTGAGGTGCAACGGGCCGTCGATGAGGTACTGCCGAAGCTCGTTCACCGCCGTCACGGTGCTCGCCTGCACTTTGGGCCACTCCCGGCTGATCTGCCAGACAGCGAGCCACAGCAAGCCGGCGATGACGGCGATGGTGCCGATGACCGAGATCACGATGGCGAGCCACCGCGGCACTCGGTGGCGCAGCAGGAAGGTGAACGCGGGCCAGACGAGCGCCGTGACGAGGATCGCGACCAGGAGCGGGATGATGAGCAGCTTGAGCTGGATGACGAGCCAGATGCCGACGCCGATGGCCGCCGCGACGACGAGCAGTCGCCACGAATAGGCGGTCGCGACGCGGAGGCCCTTCGGGACGGCGTCGCCGATGTCGGTCGAGACCGTGCGGCGACGCAGCGCGCCGAAGAATCCCTCGCGCGGCGTCTCGTCGGAGCCTGTCACCTCGCCAGTCTAGGCGCGGCGGTGTGCCCGTATCGGCATGCGTGTCCGCGGTCGCCGCTACCGTGAAGACGTGCCCACCACGCTCTCTTCGGCCGACGCCCGCCACCTCGCGCTGGCCGCGCAGGGCTTCGCGAAGACGCCGCCGACTTCGGCCGGCACCCGACAGCTCGGCGTCGCGATGGCGACGATGCAGACGCTGCAGATCGATTCCGTCAACGTGTACGCCCGGTCGCATTACGTGCCCCTGTTCTCACGTCTCGGCGTCTACGACCCCGCGCTGCTCGACCGGATGCTGTTCCGTCGGCGCTCGCCGTACGTCGAGTACATCCCGCATGTTGCCGCGTTCATCCCGCGCGCGGACTGGGGTCTGTTCGACTTCAGGATGCGGCGGATGCGGGCACGCTACGGCGGTCCCGACGGGTTTCTGGGCCGGCACGCCGACATCGCCGCGTGGGTGCGCGCGGAGCTGACCGAGCGCGGGCCACTGCGTCCGGCGCAGTTCGACCACGACCTGCGACGACGCGCCAAGGGGTCGTGGTGGGACTGGGACGTCGTGAAGAACACCCTCGAACACGTCTGGATGTTCGGTGAGGTCGCCATCGCGGGACGGCGGGGGTTCGAGCGCGTCTACGCCCTGGCAGACCAGATGCTCACCGACGCCGAACGAGCGCCGGTGCCCGAAGACGATGCGATGCGTGCGCTGGTGTCCCGCGCGACGCGCGCACTCGGCGTCGGCACAGCCGCCGACATCGCGGACTACTGGCGCATCCGTGATCGCAAGTCGATGCTGCGCGCCGTCGGAGACCTCGTCGACGCGGGTGAACTCGAACCGGTACTCGTCGATGGCTGGGCGGTGGCGGGACGGCCCGCGCCCGCGTGGCGCCATCGCGAGGCGGTGCGCCCCAGACGCATCTCGGCCACCACGATCCTGACCCCGTTCGACCCGGTGGTCTGGTTCCGCGATCGGGCACTGCGGCTGTTCGACCTCGACTACCGGATCGAGATCTACACGCCCGCGGCAAGGCGACAGTACGGGTATTACTCACTGCCGGTCCTGATGGACGACCGCATCGTCGGGCGCGTCGATCTGAAGGCCGACCGCTCCCCACGCACGCTGCTCGTGCAGTCCGCATGGTGGGAACCCGGGCCGAGGCTCGACGATGCGCCCGGACGGCTGGCCGCGCATCTTCGCGACGCGGCCGCGTGGCAAGGGTTGGAGTCGATCTCAGTCGGCAGATGGGGTGACGCTGCGGACGACCTCGCCGCTGCGCTCGGAGCACCGAGGCACGAACGCCGCGTGTGAGTCAGCCTGCGGCGACCTCGACACCGAGCCACTCGCCCAGCGCTGAGATCTCCGCGTCGACGTCAGCCTGCATCGCATCGTCGAACGGGACATCTTCGTGCACGGCGTGCACGCGCAGCACACCGGCCTTCGCGTCGCGCTTCGCGTCGAGCTTTCCGACGAACCGATCGCCGTGGAGGATCGGCAGGGTGAAGAAGCCCCATCTGCGCTTGGCCGCCGGCTTGTACATCTCGAGGATGTACTCGAAATCGAACAGCTCGAGCAGTCGATCGCGATCGAACACCAGGCGGTCGAACGGCGAGAGCAGGGCGGTGCGCGGTGCGAACGAGCCGACCGCTGCCAGCGTGTCTGCATCGACGCGCCACCGTCCCTGTGTGCCCTCGACCGTCGCCTCGAGACCGATCTCGCCGACATCGACGGGCTCGCCCGGCTGCGCGACCCCTTTGGCCCGCGCGATGCCGAGCGAGCCGAGCCGACGGTCGGCACGTTCGAACGCCGCGGTCTCGGCGTCGACGTCGGGCAGATCGGCGGGGTACACGCGCTCGGCGAGATCGAAGCGGCGCCCCTTCCGGTCGCGGTCGGCGATGGCGACCTGCCCCATCGCCGCCAGGATCTCGAGCATCTGCCCCGCATTGCGACTGTTCGTCCAGCCGGATGAGCGCCACGAAACCTGCGCCGTGTCTGCGATCTCGGCGGCATGGAGGGGTCCCCGATCGCGGAGCGCATCGAGGACGTCACGGCGGAACGACTCGTTCGCCGCGAGCCACTCGCGCGGCTCCCGGTATCGCGGGCGCGTGGCCATCTCGTGCCGCAGCAGGGGCAGGTCGCTCATTGCGCGATAGAAGCCGCCCCATTCGAACAGGTCGCGCTGGACCTCTTCGGCGCGGCGCAGGTCATCGGCCGCGAACGGCCCGCCGATCCGGCTCCAGAGGATCAGCGGCGCGCTCGGTGCGATCGCAGCCGTCGGTTCGATCTGCACTGCGCTGAGCGCCGCCACCGTCTCGACGATGCCGTCCGGCCGGTGCGCATCGAGCAGCTGGGCACGCACCGCGATGCGGCGCGCCTCCTGCTTACTGAGCGTGATCACGATCGGGAGCTGCGTCTAGGCCGCCCCGCCACGCATCAGAATTGAATGCGTGGGGGCTCGGCGATTGCTGCGCCGTCGATGACCTCGAAGAACTCGCGCTCCGAGAAGCCGAGGTTGCGCGCGAACAGGTTGTTGGGGAAGACCTTGATCTTCGTGTTCAGTTCGCGAACGCCGCCGTTGTAGAACCGGCGCGACGCCTGGATCTTGTCTTCGGTGTCGACGACCGCGTGCTGCAACTGGAGGAAGTTCTGGCTCGCCTGCAGCTGCGGGTAGGCCTCAGCGACGGCGAACAGCGACTTCAGCGCCTGCTGCATGTGTCCCTCGGCGACTCCGGCCTCGCCCGGCGACGACGCGGACAAGGTCTCCGCGCGGGCACGGGTGACGTTCTCGAAGACGGCCTTCTCGTGCGCTGCGTAGCCCTTGACGGCCTCGATCAGGTTGGGGAGCAGGTCGGCACGCCGTTTGAGCTGCACCGTGATGTCGCTCCATGCCTCATCGACGCGCACGTTCAGCGAAACGAGCGAGTTGTACGTCGCCCACAGGTAGATTCCGACGATCACCGCGAGACCGACGATGATCAGAACCGGGACCAGCCACTCCATAGCACTCCCCTTCGTATTGCCTTCATGCTATCGGCCGAGCCGGACACCGCTCACCGGTGCACGCCCACTCCCAGCCGTTACCCACCCAGGACGCGGTCGAGGTACGCGTTGCGGAAGACCCGCGACGGGTCGAGACGGTCGCGCAGCGCGACGAACTCGTCGAACCTCGGGTACCGCTCCTGCAGGGCCGCCGCCCCGAGCGTGTGCATCTTGCCCCAGTGCGGGCGGCCGTCGTGCGCGAGCAGCGCCTCCTCGACCGCGCCGAAGTATTCGGAGGGATCGGTCCGCCAGAACCTGTGCACGGCGATGTACCCGGTGTCACGACCGTGGGCGGTCGACATCCAGCGATCGTCGGCTGCCGCCGCGCGCACCTCGATGGGAAACTCGATGCGCCACCCTCGCTCGCCGATCAGGCGCTGCACGGCGGTGAAGGCCTCCCTGAGGCGGGACAGCGGCACCGCGTACTCCATCTCGCGGAACCGGACGCCGCGGGCTGTGGCGAAGACTCGGTGCGATGCGTTCGAGAACGTGCGGTCGCCCCACACCTTCGCCGAGAGTCGGTTGATCCGGGGAACGAGGGCGGGGATCGCTCTCCCGGTCGAGCACACCGCCTGATGCGCGATGCCGCCGATGAACACGTCATCGACCCACTTCGCGAGCGGCGGCTGCGGCGAGATCGGGGTGTCGGCTGAACGGCGTGTGTTCGTCTTCGTCAAGGCGACGTCGGTGTGCGGAAACCAATAGAACTCGAAGTGATCGGCACCGCCCATGCGCGCATCCACATGGGACACGACGTCTGCGAGCGGTTCGGGACGCTCGATCGCGTGCAACGTGAACGCGGGCACGCATTGGACGGTGACGTCGACGAGCACGCCGAGGGCCCCGAGGCCGAGCGCAACCGCCGGCAGCAGTTCAGGATGCTCCTCGTCCGAGACCGTGAGCAGCTCGCCGTCTGCCGTGACCAGCGTCGCACCGACGATCTGCGTCGCGATGCCGCCGAACGTCGTGCCCGTGCCGTGGGTGCCCGTCGAGATCGCCCCCGAGATCGACTGCCTGTCGATATCGCCGAGATTCTCCATCGCGAGGCCATAGGGAGCAAGGAGCGCGGGGATGCGATGCAGACGGGTACCGGCGAGCAGACGGACGCGTGAGCGCTCCCGATCGACGTCGATCAGACCGGACAGGTCGGACAGGTCCAGCAGTGTTCCCGGCGCGACGGCGATGCCCGAGAAGCTGTGCCCGGCGCCGATCGCCTTGACCGGAATGCCACGCGACGCCGAAGCCCGCACCGCCCGTCGCACGGCCGCGACGGTCGGCGGAAACTCCACGCGCTGCGGCCGTACTCGTTCGCTGCGACCCCAGTTCTGCCACTCGCCGCCCGGTCGCGTCACAGGAAGCTCTTGCCTTCGCCCCGGTAGGTCCGACTCTCACCGACCACCTCGGCGCCACGCACGAGGTGGTAACGGTCGACCCGCTCAGCGAGCTCACCGCTCTTGGCATGCCGGAACCACACCCGGTCGCCCACCCGCAGCCCGCGCGCCGACGCGCCCTGCAGCGGGGTCTGCACCTCGCCGGCGCCCTCTCTGGGCAGCATCGACAGGCCGATCGGCCACACCGGCAGCGGCTGTCTGGACGCGAGCGGAGGCCCCGACGCGATCCAGCCGCCACCCAGCACCGTTGCGATGTCATCGAGGGGCTTGCGGACGACCTCGAGTCCGAAGGCCGCGGCAGGCGCCGGATCGAACGCCCGATATCGGTCGAACAGGTGCCCGGCGAGCAGACCGCTGCCCGCCGTCGTCTCGGTGACCGATTCGTCGGCCGCCGTCGATTCGAGCGATCCCGTACCCCCGCCGTTGACGAACTCGAGCTCGGCACTCTGGCGCACGGCGGAGACGATCGCCGCGCGCCGGTCGACGAGCTCGGCGGCACTGCGCCGCTGCATCCAGCGGATGATCGGCGCCTCCGGGCCGGTGTCGTCCGGCTGCCCCGCGATCTGCGCCTCGTACATCATGAGGCCGACGAGCCTGAAGCCGTCTCGGTCGGCGATGGTGTGCGCGAATCGGGCGACCTGCGCCGCGTCGTGCAGCGGCGATCGCCGCACCCCGACGTGGCCGAGGACGGGCGAACGCCACGAGGCATCGGCGTCGATCGCGACCCGCACCTCTGGCCGCGAGCCGGGCCGAGCGACGGCGTCGATGAGATCCAGCTGCGCCGGGTCGTCGACCATGAGCGTGATCCGCCGGCACGCATCGGCGTCGCCGACGAGTTGCGCCAACGCCGCCCGGTCGACCGTGGGGTAACCGAGCACGATGTCGTCGTGGTCGGCCGCGAGCCACAGCGCCTCGGGCAGCGTGAAGGCGAGGATGCCGGCATACCCCGGGAGGGCGAGTGTCGCGTCGACAATCTGCCGCACCCGGATCGACTTGCTGGCCACACGGATCGGCACGCCGCCGGAGCGGACCACCAGATCGGGCGCGTTGTACCGCAGCGCATCGACATCGATCGTCGCGACCGGCCCCGACAACCCGGAGACGGCCGCGGTGCGGTCAGCCCATCGCTGCGCGAGATCGGCTGACGGCGAAGCCGCAACGTCGGCCAGCAGGTCGAGGCTCATCGGTTCGCTCCTTCGCAGGGTGTCGGTACCCCCGCTGGGACTCGAACCCAGACTGAAGCGATTTTAAGTCGCCTGCCTCTGCCATTGGGCTACGGGGGCCTGAGCCCACCCTAGCCCGGCAGACTCAGCCCGCCTTGGACGTGCTCGCTGCCTTCTTCGCCGCCGGCTTCTTGGTTGCGGGCTTGTCTGCGGCGGGCTTGTCTGCTGCAGGCGCAGCATCCTTCGGTGCCTCTGCCGCGGGGGCGGGCTTCGCCGCAGGGGCTGCCGCGCCGGCGGCCGGACGCGGACGGGCCGCGAACTCTTCGAACACGTATCGAGGGTTCTGCACCGTCTGCAGGGTCACGTTGTCGCGGCCGAGCCAGAAGTTCTGCCACCAGTCGCCGATGACGCGCCACTTGCGCTCCCACGACGGCATGGCCATGCCGTGGTAGCCCCGGTGTGCACACCACGCCAGGAAGCCCTTGAGCGCGATCTTTCCGGACTGGAACACGCCGTTGTACAGACCGAGACCTGCGACCGCACCGAGGTTGTGGTGCACGTACTCGCGGGGCAGTTCGCCGCGCAGGACGGCGACGAGGTTCTTGGCGAGCAGCTTCGCCTGACGCACCGCGTGCTGTGCGTTGGGCACGCAGTACCCACCCACGCCGCCACCGCTCAGGTCGGGGACGGCGGAGACGTCACCGGCAGCCCATGCGCCCTCGACGAACGCCTCGGGGGTACCCACGCGCAGGTCTGCGCGGGTCGCGATGCGACCGCGCTCCTCGACGGGCAGGTCACTGCCGCGCACCACGGTCGGGTTCGCCATGACACCGGCGGTCCAGATGATCAGGTCTGTCGGGATGACCTCACCGGTCGACAGTTCGACGTTGCCGTCGACAGCGCCGGTGACCTGGGTGTCGAGGTGCACGTTCGCGCCGCGCTTGGCGAGGTCCTTGAGGACCCACTCGCTCGTCGGCAGCGACACCTCGGGCATGATGCGACCCATCGCCTCGATCAGGTGGAAGTGCGTGTCTTCGAAGCGGAGCTGCGGGTAGTCCTTCAGCAGCGACGACGCCAGCGCACGGGTCTCGGCGAACACCTCGATGCCGGCGAAACCACCGCCGACGACGACGGTCGTCAGCAGCCGATCGCGCTCGGGACCGGCGGGGAGGTTCGAGGCTCGGTCGAAGTTGGTGAGGATGCGGTCGCGGATCGCGACGGCCTCTTCGATCGTCTTCAGGCCGATCGCGTTGTCGGCGATGCCCGGGATCGGGAAGGTGCGCGAGACCGCACCCGCGGTGACGACGATCTGGTCGTACGACTCCTGCCACGGCTCGCCGTCGGCGGGCGTGATGGTCGCCGTCTTGTTCGCGTGGTCGATGCCGGTGACCTTGGCCGTGACCACACGCGTCTTCTTGAGGTGACGACGGTGACCGACGATGACGTGGCGTGCTTCGATCTCGCCGGCTGCGACCTCGGGGAGGAACGGCTGGTACGTCATGTACGGCAGCGGGTCGACGATCGTGACTTCGGCTTCGCCCTTGCGGAGGTGCTTCTCGAGCTTCCACGCGGTGTAGAAGCCCGCGTAGCCGCCTCCGACGACAAGAATCTTGGGCACGGTGCTGGTCACTGGGGTGGTGCTCCTTGGTTCAACGGCTCGGCGCGCGCGGAATTGCGCGCCGATCTGACTCGCCGGGCAGCAGCGGTGACGCCGAGCGCCACCAGTATAGCCGTCAGCGTCGCACCGACGAGCGGGACGGTGCCGTAGCGCAGCGTCTCGGCCGACGGAAGCAATGAGGAGGAGCGCTCGGTCGGCCCCTCGGCGGGCGGCAGCGCCTCGACGGTCACCGGTGTCACCGTCGGGGTCGCCTGCGGTCCCGCTTCGGCGCGTCGGTTGACGCGCACCCATTCCTTGAGGTCACCCATGGGATTGGTCGTGACGGCCGCGACATCGGCCGACACCGCAGCTTCGGCGTCGATGAGACCGTACCCGTAGAGGGCTCGGCTGCCGTTCGGCACCGCGGTCGCCGTGCGGATGATGCGGTTGATGACGTTCGCGGCATCCAGGTCGGGATAGGCCGACCGCACGAGCGCGGCGATGCCGGCCACGATCGGCGCTGCGCCACTCGTGCCGTTCCAGCTGACGACCCGACCGTCCGCCGAGACACCGCGCAATTGCTCGCTGGGCGCCGAGATGCCGATCGTGATGCCCTGCGTCGATGCCTCGACGCTGGCCTTACCGGTCTTGTCGACACCACCGACGGTCAGCACGCCCGGAATCGTCGCCGGGGCGCCAACGCGGTCGGTGCCGCTGCCCCGGTTGCCCGCTGCGACGACCACGACGACGTCGTGCTCGTAGGCGTAGAGGAACGCGTCGTCCCAGCTGCGGTCCCAGTCGAGCGTGTTCGTCGTGAAGGACAGGTTGATGACGTCGGCACCGTGGTCGACGGCCCAGTGCATCGCTTCGGCGACCTGATCGACGAAGGGCACCGAGGAGGTCGCCCCGAATCCGACCGACAGCGACAGCAGCTTCGCGGCGGGGGCGACGCCGATCATGCCGGTGTCCTCACCCGTACCGCGGGCGGCCGCGAGGGATGCGACCCAGCTGCCGTGGTTGGCGTCGACCGCGCCGACCGGCGAGCGGCCATCGGACGCCCCGACGCCGGAGAAGTCGGCGCCCCCTGCGACGGCGCCCGCGAACTCCTCCGGATCGCGTGCGATGCCGGTGTCGATGATCGCGATCGTCGTGCCAGCGCCGCGCGTCGTCTTCCAGGCTTCGGTGACGCCGTAGTCCTCGAGCCAGTATTCGGCGGCCCGGATGGGGTCCGGCGTCGGCTCGGGTGCGGCCGCTCCCGCGGTCAACAATGTCACCGCAAGCGCCGCGGCGACGGCGGCGGGCAGGACCCGTCGGATCACGACCCGCCTCCGGGATCGGTGCACACGCAGCGCTCGGGCGACCAATCGCCGAGTTCGAGCGCACGATCGCCGATGGGGTTCACGCCCGGGCCTGCGGCGAGGCTGTGCGCCGCGAGGGCGTGGAGGCACTTCACGCGGGTCGGCATGCCGCCGGCGGAAATGCCGTCGATCTCCTCTACCTCGCCGTACGACGCACGGTCGGCGAGGTAGGCGCGGTGCGCGTGCGCGTATCCCGCCGCGATGTCTTCGTCGTCGGCGAGCAGTTGCGCGAGCTCTCGCATGACGTGCGTCGCCTCGAGCGCGCTCATCGCGGCCGTCGCCCCAGGGTGCGTCAGGTAGTAGAACGTCGGGAAGGGCGTACCGTCCGGGAGCCGGGGCTCTGTCGCCACCACGGTGGGGTTGCCGCACACGCAGCGGGCTGCGACGCCGACCACGCCGCGCATGGGGCGTCCGAGCTGACCGCGCATGACGTCGAGGTCACGGTCGGTGGCAGGCGTCAGAGTGGCACTCACTCGCACTAGGGTAGCGGCCGAGGCCGCGAGGATGCTCAGGGGGCCGTGGTCGCCGTCTGCGCCAGGCCGGCGCCGGTGACGGATCGAACGAGCTGAGACATCCAGTCGGTGCGCGTCTCGGCGACTTCGTCGCTGACGGCATCCTGCTCCTGCGGGCGCTCGGCCGCCGGCAGGTCGTTGTCGATGAGGTACACGACCTCGCCCGGAGTGACGTAGTAGAGCCGCTCACGCGCTTGCGCCGTGATGTAGGCCGGGTCCGACCAGCGTTCGCGCTCGGCCTCGAGGTCGGCGACCTGCTGTTCGGTCACCTGCACGGCCTCTTCGAGTGCCGCGATCTGCTGCCGCTGGTCGAGGTAGGTGCCGATCGTCGGCACGAGCACGAAGGCCGCGAGGACGACGAGTCCGAGCATGATGGCCGTGAACGCCGAGAAGCGGATGCCGCCGACCCAGTCGCGCACGTCGACGCGGCGTCGCTCGTTCGACGGCGCGCCGGAACCGCTGCGGACAGCAGAAGGGGGAGCCGGTCGTCGTGTCACGGCTCCCCCTTCTGTCTGGTGCGGTCTGTCAGCCCTTGAAGCGCGGGAAGGCTGCGCGGCCGATGAACTCCGCCGCGTCACCCAGCTCTTCTTCGATGCGCAGAAGCTGATTGTATTTCGCGACGCGCTCGCTGCGTGCGGGCGCGCCGCTCTTGATCTGACCCGCGTTGACCGCGACCGACAGATCGGCGATCGTCGTGTCTTCGGTCTCACCCGAACGGTGCGAGAGCATCGTGGTGTACCCGGCGCGGTGCGCGACCGAGATCGCGTCGAGCGTCTCGGAGAGCGTGCCGATCTGGTTCACCTTGACCAGGAGCGAGTTGGCGGCACCGCGGGCGATGCCGTCGGCCAGACGCTGCGGGTTGGTGACGAACAGGTCGTCGCCCACGAGCTGGACCTTGCTGCCGAGCTTCTCGGTGAGCGCGGTCCAGTTGTCCCAGTCGTCCTCGGCGAGGGCGTCTTCGATCGTGACGATCGGGAAGCTGTCGACGAGGTCGATGTAGTAGTCGGTCAGCTCGTCGGCGTTCCAGTCCTTGTTGTCGAGGCGGTATACGCCGTCGTTGAAGAACTCCGTCGCCGCGACGTCCAGACCCAGGGCGATCTCGGAGCCCGGCTTGAAGCCGGCCTTCTCGATCGCCTTGACGAGGAACTCGAGGCCCTCACGGTTGCTGGGGAGGTCGGGGGCGAAGCCACCCTCGTCGCCGAGGCCCGTGGCGTAGCCCGCAGCCTTCAGCTCGCCCTTGAGGACGTGGTAGACCTCGGTGCCCCAGCGCAGCGACTCGGAGAAGCTCGACGCGCCGATGGGCGCGAGGAAGAACTCCTGCATGTCGATGCCGTTGTCGGCGTGCTCGCCACCGTTGATGACGTTGAACAGCGGAACGGGCAGCACGTGCGCGTTCGGGCCGCCCAGGTAGCGGAACAGCGGCAGGTCCGAGCTGTCAGCAGCGGCCTTCGCAACGGCGAGCGAGACGCCCAGGATCGCGTTGGCGCCGCAGCGGCCCTTGTTCTCGGTGCCGTCGACACCGATGAGGATCTCGTCGACGACGCGCTGCTCGCTGGCATCCACGCCCTCGATCGCCGGGCCGAGCTCGTCGATGACAGCCGCGACCGCCTTGAGCACGCCCTTGCCGCCGTAGCGGCTCTTGTCGCCGTCGCGCAGCTCGTACGCTTCGAATGCGCCGGTGGAGGCGCCGGAGGGGACGGCCGCGCGCTGGACGATGCCGTCGTCGAGCAGCACCTCCACCTCGACGGTCGGGTTGCCGCGCGAATCCAGGATTTCGCGGGCGCCTACAGCCTCGATCAATGCCACAGGGGACTCCTTGCTTGTGGAGGATGAATCTCGGAGCGTCGTCGGTCCGCACCCGAGTCTAGTGATCAGCGCGGCCCGCCGCAGTCCCGTGTCGCTTCAGCGCACGATGGCCACAGCGACGCCGTCCCACCCCTTCGCGTCGAGGGTCTGCAGCGCGGTCGCATCGAAGCGCGGATCGGTGCCGAGCATCTCGAGGCCCGCGCGCACGCCGACGATCTGCGAGTCGGTCGTGTGCGCGTCGGCGACCTTGCCAGAACGTGCCACGTTGTCGACGACGATGACGGTGCCGGGCCGCCCGAGCCTGGCCGCCCAGTCGAGGTAGATCGTGTTCGATTCCTTGTCGGCGTCGATGAAGACGAGGTCGAACGGCGCCTCCCCCGAAAGCCGCGGCAACACGTCGGCGGCGCGACCGATCTCGATGCGCACCCTGTGTGCGACGCCCGCGCGCTCGAGGCTGCGCCGCGCCACGGCCGCATTGTCGGGCTCGGCCTCGATCGTGACGACCTCGCCGCCCTCTGACACGGCCCGCGCCAGCCAGATCGTGGAGTACCCACCGAGCGTCCCGATCTCGAGCACGCGCCGTGCCCCTGCGATCCGCGCCAGGAGGTGCAGGAACTTCGCGTTCACCGGCGCGACTTCGATTGCCGGCATCCCCGCCTCGTGCTGGGCGGCGACGGCCGCTTCGAGGTCGGGGTCGTGCCCGACGAGCGTGTCGGCGAAGTAGCGGTCGACGGCCTGCCAGCCCGCAGGCGTGGGTGTCGGTTCGGTCATGGCACCAGCCAACCCGCCCCGCCTCGGACGCGTCAAGCTCCCAACGCGACGGCATCACGTCGGCATTCGCATTGTGGTTGTCACACAAGCGATGGCTCGAGAGACAGTGGACACCCGCACACTTGCGGCATGCGCATCACGCCCCGTCGTCTCGCCATCGGTATGAGCCTCTGGATCCCGAACCTCTGCGCGGGCATTCGCGTGCGCCGCTTCTCGGAGGACTGGACCGAGGCGGTCGTCGAGCTTCACGTGAACCTGCTCACCCGCAACTACGTGAAGACGGCGTTCGGCGGATCGATGTCGGCGATGACCGACCCGTACTTCTTCATGCTGGTCATGCATCAGCTCGGCCGCGACTACGTCGTGTGGGACACGAAGGGTGAGATCGAGTTCGTCAAGCCCGGCCGCGGCGTGCTGACGGCGCGCTTCGAGGTGTCCCCTGCGAAGGTCGCCGACCTGCGCGAACGCGCCCACGGCGGCGCGAAGGTGCTCGAGTGGTTCGAGACCGACATCACCGACAGCGACGGCGACGTCGTCGCGCGCGTTCGACGCGAGGTCTATGTGCGCGAGAAGCAGCGGGTCACGGCAGCGAAAGCCGCCTGAGCGTTCACCGGCTCCATCAGGCCCGGTTCCGTGAGGGCGCTCACGTGTCGTGCTGGATCACGCCGGCATCCTCACGGTGGTCGTCGGTGCCGCCCGGCGGGTAGTCGGTCAGCTCGGGGCGACGGGCGAGCATGAGTGCGCTCACCAGCAGCCCGCCCCACACGATCACGAGGGCGAGCACCAGGAAGGTGATGGCGATCGGGGTCATCGACGGACCTCCTTCTCGAACGCCGGCCAAGGCGTGAAGTCATCGGGCTTCCGGCGCCACGGCAGGAACGTCATGACGGCCGCCGCGATCACGAGGAACACCACGGTG
Source organism: Microbacterium sp. bgisy189 (assembly GCF_057707225.1). Taxonomy (NCBI): domain Bacteria; kingdom Bacillati; phylum Actinomycetota; class Actinomycetes; order Micrococcales; family Microbacteriaceae; genus Microbacterium; species Microbacterium sp. bgisy189. The sequence continues at coordinate 502,246 of NZ_JBYIPT010000001.1, read as the reverse complement.
CCCCAGCCGAAATACAGCAAATAGTCGGCGGGGTAGCCCTCGTAGCCGTCGACGACGAGTGTGATGATCCGCTGGATGAGCATGTAGCCCAGCACGATCGGTGCAACGACGGCCAGCAGCAGCACCCACACGCGACCGACGCGGAAGGTCGAGAGCCGGTTGAGGTGCGAACGCAGTTCCTCTCCCCGCCGGAACACCCAGATGACGAGGATCGTGACGAGGATCGCCGATGCGACGATGCCGATGTTGTTGGCCCACTGGTCGACGGTGTCGAGGGTGATGAGCCCCGTCGTGGTCGAGAAGCCGAGAATCGACAGCACGGCCGAGCCGCCGCCGATGATGAGAGCCGCCGAGCGGGGCGTCAGCCCGAACTTCTCCTGCACGGCGGCGGAGACCACCTGCAGCACCGAGACGAGCGATGTGAAGCCGGCGAGGGCGAGCGCGCCGAAGAACAGCACGCCGAAGATCGTGCCGCCCGGCATTTCGGACACGATCGCCGGGAAGGTGACGAACGAGAGGATGGGGCCTGCGATGCCGTCCAGCTCTGACACCTCCACGCCCTGCTCGAACGCGAAGAACCCGAGCGTCGCGAACACGCCGATGCCGGCGAGGATCTCGAACGACGAGTTCGAGAACGCGACGACCAGGCCCGGCGTGGTGAGGTTCGAACGGCGCTTGCGGTACGACGCGTAGGTGACCATGATGCCGAACGCGATCGACAGCGAGAAGAAGATCTGGCTGTACGCCGCGATCCACACGTTCGGATCAGCGAGTGCCGAGAAGTCGGGCGTGAACAAGGCGTTCAGGCCATCCGCCGCACCGTCGAGGAACAGGGCACGGACCACGAGCGCGACGAAGGCGATCAGCAGCACCGGCAGGGCGATCACGTTGACGCGCTGCAGCCCCTTGGCGACGCCGAGCGCGAGCACGATGATCGTCGCGATCCACACGAGTGCGAGCGGAATGAGCACGCTCGGCACGAACGTCATGCTCAGGCCGGGGTCGGAGACCTGCAGGTAGTCCTTGAGGAAGAACGCCTCGGGGTCGTCCCCCCAGCGCAGGTCGAACGAGAACACGAAGAAGCTCAGCGCCCAGGCGATGACGGCGGTGTAGTACAGCCCGATGACAAACGCGATCGCGACCTGGAACCACCCCAGCGATTCGAGCCAGCGGCCACGAGGGCCCCCGAGTCGGCGGAACGCCGTGGGTGCGGATCCGCGGAAGCGGTGACCGATCGCATAGTCGAGGAACAGGATCGGAATACCGGCGGTCAGCAGCGCGACGAGATACGGGATCAGGAACGCCCCGCCGCCGTTCTCGTACGCCACCCCCGGGAAGCGCCAGATGTTGCCGAGGCCGACTGCCGACCCGATGGCCGACAGGATGAACCCGACCTGCCCGGTCCACTGCTCACGTGCCTGCGGCGGGGCCGCATTGGTCTGACTCACGTCGCTCCTTCCGGCCGCCCAGACGACGCGACGGCGCGTGGACGCACGCTACCAGTCCTGCTGTGCCCGGTCGAGACGACCCGGGGCGGCAGCGTCAGTCCAGCGGCTTGACCTCGAGGTCAGCGCGTGCAGCGCCGGCACGGACGGTCGCGAACGCGGTGTAGCCGTCCTGGGCCGCCCGCTCCAGCAGCCCCTTCAGGTTCTTCGTGCGCTGCTCGAGCCGCACCCGCGCTCCCTCGGCCACCAAGGCGCTCTTCAGCGCGACCAGTTCGGCGACCGGAACGTCACGATCATGGACGAGCACGATCGCCGCGCTCCCCTGCTCGTCGCCCGCCGCGACGAGGTCGACGATGCGCTCGAAACCGATCGAGAAGCCGACGGCCGGAACGTCCTGGCCGAGGAACCGACCGATCATGCCGTCGTAGCGACCACCGCCGCCGAGCGAGGAGTCGACACTCGGGTGGGCGAGTTCGAAGATCGTGCCGGTGTAGTACCCCATGCCGCGCACGAGAAACGGATCGAACACGAGCGGAACATCGCCGCCCCGGGCTCCCGCCACCGCGTCTCCAATGGCGATGAGGGCGTCGACGGCCTCGTCGGCGATCCCATCAGGCAGGGCGGCGCGGATCTGCTCCGCACCGAACGGGCGCGCGATGAGCAGCTGCGGACGGGTCAGGAACGCATCGAAGGCGTCGACGGCGGCATCCGTCGCGCCGCGCTCGCGCAGCTCAGCGGTCACGCCGTCGGGACCGATCTTGTCGAGCTTGTCGATCGTGATCAGCACACCTGGGCGCTCGTCGGGCGAGAACCCGAACACGTCGAGCATCCCATCGAGCAGGCGGCGGTCGTTGATACGGATGCTGCCGCCTTCGAGCCCGAGCGCGTCGAGCGTGTCGAGGCTCGCGACGATGAGCTCGGCCTCCGCGCGACCGGACGCGTCACCGATGATGTCGATGTCGCACTGCATGAACTGGCGATAGCGCCCCTTCTGCGGGCGCTCTGCCCGCCAGACCGGTGCGATCTGGATCGACCGGAACACCGTCGGCAGCTGGCCGCGGTTGGTCGCGTAGAAGCGCGCCAGCGGCACCGTCAGGTCGTAGCGAAGACCCAGGTCGCTGAGCGCAGCCTGGTCGTCGGCGCCGGCGCGCACGGCGTCGGCATCCAGCCCTCGCTTGAGGATGTTGAAGGCGAGCTTCTCGTTGTCGCCGCCGATACCCGCGTGCAGTCGGGCGTGGTCCTCCATGACCGGGGTCTCGATCTCGTCGAAGCCGTGGGCGCGGTAGCGCTCGCGGATGACGGCGAGCACGCGCTCGCGGCGGGCCTTGTCGGCGGGGAGGAAGTCGCGCATGCCGCGCGGCGGGTTCACGGTGGGCACCGGACTATTGTTCCAGGTCGGCGGGCCGCTCCCCCGCTTCTGCCGTGCGCACGTCTCCCTCGAGGCCACGAAGTCGCTGCCGCAATGCGCGTTCGGCGTCCCAGCCGTTCGCGCGCGCCGTCGCCACGAGTGCCAGCAGCGCCTCGCCCAACTCCGCCTCGCTGCCGACCGGCTGCGTGGGCGTGGCGCCGACCCCGACAGCGGTCGCCTTGCCCAGCAGCTTCTGCGCGAGGGCGAGCGAAGGCATGTGATGCGAGACCCCGTCGAGCACGCTCGTGCGGGTGCGCTTCTCGGCCGCCTTCGCCGCGTTCCAGTGCACGAGTACCTCTTCGGGTGTCGTCGCCACGGCATCCGCGAAGACGTGCGGATGACGCCGCACCATCTTCTCGACGAGGCCGTCTGCGACGTCGTCGATGGTGAACGGCGCGGCCTCGTCGCGCGAGGCGATCTCGGCGTGGAAGAGCACCTGCCACAGGAGGTCGCCGAGCTCTTCGCGCAGATCGTCACGCGTGCCGGCTTCGACGGCGTCGATCAGCTCGGCCGCCTCCTCCTGCAGGTAGGGCACGAGATCTTCATGCGTGATCTGCTGCGACCACACGCACCGGTCGCGCACCGCGCGCATCGTCTCGGCGGCCTGCCGCAGCGGATCGGTCACGCCGGCTGCTCCTGCGCGACGGCGATCCGGCGGTGGTGCATCGCGCGCCACGACACCAGCACGCCCGACAGAATCAGCGAGACCATCGAGCCTGCGAGCACACCGAGCGTCGCCTGATCACGGATCTCCGCCTCGCCCGCGAATGCGAGCTCGGAGAGCAGCAGCGAGACGGTGAACCCGATTCCGCCGAGCGCGCCGGCCGCGAGCAGATCGCCGACGGCAAGTGGCGGCGGATCGCCCTCGTGGCGGCCGACGCGCTGCGAGATCCACCCTGCGGCGGTGATGCCGACGATCTTGCCGATGGGGAGCGCGACGAGCACGCCCCAGAACGCGGGCGACAGTTCGCTCGCGCGCACCGCGGGGATCGCGACGGATGCCGAGGCGAACGCGAACAGCGGCAGCACGATCGCATTGACCCACGGCTCGAGATGGTGACGCGCTTGCAGCGCCGGCTGCTGGATCATGACGAGTCCGAGGGCGACGCCCGCAATGGTCGCGTGCACGCCCGACTGGTACACGAAGTACCAGGTGAGGATACCGACGAGCACCAGCGCGATGCCGGCCGGGACGCGGCCGCGTGTGTCGAGCTGGCCGCTCAGGATGCGGAAGATGACGACGCCGACGACCGCGAGCCCCAGGTACAAGAAGTTCACGTCGCTCGTGAACAGCACCGCGATGAGCACGATGCCGACGATGTCGTCGAGGATCGCGAGCGCCAGCAGGAACACGCGCAAAGCCGACGGCAGCCCCTTGCCGAACACGGCGAGCACTCCCAGCGCGAACGCGATGTCGGTCGCCGTCGGGATCGGCCAGCCCGACGCGGCATCGGTGCCGTGTGCGAAGGCGAGGTAGGCAGCGATGGGCACGAGCACGCCGCCGGCAGCGGCGATCGCAGGACGGAGGGCCTTCTTGGCGGAATTGAGCTGACCGCTGGTCAACTCGAACTGCAACTCGACGGCCACGACGAAGAAGAAGACCGCGAGCAGTCCGTCGGCGATCCAGTGGCCGACATCCATCTGCAGCAGGCCGGGGATGCCGACGTACGCGTGTTTGACGGCCTGCACCCCGTCGGCGATCGGAGAGTTGGCGAGGATCAATCCCAGCGCCGCGGCGGCGAGGAGGATGATCGCGGGGAAACGTGCAGAGCGCAGCAGGCGCATAGGAGCCTTTCCAGGGTCGATGAGCAGGAATGCCGACCAGACTTCCCGGCGCACCAGCATCCAGCGTAACGCGTGATCGGCGGGAAACACGGGCGCACTAGCGTGGAGGGATGCGTGAACCCACCCCGACCGAAGCCCTCGATCTGGTCGGCCGTGCCGACGCCGAGCAGGAGCTGCCCGAGCAGATGCGCGCCGACGTCCGCCTGCTCGGCTCACTCCTGGGCCGCGTGCTGCGCGAGAGCGGATCGGCGGGACTGTACGAAGACGTCGAGCGACTCCGGCAGGCCACGATCGCCGCGTACACCGACGAGTCCCCCGAGGCGTTCGAGCATGCCGCCGCGATCGCCGATTCGTTCTCGGTCGACCGCGCCGACGAGGTCGCCCGCGCCTTCACCGCCTACTTCCACCTCGCGAACCTCGCCGAAGAGAGTCAGCGCGTCCGCGTCCTGCGCGAACGCGACGGACGGCCCGACCGGGAGCAGGTGACCGACTCGGTCGCCGCGGCCTTCGTACGGCTCGCCGCCGAAGTCGGCGACGACACCGCACTGCGTCGACTGCAGAACATGCGCTTCCACCCGGTCTTCACGGCGCACCCGACCGAAGCGCGCCGGCGTGCGGTCTCGACCAGCATCCGGCGCCTGGAGACGCTGCTGGGCGAGCACGACTCGGCGATCGACGGCGGCGCCGACCAGCGCCGCGCCGAGCGCCGCATGCTCGAAGAGATCGACACGCTGTGGCGCACTGCCCCGCTGCGCGCAGAGAAGCCGACGCCCGTCGACGAGGTGCGCTCGATCATGGCCGTCTTCGACGAAACGCTCTACACGGCGATCCCGCACGTGTACCGCCGTGTCGACGACGCCCTTCAGGGGCCCGGCGCCGGCAGCCGCTCCCCCGTCGTCCGCCCCTTCGTGCGCCTGGGTACCTGGGTCGGCGGCGACCGCGACGGCAACCCCTTCGTCACGGCGTCGGTCACCAAGAAGGCCGCCGCGATCGCGTCGGAGCATATCCTCATCGGACTCGAGCGCAGCGCCTCGCGTATCGCGCGAGGCCTCACCCTCGCCGCCGACACGACGCCACCGTCGGACGCCCTCGTGCTGCTGTGGGACCGCCTGGCGGCCGCCGACGAGGATGCCGCGAGCGACATCGTCACCCGAGCGCCCGGCGAGCCGCACAAGCGCGTCATGATGCTCATCGCCCGGCGCATCGCAGCAACCCGCGACCGTGACGCAGACCTCGCGTATCGCAACCCCGAGCACCTGCTCACCGACCTGCGCACCGTGCAGGCGTCGCTCGTCGCCGCGGGGGCGCCCCGACAGGCGTACGGGCATCTGCAGCAGCTGCTCTGGCAGGTGGAGACCTACGGCTTCCACCTCGCCGAACTCGAAGTGCGGCAGCACTCCGCCGTGCACGCGAAGGTGCTCGCCGAGTGCGAGGCAGGCGGCGCGCTCAGCGACCAGGCCCGCGAGGTGCTCGACGTCTTCCGGGCGATCGCGCAGATCCAGAAGCGCTACGGCCCGCGCGCCGCCGGTCGCTACATCGTCTCGTTCACGCAATCGGCCGAGGACCTCGTCACGGTGTACCGCCTCGCGCGTCATGCCGTCGGCGCAGAGGGCACCCTGCCCGTGCTCGACGTCATCCCGCTGTTCGAGACGTTCGCCGACCTCCAGGCGGCACCGCAGATCATGGCCGAGGTCGTGCAGCACGAAGCGTTCGCGCAGCGACTGGCCGAGACCGCCAACCGACTCGAAGTGATGCTCGGCTACTCCGACTCGTCGAAGGACGTCGGCCCCGTCGCCGCGAACCTCGCCCTGTACGACGCGCAGGCGAAGATCTCGGCGTGGGCGCAGGAACAGGGCATCGAACTCACCCTCTTCCACGGCCGCGGCGGAGCGCTCGGTCGCGGCGGCGGCCCGGCGAACTCCGCGATCCTCGCGCAGCCGCCGCACTCCGTCGACGGCCGCTTCAAGCTCACCGAGCAGGGCGAGGTGATCTTCGCGCGCTACGGCGACCCCGCCATCGCGATGCGCCACATCGACCAGGTCGCCGCGGCGACCCTGCTCGCATCGGCGCCCTCGAACGAGAAGCGCAACCGTCAAGCTGCGCAGCGCTACGCCGAGGTCGCATCCGCGATGGACAGCGCATCCCGCGAGCGCTTCTTCTCGCTCGTGAAGGCGGACGGGTTCGCGCAGTGGTTCGCGACGGTGACCCCCATGGAGGAGATCGGCCTGCTCGCGCTCGGTTCCCGCCCGGCCCGCCGCGGACTGTCGGTCGAGTCCCTCGAAGACCTCCGGGCGATTCCGTGGGTGTTCGCGTGGTCGCAGGCGCGCATCAACCTTGCCGGCTGGTTCGGGCTCGGCACGGCACTTGAGGCCGTCGGCGACGAGGCGCTGCTGCGGCGGGCGTACGAGGAATGGCCACTGCTTCGCACCATGATCGACAACGTCGGCATGTCGCTCGCGAAGGCCGACCCCCGCATCGCCCGCCGCTACCTGGCGCTCGGTGATCGCGACGACCTCGCCGACCTCGTGATGGACGAGATGCTGCTGACCCGCGACTGGGTGACCCGCATCGTCGGCGGCGACGGACTGCTCGCCAACAAGCCCGTGCTGCAACGCGCGGTCAAGATGCGCAGCCCCTACGTCGACGCGCTCTCGCTGCTGCAGTTGCGTGCCCTGCGCGCGCTGCGCTCCGACGAATCCGAGCAGGCGCCCCCGCACTGGCAGCGGCTGCTGCTGCTGTCGGTCAGCGGCGTGTCGGCGGGTCTGCAGAACACCGGGTGAGTCACCGAGTTCGGGTCAGTCGGCGGGGCGGTCGAGCGCGTGGCGCGAGAGCGCGGCAGCGTAGCGCTCGGTGAGCTGAACCATCAGGTCGGGGGTGTCGCGGTCGAGACCGAAGACGAACCCCGGAAAGTCGAGTTCCTGCTGCAGTTCCCAGATCTCGTCGTGCCGGTCGGGTGAGAGCATCCGCGCCGGGTCACCGACGGCGACCCAGCCGATCGGCACGACCGAGCCCTCCGGCAGCACCGTGCGCAGGTGCACGACCGCGTTGATGCGCACCTCGCTGCGCCGCCCGATGCGTGCACCGTTGAAGATGCGTGTGCCGGTCGCCAGGAACACTTCGTCGGCGATCGTCGCGCCCGCCACCGATGCCATCGGCCCGACGAGCACGTGCGACCCGATGTGCACGGGATGCACGGCGCTGGCGCGCACGAGTGCGTTCTCCATGACGATGACGTTCTCGCCGAGGGTCACGGGGCCGCCCTCGGCCGTGATCACGACGCCGTGCAACACCTGGCTGCCGGCGCCGACCGTCACGTCGCCCGAGATGACAGCCGTCGGTGCGATCACGGCGTCGGGGTGGATGCGGGGCCGCGCCCCGAGGTGCTCGTAGCGCATGGCGCCACAATAGCGGCTGCGGTTCAGGCCGCGGGCTCGGGATCGGCGACCGGCAGCGGGAACATCTGATCGAGCAGTTGCCTCACCCAGGCGATGAGGTCGGCGTCTGCGAGCGGCGCGCCGTCTGCCGTCGGCAACGGCACGATCATCGCCTCCCCACCCGAGAGCACCTTGGCCTTCGGGTGCAGGCGCTGCAGGCGGACGCGCATGGAATCGGGCAGTCGCGCGGGCGCGATCCGGAGGTTCGGTCCCATCGCGACGACATCGGTGAGCTGCGACTGGGCGACTCGACGACGAAGGCGAGCGACCGAGAAGAGACCCTCGACGGATGCCGGCGGTTCACCGTATCGGTCGCGCAGCTCTTCGATGACGAGGTCGATCGCATCGTCTTTCGCGCTGATCGCCGCGGCGGCCGACAGCTTCTGGTACGCCTCGAGGCGCAGTCGTTCGCTGTCGATGTACGACTCGGGCACGCGCGCCTCGACGGGAAGTTCGAGGCGCAGCTCGGCCGGGCCCTCGGTCTCTTCGCCGCGGAAGGTCGCGACGGCCTCCCCGATCATGCGCAGGTACAGGTCGAAGCCGACGCCGGCGATGTGACCGGCCTGCTCGGCGCCCAGCAGGTTGCCGGCGCCGCGGATCTCGAGGTCTTTCAGCGCGACCTGCATGCCGCTGCCGAGGTCGTTGTTGACCGCGATGGTCTCGAGTCGGTCGGCTGCCGTCTCACTGAGGGGTTTCATGTCGTCGTAGAGGAAGTAGGCGTAGGCGCGCTCGCGGCCACGCCCGACGCGGCCGCGCAGCTGGTGGAGTTGGCTGAGCCCGTACTTGTCGGCGCGATCGATGATGATCGTGTTCGCGTTGGAGATGTCGAGGCCGGTCTCGATGATCGTCGTCGAGACGAGGACGTCGGCCTTGCGCTCCCAGAAGTCGTCGACGACCTGTTCGAGCTGGTGCTCCCCCATCTGGCCGTGCGCGACGACGACCCGCGCCTCGGGCACGAGTTCGGCGAGCTGCGATGCGACGCGCTGAATCGACTGCACGCGATTGTGGACGTAGAAGACCTGCCCTTCACGCAGCAGCTCACGACGGATGGCCGCGGCGACCTGCTTGTCGTTGCGCGGTCCGACGTAGCTGAGAATGGGATGCCGGTCCTCGGGCGGGGTCTGGAGCGTCGACATCTCGCGGATGCCGGTGACGGCCATCTCGAGCGTGCGGGGAATGGGTGTCGCACTCATCGCGAGGATGTCGACGTTGGTCTTGAGCTTCTTCAGCGCATCCTTGTGTTCGACGCCGAAGCGCTGCTCCTCGTCGATGATCATGAGGCCGAGGTCTTTGAAGACCACCTTCTCGGTGAGGATGCGGTGGGTGCCGATGACCATGTCGACGCTGCCGTCGAGCAGCCCCGTGAGGGTGTCGCGCGCCTCCTTGTCGGTCTGGAAGCGCGAGAGCGGGCGCACTTTGACCGGGAATCCCGCGTAACGCTCCGTGAAGGTCTCGAGGTGCTGTTTGACCAGGAGGGTCGTGGGCACGAGCATCGCGACCTGTTTGCCTTCCTGAATGGCCTTGAACGCGGCGCGCACGGCGACCTCGGTCTTGCCGAAGCCGACATCGCCCGACAGGAGCCTGTCCATCGGAATCGGCCGCTCCATGTCTGCTTTGATCTCGTCGATCGTCTGGAGCTGATCGGCAGTCTCGGCGAACGGGAACGCTTCTTCGAGCTCGCGCTGCCACGGTGTATCGGGGCCGAAAGCATGCCCCTTCGACGACATGCGCGCCGAGTACAGCTTGACGAGTTCGACGGCGATGTCGCGCACGGCCTTGCGCGCCTTGCCCTTGGCCGCCGCCCAGTCGCTGCCGCCCATCTTCGACAGCACCGGGGCTTCGCCACCGACGTAGCGCGAGAGCTGGTCGAGCTGATCGGTGGGCACGAACAGCTTGTCGCCCGGGTACCCTCGCTTGGACGGCGCATATTCGAGCACGAGGTACTCGCGCGTGGTCTTGACCGCATTGCGTCCACCCGAGGACACCTCGCGCTGCACGAGTTCGACGAACTTGCCGATGCCGTGCGTGGCGTGCACGACAGGGTCGCCGGGATTCAGCTGCAGCGGGTCGACGACGTTGCGTCGGCGCGACGCGAGCTTCTTCACGACGCGTGTGTCGCCGCCGATCGTGCGCCCGTAGAACTCCGATTCGGTGAGCACGGCGAGCCGGGCCTGCGGAATCTGGAATCCGCGTTCGAGGCGCGCGACAGCCAGGTGGGCGACGCCCGGTTCTGGAGCGGCCTCAAGGCCGTCGACGACGCGCGAAGCGACGCCTCGCTCCGACAGGACATCGTGTGCGCGGTCGACGAGACCCGAGCCGGTCGCGGTGACGACGACGCGCCAGCCGTCGGCCAGCAGCGCCTGCACGTGCCCGACGGCGCCGTCCACGCTGCCCTGGAACGACGGCACCGGGGTGCCGGGAACGCGGAGCGTGCCGTCCTCGTCGCTGAGCCCTTCGGCGACGGCGTCGGCCGCGCCGGAGTCGAACGCGCTGAAGGACCACCAGCGCCCCCCGCGATCGGCCGCGGCCTGACGCAGGTCGGGCAGCGTCAAGAAGTCGCCCGCACCGAGGTCGACGGGCGTGTCGGCGCCGGCAGTGGCGGCGCTCCACGCGGCGTCGAGGAACTCACGGTTCGTTTCGCCGAGCGTGAGGGCGCGCGTCACGGCGCGCTCCGGATCGAGAAGCGCCACCGGCGCGCCATCGGGCAGGTAGTCCAGCAGGGGTACGACGCTGTCGACGAGTGCCGGCAGGAGCGACTCCATGCCCTCGACGGGGATGCCTTCGGACATCTTCTCGAGCATGCCGCGAAGGCCCGGGAATCGGTCCTGCAGCGCGAGTGCGCGCAGCCGGACGTCCTCGGTCAGCAGCAGTTCGCGGCTGGGCGGCAGCTCGACGAACTGCACGTCGCCTGGCAGGGAGCGTTGGTCGGCCACGGAGAAGGCGCGGATCTGATCGACCTCGTCGCCGAAGAACTCGACGCGGAACGGGTGGGCCGATGTCGGCGGGAACACGTCGAGGATCCCGCCGCGCACAGCGAACTCCCCGCGCCGCGCGACCATGTCGACGCGGTGGTACGCGAGTTCGACGAGCCGCTTGACGGTCTCCTCGAGTTCGAGGCCTCGCGCGCCCACGCGCAGTTCGACGACGCCTGCCGAGACGAGGCCTGCGGCGAGCGGTTGCAGCGCTGCGCGCACCGACGCGGTGACGACGACGGGGCGACCGGTGTCTGCGAGCCGTCGCAGCACTTCGAGGCGGCGGCCGACGGTCTCCGTGCTCGGACTCAACCGTTCGTGGGGCAAGGTCTCCCACGCCGGAAAATGCACGACGTCGACGCCCGGCAGCAGGGCCTCGAGCGCGGTTCCCAGTGCTTCGGCACGGCGTCCTGTGGGCGCGACGGCGAGCATCGTGGCGGTCTCGCCGGCTGCGCGACGTCGCTCGAGCAGTGCGGCGATGAGCGGTGCATCGAGCCCCTCGACGAGCGAGAATTCCGCATCGGTGCGGGATGCCGCCATCGCCGGATGCAGCGCGTCTTCCTGCGCGAGGGCGCGCACGATCCCGGGAACTGTCACCGCAGAAGTCTACGCGGCAGCCCCGACACCCGGCCCGACCGACCGTGCGGCGCCTCTTAAGATGGGCGCATGACCCAGCCTCCGCCGCCGAGCGGGCCCGCGCCGGGGTTCACCGCCCCCGCCGCGCCGTACACGTATCCGACCGCGGCCGCGCCCGCGCTGCCACCGGTCTACGCCCGTGTTCCCGAGCCCGCCGGCCCGGCGACGCTCGGCGTGATCGCGCTGGTGCTCGCGGCGCTCGCGACGATCGGCGCAGGGATCATCGGTGTGGTGGTCGCGCTTCGCGTCGCCGCGACGGTCGGGCCAGATCTGGCCGCCTCAGGCACGTTCGACCCACGCCTGTTCAGTCCCGTTGCGGGTGACGTGCTGGCGGGTGAGCTGGCGTTCTGGATCGGCACGGCACTCGGCGTGGCCGGGTTCGTGCTGGGGTGGGTCGCCGTGGCCCGGCGCCGCGGGCGCGCGTTCGGGGTGGTGGCGATCGTGATCGCCGCGCTGGGCCCCGTCCTGTTCATCGGCGCGGTCGCCGCGATCCTCGGCGTCGCCAGCGCCGGTTGATCCGGCTCAGTCGCGCGGCGCGTGGTAGCGCTGTTGCGCTGAGGTGAGCCCCTCGTCGATGAGCTGCTCGACGGCGTCGGCGGCATCGGCGATGAGGTGCGTGAGCGTTGCGCGCTCGGCGCTCGAGAAGGGGTCGAGCACCCAGTCGGCGGGGTCCTGGCGGCCGGGAGGCCTGCCGATCCCGACGCGCACCCGAGGAAAGTCCGGGGTGCCCAACGCTTTGGCGACGTCGCGCACGCCGTTGTGACCGCCGTGGCCGCCGCCGGTCTTGAGCTTGAGGGTGTCGAAGGGGATGTCGAGTTCGTCGTGCACGACGACGATGCGTTCCGCGGGCACCCCGTAGAACTTGGCCAGCGCCGAGACGGGGCCGCCCGACACGTTCATGAAGCTGTTCGGCTTGGCGAGCACCATCTTCGCCGCGCCGGGGCGCAGCCATGACTCGGCCGCGCGGGCGTTGCTCTTGTGGGCTCGCAGCGTTTCGCCGCGGCGGGAGGCGAGTTCGTCGACGACCATCTGACCGACGTTGTGCCTCGTCGCCTCATAGCGCTGGCCGGGGTTGCCCAGCCCGACGACGATCCAGGTGTCGACCATCGGCATCCTCTCGAAGACGACGCCCGCCGCCACCTGGTGCGGCGGCGACGGGCGTCGTGCGTGTGTGCGTGTCCGCGATTACTCGGCGGCCTCGGCCTCGGCCTCGGCTGCCTCGGACGCGTCGCCCTCGGTCTCCTCGGTCGCCTCATCCTCTTCGACCGGTGCCGGCGGCAGCGTGACGGCGACGATGAGGGTCTCGGGGTCGGCGACGAGCGCGGCGCCCTTGGGCAGGGTGAGGTCGGCGGCGGTGATGTGCGCGCCCTCCTCGAGGCCCTCGACGTCGACGACGACGTGCTCGGGGATGTGGGTGGCCTCGACCTCGAGCGTGACCGAGGTGTGCTCGAGGGTGGCGATCGTGCCGGAGAAGGGCTCACCGGTGACGGAGACGGGCACGTCGACCTGGATCTTCTCGCCCTTCTTCACGACGAGGAGGTCGATGTGCTCGATGATCTGGTGCACGGGGTCCTTCTGGACGTCCTTGACCAGCGTGAGCTGCTGCTTGCCGTCGATGACGAGCTCGAGCAAGGCGTTCGCGCGGCGCACCAGCAGGCTGACCTGGTGGCCGGGCAGCGCGACGTGCACGGGCGAGGTGCCGTGGCCGTAGATGACGGCGGGGATCTGACCTGCGGCGCGCAGGCGGCGGGCGAAGCCCTTGCCGAACTGCTCGCGCAGTTCGGCGACGACCTTGGTGTCGGTCTCAGTCGACATGTCTGTTTCTCCTTGCGGGCTGTTGCAGCCCAGATACGGGGTCTGTGGTTCGACTCGAACGCGTGCGCGTGAGGAAAGCCGCAAGTGCCTGCTTCACCGCGTCGATCACGGATGCAGATGCATCCCTCGCCGAAGTTCGTCCTCAGTCTACCAGCGACCCCGATACGATGAACACGCCCGATCGAGGAGGAGAACCCCATGGACTACGGCTGGATGTCGCACGCGCTCGGCTGGCTCATCGGCGTCATGTCGGTGTGCGCCACGATCGGCGCGTTCGGAGCGCTGTGGTCGCTCGGCCGTTCGGGCAGCTACAAGGACTGATTCGTCCGCACGCTGCGCACCGCTGCGACACGCGCGACGAGCCCTTCGAGGGCTCCGGTGCCGTCGATGCGCATCCCCGCTTCGTCCGTGGCGAGCGGTTCGAGCAGCTCGAGCTGCGATGCCAGGAGCGCCGGCGGCATGAAGTGGTCGCGTCGCGACATCCGCTCGTGCAGATCGGTCGCGGGCACGACCAGTTCGACGAACCACGCGTCGACGCAGGTCTGACGGATGCGGTCGCGATACGACCTGCGCAACGCCGAACACGCCACCACCGAGGGCGCCGTGCGCACGAGCGTGTGTGCGACGGCATCCAGCCACGGCTCGCGGTCCGCGTCTTCGAGCGGCACACCGGCCCGCATCTTGGCGATGTTCGCCTTCGGGTGCAGGTCGTCGCCGTCGGTGAAACGTGCCCCCAGCCGCGCCGCGAGCGCGGCTCCGACGAGCGACTTGCCCGATCCGCTCGGGCCCATCACGACGATCCGCATGGGGTCATGCTGTCACGTGGCTTCTGCTCACACGGCCTGCCGCGCCGCGGTGAGCGTCACGCCCCCGCGGTGTAACACGCACATGCCAGCATCTAGGCTGGAAAGCGACCGGAGACAGGAGTACGAGTGACCGAGAACGCAGCGAACATCGGCGTGGTCGGGCTTGCGGTGATGGGGTCGAACCTCGCCCGCAACCTGGCATCCCGCGAGGGCAACACGGTGGCGGTGTTCAACCGCAGCGCGGAGAAGACCGAGCACCTGGTGGCCGAGCACCCCGAGGCGGAGTTCGTCCCGGCCTTCTCGTACCAGGAGTTCGCCGCGTCGCTGCAGCAGCCGCGCACCGCGATCATCATGGTCAAGGCCGGCCGTCCGACGGATGCCGTCATCGATGAGCTCATGAACGTGTTCGAGCCCGGCGACATCATCATCGACGGCGGCAACGCGCTGTTCACCGACACGATCCGCCGTGAGCAGACCGTGCGCGAACGCGGCTTCAACTTCGTCGGCATGGGCGTCTCGGGCGGTGAAGAGGGCGCACTCCTCGGCCCGTCGCTGATGCCCGGCGGCCCGGACGAGGCGTGGGTCACGCTCGGTCCGATCCTGCGCTCGATCGCGGCCGTCGCCGAGGGCGAGCCGTGCGTCACGCACGTGGGCCACGACGGTGCCGGGCACTTCGTGAAGATGGTGCACAACGGCATCGAGTACGCCGACATGCAGCTCATCGCCGAGGCGTACGACCTCATCCGCCGCGGCACCGGCAAGACCCCGGCGGAGATCGCCGACATCTTCGCCGAGTGGAACACCGGCGAGCTGGAGAGCTACCTCATCGAGATCACCGCCGAGGTGCTGCGTCAGACCGACGCCGCCACCGGGCAGCCGCTGGTCGACATCATCCTCGACTCCGCCGGCGCCAAGGGCACCGGTGCGTGGACCGTGCAGACCGCGCTGGATCTCGGCGTGCCGGTCTCGGGCATCGCCGAGGCGACCTTCGCACGGTCGCTGTCGAGCCACCGCGAGCAGCGTGCCGTCTCGGGCGACCTGCCCGGCCCCGAGGGCGAGTTCACGGTCGCTGACGCCGACGCGTTCATCGAGCAGGTGCGCCTGGCCCTGTACGCGTCGAAGATCGTCGCGTACTCGCAGGGCTTCGACGAGATCCGCGCCGGCGCCGCCCAGTACGGCTGGACGATCGACCTCGGCGCCGTCAGCAAGATCTGGCGCGCCGGCTGCATCATCCGCGCCCAGTTCCTCAACCGCATCGCCGACGCCTACGCGGCCGAGCCCGAACTGCCGGTGCTGCTGACCGCCCCCTACTTCGTCGAGGCACTGCAGCGCGCCCAGTCGTCGTGGCGCGAGATCGTGCAGGTCGCCGCGGGCGCCGGCATCCCCGCCCCCGCGTTCAGCTCGTCGCTGTCGTACTACGACGGGCTGCGCGCCGAACGTCTGCCCGCGGCCCTCATCCAGGGCCAGCGCGACTTCTTCGGCGCCCACACCTACCGCCGCATCGACAAGGAAGGCACCTTCCACACCCTGTGGTCGGGCGACCGTTCCGAGATCGAGGCAGAGGACACGCACTGACGCTGCGATGACAGACACCACGAGGGCCGCCGGATGATCCGGCGGCCCTCGCTGCATGCACGGGGATGATCAGCGCGTGATGTCCTTCACCACGCCCTTGTCCGGTGGGCTCATCGGCGAGCAGCACGCGCGGGCGTGAGCTATGCGCGAGAGTGCGGGACTCTCAGCCCACGCATAGCCGATGCCATAGGCATCTCATAGATATGTGTCCACAATGGAGACCATGACCGCTCCCGCCGCCACAGCCACCGCCCTGCACCGTCCCGACGGGTCGCCCCTGCGCGTGCTCGTCGTCGACGACGAGCAGATGCTCACCGACCTGCTGTCGATGGCCTTGCGAATGGAGGGGTGGGAGGTCCGCACCGCGGGCTCGGGCTTCGACGCCCTCACCGCCGCGCGCGAATTCGACCCCGACGCCATGGTGCTCGACATCATGATGCCCGACCTCGACGGCATGGCGGTGCTGCAGCGACTGCGGCAGGGCGGCAACGAGGTGCCGGTGCTGTTCCTCACGGCGAAGGATGCCGTCGCCGACCGTGTCGCCGGTCTCACCGCCGGCGGTGACGACTACGTCACGAAGCCCTTCAGCCTCGAAGAGGTCGTCGCCCGGCTGCGCGGTCTCATGCGTCGCGCCGGCACCGCACTCGCAAGCGGCGCCGACCCGATCCTTCGGGTGGGAGACCTCACGCTGAACGAGGACTCGCACGAGGTCGAGCGCGACGGCGAGGAGATCGAACTGACGGCGACGGAGTTCGAGCTGCTCCGGTTCTTGATGCGCAACCAGCGTCGCGTCGTCTCGAAGGCGCAGATCCTCGACCGCGTCTGGAACTACGACTTCGGCGGCCGCTCCAGCGTCGTCGAACTGTACATCTCGTACCTGCGCAAGAAGCTCGACGCGGGCCGCGATCCGCTCATCCACACGGTCCGCGGCGTCGGCTACATGATCAAAGCCCCACAGTGACCGCGGTACCCGTGGCACGGCGTCGTCGCTGGAGCCTGCAGACACGCCTCATCGTCACCGTCGTGAGCTTCGTCTCACTCATCCTCATCGCGGTGGGCCTCGCGACCGGCGCCATTCTCGGCACGATCCTCCGCGAGAATCTCGATGCATCGGTGCAGGACATCCGGGTGCGCTGGACGGCGTACAACACGGCCGCCGAAGTCCTGGAGGCGAGTCCACAGGATGAGGGCACGCTGCTGGTCGGGCGCAATCTCGCCGGCACGACCGGCGCCTACATCAACGCCGACCGCGAAGTGGTCGAACTGACATCGGATCAGGTCGACCAAGTCGTCGACGGCGCGAAGGATCCGCGCATGAGCACCGTCACGATCGACGGCGTCGGTGAATACCGGGTCCAGTCCGACAGCGACCCCTCGGGCCTGTGGGTCATCACCGGCAAGCCGACCTCCGACCTGACCTCGACGATCGGACGCATCCTCACGACCGTGGCGCTGCTCACCGCGGGCGGCCTGCTGCTGCTCGCCGCCGTCATCTCGCTCGTCATCCGTCATTCCCTGCGGCCCCTGCGCGCCGTCGCCGAGACTGCGACGCGCGTCGCCTCGCAGCCGCTCGCGCAGGGCGCGGTGTCGATCGCGCACCGTGTGCCGGCCGAAGAGGCCGACGAACGCACCGAGATCGGCCGTGTCGGCGCCGCATTGAACACCCTGCTCGACCACGTCGACACCTCGCTCGCGGCAAGGCAGCGCAACGAAGAGCGGATGCGCGCGTTCGTCGCGGATGCCAGCCACGAACTGCGCACACCGCTGGCATCCATCCGCGGCTATTCGGAGCTGTCGCTGCGCGGCATCCGTCAGCAGCGCGAAGCGACCGGCACGGCGCGCGCCGTGAAGGCGCAGGCCGAAGCAACCGCGCAGAACACCGAGCAGTCGCTCGAACGCATCCAGGCGCAGTCGCTGCGCATGACGACACTCGTCGAAGATCTGCTGCTGCTGGCACGACTCGACGAGGGCAAAGAACTCGTCTATGGCGCGGTCGATCTGACCCGCCTCGCGATCGACGCCGTCGCCGATGCGCAGGCCGCGCGCCCCGACCACGAGTGGCTCATCGACGCCGGCGAAGAACCCGTTGTCGTCGCAGCCGACGCGGCGCGACTGCAGCAGGTGGCGGTGAACCTGCTCGCGAACGCCGGTGTGCACACGCCCCCGGGCACGCGGGTGACCGCCTCGGTCGCCGTGGAAGACGGCGAGGCCGTGCTGCGCGTGCACGACGACGGCCCCGGCATCGATCCCGCCGTCCGCGACGCCCTGTTCGAACGGTTCGCGCGCGCCGACGTGTCGCGGGCTCGGCAAACCGGCGGCACGGGACTCGGGCTGTCGATCGTGAAGGCGATCGTCGACGCGCACGGCGGACGGATCGACGTCACGAGCGAACCCGGGTCGACCACGTTCGAGGTCCGGCTGCCGGCACGCCCCGCAGATCCTTCGGCCTGACGGCCGGGGTCAGGCGCGCACCGATTCGGTCCAGGCGGCCAGGTCGGCAGCGAGCGCCTCGAGCTAGTGAGCCGGCCGGCATCAGTACCCGGAGAACGCGTCGGTCGTGATCGCGTGCGCCTTCTCAAGCGCGGGCGCGAGATCTGCGATCAGCCCGGGAGGTCCAGAGATGTAGGCGTGGCGGTGGGCGATGTCAGGCACGAGCTCGACGAGGCTGTCGGCGGTCAGGCGCCCACCTCCCGCCCAACGCCAGTGCCCGGGCAGGGAGGACGGCTCGGTCTTCGTGACGATGATCACCGGCACACCAGACGCCTCGAGGTCGTCGCGGAACGCGAGTTCTTCGGCACCGCCTGCGACGTACACGAACACCACATCGCGCTGCTGCGCGGCATGACGCAGGTGACGCAGCTGCGACACGAACGGTGTCACGCCGATGCCGGCAGCGACCATGAGGACCGGGGTCGAAGGCTTCGCGGGCAGGACGAAGTCCCCCCAGATGCCGGTCACCGGCAGCATCCGTCCTGCCTCGACCTGCGCAAGCGCCTTCTTGTAGCTGGACTGCGACCCTTCGCGCAGCGCGATCTTCACGAGCGGCAGCTCTTCGGGTGCCGACACGATGCTGAACTCGCGCCGCGTGCCGCGCGCGTCCGCGTGCGCATGCGGCACCTCGAGCTCGAGGTACTGCCCCGGAGCGAAGCGCACCCCGCGGCCGGCGCGGAAGGTGAGTTCACGCACGGTCGGCGTGAGCACGGTGCGCTCGACGAACTCGAGCCGCACGGCCGAGCGGAAGCAGAACAGGAACGCGACGAGATTGCCGATCAGCAAGGCATGCTCGGGGCTCACCCTGAAGAGGACAAACAGTCCCGGCCATCCGGCGAGCACACCGACGACCGCAGCGATGACGCACTGCTGCCAACGACGCGGCGGGAGCGTCAATGGCTCAGACAGCATGAACGCGCCGAGGAAAAGGTACGGCGAACTCCACACGAGCTGCGAGACGATCGTGCCGACGTCGAACGAGACGCCCGCGTCGACATACGCGAACGCCGTCGTCGCAAAGGAGACGACGAGCGCAATCACCACGAAGAGGCCGACGACGCGCACCTTCTCCGTGCGAAGCAGCACAATGAGCCCAGCGACGATCACCGGCGCGGCCAGCGCCGGAGTTCCCACCCACCAGGCGGAGGCGCCGAGCTCGGGGAGCCAGGTGCTGACGATCGTCAACACGGCGGCCCCGACCGCGGCCGGATTGAAGATGTGACGGCCCTGCCAGACCAGCAGGTACTTCGACGCCGATGCGACAACCGCCGCGATCGCAAGCCCGGTGAGTTCAAGCGGTTCCAGCGACGGTCGCAGCACGAACAGCAGGATGAGCGCGGTGATGAGCGACGACTCCAGCCGCCACGCTTTGCCGAGGATGCGATGCGCGACGGCATCGGTCGCAGCCGCGGCGACCGACAGCACGATCGCCGCGGCGATGAGCTCGAGCGGCCCGTACGCGATCGCCTGGAACAGCGAGAGTGCGAGGGCGAGCACCGCCAGCGCCCCGAGCAGCAGCAAGACCAGTCGGTACATCGAGACGCGACCGATGATCGCGTAGACGCGGTTCCAGACCGTCGTGAGCGTGCTCAGCATGATTCCACGCTATCGCCGCACGAACAGGTCGGCGCCGCAACCGGGCGACCATTCGACACTGCCGTCCGTCGTCATGCGCACCCACTCCACACCCCACTGGTGCGCAAGCTTCGGGCCCCCGTCGAAGAACAGCGCCGTCGCGATCGCATCGGCGTGCATCGCGTCGGGAGCGACTGCCCACGTCGCCGCGATCGTTCGCACCGGCTCGCCCGTGCGCGCATCGAGCACGTGGTGCAGTCCGTCACCCCACGCGCGCCGGTTCACGGCCGACGCGCACAGCGCCCGGTCGGTGACCTCCCAGACGCCGATCGCACGCGTCGCGTCGTACGGGTGCTCGAGCGCGACCCGCTCGGTGCCGGTGATGGCGAGGTCGCCGCTCGCGTCGATCGTGATGTCGCCGGCGATCCAGGACTCCAGCGCAGCGCCGACCACATCGACGAGGCGCCCCTTGCCGAGCGCGCCGACGTCGATCGTGGCGGGTCGTGCAACGGAGAGCTCGGCCGCACTCCAGGTGAGCAGATTGCGCCAGTCGGCGGGCGCCGGCTCTGCCCCGCGGTCGACGAGCGAATAACGCGCGTCGTAGCCGCGCCGGGCCAGCGCCTCGCCCACGAGCGGGTTCACTGCGCCGCCTGTCGCCTCGGACAGTGCGACGTAGGCGTCCAGCATCCCGGCGGTGTCGGACGGCGCAGGCACGGTGCCGCCCTCGCGCGCCAGCGCGGCGATGAGCGAGTCGTCGCGGAATCGCGACCAGTCACGGTCGAAGGCCTCGACGACCGTCGTGACGGCTGTCCGCGCGTCGCTCGGCAACGGCGCCTCGGTGTGGATCGTCCAGCCGGTGCCGATCGCGTCGAAGCGCCATTCGGATGCCGGCGCGCTCATCACGCGGCTGCTTCGGACTTGATCGTCTCGACCGCGTCGTTGAAGCCGCCGCTGGTGAGCGATGACCCGGCGACCTTGCTGACCGAGATCTCGTCGATGTCGACCCCGACGACGACGTCGGCGATGCCGCCGATGAACTCCGACTGATACTGCTCGGACTCACGGGCCTGCGGGTCGCCGGTCACCTCGACGGCGGTGATGACGTCGTCCTCGAGCGTGAGCGTGACCGAGATGGTCTCGATCGTGCCGGCCTGCGGCGAGTAGCTGCCCTCGGCCGTGTACGTGCCGTCGGCGTAGTCACTCTCACCCGAATCCGTCGTTGTCGACGAGTCGGTGGTTTCCGTCGTCGACGTGTCGCTGGAGGTGTCTGTGGTGTCACTCTCGGTGGCGGCTGCGCCGGCGCACCCGGCGAGCAACGCGACGCCGACGACGGATGCGGCGACTGCGCCGACGCGGACCTCGCCGGGTACGGCGGTGGTGCGGATCATGACGGTCCTCCTGAGGTCGTGCCCTGTCCGGCGGGATCTCCGGTGCGGGAATGCCCCCACGCTAACCGTGAAGTCACGGCATTCCCTATGGCATTCCTCTGCGTCAGCGTGGAAAGCCGAAGGGTGCAGTGGCGCTGATCAGGCCGCGCCGTCGAACATGCTGGTGACCGAGCCGTCCTCGAACACCTCGCGGATCGCGCGGGCCAGCAGCGGAGCGATCGGCAGGACCGTGAGCCCCGGGAACTGCTTCTCCTCCGGCAGCGGCAGCGTGTCGGTGACGACCACCTCGTCGACCGAGTCGTCTTGCAGACGCTCGGCGGCGGGGTGGCTGAACACGGCGTGGGTGGCGGCGACGATGACCCGCTCGGCACCGTTCGCCTTGAGCGCCTGCGCGGCCTTCACGATCGTGCCACCGGTGTCGATCATGTCGTCGACGAGCAGGCACACCCGGCCCTCGACGTTTCCGACGATGTCGGCGACGGTGACCTGGTTGGCGACGTTCGGGTCGCGGCGCTTGTGGATGATCGCCAGGGGTGCACCGAGACTGTCCGACCAGGTGTCAGCGACCCGCACACGACCGGTGTCGGGCGAGACGACGGTGAGCTTCTCACGGTCCTCGGGCGACAGGTTCTGCTCGAAGTAGTCGAGCAGCACGGGCTTGGCGAACAGGTGGTCGACGGGGCCGTCGAAGAAGCCCTGGATCTGCGCCGCGTGCAGGTCGACGCTCATGACGCGGTCGGCGCCGGCGGTCTTGAACAGGTCGGCGACCAGGCGTGCGCTGATCGGCTCACGACCGCGACCCTTCTTGTCCTGCCGCGAGTACGGGTAGTACGGCGCGACGACGGTGATGCGCTTGGCCGACGCACGCTTGGCCGCGTCGAGCATGATGAGCATCTCCATCATCCACTCGTTGACGGGCGGACCGAACGACTGGATGAGGAAGATGTCGCATCCGCGAACCGACCGCTCGAAGCGGGTGAGGATCTCGCCGGAGGCGAAGACGCGGTGCTCGGTGGGCGCCAGCTCCGTGCCGAGCTCCTGTGAGACCTGACGGGCGAGTTCGGGGTGCGAACTGCCCGAGGCGACGACGAGTCGCTTCTTGGTCTTGACCACGAGGCCCGGGGCGATGTCGTCCCGCTCGAGCTCAGCCTTCTTGTTGCGCGCCATCGTCCGCCTTCTGTGCGGACCGGGCTCGGGCTGCGACATCTGCCGCGCCCGTCCCCGGTCGGTTCTTCTCGACCCACCCCTCGACGTTGCGCTGAGGGGCGACGCTCAAGGCCAGTGCGCCGGCCGGGACGTCCTTGCGGATGACGGCTCCCGCGCCGGTCTTGGCGCCATCACCGATCCTAACGGGCGCGACGAACACGTTGTGCGAGCCGGAATGCACCTCGTCGCCGATCTCGGTGCGGTGCTTGGCGAGATCGTCGTAGTTCGCGGTGATCGCGCCGGCACCGAGGTTCACCCGCTCACCGATCGTCGTGTCGCCGATGTACGACAGGTGCGGCACCTTGCTGTCGGCGCCGATCGTCGAGTTCTTGATCTCGACGAACGTGCCCACCTTGCCGCCGTCGCCGAGCACGGCGCCCGGCCGCAGGTAGGCGAAGGGACCGACGGTCGCGCCGGCGCCGATGACGGCGAGCGTCGCGTCGGTGCGGGTGACACGCGCATCCTCGCCGACCTCGCAGTCGACGAGGCTCGTGTCGGGGCCCACCACCGCGCCCGCGGCGATCGTCGTCGCACGCTGGATGTGGGTGTTCGGCAGCACCGTGACGTCGGGGGCGAGCGTGGCGGTCACGTCGATCCACGTCGTGTCGGGGTCTTGGATCGTGACGCCGGCGAGCTGCCAGCGGCGCACCGTGCGGGCGTTGAGGCGCTTGCCGGCATCCGCCAGCTGGGCACGGTCGTTGACGCCGAGCGTGACCGCGACATCGGCCGCGACCGTGGCGGAGACCGTCAACCCGTCGCCGCGGAGCAGCCCGATGACGTCGGTGAGGTATTTCTCCCCCTGCGCGTTGGCGGTGCCGACGCGGGCGAGTTCGGTGCGCAGCTCGGTCGCGCGGAAGACGTAGACGCCGGCGTTGATCTCGCGCGCTGCGGCCTCCTCGGCGGTGGCATCCTTCTGCTCGACGATGCGGTCGACACCGCCGTCGGCATCGCGGATGACACGGCCGTAGCCGGTCGGGTCGTCGACGATCGCGCTCAGCAGGGTCGCTGCCGCGGCTGCGGTGCGGTGCGCGTCGATGAGCGCGGCGAGCGTGTCTGCGTCCAGCAGTGGCACGTCACCGCTGAGGACCAGCACGTCGCCGTCGAAGCCGTCGAGCTGATCGAGCGCGACCTCGACGGCACGGCCTGTGCCGGGAATCTCGTCCTGGTCGACGACGACCACCTCGGGCGAGACCCCGAGCACGGCTTCGGCGACCTGGTCGCGTTCATGGCGGACGACGACGAGCACGCGCTGCGGCGCGAGGTCGCGCGCGGTGTCGAGCACGTGACCGACGAGCGGGCGCCCGCCGATGCGGTGCAGCACCTTCGGCAGCGACGACTTCATGCGCGTGCCCTGCCCCGCGGCCAGGATGACGACCGCGAGCGAGCTGTCGAGCGTGTTCTGTGTCATGCTCCGCCGCCAGGACTCGAACCTAGACCTCACAGCTCCAAAGGCTGTCGTGCTGCCATTACACCACGGCGGAACGCGCCGCCCGCGGGCGGGCGGGCGCCCGACAAGTCTGCCATGCGCCCGCCCGTCCGCAGCGCGTCAGCGCCGGTCAGCGCCGCACGACGACCTCGAGGTCGCGGCTCGTGGTCTCCCCCGCCGCGTTCGCGAAGACGACACGGTAGGTGTGGGTGCCGACGGATGCCCCGTCGACCGTGAGCCGGGCACGCTGCGCTGCGGGCGTTGCCGCGGTCAGCGAGCCCTCGGAGACGAGTTCTCCGTCTTCGTAGAACCGATACGACGTCGCGTTGGTGCCCCACCACATGTCGGCCGTCACGGTGTAGGCGCCGTCGCGGTCGCGGTTGTCGTGGCTGAGCACGGGCATGCCGGGGTTCGCCGCCGTCACGCTGACGGTGACCGGCGTGACCGCCGTCTCGCCCTGCGTGTTGACGAGCACGCCCGTGTAGGCGTAGGTGCCGTTGGCGCGACCGGTGATCGGCACGGTCGCGAGCTGCGCCTTCGTTCCGCGGTACTCCAGCGGCACGGTCGCGATCAGCACGCCGTTCTCGTAGAGGCGGAACGACGAGGCGTTCTGCCCCCACCACAGGTTCATCGTGATGCGGTAGTCGCCGTCGCGAAGACCCGTGTCCCAGCCGTTGTCGTGCGAGAGCGCACCGCGCGCGGGCGCTGCGGTCGCGGTGTCGGCATCGGTTTGGACGAGTCCCGCGCGCACCTCGGCGAGGCGCGCCACGGCTGCCGCGACGGCTTCGGCTGCGGGCCAGTCGGCCGCGACGAGCACCTGCGCGACGGCGACGGCATCGGCCACCGGAGCGAACGACCACGGCGTGTAGTCGGAGGCGACGAGTGCGGCGAGTTGCGCGGCGTCGGCTGCGAGGGCGTCGGTGTCGACCCGTTCGCCCGCACGCTGCAGCCGGATCTCGTCGATCGTGCCCCATGCCCCTGCCGCAAGCGACGCCTCGACCGCGACCGTCAGGATGCCGTCGGCGCCCACGGTGATCGGTTCGGTCGTCGCGGTGTCGAACACCTGCCACCCCGTCAGGGCGAGGTCGGCGCCGGCCTCGGCGTCGCCGGCGCGGGCGACGACGCGGATGCTGTCGCCAGCCGCCTCACCGTCACCCTGCGCCGTCGCGCTGAGCGTGTAGGTGCCGGGCGTCACGGCGGTGATGCGCTGGCTGACCGTGAACGTGTAGGCGGCGTCCGCCCAGAACGAAACCGCTCGGTCTCCGGCTGCGGCATCCGCCGTCGCGCCTCTGCTCGCCCCCGCCCCGGCGATCGTCCAAGCCTCGCCGTCGGCATCTTCGAAGCCGGGGTCGACGACCCACTGCTTGGCCGTCACGGTCACGGTTGCGACCGCCGCGGCGCCGGTGTCGGTCGTGCCGGGGATCTCGTACACGCCAGAGCTTTCGATCGCGGCGAGCGCGGCATCCGACCAGCTCACCGGAACGGCCTCGACGACGCCGTTCCATCGGCGCACGTCGACGGTGTCGGGCAGCGCGATCGACTCCCCTTCGACCGCATCGATCGCGACCGGGAGCACGGTCGGGGCGGGTTCTGCCCCCACCAGTTCGAGCGCGTCGAGTGCGGCCTCGAGCCGCGTGAGTGCGGCGTCGACGAGATCGGCGTCAGGTCGCTGCGATGCGAGCACCGTGTCTGCGATGCGGAGCGCGGCGTCGAGGTCCGCCAGCGAGTCGGCCGTGACGATGTCGCGGTCGATCGCTTCGGCCCGGTCGACGGCGGCCTGCAGCGCCGAGGTGTCGACGCCGACTGCGGCCGCGCGCGTCAGGACGAGATCGTCGATCGTGCCCCACGCGCCGGCCGGCAGCGATGCCGAGATCTCGACCGTCACCGATCCGCCGTCTTGGACGCTCACGGCATCCGTCGTCGGGGTCGACCAGTTGCGCCAGCCGCGCAGTTGAAAGCCGGCATCCTGGGTCTGAGCACCGGAGCGCACCGTGAGCGTCACGCTGCCGGTGTCACCCTCACCGTCGCCCTGCAGCGCGCCCGACGCGGTGTAGTCACCGGCGGGCAGCCCCGTCACCGTCTGCGACAGCGTGAAGGTGTACGCGCTCGCGGCGTAGAAGTGCGCCGATCGGGTGCCCGACCGCGGGTCATCGGTGGCGCGCAACCGCAGCGCCGTGCCGCTGGACTGCCACATCGAGACGTCTGCGTCTTCGAACCCGGGGTTCCGCAGCGCGTTGACGGCCTGCACGATGACCGTCGCCGTCACAGCGTGGCCGGATGCCGTGGTGCCGCCGACGGTGTACTCGCCGGGACCGGAGATGTAGTCGGCCTCATCGGACCACGTGACCCGCTCGGCTTCGGTGCTGTCGTCGTTGTAGGTCACGTCGACCGTCTCGGGCAGCACGATCTGATCGCCGTCGGTGACGGTGATCGTCGGCGATGCGACCGACACCACCTCGCGGGGCGCGACGGCACCGGTGCGGGCGTAGGAGAAGACATTGAGCGATTCGAGCGGTGTGCCGTCGGCGGCGAACATCGCCTGGTTGTCCCAGGCCGACCCGCCGTACCAGTGGCCGGCATCCTCGGGGTCGTACTCCCCCGCGTAACTCGAGGCCCAGCCCGACCCGTCGCGCTCCCACAGCAGCTTGTTCTGCTCGAGCTGCGAGGGCGGACCGACCGGCAGCCAGGCCGGCTCCCAGTAGAAGACGCCGATGCCGGCCTCGCCCACGTCGGCGACTGCCTGGATGACATCGCGGACGGCGGTGGCCTGCCCCTGCACGCTGAGCGGATACTGGGTCGCCTCACTCGCCAGGTCGATCACGTTGCCGTGTCCGTCGCCGTCTTCGAGGGTCGTCGCCCACGACGTCTCGGCCACCATGACCTCCTTGCCGTAGGTCGTGGCGACCTGCGACAGGACCGAGGTGAGGTTCGTCGTCGTGCCGTGCCAATACGGGTAGTAGGACGAGGCGAACACGTCGTAGTCGACGTCGTAGTTGTCGAGCTGTGCCGCATACCCGGCGTAGCGACCGCTGGACTCGGGGTTGGTGAAGTGCACAGCGACCTTCGCGTCTGGCGTGACGTCGCGGACCGCCGCGGAGCCCGCTGCGAAGATCTGCGACATCCCCGCCCACCCGGTGACGCCTGCGACGGCGCCGTTGGTCTCGTTGCCGACCTGCACCATCTGCACGTCGACGCCGGCGGTCACGAACTGCTCGAGCGCGTCGGTCGTGAACGCGGTGACCGCGTCGGCCTTCGCTGCGACATCGAGCGATGCCCACGCCTTCGGCGCCTGCTGCTTGGCGGGGTCGGCCCAGAAGTCGGAGTAGTGGAAGTCGACGAGCACGCCCAGGCCGGCATCCGTCGCGCGCTCACCGATTTCGACGGCCCGGGCGACATCGACGTCGCCGCCGCCGTACCCGTTGCCGTCGGCGTCGAACGGGTCGTTCCAGACCCGCACCCGCACGTCGGTGATGCCGTGGTCGGCGAGCACGTCGAACAGGTCCGCGACCTGTCCGTCGGCATCGCGGAACACGACGCCGGACGCCTCGAGCGACAGCACGGACGAGACGTCGACACCGTTGATGAAGTCGGTGGGCAGGTTCTCGACCTTCTTCACGACGATGCCGGCCTCGACCGGCCCGTCGGCGGCGGATGCCGGGGTCGCTGCGATCAACGGTGCTGCGAGGGCTGCCGTCGCGAGCGCGGCGACGGCTGCGCGGCTGGGACGGTGGCCTGGGGTGGAACGCACGGGTGTCTCCGATCGTCGTCGATCCCCGCACGCGGCATCGCGCCCGGGAGAACTGTTACCGGTCACAGGGTGCCGTGCGCGAGCGCTTGCGCGGTACTGGTCGGCCGGTTCCGTTACCGAACTGTGACCGGTTCCAGGGGATCGGCCAGGGAATCAGCCACCGACACATCGCGCTGCGAATGCGCCTCCGGTGGGAGGATGGCGGGATGAGCGCCGAACACGACGAGGTCGATCGCATCGTCGGCGCGTGGGTGACTCAGCGCCCCGACCTAGACTTCTCCCCGCTCGAAGTGCTCTCGCGCGTCGACCGGCTCTCCCGGCACCTCGACCGCGCCCGTCGCGAGGCGTTCCGCCGCAGCGAGTTGGAGCCGTGGGAGTGGGACGTGCTCTCTGCGCTGCGCCGCGCGGGCGAGCCGTATCAGCTGAGCCCCAAGCAGCTG
Organism: Microbacterium sp. bgisy189; assembly: GCF_057707225.1. NCBI lineage: Bacteria > Bacillati > Actinomycetota > Actinomycetes > Micrococcales > Microbacteriaceae > Microbacterium > Microbacterium sp. bgisy189. Next base: position 474,097 of record NZ_JBYIPT010000001.1, on the reverse strand, counting down.
CTGCAGCAGACGCTGGTCTCCAGCGGCACGATGACGAACCGCATCGACCGACTCGTCGGGCGCCGTCTCGTGCGCCGCGAAGCCGACCCGGGCGACGGTCGCAGCGTGCTGGTCACCCTCACCGAAGACGGCCGCACGCGCGTGGATGCCGCGATCACGCGCCTCGTCGACGCCGAAGCGCACCTGCTCGGCGTGCTCGCCCGCGCCGACCGCGACCGGCTCGCCGGCCTGCTGCGCAAACTCAGCCTCGGCTTCGACGCCTGAGGCCACCCCGCGTCGATCGACCGCGACGCCGACTGCTCGCCCGTCACGATCACGGGCCGCAGCGCCGCGTTCGTGACAGGCGAGCGGCCCGCGGTCAGCCGAGCTGCTCGGACAGCTCCAGCCAGCGGTCCTCGAGCGCTGAGACCTCGGACTCGATCGCCTGGATCTCGGCCATCTTCTCGCCGAGTCCGACATAGTCGGCCTGGTCGTGGTCGGCGAGCCGGTCGCGGCGGGTCACGGCATCCTGCTGCAGCTTCTGCATGCGCCGTTCGGTCGCCGCGAGCTCCTTCTGCGCCGCGCGCAGGTCGGCGCCCGAGAGCGCGGGCACTGCGGGCTGCGTCGAACCGTTCGTGGATGGGCCGGATGCCACCGGACGCGCACGCTGCTCGGCGCGCCGCCGCAGGTACTCGTCGACGCCCCCCGGCAGGTGCCGCAGCCGCCCGACGCCGTCGGCACCTGGCAGGATCGCGTACTGCTGGTCGGTGACGCGCTCGAGGAAGTACCGGTCGTGCGAAACCACGATGAGGGTGCCCGGCCACGAGTCGAGCAGGTCTTCCATCGCCGCGAGCATGTCGGTGTCGAGGTCGTTGGTCGGCTCGTCGAGGATCAGCACGTTCGGCTGCTGCAACAGGATCAGCAGCAGCTGCAGGCGGCGCTTCTGCCCACCCGACAGATCCTTCACCGGGGTCGAGAGCTGCGCGCTCGAGAAGCCCATCCGCTCGAGAAGCTGACCCGGAGTCAGTTCAGTCGCCTTCGACCCCGATCCGAACGTGTAGGTCGTGCGCAGCCGCGAGATGACGACGCGCACCGGATCGTCGAGGTGCTCCTCCAGCTCATCGAGCCGCTGCGTGAGGGTTGCGACCTGCACCGTCTTCCCGCGTTTGACGCGGCCACCGGTCGGCTGCACCTCGCCGGAGATCAGCCCCAGCAGGGTGGACTTGCCGGCGCCGTTGACACCGAGGATGCCGGTGCGCTCCCCCGGCGCGAGCCGCCACTCGACATCCGCCAGCACGCGCGTCTCGCCGTAGGCGACGGAGGCATCCAGCAGGTCGACGACGTCTTTCCCGAGTCGGGAGACGGCAAGCGAGGCGAGGTCGACCTTGTCGCGGATCTCGGGAACGTCCTCGATGAGCACGTTCGCCGCGTCGATGCGGAACTTCGGCTTCGAGGTGCGCGCAGGCGCGCCGCGCCGCAGCCAGGCGAGCTCCTTGCGCGCGAGGTTCTGCCGGCGCTGTTCGATCACGGCCGCCTGCCGGTCGCGTTCGACGCGCTGCAGGATGTACGCGGCGTACCCGCCCTCGAACGGCTCGACAATGCGGTCGTGCACCTCCCACGTCGTCGTGCACACCTCGTCGAGAAACCAACGGTCGTGCGTGACGACAAGCAGCCCGCCCGCGTTCGCAGCCCACCGCGTCTTCAGGTGCGCGGCAAGCCAGGCGATCGCCTCGACGTCGAGGTGGTTGGTGGGCTCGTCGAGGAACAGCACGTCATGGTCGCCGACCAGCAAGGCGGCGAGCGACACGCGTCGTCGCTGCCCACCCGACAGGCCCTGCACCGGACCGTCCCACTCCAGGTCGCCGAGGAGGCCCGAGATGACGTCGCGGATGCGGGCACTGCCGGCCCATTCGTGGTCGGGGGTGTCACCGACGACCGCCTCGCGGATTGTGAGGGTGTCATCGAGCACGTCGGCCTGGTCGAGCACGCCGACGTGCACACCGCCGCGGACGGTCACACGACCGGCATCCGGTTCAGCGAGCCCCGCGAGCATGCGCAGCAGACTCGATTTGCCGTCGCCGTTGCGTCCGACGACGCCGATGCGGTCGCCCTCGTCGATGCCGAGACTCACGCCGTCGAAGACGACCTTGGTCGGATACTCGAGGTGCAGCCCCTCGGCGCCCAGCAGATGCGCCATGGGGACGCCCCTCCTTCGTTCGGGCTTCCAGTCTAGGGACGCGGGCCGGCGCTGCGGTCCACGGCGGGAGTCGGAGCGTCCTCAGCGTGGGCGTAGGCGTGGGCGTCGGCGTCGAGAAGTCGGCCGAGCTCTTCGAGGGATGCCGTCAACTGCCCGCCGGCGTCATCCCATTGGGTCGTGAGCTCGGTGAACCGGTCCGACGTGCCCAGTTCACCCGAGACGAGACCGTCGACGAGTGAGCGCAGATTGGCCAACTGCGAACGGATCGAGCGCGCCCCTGCCGTGAGCTGACCGGCGACACCGGCGAGCGATTCCGACGTGGCACGAATCTGCGTCATGGACTTCCTCCAGAGGTCGTCGGGTCGACCCTCGCGCGCCCGGGCGGACGCAGCGGGAACAACCAGCGTATGCACCCGCATGCACCGGGTCGATGGGGAGAAGTCCCCATCACAGCCTCGGTCAGTACCAGATGCCGAGCACGGCCGCCTCGGGCCATGACAGCAACGCCGCAGCCGCCGACACACCCGAACCGGTCACCCGGCCGGCACGTGCGAGCGTGCGCAGGTCGACCGAGCCGAGCACCGCCGAGGAGAGCTCGGAGACTCCCAGCCGCACGTCGGTCGCGGCATCATCCGGCGCGGCCGAAACGGAGCCGGCGCCGGACTCGTTCGTCTGCAACAGGTATCGGCCCTCGGCGATGCCGAGCGGATCTGTCACCTCGAGCACGACGCGGCCGACGCGGTCATACCGTCGCGCCTGCAAGACGGCCGGCACGTCGAGCACGCGCAGGTACTGATGGTCTTCGAGCGTGCGGGTCGCCGCGCGAACGTCGTCGATCATCCACACGACCGGATCGTCTGGTGAGCGCAGCGAGGCGCTGACCGTGCCGACGAGGTCGTGGTCGACGAGGTAGCGCCAGAGCGCCGCCGCCGCGTCGTCGGTCTCGGTGATGAGGGTCACGACGTCGATCTTCGCCTTTGTGAAATCGTCGTGGTTCTCGGACACCGTGTAGGTGAGGATGCCGCGTGCGGCACCGTCTGCGTCTGCGTAGCGCACGCAGCGCACCTTGCCGCCCTCCTTCGCGTCGGGCGCCGTGCCGGTGAAGCGGTCTTCGTGCCCCGGGGGCAGCGAGATGTCGCCGGGACGACTCAGCCTGACGCGGTCGTGCAGTTCGGCGACGAGGTCGCGTGCCGACTCGCGCGAGATGAGGTCGACGCGGCCACCTGGCCGCGGCCCGACCCAATCCGCACGCTTGACGTCGATCTCGATCGTGCAGGCCGTCGTCGCGACGCCGAACCCGTAGCGCCCGTAGAGGGTGGATTCGGAGACGGTGAGCATCGCGATCGGCACCCCGGCGCTGACGGCCGCGCGCAGTTCGCCTTCGAGCATGGCCCGGGCGATCCCACGACGGCGGTGCGTCTGGGCGACCGTGACGGCGCTGATGGCAGCAGCCGGCAGCGTCGTCCGACCCGGGAGCGTCAGCTCGCCGATCCACGAGTCGACCGTGCCCACGGGCACGTCAGGATGGGGCGCCGATGCGTCGTAGATGCCGGTGATCCGCTTGTCCGCGTTCCGAACCACCGACGCGTCGAGCTGCTCCTCGCTGGACTCGGGCCCCTGAAACCCACGCGCGACCGCCTGCAGCCAAGGCCGCACGGCGTCGCCGGTGACGAGGCGCATGTCGAGCCCTCCGTCCCGCAGTCGGGCAGCCGAGGTCTCATCGACGGGTCGCGTCGTCCAGTCCTGCGTCATGATGCGCTCACCACTCTCGTTCCACCGACGGGTCCGTGCACGTGCCGGACATCGTGTCCTTCTTCTGCGAGCCGCTCGCCGATCATGGCTGCGGCATCGGGATCTGCTGCGAGGAACGCGACCGTCGGGCCCGATCCCGACACGAGCCCCGTCAACGCGCCGTGCCCGATCCCGTCCGCGACGAGGTCGGCCAGCGCGGGGCGCAAGGCGCACGCGGCCGCTTGCAGATCGTTTCGGGCAGCGCGGGCCAGCGTTGCGGCATCCCCCGCGCGGAGCGCCTGCAGCACCTGCGGGTCGACGACGGGGTCGCCTGCATCGGGCGCGATGTCGGGGCGACGCTGCGCCCGCAGGCGATCGAGCTCGCCGTAGACGACGGGCGTCGACAGCCCCTCACCGTCGGTCACGAGCACCCAATCGAAGCGCCCACGCGCCAACGCCGGGCTGAGCTGGTCGCCGCGACCGGTGCCGACGGCAGTGCCCCCGAGCAGCGCGAACGGCACGTCTGCACCGAGCCGGGATGCCAGATCGTGCAGCCGCGCGACCGGCAGGCCCGTGCGCCACAGCGCGTCGCATGCGACCAGCGCGGCTGCGGCGTCGGCCGAACCGCCTCCCATGCCACCCGCAACCGGCACGTGTTTGTCGACCACGAGATGGACCCCGCCGGTGTAGCCGGTCTCGCTCGCCAGCAGCCGTGCCGCGCGGATCGCCAGGTTGCGGTCGTCGAGCGGCACACCTTCGACATCGACGGAGCCCGTCACCGCGATCGTGAAATCGTCGGATGGTGTCGCCACGACTTCTTCGACGGCCGAGACGGCCTGATAGACCGACGCGACATCGTGGTAGCCGTCAGGCTGCACGTCGCCGACCGCGAAGAACACGTTCAGCTTGCCGGGTGCCCGTACGAGCACCCGGTCAAGCGTCGCGCCGTGGCTCACAGTGCGGTCGAGTCCGCCCACAGATCGACATCGATGCCGTCGGACAGCGCGTCGATCTGCTCGAGTTCTTCGGTGTCGAACGCGGGCCCGTCGAGGGCTGCGAGGTTCTCGTCGAGCTGCGAGGCACGCGAGGCGCCGATGAGCGCAGAGGTGACCACAGGGTCGCGCAGCACCCACTGGATCGCCATCTGGGCGAGCGACTGTCCGCGACGCTGCGCGATGTCGTTGAGGCTGCGCAGCGTCGCGAGGCCCTTCTCGCTGAGCTGGTCGCGGCCCGACATCGACGACCGCTGCTGCGCACGCTCCGCGGTGCCGTCGCCGAGGTACTTGCCGGTGAGCAGTCCCTGCGCGAGCGGGGTGAAGGCGATCGCGCCCATGCCCTCCTGCCGCAGTACATCGATCAGTCCGTCCTCGACCCAGCGGTTGAGGACCGAGTACGCGGGCTGGTGGATCACCAGCGGTGTGCCCAGCTCGCGCGCGGCGGCCTGCGCCGCAGCGGTGCGTTCGGCGCTGTACGACGAGATGCCCACGTAGAGCGCCTTGCCCTGGCGCACGAGCGTGTCGAGGGCGCCCACGGTCTCTTCGATCGGGGTGTCGGCGTCGGGGCGGTGCGAGTAGAAGATGTCGACGTAGTCGACGCTCATGCGCTGCAGCGACTGCTCGGCGCTCGCGATCAGGTACTTGCGTGAGCCCTGGGTGCCGTAGGGACCCGGCCACATGTCGTAGCCGGCCTTCGACGAGATGATGAGCTCATCGCGGTACGGCGCGAAGTCCTCGCGCATCATGCGGCCGAAGTTCGTCTCGGCCGAGCCGTAGGGCGGCCCGTAGTTGTTCGCCAGGTCGAAGTGCGTGATGCCCCGGTCGAACGCGTGGCGCAGGAGGGCGCGCTGGTTGTCGAAGGGGATGTTGTCGCCGAAGTTCCACCACAGGCCGAGCGAGATCGGCGGCAGATACAGCCCCGATGAGCCCACCTGGCGGTACGAAGAACCCTCGTAGCGGTCGTCGGCTGCGGTGTAGGGGCGGTGCAGGTCGCCGCCGCGGGAGGGCGGGAAGCGTTCGGTGTCGGTCACCTGTCCAGGCTAGCGACCCGCGGCGACTTCGGCGATGCGGTGGAAGTCGTCGACGGTGAGCTGCTCGCCGCGCGCGGTCGGTGCCACGCCGGCCCGTTCGAGGATCTCGGATGCCGATGCCGCCGACCCGCCCAATACCAACGAGAGCGCCTGCCGCAGCATCTTGCGACGCTGCTGGAAGGCCGCATCGATGACGGCGAACGTGCGGCGGCGTTCGTCTTCTGTCCCTCGCGGTTCGGGGTTGCGGGTGAAGCCCACCAGCACGCTGTCGACGTTGGGCACCGGCCAGAACACCTGGCGAGAGACGGTGCCGGCGAGCCGCCACGGGCCATACCAGGCAGCCTTCGCGCTCGGCGCGCCGTAGACCTTCGAGCCTGGAGCTGCGGCCAGCCGCTCCCCCACCTCGGCCTGCACCATGACGACGCCGCGCTCGAGACCGGGGAAGGTCTCGAGGAAGTGCAGCAGCACCGGCACGCTGACGTTGTAGGGCAGGTTCGCAACCAGCACGTTCGGGTCCCCCGGCAGCTCGTGCACGTGCAGGGCGTCGGCGTCGACCACCGTGAGCGCGCCCGTCGCGACGCCATGCGCTGCTGCCGTGGCAGGCAGCCGTTCGGCCAGGCGATGGTCGATCTCGACGGCCGTGACGGGGGCTCCGGTCTCGAGGATCGCGAGGGTCAGCGACCCCAGCCCCGGACCGATCTCGACGACCCGGTCGTCGGCGGTGACCGATGCCGCCTGCACGATCTTGCGAACCGTGTTCGCATCGACGACGAAGTTCTGCCCCAGCTTCTTCGTCGGGGTCACGTCGAGCGCAGCGGCGAGCGTGCGGATTTCGGCGGCTCCGAGCAGGGTCACGGGCATGAAGATCACTGTACCCAGCAGACGGTCGGCACTCTGCCAGCCCGTCGTCACCAGTCGTTTACGTGCCCGGCACTCCCCTGTCTCATGTGGAGGCGAACATAGCGAGTGCGGCAACGAGGCTGCGGCTTTGATCGACCGAATGACTTTCTGGGGGAGTCCAATGGTCCAAACCGACAGCGACGCTATTCGCGTCATCCGGCGCAACAGTCACTATCGAGGTGCCGCCAGTCCCGTCATGGTGCTCCTGGTGATCATCGGAACGATCGGCATCCTCGCGTATGCGGCGTTCCTGCTCAATCCGGGCAACCGCGGCGACGCGATCCCGTACGTCATGGTCATCGTCGCCGAGACGATCCTCGTCTTCCACGCGCTCCTGGCGATGTGGACGATTCTCTCCAGTGGCTACGACCCGAGAGACTTCGCCTATCACGCCGCCCGTGCACTGCTGATGCCTCGCGCGGACGACGGCGACGATGCCGTGCATCTCGGCGGCCGCGAGGTGCTGATCGATGTGTTCATCACGGTCTACGGCGAAGACCTCGATGCCGTCCGCCGCACCGTCACGGCGGCCGTCGCGATGCGAGGCCGGCATCGCACCTGGATTCTCGACGACGGACGCTCCGACGAGGTGAAGGCGCTGGCCGCGGAGGTCGGAGCGTGGTACGTGCGACGACTGAGCTCGAACGGGGCGAAGGCAGGGAACGTGAATCACGCACTGTCGATCGCGAAGGGCGACTACTTCGTCATCCTCGATGCCGACTTCGTGCCCAAGCCCGACCTCCTGGTGGAGACGGTCCCGTTCTTCACCGACAGCACCGTCGCCTTCGTGCAGACGCCACAGGCGTACGGCAACTTGCACACCGTCATCGCCCGCGGGGCCGCCTATATGCAGACGGTGTTCTACCGCTTCATCCAGCCCGGTCGCAACCGGTTCAATGCGGCGTTCTGCGTCGGCACCAACGTGGTGTTCCGCCGCGCCGCGATCGACGAGATCGGCGGCATGTACACCGACTCGAAGTCGGAGGACGTGTGGACGGCGCTGATGCTGCACGAGCGTGGCTGGCGATCGGTGTTCATCCCCGATGTGCTCGCAGTCGGAGATGCACCCGAGACGGTCGAGGCGTACAGCAAGCAGCAGTTGCGGTGGGCGTCCGGTGGCTTCGAAATCCTGCTGCAGCACAATCCGCTGAGCATCCGCCGGCGACTGACCATGGACCAGCGCATCCAGTACCTCGTGACGGCCACCTTCTACCTCACCGGCATCTGTCCCCTGCTGCTGCTGCTCGTGCCGCCGCTGGAGATCTACTTCGATCTGCGGCCGATGCACCTGGACATCTCGGTGTTCACGTGGGCGCTGTACTACGCCGGGTTCTACGTCATCCAGATCCTGCTCGCGTGGTTCGCGGTGGGCTCGTTCCGATGGGAGACCCTGACACTCGCAACGGTGTCGTTCCCGATCTACACCAAGGCGCTGTGGAACGTGATCACGGGCAAGTCTGAGGGCTGGCATGTGACGGGGTCGGCATCCACCCGTTCGCCGTTCAACTTCATCATCCCGCAGACGCTGTGCTTCGTCTTCCTCGCCCTCACGACCGTCGTCGCGGTGTGGCGAGACATCGACAACGGCACCGTGACGCTCGCGATGGCCTGGAACGCGACGAACACCGTCATCCTCGGCGCCTTCCTCGGCGCAGCGCTGCGCGAACTGCATCTGCGCCGCCGACCCCGGCCGCTCCCCGACGTCTCAACCGAACCCACCCCCACAGATCCCATCACCGTCATCGCCCGACCGGCGCCGCGAGAGCAGGCCGCCTCCCGACGCCGGCACGCCGACGCCCGCCTCGGAGGTATCTCATGACCTGGGCCAGCAGACTCAAGCTCACCCTCGGACTCATCATCGTCGTCGCGCTCGTCGCCGTCGGCACGATCGTGTTCAACCAGCGTCAGAACTCGGCGCAGTCCACCAGCGCCGAGATCGTCGCCGACGCATACGCCGTCGGCACCGATTACGGCGGCACCGTCACCGAGCTGTACGTGCACGACGGCGACGCCGTCGCAGCGGGCGACCCGTTGTTCGCGGTGCAGTCGCTCGCACTGCAGCTCGACATCGCCTCGGGGTACACGGTCGATTCCGAGCACGTGGCCGACGACGGCACCACCACCGTGGTGGCCAGCGTCGCCGGCACCGTCACCGACGTCTCGGTCGTGCAGGGCGGGTTCGCGCCCGCCGGGAGCGTCCTGGCGACCATCGACCGCGAGCGCACGCTGTCCGTCGACGCGGATTTCGTGCTCACCGCGCGCGACTACGTCCGAATCGCCACCGACGCAGAGGCGGAGATCCTCCTGCCCAGCGGCGAGACACTCGTCGGCGCCGTGAGCAGTGTGGATGTCGCGACCGCCGACGGACAGGCACTGTCGACGGTGAGCATCGACAGCGCGGAACTCGCCGACGAAACGGCGACCGGGCTGTTCCAGTCGGGGACGCCCGTCACGGTCACGCTGAGGTTGCGCGACGACGGTCCGCTGGCCGGCATCTCCGACGCGTTCGGCGACCTGTTGCGGAAGATCGGCCTGTGATGCGGCGACCGCTCACCGTCATCTTGGCCGCGGCCGGCGTGCTGGCGCTGTGCGCGTCGTGCGTGTCGGCCCCCGATGACGACTGGAATCAGCCGACGCCGGCCCCGACCTCGTCCGTCTCGACGTTGCCGACCGAATCGGTCTCTGACGCCGCCCCGCTGCGACTCGCCGACCACGTCATCGTGCCCACCAGCCGGTGGTATTCGAGCATCGTGTTCGCCGACGAACTGCAGCCGGTGTTCCCCTACCCGCTCGCGGTCGCCCCTCGCACCGACGGATTCACGGTGGCGCTCCCCAGCGTCACCGCGAGCGCCACGACAATCGCAGCGCCGTTCGCCGACGGGGTATCGGTCGGCCTGGGCGCTGAGGAGGTCACCGTCGTCGCCGCCGACGCGGTCGCCGTAACCCTCGCCTACGCCGACGCCGACGGCGTCTCGGCCGAGGTCACACTCGCCGAAGGCTCGCCGGTCGCAGGAATCGTTTCGCAGCGCGATCTCACCCTCGCCATCGAGGCGCCGCTTGTCGAAGCAGGCGACGGTCTCTGGTCCACGACGGTGGCGGGCGTGGAGTACGGCATCCTCGCGCCCGGTGCACAACCCGATGGCGACGGGCTGCGCGTGGACGACGGCGCGACCGTGCAGGTGTTCCCGGTTCCCGCCGACGGCGCCATCGAGCAGTGGCGGGAGGCGCTGGACGATCCGATCACCGGAGTGGAGGTCTCGTACACCGTTGACGAGGAGACAGCCGCGACACGACTGCGGTACACGGGGACCGATGCCACGGTGCTGGTCCCGTTCGGCGGGCACGACGTGGGCCTCGAGTGTTCGCTGGGCACCTTCCAGACCGCGTACGGCGATGCGCCGGCGTGCGCCGCCACCGAGCTGGCATGGTCGGTGCCCTCCGTCGATCCCGCGGCCGGGTATGACCTCACCGGGATCGCCTCCGATGACCGAGAGGAGTTGCTCGGGCTCTTGCGCGCCGATCTGGCCGACACCGCCGACGTCCCGGCCGACACCTACTACGGCGGCAAGGCCCTCGCACGGTTGGGCACCATGCTCTCGCTCGCACGTGCCCTCGACGATGCCGATCTCGCCGCCGCGATCGCGGACGAACTGCAGGCCGAGCTGCTCCCGTGGCTCGACGCGGACGCGTGCACGCAGCGCGCGGAGCGGTGCTTCGTGTTCGACGACCGGCTCGACCTCGTGGTCGGGAAGATGCCGTCGTTCGGTTCGGAGGAGGGCAACGACCATCACTTCCACTACGGCTACTTCCTCACGGCCGGCGCAGCACTCGCCGCCGAACGCCCAGAACTGGTGGAAGAGATGGCAGCGGTGCTCGACGTGTTGGCCGCCGATGTGGCGGCGGGATCGGAGGAGATGCCCGCGCTCCGAGTGTTCGACCCCTATCGCGGTCACTCCTGGGCCGGCGGTCTCAGCGTGTTCGCCGACGGCAACAACCAGGAGTCCAGTTCTGAAGGGGTCGGCGCGTGGAACGGCCTCGCGCTGTGGGCGCAGGCGCGCGAGAACGACGAGCTCGCCTCACGTGCGACGTGGCTGCTGTCTGCCGAGGCGGACGCAGCCGCGCGGCTGTGGCTCGATCCCGACCTCAGCGGACTGCCGGACGGATTCGAGCACACGATGCTCTCCCTCAGTTGGGGCGGCAAGCGCGACTACGCGACGTGGTTCAGTCCAGAACCGTCGGCAATTCTCGGCATCCAGTTGCTGCCACTGTCGGCCGTGTCGCTCGAGTACCTCCCCACCGACGCGGAACGGGTCGCAGAGCTCGTGGCAGAAGCCGGCGGCGAGTCCGGATTCAGCGGCGCGCTGGGAGACTACGTGATGCTGTACTCGGCGATCATCGGCGAAGACGAGCTCGCGCGCGCCGAAGCGCTCGCGCGCGAGCGCACCGAGTGGGATGACGGACTGTCCGCATCGGCGGCAATGGCGTGGCTGACGGCCGTGCGGTTGAACGATCAGTCTTCGAACGCGCCGTAGACGGCGAGGGTGTTCGACGCGATCTGCGCGCAGAACTCGTCGAGGTCCGCTCCCAGCTCGGCGGCCATGAACCGCACCGTCACCGGCACCAGGTACGGCGCGTTGGGGCGACCGCGGTGCGGCGTGGGCGTGAGGAACGGCGCGTCGGTCTCGACGAGGATGCGCTCGATCGGTGTGACGGCCAGGGCGTCGCGCAGGTTCTGGGCGTTCTTGAACGTGACGTTTCCCGCGAAGCTGAGCCAATACCCGCGCTCACCCGCGATACGCGCCATCTCGGCATCGCCCGAGAAGCAGTGGAAGACGGTGCGCTCTGGCGCACCCACCCGCAACAGCGTCTCGAGCACGGCGTCATGCGCATCGCGGTCGTGGATCTGCATCGCGATGCCGTGGCGCTTGGCGAGGTCGATGTGCGCCTCGAAGCTCTCGAACTGTGCGGGCAGGCCGGCCTCGTCGGTGCGGAAGAAGTCGAGCCCGGTCTCGCCGATGGCACGAACACGAGGCTGTCCGGCGAGCTCGTCGATGACCCCGATCGCCTCATCGAGACGGCCGGCCGCCTGGTAAGCGGGCGCCTCATTCGGGTGGATCGCGACGGCGGCGAGCACCCGTGGATGCTGCTGCGCCGCCCACGCCGACCACCGACTCGAATCGATGTCGCCGCCGGCCTGCACGACCCCGGCGACACCCACCTCGGCGGCCCTGGCCAGCTGCTCGTCGAGCGAGAGCGGCTGCTCACCGTCCTCGATCTCGAGATGGGCGTGGTTGTCGTAGACGGCGACCGACAGCGGTTCGGGAGCGACCGGATAGGTCACGTCGCGCGCGCCCTTCTCCCGCTGACGCACGTACTGGCTCGGATCTGCCTCGGTCATCTCAGGCGGGCTGCTCGACGCGCGGGAACAGCGGCGCGAGGGCACCGACGGTCGTGCCCGCGGGCAGCTGGCCCCACATGCCGGCGTCACGGATCGGCTGCGCATCCAGCGCGCCGTCGATGCCGAGCGCATCCCACAGCTTCGCGGTCGCCTGCGGCATGAACGGCGACAGCAGGACAGCGAGCGCACGCAAGCCCTCGGCCGCCGTGTAGAGCACGGTGCCCAGACGTGCACGCTGCGCGTCGTCCTTCGCGAGCGCCCACGGCTCGTTCTCGGTGATGTAGCCGTTGAGGGCGTCGACGATCGTCCAGATCGCATCGATGGCCTCGTCGGGCCGGAACCGCTCCATGGCGGCATCCGCATCGCCTGCCGCCCGCGCCACGACGCGCTGGATGTGGATGTCAGCCTCAGTCGGCTCGCCCTGCTCGGGGACGACGCCGTCGAAGTAGCGGCTGATCATCGCGGTCGTACGGGAGGCGAGATTGCCGAAGCCGTTGGCGAGTTCGGCCTGGTAGCGCGCCGAGAGGTCTTCCCACGAGAACGATCCGTCCTGCCCGAACGCGATCGCCGAAAGGAAATAGAACCGGTAGGCGTCCGACCCGAACACGTCGGTGATCTCGGTCGGCGCGATGCCGGTCAGCTTCGACTTCGACATCTTCTCGCCGCCGACGAGCAGCCAGCCGTGCGCGAAGACGCCACGGGGCACCTCGACGCCCGCAGCCATGAGCATTGCGGGCCAGATCACCGCGTGGAAGCGCAGAATGTCCTTGCCGACCACATGGTATGCGGGCCAGCGGCGTGCGAACTGCTCCTCGTCGGTGCCGAAGCCGACGGCCGTCGCGTAGTTGAGCAGGGCGTCGACCCACACGTAGATGACGTGCGACTCGTCCCACGGCACGGTGATGCCCCAATCGAACGTCGATCGGGAGATCGACAGGTCCTTCAGGCCGTTCTTGACGAAGGAGATCACTTCGTTGCGCGCGGAGTCGGGGCGGACGAAGTCGGGCACCGAGCGGTAGAGCTCCAGCAACCGGTCCTGGAACTCGCTCAACTTGAAGAAGTAGTTCTTCTCCTGCAGCAGTTCGAGCGGCTTGGAGTGGATGGCGCAGACCTTGAGGCCCTCGAACTCACCGGTGCCAGGCAGCACCTCGGCCTCGGTCTTGAACTCTTCGCACCCGACGCAGTACAGCGCCTCGAACTCGCCCGCGTAGATGTAGCCGCGGTCGTAGATGGCCTGCACGAACTCCTTCACGCGCTCCTCGTGGCGGGGCTGCGTCGTGCGGATGAAGTCGTCGTTGGCGACGTCGAGGGTCTCGAGCACGGGGAACCACGACTCGGTGACCAGCTTGTCGACCCACTCCTGCGGCGTCGCGCCGTTCGCCGCGGCGGCGCGCATCATCTTCTGGCCGTGCTCGTCGGTGCCGGTCAGCATCCAGGTGTCGTCGCCGGCCTGGCGGTGCCAGCGCGCGAGCGCGTCGACGGCCACGGTCGTGTAGCCGTGCCCGATGTGGGGCACGTCGCTCGGGTAGTAGATCGGCGTCGTGATGTAGAAGCTGCTGGCGGTGCTCACCTGAGGATTCTAGTTCTCGGCGACGGGTGCCGAGAGCGTGTGACGGGTCTGGATGCCGGCTTCAGGCGCTGTCGCGGGCCACGAGCGTCGTGGGCAGCACGACCGAGGTGCGTGTCGTGCCGCCGATGACGTCGAGCACCATCTCGACCATGGTCGCGCTGATGTCGGCCCACGGCTGCCGCATCGTCGTCAGCGGGGGGTCGTGGGTCTCGGCGAGCCCCGAGTCGTCGAATCCGGCGACTGCGACGTCTTCGGGCACGCGACGCCCCGAACGGCGGATGGCAGCGATCGCGCCGACCGCCATCACGTCGGATGCCGCGAACACGGCGTCGATGTCGGGCTGCCGCTCGAGCAGCCGCGTCATGGCCGCGGCCCCCGCTTCGCTCGAGTAGACGTCCTGTTCGACGAGATCGGGATCGAAGCGGTCCCCCATGACCTCTCGGAACCCGAGCAGTCGGTAGCGGCCGCCGGGGGTGTCGTCGGGGCCGGTGATGACGGCGATGTGTTCGTGCCCGCGGTCGATGAGGTACCGGGTCATCTCCCGAGCGGAGGCCGCTTCGTCGACCGAGACCGTCGGCACGTGCGCGCGGTCACCCAGCGGCACACCGCTGCACACGGTCGGGACGCCGGCCGAGATGAGGGACGCCAGCAGCGGGTTCGATTCGTGCGACGAGATGAGCAGCACGCCATCGACGTGTCCGGCGCGCACGTATCGCTCGACGTTCGCCCGCTCGTCGGCGGAGTCGGCGATGAGCAGGACGAGGGTCATCCCCTTGCGGGCGAGCGCTTCGGTCGCACCGCGCAGCAGCAGGGCGAACGTCGGGTCGGCGAAGAGCAGATGCTGGGGCTCGGTCAGCAGGAAGGCGATCGATCCGGAGCGACCCGTGGCGAGCGAGCGCGCTGCGTGGTTGGCGGTGTATCCGGTCTCGCGGATCGCCGCTTCGACCGCGGCGCGCGCCTCTGCCGACACCCAGTGCCCGCCGTTGATGACGCGCGAGACCGTGCCGTGCGAAACACCCGCGACCGCCGCCACATCGCGGATCGTCGGTTTGCGAAGCGCGTCGCTGCTCCCATTCACGTCGGCGACTCTATCGCGCCGTCGACGCCGCGCACAGCACGAAGCTGTGACCGGTCACAGTTCGATAACGAAGGATGACACGAACGCCGGCCGGACGTATCGTGGACAGCACCCTGGAACCGGTAACAGTCCGATTCCGGGCGCGGACGACACCACCGACCCGAGGAAGCGTCAACCGACATGAGTTCAGCCGTCTGGCCCGACCTGCGATCGATGGCTTTCGGTGGTGACTACAACCCCGAGCAATGGCCTCGCGAGGTCTGGCGCGACGACGTGCGCCTCATGCGGGAGGCCGGCGTCAACCTCGTGAGCATCGGGATCTTCTCGTGGGCCCTCATCGAGGTGCGCGAGGGCGAGTTCGACTTCTCGTGGCTCGACGAGATCATCGAACTGCTGCACGAGAACGGCATCGCCGTCGACCTCGGCACCCCCACTGCCTCTCCCCCGGCATGGTTCTTCGCGAACCACCCCGATGCGCGCGCCGTGACCGCCGACGGCGTGCCGCTGGGCTTCGGCTCGCGCGGCATGGCCTCGCACTCCGCGCCCGCCTACCGTGACGCCGCCGTGCGCATCGCGACCGAACTGGCGCAGCGCTACGGCTCGCACCCCGCCGTCGTGCTGTGGCACGTGCACAACGAGTACGGTGTGCCGGTCGGCGAGGACTTCTCCGACCATTCGGTGCGCGAATGGCGGCTGTGGCTGCAGGAGCGGTACGGCACACTCGACGCCCTCAATGCCGCGTGGGGCACCGCGTTCTGGGGCCAGCACTACGGCGAATGGGCGCACGTGGGCGCCCCGGCGACCGCGCCGAGCGTCATCAACCCGGCCCAGCGCCTCGACTTCGCCCGCTTCACCGACTCCCAGCTGCGCGCTTGCTTCGTCGCCGAGCGCGACGCGATCCGCGCGCACAGCGACCGGCCGATCACGACCAACTTCATGGCCAACCAGCACAACGGCTGCGACCTGTGGGCGTGGGCACGCGAAGTCGACATCGTCTCCGACGACCACTACCTGTGGGCCGCCGACGAAGAGGGGGAGATCGGCCTGGCGATCGCCGCCGACCTCACGCGTTCGGTCGGCGGCGGCGCGCCGTGGATCCTCATGGAGCACTCCACCTCGGCTGTGAACTGGCAGCCCCGCAACGTCGCAAAGCGCCGCGGTGAGATGGCACGCAACTCGCTGTCGCACGTGGGACGCGGCGCGGACGGCATCCTCTTCTTCCAGTGGCGGGCGGGACGCTCGGGCGCCGAGAAGTTCCACTCCGCGATGTTGCCGCACGCCGGCGAGACCTCCCGGGTGTTCCGCGAGGTCGTCGACCTGGGAGCCAAGCTCGGCACCCTCGACGAGGTGCTCGGCTCGCGCGTGCACGCCGATGTCGCGGTGCTGTGGGACTTCGAGTCGTTCTGGGCGCAGGACCTCGAATGGCGCCCGTCGGTCGACGTCGGCCACGCCGAACGCATCCGCGCGTTCTACGAGCGACTGTGGCGCGACAACATCACCGTCGACTTCGCCCTCCCCGGTCATGACCTGAGCGGCTACAAGCTCGTGATCGCACCCGCGCAGTACCTGCTCAGCGGCGCTGATGCCGACAACCTCAACCGCTACGTCGAGCAGGGCGGCACCCTCGTCGTCTCGTTCTTCTCGGCCGTCGTCGACGAGAACGACGCCGTGCACTCGGGTGGTTTTCTCGCTCCCCTCGCCCCCGCGCTCGGCGTCACTGTCGAGGAGCACCTGCCGCTGCGCGAAGGCGACACCGGCGGTGTGGACTTCGGCGGCAGCACGCTCACGGTCGACGTGTGGCAGGAAGATCTCACCCTCGTCGGCGCCGAGACCCGCGGTGTCTACACCGACGGCCCGGGCACAGGCGGCGCCGCGATCACCCGTCACCGCCACGGCGCGGGCATCGGCTGGTACATCAGCACGCGCCCCGACGCAGACGGCCTCGCGGCCATCATGACCGAGGTGTACGCCGACGCGGGCATCGCGCCCGCGGAGCTTCCGACGGGGGTGGAGGCCATCCGTCGTCGCGGCGTCGATGCCGACTACCTCGTCGCCATCAACCACGGAACGGATGCCGTTTCGTTACCGACTTCGGGCGTCAACCTGCTGACACAGGACGACATCCGGGGCATGCTGGTGCTCCAGCCGGGCGACGTCGCCGTCGTCCGCGAACCGCACACAGCATCGGGAGGTGGTCGATGATCGACCGCTTCTCTGCGGGAACCCCCGCGAAGCAGCACTGAGAGAGACCCGCCGCGACCGTTCGGCCGCGGCATCCACCACCGGTCGTGACGGCGCGATCTCACCCGAGGCCCGCAGGATCGACCACCTCCGGAAGGAAAATCCATGCGCAAGATGGGCATCGGCGTCGCCGCTCTGGCGGCCACCACGCTCCTGCTCGCCGGCTGCGGCGGCGGCACCACCACCCCCACCGAGACCGAGTCCGAGGCACCTGCCGCCGACTACAGCGGCGTGACGCTGACGGTCTGGACCGACGAAAACCGTCAGCCGGCGATCGAAGCAGCCGCCGCGGTGTTCGA
This sequence comes from Microbacterium sp. bgisy189, assembly GCF_057707225.1. NCBI lineage: Bacteria > Bacillati > Actinomycetota > Actinomycetes > Micrococcales > Microbacteriaceae > Microbacterium > Microbacterium sp. bgisy189. Next base: position 456,678 of record NZ_JBYIPT010000001.1, on the reverse strand, counting down.
GGAGGAGACCGGCGCAACCGTCGAGCTCGTCCAGAAGAACTTCGAGGACATCCGCAACGACTTCATCAACCAGGTCCCCACCGGCGAAGGCCCCGACATCACGATCGGTGCACACGACTGGCTGGGCGCGCTCGTCCAGGCCGGTGTCGTCAACACGCTCGACCTCGGTGACACGGCGGGCTCGTTCGAGCAGGTCGCGCTCGACGCGATGACCTACGAGGGCCAGCTCTACGCACTGCCCTACTCGCTCGAGACGATCGCCCTCATCCAGAACACCGACCTCGTCGGCGAAGACGCTCCCGCGACCTTCGACGACATGATCGCGGCGGCTGAGGCCGGCGGCGCGGAGCGTCCGTTCGTCATCAACACGGGTGGCCAGACCGGCGACGCGTACACGATGTACGGCTTCCAGACCTCCTTCGGCGCTCCCGTCTTCGTGCAGGACGACTCCGGTTCGTACACGACCGAGATCGGCATGGGCGGCGACGCCGGCACCGCGTTCGCCGAGTGGCTCAAGGCCGAGGGCGAGACCGGCACCGGCAACATCTCCACGACGATCGACTACGACACCAACAACGAGCTGTTCGCGTCCGGCCAGGCCGCGTACACCGTCCAGGGTCCGTGGGCCGTCGAGACCCTCACCGCGCAGGGCGTCAACATCACGGTGAACCCGATCCCCTCGGCCGGCGGCGAAACCGCTTCGCCGTTCGTGGGCGTGCAGGGCTTCTACCTGAGCAGCCAGAGCCAGAACGCGCTGGTCGCCCAGGACTTCCTGGTGAGCTACCTCGCGACCGACGACGCGCAGAAGGCCCTCTACGAGGCCGACCCGCGCATCCCGGCGTGGAGCTCGCTGGCTGAAGAGGTCTCGTCCGACCCGGTCATCGCCGGCTTCCTCGCCTCGTCGCAGAACGGCGTGCCGATGCCGTCGATCCCCGAGATGGGCAACGTCTGGGACGTCTGGAACGCCGCCCAGGTGCAGATCATCAAGGGCGCCGACGCAGCCGGCACCTGGTCGAAGATGGTCACAGACCTCGAGGCCACGATCGGCTGATCCCCTTCCCGGGTCGGGAGGTTCGCCTCCCGACCCGGGACCCCACCCCTTTCCTGAAGGAGATGCACATGTCGGTCACGCAGGGCACCGTCGCGGAAAGCGCGACTCCCCCGGACCAGACGCCGCCGCGCTCGGCCGGGGCCGAGCCGCACGGACGGCGCTGGAGCGGACTCGGATGGGGCTTCCTCGTGAAGCTCGCCATCATGGGCGTGATCAACGCCTTCGGCCTCATGGGCATCTTCGCCGCGATCCAGGCAGAGTCCTGGATCATCGCCGGTGCTGCGATCGTCCTGCTGGTCGCCGCCGACATCATCTACTTCACCAAGCGGTCGCTGCCGCTGAAGTACCTGCTGCCGGGACTCGCGTTCCTGCTGATCTTCCAGGTCTTCATCTTCGGCTACACCGCATACATCGCCTTCACCAACTACGGCGCCGGGCACGTCGGTTCGCAGGAGCAGGCCGTCAGCGCCGCACTCAGCCAGGGTGAGCGCCGTGTCGAAGGCGGCGCGACCCTGCCGCTGGCCGTCGTCGAGCAGAACGGGGTTTACGGCTTCGCGGTCGTCGAAGACGGCGAAGTGAAGGTCGGCTCTGCCGACAGCCCCCTCGAATCCGTCGGCGATGCGCCCGCCAGCGGCGCCCCCACCGAGGTGCCCGGCTGGAACATCGTGCCCCGTGGCGAACTCGTCCAGCAGGACACCCAGGCGCTCGTCCTCGCCCTGCGCGTCCCCGTCTCGGACGACCCCAACGACGGGTCGATCCGCACCCGCGACGGCGCGAGCGGTGCCGTCTACCTGTCCACCCTGGAATGGGACGAGCAGGCCCAGACCATCACCGATACGGCGACCGGCAAGGTCTATCACGCGACCGACCGCGGCACCTTCGCCGCCGATGACGGCACGGAACTGAGCACCGGGTGGGTCGTCAACGTCGGCTTCGACAACTTCCTGCGCCTGTTCACCGACCGTGACATGGTCGAGCCGCTCGCCATGGTGACGCTCTGGACGTTCGTGTGGGCGGTGCTGTCGGTCGTCATCCCGTTCGCCTTGGGCCTCGTGTTCGCACTCATCTTCAACGACGAGCGCGTCAAGGGGCGCAAGATCCTGCGGACGCTGTTCATCCTCCCGTACGCGTTCCCCGCATTCATGTCGGCGCTGCTGTTCCGTGGCATGTTCAACGCCGAGTTCGGCGTCATCAACGAGTTCTTCTTCGGCGGCACCAACATCGACTGGCTCGGCGACCCGTGGCTCGCCCGCGGTGCCGTGCTGTTCGTCAACGTGTGGCTGACGTACCCGTACTACTTCCTCGTGTGCACCGGCGCGCTGCAGGCGCTTCCTGCCGACGCGCTCGAAGCGGCATCCATCGACGGCGCCGGTCGATTCCGCCAGCTGCGTTCGATCATCCTGCCGCTCGTGCTGGTGGCGACCGCTCCCCTGCTGATCTCGTCGTTCGCGTTCAGCTTCAACAACTTCACGATCATCTACATGTTCAACGCCGGTGGCCCGGCAATCCCCGGCGCACCGTACGCGCTCGGATCGACCGACATCCTCATCTCGGCGATCTGGGACATCTCGGGCGTCTCGGGCGGCGCGGCCGACTACGGTCTCGCGAGCGCACTGTCGATCCTCGTGTTCATCGTCGTCGGCGTGATCTCGGCGATCGCCTTCCGACAGACCAAGAAGCTGGAGGAGTACCAGTGATGTCGACAACGACGCAGGCTGCGCCCGCACGCACGAGACCTGCCCCCAATCGCACCGGTGCCCGCCGCAAGCGCTGGCTGTCGGAGGTGGGCTGGAAGTATTTGGTGGCCGCGGTCATCCTCTTCTACGCCATGTTCCCGCTCGTCTACGTCGTCTCGGCGGCGTTCAACCCCGGCGGCAGCCTCGCGGCGAGCAACACACTGTTCGCGACCTTCGACCTCTCGAACTTCAGTGCACTCGGCGGCACTGCGTACTGGACCTGGTACGGCAACACGCTGCTCGTCGGCGGCGCCTCGGCATTCGGCGCCGTCATCATGGGCGCCGCCGCCGCCTACGCGTTCTCACGCTTCCGCTTCAAGGGACGCCGTGCGAGCCTCACGGCGCTGCTCATCATCCAGATGTTCCCGCAGGCGCTCGCGTTCGTCGCGATCTTCCTCATGCTGCTTGCGCTCGGCGAGGTGTTCCCGTTCCTCGGACTCAACTCGAAGATCGCCCTCATCTGCGTGTACCTCGGTGGCGCGCTGGGTGTGAACACGTTCCTGATGTACGGGTTCTTCAACACGATCCCCATGGAGATCGACGAGTCGGCCAAGATCGACGGCGCGACCCACGCGCAGATCTTCTGGCGCCTCATCATGCCGCTCGTGACCCCGATCCTCGCGGTCGTGGCACTGCTCGCGTTCATCGCCGCATTCGGCGACTACATCATCTCGAAGATCATCCTGGTCTCCGAAGACAACTGGACCCTCGCGGTCGGCATGTACCAGTGGGTCTCGAATCAGCTCGCCAGCAACTGGGGACTGTTCGCGGCCGGTGCCCTGCTCGCGTCGATCCCCGTGCTCGTGCTGTTCCTGACGCTGCAGCGCTACATCATCGGCGGCTTGACCGCCGGATCGGTCAAGGGCTGACCCCGGGCGACGAGCCCTCACACTCTCGACGAGCCCTCACGATCTGCGCGCACAGATCGTGAGGGCTCGTCACAAACGTGAGGGCTCGCGTCACGCCTTTCGGGCGGCGAGCGCCGCCTGATACAGCTCTCGCGAGGACATCCCCGTCTGCGACGCCACTTCGCCGGCGGCATCCTTCAACCGGATGCCGTCGGCGACCAGTGCCAGCACCTGCGCGACCGCGTCCTCGGGCGCGACATCTCGTACCCCCGCACCGCCCACCACGACGACGATCTCCCCGCGCACGCCGCCCTGCGCCCAGCCGGCCAATTCGCCGAGCGGTCCGCGACGGACCTCCTCATGCAGCTTCGTGAGTTCGCGACACACCGCGGCCGGACGGTCCTCGCCGAAGGCCGCTGCCATCGCCTCGAGCGTGTCGGCCAGGCGTGATGGACCCTCGAAGAAGACCATCGTGCGCTGCTCGTGCTGCAACGCGGCGAACGTCTTGCGCCGCTCCCCCGGCTTGCGCGGCGGGAACCCCTCGAACGTGAACCGATCGGTGGGCAGCCCGGCGACCGCGAGCGCGGTCACGACGGCGCTCGGTCCGGGCAGCGCGGTCACCTCGACCCCTGCCGCAGCGGCAGCCGCCACCAGCCCGTAGCCGGGGTCGCTGACGGTGGGCATGCCGGCATCCGACAGCACGAGCAGATCCTGCTCGCGCGCGAGTTCGACGAGCTCTCCCGAGCGGGCCTTCTCGTTGTGGTCGTGCAGCGCGATCAGCCGGGGTCGGTTGTCGATGCCGAGCGCCTGCAGCAGTCGCTGCGTTGTGCGGGTGTCTTCGGCGGCGATCACGGTCGCCTCGGCGAGCGCCGTGCGCAGTCGTGCCGACGCGTCCGCCAGATTGCCGATCGGGGTCGCCGCGAGGATGATCACCGCCCCAGCATAGGCTGGGGTCGTGACCGCCTCCGCCCCGCCGCTGCTGCCGGCGCCGCGCCGCTCCCGGTACGACGCGTGGCGACGCCGCGTGCTCGACGACGCGACCCTGCTGGGGCGGTGGGAGTGGCTCACGCCGGTGCTCGTGACGATGCTGGCGGCCGTGCTGCGACTGTGGAATCTGGGGCACCCGCACACCCTCGTCTTCGACGAGACGTACTACGTGAAGGACGCCTGGAGCCAGTGGATGCTGGGCTTCGCGTCGACGTGGCCCGACGGCGCCGACGAACGCTTCGCCGCCGGCGAGACCGACATCTTCACCGGCGAGGGCAGTTTCGTCGTCCATCCCCCGCTCGGCAAGTACCTCATCGGGCTGGGCATGTGGCTGTTCGGACCGGAGTCGTCGTTCGGCTGGCGGATCTCGGCGGCCCTGGCCGGCACCGCGTGCGTGCTGGTGCTGTACCTGCTGGCGCGCACGCTCACCGGATCGTTCGTGTTCGCGGGTGTCGCGGCGGGACTGCTCGCGATCGACGGGCTCGGCATCGTGATGAGCCGGGTGTCACTGCTCGACATCTTCTTGACACTGTTCACGCTGCTGGCGGTGTGGTTCGCCGTGCGCGATCGGCAGTCGTACTTCCCACGGCTCCGGGAACGCGCCGACGCGACGGCTGCGCGCGCCGCGCTGTCGCCGGATCGGGGTCCCGTGCTGTGGGCACGCCCATGGGTCGTCGCCGCCGGGGTGGCCGCGGGCGCCGCGTGCGCCGTCAAATGGTCGGGCGTGTGGGTGCTCGCCGCGATCGGCCTGTGGCTCGTCATCACCGACGCACTGGAGCGTCGTCGTCTCGGTTTGCCGTGGTGGGCGTTGGATGCCGTGCGGCAGGGCGTCGTCGCCTTCATCCTCCTGGTGCCCGTCGCCCTCGCCGTCTACCTCGCGTCGTGGGCCGGGTGGTTCGCGACCGACGGCGGGTACCAGCGGCACGCCGTCGAAGCCGATACTGCGTCGGGGGTGTTCGGCTGGCTGCCGCTGTCGCTGCAGAGCCTGTGGCGGTACCACGAGACGATCTACAACTCGATGGCGCAGATGTCGACGGCGCACAGTTACATGAGCCCTGCGTGGCAGTGGCCACTGCTCGTGCGGCCAACCTCGATGTATGCCGCCAGCACGGCGGACGGGCAGAACGGGTGTGCGTCCGCGAGTGGATGCCTGGACATCCTCTACTCGATGCCGAATCCGATCGTGTGGTGGGCATCGATCGTCGCGCTCATCTGGCTCGTCTACCGGTTCGCGTTGCACCGTGACTGGCGTCACGCGCTCGTGCTCGTCGCCGTGGCGGCGACCTGGCTGCCGTGGCTGGCGTTCCCCGAGCGCACAGTGTTCCAGTTCTACACGGTCGTCATGTACCCGTTCCTGCTGCTGGGGCTCGTCTTCGCGCTGCGTGAGATCGCCGGCGCACCGACGCAGAGCCGCGAGCGACGCCAGTCGGGGCAGCGGGTCGTGCTGGTGTTCCTGGGTGTCGCGGTCGTGCTCGCGGTGTTCTGGTACCCGCTGTGGTCGGCGATACAGATTCCGTACGAGTTCTACCGCCTCCACAACTGGCTGCCCGGCTGGGTGTAGTCGCCGGGCAGCCGGCTGCGTCAGTTGACCTCGGAGGGGTGCGCCGAGACGCGGCCGCCGCGCTCGAGCGCGGTGATGGCCGCCTGCTCGTCGGCGGTCAGTTCGAAGTCGAACAGGTCGAGGTTCTCGCGGATGCGCGCCGGGCTGTTCGACTTGGGGAAGACGATGTTGCCCTCCTGGATGTGCCAGCGCAGCACGACCTGTGCCGGGGTCTTGCCGTGCGCGGCTGCCGCAGCCGCGACGGGGGTCTCGTCGAACAGCGGGTACTTGCCCTGCCCGAGCGGTCCCCACGCCTCGATGCGGATGCCGAGTTCTGCCGCGAAGTCGGTGACATCGCGCTGCTGGTACGCCGGGTGCAGCTCGATCTGGTCGACGGAGGGGGTCACACCGGTCGCCGCGATGATGTCGCGCAGGTGCTCGGGCAGGTGGTTGCTGACCCCGATCGACCGGGTCTTGCCGGCGTCGCGGATGGCGACCATCTTCTCCCACGCGTTGACGTAGTTGCCGCCTTTGGGTGCCGGCCAGTGCACGAGGTACAGGTCGACCTGCTCGAGGCCGAGCTTGGCTAGGCTCTCGTCGATCGCGGCCAACGGCTCGTCGCCGGCCTGCCGGTCGTTCCACAGTTTGGTGGTGATGAACAGCTCGTCCCTCGGGATGCCGCTGGCGGCGAGCGCGCGGCCCACCCCCTCTTCGTTGCCGTAGATGGCGGCCGTGTCGATGTGGCGGTAGCCGGCCTCGAGGGCGTCGGTGACGATGCGCTCGGTATCAGCCGGGTCGACCTTGAAGACGCCGAAGCCGAGCTGCGGAATGCGGACGCCGTCGTTGAGTTCAACAGTGGGGATGCTCATCCTTCCAGCGTAGGCGCGCAGGTGAGGGCCCGGGCCGCGGCGCCGGCTCGATACGATGGAACGCTATGCCTACGCCCGTGATCGCTTATCCCCCGGAGCTGCCCGTCAGTGCAGCGCGGGATGAGATCGCGCGCGCCATCGCAGACCACCAGGTCGTGATCGTCGCCGGGGCCACCGGGTCGGGCAAGACGACGCAGCTGCCGAAGATCTGCCTCGAACTCGGGCGCACGTCGATCGCGCACACCCAGCCCCGCCGGATCGCCGCGCGCACGATCGCCGAGCGCATCGCGCAGGAACTGCAGGTGCCGCTGGGCTCGACGGTCGGCTACAAGGTGCGCTTCACCGACCAGGTCTCCGCCGAGACACAGGTGGCGCTGGTGACCGACGGCATCCTGCTCAACGAGATCCACCGCGACCGGCTGCTGCGGCGCTACGACACGATCATCGTCGACGAGGCGCACGAGCGGTCGCTGAACATCGACTTCCTGCTCGGGTACCTGGCCCGCATCCTGCCAGAGCGCCCCGACCTGAAGGTCATCATCACCTCGGCGACGATCGACCCAGAGAGCTTCGCGAAGCACTTCGCCGCCGCCGATGAGACCCCGGCGCCGGTGATCGAGGTGTCGGGGCGCACGTACCCGGTCGAGATCCGGTATCGCCCGCTCGTCACTGAGAGCCAGGAAGGCGAGGAGCAGACCGAAGACGAGGTCGACGGCCTGCTCGCTGCTCTGCGCGAACTCGACCGCGAGGCCGACGGCGATGTGCTCGTGTTCCTGCCCGGTGAGGCCGAGATCCGGGATGCGGCGGATGCCGTTCGCGGCATGTACGCGAAGGATGCCCGACCGACCGAAGTGCTGCCGCTGTACGGGCGCCTCTCGGCCGCCGAACAGCACCGCGTGTTCGAGCCGTCGAAGCTCAGTGGCGTGCGGCGCCGGATCATCCTCGCCACGAACGTCGCCGAGACGAGCCTGACCGTCCCCGGCATCCGCTATGTCGTGGATGCCGGCACCGCGCGCATCTCGCGCTACAGCGCCCGCTCGAAGGTGCAGCAGCTGCCGATCGAGGCGATCTCGCAGGCCTCGGCGCAGCAGCGCTCGGGCCGGGCGGGACGCACGTCGGCGGGCATCGCGATCCGCCTGTACGCCGAAGACGACTTCGCTTCGCGGCCCGAGTTCACCCAGCCCGAGATCCTGCGCACCTCGCTCGCATCGGTCATCCTGCAGATGCTCGCGCTCGGGTTCGGCGACATCACCGCCTTCCCGTTCCTCACCCCGCCCGATTCGCGCGGCGTGAAGGCGGCGTTCGACCTGCTCGTCGAACTGCGTGCCGTCTCGCGCGGCCGCGGCGAGGCGACGCTCACCAAACTCGGGCGTGAGATCGCCCGCCTGCCGATCGACCCGCGCTTCGCGCGGATGCTGCTGGAGGCGCAGCGCCGCGGCGTGCTGCGCGAGGTCATGCCGATCGTGGCGGGCATGTCGATCCAGGATGTGCGGGAGCGCCCTGTCGAGCAGCGCGAGCAGGCCGACCGGTACCACGCCCGCTTCACGGATCCGACGAGCGACTTCCTGACGCTCCTGAACCTGTGGAACCACCTGCAGGAACAGCAGCGAGCGCTCGGCTCCAGCGCGTTCCGCAAGCTCTGCCGCTCGGAGCACCTGAACTATGTCCGGGTACGGGAGTGGTTCGACGTGCACCGGCAGCTGCGCGCACTGCTGAAGACGAAGGACCCCCAGCCCGCCGGTGGCGGCGCGGCCGACCCGGATGCCGTGCACCGCGCGATCCTGTCGGGGCTGCTGTCCCACATCGGCATCCTCGACACCCGGAGCCTCCGCACCGACACGAAGGGCAAGCGCAAGCCGCTGCCCGAGTTCCGCGGCGCCCGCGGCACCTCGTTCGCCGTCTTCCCCGGTTCGGGCCTGAAGAAGGCGACACCGGATGCCGTCATGGCAGCCGAGCTCGTCGAGACCTCCCGCCTGTTCGCGCGCACGGTCGCGCAGATCGACCCGGCGTGGGCTGAGGAGCTCGCCGGTGACCTCGCGAACCGGTCGCTCAGCGACCCGCACTGGTCGAAGGATGCCGGGGCGGCCGTCGCCGCCGAGAAGGTGACACTGTTCGGGGTCGAGATCATCCCGCGACGCCGCGTGCAGCTGGCCCGCATCGACCGGGAGCTCGCCCGCGAGCTGTTCCTGCGGCACGCGCTCGTGGAGGGCGAGTGGAACGTCGCGCACCTCGACAAGCGGCTGACCGCGTTCGAGCGGCGCAACCTCGAGCTGCGCCGCCGACTCGAGAAGGTCGAGGAGCGGGAGCGCCGCCGCGACCTGCTCGCCGGCGACGAGACCGTGTACGCGTTCTATGCCACCCGGGTGCCGCGCGACGTGTTCGACGTGCGCTCGTTCGAGACGTGGTGGCGGGAGGCGTCGACTCGCACGCCGAAGCTGCTCGACATGACCGAGGCCGACCTCGTCGGTGAGTCCGAGCGGGCGGATGAACGCGAGTTCCCGACGCGGTGGCGGCAGGGCGATCAGGTGCTGTCGCTGACGTACCGGTTCGAGCCGGGCGCGCCCGACGACGGCGTGAGCGTCGTCGTGCCCCTTGCCCTGCTCGCACAGCTGCGACCCGACGGGTTCGACTGGCAGGTGCCGGGCCTGCGCGACGAGCTCATCACAGGTCTGCTGCGGGCGCTGCCGAAGGCGATCCGCCGCAACGTCGTCCCTGCCGCGGACTGGGCGGCGACGTTCTCGGAGCAGCTCGCCGGCAGCGGCCCGGAGTCGCACGACGGTCTGCCCCCGACATCCCTCCGCGAAGCGCTCGCGGCCCGCGTGCAGCGCGTCGCGAACCAGCCCGTCACCGCCGCCGACTTCGAACTGGAGCGGGTGCCCGGACACCTCTCGGTCTCGTTCCGCGCCGTCGACGAACGCGGCCGCACCGTCGGCAGCTCGCGCGACCTCGCCGATCTACAGGCCCGCCTGTCGGGTCGTGCCCGGGCGTCGGTCGCGAAGAAGCTCGCCGCACCCGCCAGTCCCCGGTCATTGAGCGAGGAGCGCAGCGACGAGACGAAACGCCCCGTCCACACGGGCGGCACCGGCCCCTCCGTCACCGAACGCACGGGCCTCACCACCTGGGATCTCGGCGACCTCCCCACCGTCGTCGACACGAAGGTCGCCGGCGGTGTCGTGCGCGGCTATCCGGCGCTCGTCGACGAGAAGGAGTCGGTCGCCCTGCGCATCGAGGCGACGCCCGAGCGGGCCGCCCGTCTCACCCACGCGGGTGTGCGGCGCCTGCTGCTGCTGGCCGTCCCCTCCCCCGCCGCGTACGTGCTCGAGCACCTCACGTCGGCCGAAAAGCTGGCACTCGCGGCATCCCCGTACCCGTCCGCGAAGGCCCTCATCGAGGACGCCAGGGTCGCCGTCGCCGACGCCGTCATGGCCCGCACCGAACCCGACGTCCGCACGCCGGCGCAGTTCGATCGGGTACGCGACGCGCTGTCTTCGGCGGTCGTCGAGGAACTGTTCCAGACGGTGTCGCTCGTCGCCCGCATCCTCGTGCTGCAGCGCGACGTCGAACGCGCCGTGAAGTCGCAGAACTCGATGACGCTGCTCGCCGCGCTCGGCGACGTCAAGCAGCAGGTCGCCGGCCTCCTGCCTGCCGGGTTCGTCTCACGCACCGGCACCGCCCGGCTCGCTCACCTGCCTCGCTATCTGCAGGCCGCGGTCGAGCGGGTTGCGGGCCTGGCCGACAACCCCGGCCGCGACCGGCAGCGGATGACCGAGTTCGAGAAGGCCGCAGCATCCTTCACCGACGCCGGCGGCACCATCCCGCTGCCCGCCGACGCCCCCGCACACCTCGTGCACACCCGCTGGCTGCTCGAGGAGTACCGCGTGAGCCTGTTCGCCCAGCGCCTCGGCACCGCCGAACCCGTCTCCCCCCAGCGCATCGCCAAAGCCCTCGCCGGCGCCTGAGTGGAATAGCCGTCCGCAGGGTACGGTTGCGGTCACCATGAGCACCACCACGACCACCGCCATCACCCACCGCGAGCTGGGAGGACCCGAGGTCCTCACCGCCGGCGACGTCGAGCTCGCCCCGCCCGGCGACGGCGAGGTGACCGTGCGCGTGCAGGCGGCTGGTGTGAATCCGATCGACGCGAAGCTGCGCGCGGGCATCCGCCCCAGCGGCCCGTTCACCGAACCGCGCCGTGTCGGAGCCGACGCCGCCGGCATCGTCACGTCGGTCGGACCCGGTGTAGAGGGGTTGCGAGTCGGGGATGCCGTAGTCATCGCCTTCGCGGGCGGCACGTACGCGGCCGAGGTGACCCTCGACGCCGCGAAGGTCACGCCCAGACCCCCGCAGGTGAGTGCGGCGGAGGGCGCAGGCATCGGCATCCCGTTCGCGACCGCCTACCAGGCCCTGCGGTCGCTCGCGGTCGGCAGCGACGACACCCTGCTCGTGCACGGCGGATCGGGCGCGGTCGGGCAGGCCATCATCCAGTTCGCGGTGCTGTGGGGCGCCCGCGTGATCGCCACGACCAGCGATGCCCGGGCCGACCGGGTGCGGGCGCTCGGCGCCGAACCCGTGGCGTACGGCGACGGCCTCGCAGACCGGGTGCGGGACCTCGCAGAAGAGGTCACCGTCGCGATCGACGCCGCCGGCACTGACGAGGCCCTGCAGGTCTCGCTCGACCTCGTCGCCGACCGCGATCGCATTGCCACGATCGTGCGGGGCGCCGACGCCGACGACCTCGGCATCCGTGCCTTCAGCGGTGGCAGCCCTCATCCGCTCACGGCGCAGCAGCTCGCCTGGCGTACGGAGGCGATCCCCGTGACACTCGCGCTGCTGGCCGCGGGCCGCGCCTCGGTCGAGATCGGTCCGCACCTGCCGCTCGACCAGGCCGCCGAAGCGCACCGCCTGCTCGAAGCGGGCACGGTCGGCAAGATCGTCCTCGTCCCCTGACGGCTACGGGCCGTCAGCTGCCGCGCAGCAGCTCGCGGTAGAAGCCGATCCCCCGCAGCCACACGGCCACCCGGATGCGCTCGTTGTGCGAATGGAGCGCGTCGCGCTCGGCGCGGGTGAGGTGGAACGGGGTGAAGCGGTAGACGTGGTCGCTGATCGCGGTGAACCAGCGACTGTCGCTCGCGCCGAGCTGGATGTACGGCGTCGTCACGATCTGCTCGCCGAGCCCGTCGGCGACGGCCTGCGCGATCCGCAGCCACGCCTCGCCCTTCCACGGCGACACCTTCGACGGGTCGGAGCCGTGGCGCACCTCGATCTCCACGGCGGGGTCGGCGATGATGCGTCGCACGCGGGCGGCTGCACCGTCGACGGTATCGCCAGTGAGCAGACGGATGTTGACGGCAGCACGTGCTGTCGTCGCGAGCACGTTCTCGCCCGGCGCACCCGACAGCTGCGTGGCGACGGCGGTCGTGCGCACCATCGCGTTCATCTCGGGGCCGAGGCGCGGGAACGCCGCAGCGAGCGCCGGCCCCAGCAGCCCGAGGTTGGAGAACACCCAGCGCAGCGGCTGCGGGGCGTGCGGGGCGATCGTGGTGAACATGGCGCGGACCGGCGGCGCGAGCCGTGTCGGGAACGGATGCCGGTGCAGCCGGTCGATCGCACGCGCCAGCCGCGCGGTCGCGGGCACGGCGGGCGGGGTCGAGGCGTGCCCGCCGCCCTCGCGCGCAGTGAGCAGCACCGTCATGACGCCGCGCTCTGCGACCCCGACCATCGCGGTCGACACCGTCACCCCGGGAATCACCCCGTCGACGACGGCGCCGCCCTCGTCGAGTACCAGCCCGGGACGGATGCCGCGGCCCTGCAGCACTCGCACGATCTCCTGCGCCCCGTCGCCGGCAGTCTCTTCGTTGTGCCCGAACGCGAGGTACACGTCGCGCACCGGCGTGAAGCCGTCGATGACGAGCTGCTCGACGGCTTCGAGGATCGCGACGAGCGACCCCTTGTCGTCGATCGCGCCGCGCGCGTGGATCTCGGCATCCTCGCCCTCGCCGACGATCTCGGCGTCGAACGCGGGGCGATCCCACTCGTCGTCGACGACGGGCACGACGTCGATGTGCGCCATGAGCACGAGGGGTTCGCCGGAGGCCGATCCCGCCCAGCGGTACAACAGTGAATGACCCGCGATCACCTCGCGCTCCAGCACCCCGTGCAGGCGCGGGTAGAGGCGTTCGAGCGCCGCGTGGAACCGGTCGAACGGCTCCGGATCGATCAGGGTCTCGTCGGCGTGCGAGACGGTCGGGATCTGCAGCAGCTCGCGGAAGCGGTCGACGGATGCGGGGAACACGTTACGAGCGTACTTTCACCGCGCAGCACCCCTAGGCTCGAAGCATGACCGGTCTTCGTTGGGGAATCCTCGCCACGGGCGGCATCGCCCACGCGTTCACGAGCGATCTGCGCACCGCAGGGCTCTATGTCGCCGCCGTCGGCTCGCGTTCGGCCGCATCGGCGAACGCGTTCGCCCGCCAGTTCGAGATCCCGCGCGCGCACGCCTCGTATCAGGAGCTGGCCGAAGATCCCGGCGTCGACATCATCTACGTCGCGACGCCGCACCCGGCGCACCTCGAGAACGCGGCGCTGGCGATCGAGCACGGCAAGCACGTGCTCATCGAGAAGCCCGTCACCCTCGACGCCGACCAGGCCCGCGCGATCGGCGACCTCGCGGCCGACCGGGGCGTGCTGGCAATGGAGGCGATGTGGACGCGCTACCTGCCGCACATGCTGCGCATCCGCGAACTCCTCGCAGACGGCGCGCTCGGCGAGGTGCGGGCGCTGCACGCCGACCACACGCAGAAGATCACCGACGACCCGACCCACCGCCTGAACGCCCTCGAACTGGGCGGCGGGGCGCTGCTCGACCTCGGCATCTACCCGGTGTCGTTCGCGTGGGACGTGCTCGGCGCACCCGAGACGATCACCGCCGCGGGGCGTCTGGGCGAGACGGGGGCGGATGCCGAGGTCGCCACGATCTTCACGCACGCCGGTGGCGCCGTCTCGACGACCCTGTCGTCGGCGCGCGCCGCGGGGCCGAACACGGCGCACGTCATCGGCACGGAGGCGCGGATCGACATCGACCGGGTCTGGTACACGCCGACCTCGTTCCGTGTCACCGCGCCCGACGGCACGGTGCGCGAGACCTACGTGTCGCAGGTCGAGGGCCGGGGCATGCAGTATCAGGCGCTGTACGCCGAGCAGCTCATCGCGGACGGCAGGCACGACAGCGACCTGCTGCCGTTCGACGAGAGCATCCGCATCATGGGCACCCTCGACGAGGTGCGCCGCCAGATCGGCGTCGTCTACCCGCGCTGACGGTCAGGTCGCGTCGACCACCACGCCCACACGATCAGCACCGGCTGGAAGAACAGGCGGACGAACCGCTTTCGGTCGGTGTCCAGCCCGAACGCCGAACGGCGGCGTGCCCACTGGTCGACGTTGCCGGGGAACACGGCGACGAAGAATGCCGCGAGCAGTGCGCCGATGCGGCTGCGCTCCCGTGGCAGGGCGAGCAGGGCGGCACCGAAGGCCACTTCAACGACGCCCGAGACGACGACAACGTCGTCGGCGTCGAGCCCGAACTCCTGCGTGAGCACCTCTGGCACCTGCGCTTGGAAGTCCCGGCGGGCGAAGGTGAGGTGCGAGATGCCGGCGAACAGCATGGCGGCGGCGAGGGCGATGCGGGCAACCGTCTTCATCGCTCCATTCCATCTGACTCGGCGCGGCCTGTCGAGGCGGATGCCGCGGCGATGAGCTCATCGGCCCACGCGGGCACCGTGATCGACGCGGGCCCGGTGCGTACCTCGTCGAACGGTGTGAGCGCGTCGGTGGGCACGAGGTTCAGCTCGACCGTGTGCGCGCCGAAGGCCGCGGCCAGGGCGCTGTAGCCGGCCGCCGGGTAGACCGCGCCCGACGTGCCGATCGCCGCGAACACGTCGCATCCGATGACGGCCTGTTCGATGCGGTCGAGCCCGTACGGCATCTCGCCGAACCAGACGACGTCCGGTCGCAGTGCCGTGACGCCGCACGCCGGGCACGGCGGGGCGTCGATGAGATCGGCATCCCACATCGGCTGGGCGCCGCATGACGCGCACAGCGCCCGCAGCAGCTCGCCGTGCATGTGCACGAGGCGCTGCGATCCCGCCCGCTCGTGCAGGTCGTCGACGTTCTGTGTCACCAGCAGCAGGTCGTCGCCGAGGGCGCCTTCGAGCCGCGCGAGGGCCCGGTGGGCGGGGTTCGGTTCGACGGATGCCAGGGCGCGGCGCCGCGCGTCGTAGAACCGCTGCACGGTGTCGGGGTCGCGGTCGAACGCTTCGGGCGTCGCGACGTCTTCGACGGCGTGGCCCTCCCACAGCCCATCTGCATCACGAAAGGTGGGCACGCCGCTCTCGGCCGAGATCCCTGCCCCCGTCAGCACCACCACCCGCATGAGACCATTCTCACCTGAGTAGGGTGGAAGGGTGAGCGACGACGCGAAGCAGGCGATCGTGCGGATGCCCGACGGCACGGTCAAGCAGATCGGGCCGCTGACGGGCACCCGCGTCTGGACGGTACCCGGCCGGGCGCACCGCCCGCTCGCAGCACCACGTCCGACGCCGCGCAGGCTCGACACGGGCGATGCGGAGCAGCTATGCGCGTTCTGCAGCGACCGGTACCTCGAGACCACCCCCGAGAAGGCACGGCTGGTCGGGCCGGACTTCGAGGAGGTGCGGGCCGTCCCGGCGGCGAACCTCCACGACACGGTCGCCGAGTTCCGCCGGTTCGCGAACCTGTTCGAGATCGTCTCGGCGGAGTACTGGCGCGAGAACCACGGGTTCCGGCAGCCCGCGCGCGTGTTCGAGTGGGCGCAGGACTACCTGTCGACGCCGCAGGGCCGCGCCCATGTCGAGACGCTCGCCGCGATCCGCGCCGCTGCGTCAGGCGTCGCCCCGTCGCTCGAAGAGGCGGCGCTCGACTTACTCGGCGGGTCGCATGACGTGATCGTCGCTCGACGGCACGTCGTCGACGGCGCGACCCATGACGACCAGCTCGTCTCGTCCGGCGAGCTCACCCCCGACGAGCACGCCGCCTACATCGCGTTCACGGTGCGTTCGCTCGCCGAGATCCAGGCGGCGCAACCGCACGCCGCGTACGTCGCGGTCTTCCAGAACTGGTTGCGGCCGGCGGGCGCCTCGTTCGACCACCTGCACAAGCAGCTCGTCGCGATCGACGAACACGGGCCGCAGGTCGACCGTGAGCTGCGACTGCTGGCATCCGACCACAACCTGTACCAGCACCGCATCGCCGACCTCGCGGTCGAGCAGCGGCTGCTCGTCGCAGCCAACGGCGGGGCGGTCGCCTTCGCTGGAGTCGGGCACCGCTACCCGGCGTTCGAGGTCTACTCGACGTCGGACGCGAACCTGCCGCAAGAGCATTCGGATGCCGGCATCCGGGCCGTCTCCGACCTCGTGCACGCCCTGCATGCCGCGACCGGACCGCTCGTGCCGACCAACGAGGAGTGGCACTACCGGCCGCCGGAGGCCGCGTGGCCGATGCCGTGGCGTGTGGTGTTGAAGTGGCGCATCTCGAACCCTGCGGGTTTCGAGGGCGGCACGAAGGTGCACGTCAACACGATCGACCCGTGGGAGCTGCGCCGCCGGGCCGTGGTGGAGCTCGAACGCCTGCGCGGTGAGGGTCGCTTGGCCCGCGGCATCCGTATCGGCGATGAATGCGTCGCGTCTGACGCGCACCTGCGGTACGCCGAGGACGCGACCGAGTGAGCTTCGCGTTCGATCGGCTGCGACGCCGACCCGACATCGAAGCGCCCGATCTGCCGGCCTTCGACGCCGCCGACCGGCTGCTCCTCGACGAGTCTGCGGATGCGCGCGACGCTGTCGGCTCGGGCGAGGTCGTCGTCATCGGCGACGCGTACGGCGCCCTCGCGCTCGCGTCAGCGACCTCCCGATCGTTGAGCGAGCGCAGTGAGACGAAACGCGCACCCGCCCCCTTCCGGTCGTTGAGCGAGCGCAGCGAGACGAAACGCGCACCTATCCGGGTGCACCAGGACGCGCTCACCGGCGAACGTGCGCTCGCCCTCAACGCCGCCGACCTCGGGCTGACCGGCGCAACCGTGTCACTTCGGCTCGATGCCGAACTCGTCCGCGGTGCACGCGTCGTGCTGCTGCGACTGCCGCGCTCGCTCGATGCGCTGGCCGATATCGCAGGGCTCATCGCCGCACACGCCTCCCCCGACGTCGTCGTCTTCGCCGGCGGGCGCATCAAGCACATGAGCGTCGCCATGAACGACGTGCTGCGCGCCTCGTTCGGGCGGCTCGACGTCACCCATGCACGTCAGAAGTCCCGCGTGCTGATCGCGCGCGAACCGCGCGCCGGCCGCGACCCCGAGCCTCAGGCGGCACGGGTCGACGGGCTCGAGATCCGCGCGTTCGGCGGGGCGTTCGCGGGCGCCAAGCTGGATATCGGCACGCGGATGCTGCTCGCACATCTGCCCGCCGACCTGCCGGGCGGCACCGCCGATGATCCGTTCATCGACTTCGCGTGCGGCACCGGTGTCATCGCGGCGACGCTGGCGATGCGGCATCCGTCCGCGCGGGTGTACGCGTCGGATCAGTCGGCTGCCGCAGTCGCCTCTGCCATGGCGACGGTCACCGCGAACGGCGTCGCCGAGCGGGTTCGCGTCGTGCGCGACGACCTGCTGGGTGCCGTGCCGGATGGCAGCGCGTCATTCATCGCGCTGAACCCGCCGTTCCACTCGGGCGCAGCCGTCACCGACCTGCTGGCACCGCGCCTGTTCGCGGATGCGGCGCGCGTACTGCGACCCGATGGCCAGCTCTGGTGCGTGTGGAATTCGTCGCTGCGCTACCGCCCCGCCCTGGAGCGCCTGGTCGGCCCGACCGAGCAGATCGCCCGCGACCCGAAGTTCACCGTGACGGTCTCCACCCGACGATCCGGCGGTTGAGTGCCGCGGCGAAGTCGCGGTGTATCGAAACCACAACCCCCGCGACGTTGAGCGTCAGTGGTCGCCGCCCCCGGGTGGGCCGACCATCAGCAGCACGGAGTACAACGCAACGATCGCGCCGACGATGATGAGCGCAAGCGCCCACGGCCGGCGCAGAAACCAACGCAGCAGCGGGTCGTACCAGCGGTCGTCGCCGGTGGACTCGGTGCGCCAGTTTCCCTCGAGCAGCCCGCGGCGGTGCAGCCAGCGTTCGACCGGCACCGTCGCGTAGGGGATCACGGCCGAGGCGATCGCGAGGATCGTCGGGGCGACCTTCCACCGGTTGTTGAGGGCGACGAGGATCGCGGTGGCCCCGTAGCTGAGGAAGACGAACCCGTGGATGCCGCCGCCGATCGTGACGGCGAGCCCCCAGTCGGTGATGGCGCGGACGATGAGCGCCGCGATCAGCAGCGTCCACGAGAACATCTCGGCGATCGCGAGCGCGCGAAACAGCGTGTAGGGGGTTCGGAACATACCTTCAGCATACCTGAAGCTCTGATCGCGTCCCGACGCACCACGACCGCGCCAGTTCCCGGCATCCGCGCCATCGATCGATGCCGCAGCTGCTGATTGTTGGCGCAGTCGCGTGACGGCTCGCACCCGAGGATGCCGCCGCGCAGCGGCGCGTGCACCATCCGGTGGTTGAGTGCCGCCGCGCAGCGGCGGTGTATCGAAACCTAGCGCCGCGTCGACCAGGCGGCCCACACGACGAGCAGCGGCTGCAGGAACAGGCGCGCGAGTCGCTTCGCGTCGGTGTCGAGCCCGGGAGCGGAGCGTCCGGTGCGCCATTGGTGCACGTTGCCGGGGAAGACCGCGACGAAGAACGCCGCCACGGCAAGCCCGACCCGGCGCCGCTCCCCCGGCAGCACCAGCAGGGCTACCGCGAGCAGGATCTCGACGACGCCCGAGACGACGACGATCGTGTCCTTGTCTGTGCGCAGGAGCTTCGTCGCCCAATCGGGCACCGTGATGCGGAACCCGCGGCGCAGGGTGGTGAGGTGCGCGACGCCGGCCGCGCCGAGCAGGGCCGCGAGCTTGACCCGTGCCGCAGTGCGCGCGACCTCTCGGAACGAGGTCACACGATCCCCGCGCGGATCCCGTCGAGCGAGGTCGCGACGGCCGGCAACCGGTCCGACAACGCACGGTCGAGTTCTGCGAGCCGCTGTCGCGCCTGCGCGAGGACGCGGTCTCCCTTCTCGGTCACGCGCAGGTCTGAGGCGGCGCCGGCGTGCGCCGTGGCATCCGCGACGAGTCCATCGTCAACGAGCGTACGAACGGCGGTGTGGGCCGACTGCACCGTGATGTGCGAGCGGCGGGCGAGTTCGGAGAACGAGATGCCGGGCTCTGCGGCGACGTGGCCGAGGAGGCCGAATTTCCGCGTGGAGATACCCAGGTCTTTCAGGGCTGCGGCGAGTTGCCCCTCCCACATCGCCGAGACCGCCAGCAGCGCGATGACGGGGCTGAAGCGCGGTCTCTCCTGGGGCATAGGCACCATGGTAGTGACGGGTCGACTGTGTCGGTGGTCAGGCCTACCGCTGCGTTCACGCAAGGGCGCGAACAAGGGGGCAGCCATGGGTTGGAAGATCGAGCTCGCACTACTGCGTGAAGCCGGTGTCGAGGCCGACCGTGTCGACGAGCAGGCGTGGGGCCGCTTCGTGACCTTCGCCGACCCCGATGGCAACAGGTGGACGCTGCAGCAGTTGCCGAACTACGGCTGAACGCAATGAGGGCGGATGCCGAAGCATCCACCCTCACGCTGGTTCAACGCACCCGCTGGGTTTCGATACGCCGCCTCCGGCGGCTACTCAACCTTGACCCGGCGCGCATCAACGCCGCTGCGCGGCATTGATCCACCCCGCGTCAGAAGTCCCAGTCCTCGTCCGCCGGCGGTAGCGCTCAGGAGACCGAGATGCTCCAGGTGACACCGAAGCGGTCGGTGAGCATGCCAAAGCCGGCGCTCCAGGCGGATGCGGCGAGCGGCTCGACGATCTCGGCGTCGACCACGAGGCCCTTCCAGTAGCCCTGCAGTTCTTCGAGGCTGTCCGAGCTGATCGAGACGAACAGCGCCTGCTCCGTCACGGTGGTGTGGTTCTCGCGCCGGGTGGCACCCCCGCCCATAAGGCCTCCTTCGCTGGAACCCGGGACGTCGTAACCCATGATGCGGAAGCCGTTCGCGGCCGCGACGAGGCCGAACACGACATTGTCGGCACCGGGCAGTTCGGCCGGCATGCCGAACTCGGCGTACGTGTTGACGACGAGGTGGCCGCCGAAGATGGACTGATAGAACTCAAGAGCCGCCCGGGCGTCCCCGCGGAAGTTCAGGTGAGTGGTGGTCTGGATGGTCATGAATGCTCCTGTCGTCGGTGCGTGCCCGTCTGGCGTCCGCAACATCGACGATGCATCATGAGTAGGTCTGTTTCAGTCCTAGACTTTAGTTACTCTTCGAGCATGTCCACGACCACTCGCCTGCTGAATCTGCTGTCGCTGCTGCAGACCCAGCGTGACTGGCCGGGCTCGTTGCTTGCCGAGCGGTTGGAGATCAGCGACCGCACCGTGCGGCGCGACATCGAGCGCCTCCGCGAGATGGGCTACCGGATCGAGGCCACCATGGGCCCTGATGGTGGGTACCGGCTCGCCGCGGGCGCCGAACTGCCCCCGCTGCTGTTCGATGACGCTCAGGTCATCGCGGTCGCCATCGCGTTGCAGACCGCGAGCGTTGTCGGCGCCGACCTCGACGAACCAGCGGCTCGGGCACTGTCGACTATCCGGCAGGTCATGCCGTCGCGACTGCGGCATCGGCTCGATGCGCTCGCGATCGTCGCCGTCGCGCAACGGCCGGGCGGCCCCGCGCCGACCGCGGTGCCCCTCGAGCTGCTCGTCGAGCTCGCAAGAGCGATCCGCGACCGAGTCCTGCTGCGCTTCGACTATGCGCCACGCCAACAACCTGCCCCCGACGGGTTCGGTCCTCCGCGTCGCGTCGAGCCGCATCACCTCGTCAACGCGCAGGGACACTGGTACCTCCTCGCCTGGGACATCGAGCGAGACGACTGGCGACTGTTCAGCGTCGAACGAATCACCCCACGCACACCCACCGGGCCACACTTCCCGCAACGAGACGTTCCCGGCGGTGATGTCGAAGAGTTCGTCTCGGCCCGATTCAAGGGCTCCGAAACAAACAAATGGGCGTGCCAGGGTTCCGTGATCCTTGATCTCCCCATCGAGGCTGCCCTGCCATTCATCGGCGATGGGACCGCGCGCGCGGCCGGGCCGAGCCGAACGATCCTGGAATCCGGGTCCTGGTCCTGGGGTTCCCTCGCCGCCTCCTTCGGCCGGTTCGAAGTGCCGATTGAAGTCATCGGCCCACCCGAACTACGAGACGCTTTCGCCACGCTTGCTCACCGCTACCGAGCGACCGCCGCGACGTGACATCGGGATCCTCAAACGTGCATTGCGCGGTGAGCGTGCTTTGCGGGCACGCGTTGGCCGTCGGCGATCCCCGGTGGACCCGATCACGCGCAGCGCCACGGTCGCTCAAAGGAACTTCGAGAAGACCTCTCCGAGCGAGATGGACGTAGCGGTGAAACTGGGATTACCGCGCTCGGTCCAGAAATCGAAGTACCCACCTGCGCGACTCAGACGCGCTTCAAAGGCGTGATCATTTCGACGGTGGGACGATCCACCGACCAGGTCCGACGTTGGTGAATCGGTACGTGGACTCTGAGCTGCTCGTCCACTGAACGGACGCTTCCGGGTCTTCGGGCAGAGAAGGAATGAGGTACGTCATTCTTGATGACCTTTCCCTAGGAGAAGTCGCGGAGCCTACCCCACACACAGGCTCAAGGTCCTTGCCGTCGATCCCTATAGGGGCAACGCCCGTGAGCGGGAGATTGCGGGCTCCCCAAGCAGGTGGGCGCGTGCCACCCCCGTGCCACACCGAACGGACGTTCCTGTTCATTGCTGTCCTCCTCTGTCTCTCGAGAGAAGGCACGAGAGAGGCCCGAATCCGCAGAGTCCTGCGGTTCCGGGCCTCTCACCGGCCGTTTCGGGTCGGAGTCAGAAACTCGAGACTAGAAGTCCCAGTCGTCGTCCTCCGTCGCCACGGCCTTGCCGATGACGTAGGACGAGCCCGAGCCGCTGAAGAAGTCGTGGTTCTCGTCCGCGTTGGGCGAGAGCGCCGACAGGATGGCGGGGTTCACGTTCGTCACGCTCGAGGGGAACATCGCCTCGTAGCCGAGGTTCATGAGCGCCTTGTTGGCGTTGTAGTGCAGGAACTTCTTGACGTCTTCGGTGAGGCCGACGGCGTCGTAGAGGTCCTGCGTGTACTGCACCTCGTTGTCGTAGAGCTCGTACAGCAGCGAGAACGTGTAGTCCTTGAGTTCGTCGCGCTCGGCCTGGGTGACCTGCTCAAGTCCCTTCTGGAACTTGTAGCCGATGTAGTAGCCGTGCACGGCCTCGTCACGGATGATGAGGCGGATGAGGTCGGCCGTGTTCGTGAGCTTCGCGCGGCTCGACCAGTGCATCGGCAGGTAGAAGCCCGAGTAGAACAGGAACGACTCCAGCAGGGTCGAGGCCACCTTGCGCTTGAGGGGCTCGTCGCCGCGGTAGTAATCCATGACGATGGATGCCTTGCGCTGCAGGTTCGGGTTCTCGACCGACCAGCGGAACGCCTCGTCGATCTCCTTCGTCGAGCACAGCGTCGAGAAGATCGACGAGTAGCTCTTCGCGTGCACCGACTCCATGAAGGCGATGTTGGTGTACACGGCCTCCTCGTGCGGAGTGATGGCATCCGGAATGAGCGAGACGGCGCCGACCGTGCCCTGGATGGTGTCCAGGAGTGTCAGGCCGGTGAACACCCGCATCGTGAGGGTCTGCTCTTCGGGGGTGAGCGTGTTCCACGACTGGATGTCGTTGGACAGCGGCACCTTCTCGGGCAGCCAGAAGTTGTTCACGAGGCGGTTCCACACCTCGAGGTCCTTGTCGTCCTGGATGCGGTTCCAGTTGATCGCCTGGACGTGATCGATGAGCTTGAGCGGCTCGGGGGTCATTGCGTGTCCTTGGTCGTTGAGCGAGTGGAGGCAGGCGAAACGCAGCTCAGAGCATGCAGGAGACGCACTCGGTCATGTCGGTGCCCTCCAGTGCCAGCTGCCGCAGACGGATGTAGTAGATCGTCTTGATGCCCTTGCGCCAGGCGTAGATCTGGGCCTTGTTGATGTCGCGCGTGGTGGCGGTGTCCTTGAAGAACAGCGTCAGCGACAGGCCCTGGTCGACGTGCTGGGTGGCGGCGGCGTACGTGTCGATGACCTTCTCGTAGCCGATCTCGTACGCGTCCTGGTAGTACTCCAGGTTCTCGTTCGTCATGAACGGCGCCGGGTAGTAGACGCGGCCGAGCTTGCCTTCCTTGCGGATCTCGATCTTCGACGCGATCGGGTGGATCGAGCTCGTCGAGTTGTTGATGTACGAGATCGAACCGGTCGGCGGCACCGCCTGCAGGTTCTGGTTGTAGATGCCGTGCTCCTGGATGCTGGCCTTCAGCGCCGTCCAGTCCTCCTGCGTGGGGATGTGGATGCCGGCGAACAACTCCTTGACCTTCTCGGTCTGCGGCTCCCACGACTGCTCGATGTACTTGTCGAAGAACTCTCCCGACGCGTACGTCGAGTCGGCGAACCCGTCGAAGGTCGTGCCGCGCTCGATCGCGATCGCGTTCGACGCGCGCAGCGCGTGGAACAGGACCGTGTAGAAGTAGATGTTCGTGAAGTCCAGGCCCTCTTCCGAGCCGTAATGCACGTGCTCGCGGGCGAGGTAGCCGTGCAGGTTCATCTGCCCGAGGCCGATCGCGTGCGAGCGGTCGTTGCCGTCCTCGATGGAGCGGACCGAGCGGATGTGACTCTGGTCGCTCACCGCGGTCAGCGCCCTGATGCTGGTCTCGACGGTCTTGCCGAGGTCGCGGCCGTCCATCGCCAGGGCGATGTTCATCGAGCCCAGGTTGCAGGAGATGTCCTTGCCGATCTGGTCGTACGAGAGGTCTTCGTTGTACGTCGTCGGCGTGTTGACCTGCAGGATCTCCGAGCACAGGTTCGACATGTTGATCCGACCCTTGATCGGGTTGGCCTTGTTCACCGTGTCTTCGAACATGATGTACGGGTAGCCCGACTCGAACTGGATCTCGGCGAGGGTCTGGAAGAACTCGCGCGCGTTGATCTTCGTCTTCTTGATGCGCGCGTCGTCGACCATCTCGCGGTACTTCTCGGTGACCGAGACGTCGCCGAAGGGCACGCCGTAGACCTTCTCGACGTCGTACGGCGAGAACAGGTACATGTCCTCGTCATTCTTGGCGAGCTCGAAGGTGATGTCGGGCACGACGACACCGAGCGAGAGCGTCTTGATGCGGATCTTCTCGTCGGCGTTCTCACGCTTGGTGTCCAGGAACCGCATGATGTCGGGGTGGTGCGCGTTGAGGTAGACGGCACCGGCGCCCTGGCGGGCCCCGAGCTGGTTGGCGTAGCTGAAGCTGTCTTCGAGCAGCTTCATGACGGGGATGATGCCCGAGGACTGGTTCTCGATCTGCTTGATCGGCGCACCCGACTCGCGGATGTTGCTCAGCAGCAGGGCGACGCCGCCGCCGCGCTTGGACAGCTGCAGGGCGGAGTTGATGCCGCGGGCGATCGACTCCATGTTGTCTTCGATGCGCAGCAGGAAGCAGCTGACGAGCTCGCCGCGCTGGGCCTTGCCGGTGTTGAGGAAGGTCGGCGTCGCGGGCTGGAAGCGGCCGGCGATGATCTCGTCGACGAGCTCCATCGCGAGGTCCTGGTTGCCGTCGGCGAGGCCCAGGGCCGTCATCACGACGCGGTCCTCGAAGCGCTCGAGGTAGCGCTTGCCGTCGAACGTCTTCAGCGTGTAGCTCGTGTAGTACTTGAACGCGCCGAGGAAGGTCTCGAAACGGAACTTCTTCGAATAGGCGAAGTCGTTGAGCTTCTGGATGAACTTGAACGGGTACTTCTCGATGACGGCGCCCTCGTAGTACTCCTTGTCGACGAGGTAGTCGAGGCGCTCCTTGAGCGAGTGGAAGAACACGGTGTTCTGGTTCACGTGCTGCAGGAAGTACTCCCGCGCGGCACGCTTGTCGGCGTCGAACTGGATCTTGCCGTCCTCGCCGTACAGGTTGAGCATCGCGTTGAGGGCGTGGTAGTCCATGCCCTCGAAACGCGCCTCGCTCTTGAAGGCCATGTCGGTCACTGTCGCTTCCACCATCGTTCCAATCCGTCGCTCACAGCGGCGACGTCGTCGGGTGTGCCGAAAAGTTCAAGCCGGTACAAGTGGGGCACATCGCACTTGCGGCTGATGATGTCGCCGGCGAGACAGAAGTGCTCGCCGAAGTTGGTGTTGCCCGCGGAGATCACTCCGCGCAGATGCGTGCGGTTTCGCTCGTCGTTGAGGAACCTGATCACCTGCTTCGGGACGGCGCCCTTCTCTTCTCCTCTGCCCTGGCCGCCGCCGTACGTGGGGGTCACGAGCACGAACGGCTCGTCGACCACCACGGCCGGGTCGGTGGCATGCAGAGGGATGCGGACGGACGGCATCCCGAGCTTCTCGATGAAACGCGCCGTGTTTCCGGAGACGCTCGAGAAGTAGACGAGCAGCGGCGCGTGCGTTGCGGTGAGCATGTCTGCGCCGCCGCGGCTTACAGGCGCGAAGCCAGCTCGTCGATCTTGTCGGGACGGAAGCCCGACCAGTGGTCTTCGTCGGTGACGACGACCGGGGCCTGGAGGTAGCCCAGGCTCTTCACGTGCTCGAGCGCAGCCGGGTCCTCCGACAGGTCGAGAATCTCGTAATCGATGCCCTTCGAGTCCAGTGCCCGGTACGTCGCGTTGCACTGCACGCAAGACGGCTTCGTGTAGACGGTGATCGCCATGTCGACCCGTTTCTCCCCTCGAAATCTTGTTCATGTCCGGCAGGTGCCCGCCGGGAGTCCAATACTACATATGGGTACGGACATTGGGGTGCACCACAAGGGATAGTAGTTACATCACTGTAGTTTTCCCCCGCTTTCCCCATGTTCAACACAGGTTGTCCACCGATTCATCCACAGCCTCGGCACGCCGTCGCGAACCTGGAAAGGGCCTGAATCCGGGCCTTTTCGTCGAGCGCCTCTCGACCTGTCCACAGATTGGACGCTACGAGGGGGCTCCGACATCCGCCGGCCTGTGGAAATCGCGCTTCGGCGTGTCGTCGGCGTGTCGCGGATCACACCTCTCCGTCCGCACGGACTCGCCCCGTCCGAGGACTACCGTTGGAGTCGTGGCGGGATATCGGGAGCTGCTGCGCGCACCGGGCGTGGCGCGCATCATCGCGGCACAGTTGACGGCGCGATTCCCCAACGGCATGACGAGCCTCGCGATCCTGCTGCACGTCGAACAGGTCACCGGTTCGTACGGGGCTGCCGGCCTCGTGCTTGCGGCGGCATCCATCGGCCAGGCGGTCTCGGGGCCGGTGACGAGCCGCTGGATGGGCGTATGGGGCATCCGCCGCGTACTCACCCTCACCTCGGCCGTGTGCGTCGCCGCGATCCTCGCACTCGCGCTGCTTCCGATGGAACTGCCCGGCTACATCGTGTTCGGCCTCATCGCCGGCACCTCGACACCGCCCGTGCAGTCCGCGGTGCGCACGATCTATCCGAAGCTCGTGACCTCGCGCCAGCTCACACCGCTGTTCTCGCTGGATGCCAGTCTGCAAGAGATCATCTGGATTCTCGCGCCCGTCGTGATCACGCTCGTCGCGACGCAGGCGGGCACGGTGCCCGCGCTGCTGCTGATCGCCGTCATCCTGGCCGGGGGCGGCGCGTGGTTCATCCTCTCCCCCGAGGTCGGTCGAGTGCGCATCCCGCGCAGCCGCCGCGCGTTCGGCAAGGTGCTCGCCAAGCCCGTCGTGCTGCTGGCCACGATCGTCGGCTTCCTCCTGATCGGCGCGTGCGCGGCGGTCGAGGCGGGCGTCGTCGCGGCGTTCGGCCATGACGGGCTCGAGGCGGGGCTCGTGCTCGCGGTCTTCTCCGTCGGCAGCCTCGCCGGCGGCCTTGCCTTCGGGCACATCCCCATCGGGCGCTGGGCGATGGCGCGTCGCCTCGCGATCGTCGCGGTCGGCCTCAGCCTCACGATGATCTCGCTCACGGTGTGGTGGCTGGGCGCCTCCCTGTTCATCGCGGGCGTCGGCATCGCCCCCGCCCTCGCGGTCATGTTCGCGATGACGTCGGCGAGCGTGAAGTTCAGCGAGACGGCCGAGGCGTACGGCTGGATCGGCACCGGTCAGCTCATCGGCGCGGCGGCGGGGTCTGCGGTCGCGGGATTCCTCATCGACGGTGTCGGGCCGGTCGGCGCCTTCATCGCGGGCGCCGCGTTCGCCGTCGTCGGCGTGATCGTCGCCGTGACCTGCGTGCGCGGGTTCCCCGACCTCCGCGGCCGCGACGTGAGTCCCATCCCCGACACCGAACCGGTGCCCGTCATCACCTGACCCGGATGCTTCGGACCTCTCGCGAACCCTCACACCTTGCACGAACCCACACGGTTCCGCGCGCAAGATCGTGTGGGCTCGGCGAAATCGTGTGGTTTCGGCGGCGACTGGGTGGCCTCGTAGGCTGACAGCATGGTCGCACCCGTCACGCTCCCGCGCCTGTCCTGGGGTTCACCGCACGCCACCCGTCACGCACTGCTGGTGCACGGGCTCGGCTCGAACGGTGCGCTCATGTGGCGGTACGGCGTCGAGCTCGCAGGAGCCGGCTGGCGGGCGGATGCCGTCGACCTCCGCGGCCACGGCACGGCCCCCCGCACCCTCGACTACACGATCGACGCCTACGCGACCGACCTCGTGCACACGGCTCCGGCCGATGACGAGCCGTGGGATCTCGTGATCGCGCACTCCCTGGGCGGTGCGGCGGCGACCGTCGCGAGTGCGAGCACGCCGGCGTGGACGCGCCGGCTCATCCTCATCGACCCGGCGATCCATCTGAAGGGTCGCGACCGCAATGTCGTGCGCAACAGCCAGGAGCGTTCGTTCGCCGATCCATCGCAGGATGCCGTGCGCGCCGAACATCCCGACTGGCACCCGCACGACATCGAGTTGAAGGCGCTGTCGGCGCAGCAGGCGAGCCGGTGGGCGGTCGAGCAGACCAGTGCACAGAACCAGCCGTGGGACGTCCGGGCCGCGGCATCCCGTCTGACGGTGCCCACGCATGTCATCGCGAGCGACCCCGCGGTGTATTCGATCTTCCGTCCGAGCCTTGCCGACGAGGTGCGCGCGAACAGGGTCGTGACCGTCTCGACCGTGCTCGGCGCCGGGCACTCACCGCACCGCGATCGCCCCGAAGACACCATGCGCCACGTGCGCGACGCCCTGGCCTGAGCCTTCAGGCGATGCGGGTCAGCATCGCGAGCACGGCGAGCGCGTACGCATCTTCCGGCAGCGGATGCTCGAACCCCAGCGACGCTCCGTCGAGCTCGATCTCGACGACGTGGGTGTCGGGCAGTCGCCGCAGTGCGCGGAAGGCGCCGCGCAGCATGTCGCGCAGCTGATCCTCCCTCGGCAGCCACAGCGTGTCTTCGAGCGCGACCGAGTCGAGGGCCCATTCGGTGGTTCCGTTGAACGCGAGGATCGCGCCGGTCGGGTACGCCTTCGGCTCGATCGTCATCTCACTCACGGTGAAGACGTCGGCTTCGAATTCGGGTTCGTCGAGTTGGAAGCGATCGCCGGATGCCGGTCGCCACACGAGTCCTGCCGCACGTAGCCGCAGGGCGAGGTCGGTCGAGATCATGCATCCATCCTGCTCCTCCCCCGCCTTGACGGTCGAGAGGCGGGCTAATACTATTAGCCGTATGACGATTCCTCGCGTACTCTGGTCGCTCCTCGCGCTCGCCCTCCTCGGGTTCGCGATCTTCGAGTCGGTCAAGCACGGCTGGCTGTTCGGCGGCACCATCCTCGCCGCCGCGATCCTTCCCGACGTCGCACTGATCGGCGCGTTCGACCCGGGTCGCCCCGGTCGACTGCGCCCGAGCCGTGTCGCGTTCTACAACCTGCTCCACAATCCGTGGTTGCCCGTTGTGACGATGCTGGTCGGCATCGTGTTCTCGGCGCTCGCCTTCGTCGCGGGGTGCGCGTGGCTGCTCCACATCGCGATCGACCGCGTCGCCGGCTACGGGCCTCGCGAGCCCGACGGCAGCATCCGCTCGGCCCACCGCGCAGCGGCCGGGTCGGTGGCGCGATGACTGCGACCGACCGCCGAATCGCACTCACGACCCTCGCCGGCGACGTGCTCGAAGCCGTCGGACTCGAACGGTTCGGCGTCGGCGAACTCGCACGGGCGGCGGGCATCAAGCCGCCGAGCCTCTACAAGCACTTCGACGGGATCGCCGATGTCGAGGCGGCGCTCATCGCGGAAGCGTTCCGCGAGTTCGGCGCGGCGCTCGCACATGCGGACGGTGCGCGCGGGTTCGCGCAGGTGTACCGGGCGTACGCCGCGACCAAGCCCCAGCGGTACCGCCTCATGACGGCCCGACCTCTCGACCGGGAACGACTATCGGTCGCCGAGGATGAAGTTGCGGCGATGTTGCCGCTGTTGCGTCTGCTCGGCGAAGACGTCGACCACCACCCACGATCCCGCGCCCTGTGGGCGTGGGCGCACGGGCTGATCGTGCTCGAGATCGCCGACCGCTATCCGCCCGGCGCCGACCTCGACGCCTCATGGGACGTGCTCATCGACACCGCCGAACGCTGGGCGTCGGAGGCAGACCGGCGACCCTGACCGCCGCAGATGGGACGAAGATGGAGAGCGTGAGCACCTTCTCCCCGACCGACCACCTGCCAGACGACCTGCTCGAGCGCATCCGCGGTCGGGCTGCCGCCGTCGACCGCGACAACGTCTTTCCCGAGGAGGACCTCGCCGACCTGCGCGCCGCGGGGTATCTCTCAATCCTCGTTCCGACCGCGCGCGGCGGTGCGGGCCTCGGCCTGCGTGAAGCGGCGGTGCTGCAGCAGCGACTGGCCGGCGCCGCCCCCGCGACCGCCCTCGCGGTCAACATGCACCTGGTGTGGACCGGCGTCGCCAAGGTGCTCGAGGACCGCGGCATCGATGACCTCCGCTTCGTGCAGGAAGGCGCAGCGTCGGGCGAGGTGTTCGCGTTCGGCATCAGCGAGGCGGGCAACGACCTCGTCCTCTTCGGCAGCGACACGGATGCCGTCCCGCAGTCCGACGGCGGCTATGCGTTCACGGGAACGAAGATCTTCACATCGCTCGCACCCGTGTGGACCCAACTCGGCCTGCACGGCCTCGACACCACGAGCCCCGACAGCCCGAAGATGGTCTACGCGTTCGTTCCCCGCACCGATGCCGTCGTCACCCGCGACGATTGGGACACCCTCGGCATGCGCGGCACCCAATCGCGCACGACAGAACTGCACGGCGCTGTCGCCCCCGCTGACCGGGTCGTGCGCCGCATTGCACCAGGCCCGAATCCCGACCCGCTCGTGTTCGGCATTTTCAGCGTCTTCGAGGTGCTCCTGGCATCCGTCTACACCGGCATCGCGCGGCGGGCGCTCGAGGTCGCCGTGGCGACTGTCAAAACCCGCACGTCGAAGAAGACCGGATCCCCGTACAGCGAAGACCCCGACATCCGCTGGCGCATCGCCGACATGGCGCTCGCCTACGACGCGCTGCCGCCGCAGATCGACGCGATCGCCGGCGACGTGGATGGTCTCGTCGACCATGGCGGCCAGTGGTTCGCGAAGCTCAGCGGGCTCAAGCACCGCGCCGTCACCACCGCCAAGCGGGTCGTCGACGACGCGATGCTCGTCGCGGGCGGGTCGTCGTACTTCACCCGCAGCGAGCTCAGCCGTTTGTACCGCGACGTGCTGGCCGGCATGTTCCACCCCTCCGACCCGGAGTCGGCGCACAGCACGGTCGCGACCGCTTGGCTCGGCCCACTCCCCTGAGCGGCTCGGTCAGGTGCCGGTGTCGTCGGCTGAGGTGCCGACGCCGGGCGGCAGCGGGATCTCGCGGTCGGCATCCCACGGCTCGGTCCAGCCGAGGCGCGTGAACAGGCCGTCGAGCAGCATGCCCGTGAACCCCCACACCAGGTGCTCGGGTTCGGCGCCCCGTGCCGGCAGCAGGAACGCAGGCCCACGCCACTCCTGACCGTCTCGTCGGATGACCGTCACGCCGCGATTTTCGGGGTTCAGCAAGTCGGCCACCGGAGCGCGGAACACGGCCGAGGACTCGGCCTCGTCGACGACGCGCACCGCCGACGGATGCCGCCACCACGCGAGCACCGGCGTGACCAGGTGACCGGAGTAGGCAAGCGGCACGTCTTCGAGCGCGCCGAGCACCTCGACACCGCCGGCATCCAGGCCGGTCTCCTCGGTCGCCTCACGGAGCGCTGCCGCGACCGGGTCACGATCGCTCGGGTCGACGCGTCCGCCCGGAAAGGCGACCTGTCCCGGATGCGAGCGCAGCGACTCGGCGCGCGCGAGCAGCAGCACGTCGAGGTCGCGCGAGACGGCGGGATCGTCCGCGTCGCGACCTGCAGGCAGGTCGTCGAGCACACCGAACAGGATCAGCACCGCGGCCGCACGCGGATCCTCTGCCGTGGGAAGCGCTGCGAGTTCGGGCAGGGCCGCTCCCCCGCGGCGTACCCGCACGGCGAGGGCTGCGAGTTCGGCGCGGGCGCCGAGGGCAGGACTGTCGCTCATGGGTTCAGCGCGCGTCGAAGTCGTACGCCTTCAACAGTTCGGCGACGGCTTGCTCCCGCTGCTCGCCGCCCGCTTCGAACATGTGGGCGACGTGGGTGCGCAGGTGGTTCTCGACGAGCAGTTTGTCAAGCGAGGCGAGCGCCTTCTGCACAGCCCGGGACTGGGCGATGATGTCCATGCAGTAGTCCTCGTTCTCGATCATCTTCGCCAGCCCCCGCACCTGACCCTCGATGATGCTCGTTCGGTGCAGGGCGCGCTTGCGGATGTCGTCGATCACGCGGAAAGGATAACCCGCGTGCGAGGATGTCGGGATGCCGAGCACCCCGCCGCACCTGCTGAGTCCCGCCGACCAGGAGCGTCGACGTGGCCTGCGGGTGATGAAGGGCGTCGCGCTGGGCGCACTCGCGGCGATGGCGATCCTGTTCGTGATCGCGTTCGCGCTGCAGCAGACGATGCCCGCGTGGGCGTATGTGCGGGCCGCGGCTGAGGGCGGCATGGTCGGTGCACTGGCGGACTGGTTCGCGGTCACCGCATTGTTCCGGCATCCACTCGGGATTCCGATTCCGCACACCGCGATCATTCCCCGCCGCAAGGACGAGATCGGCCGGAGCCTCGGTGAATTCGTCGAGACGAACTTCCTCGCCTCCGATGTCGTGCGCGCGAAGCTCGAATCCACACGCATTGCGGCGAAGGCCGGCGAGTGGCTGCGCGAGCCCGGCAACGCCGAGAAGATCGCCGCCGAGGGCGCGACGGTCGCTTCGGGCATCCTCACCGCGCTCAGCGACGACGAGGTGCAAGACCTCATCAGCGACCTCGCCCGCGAGCACCTGCTGAGCCCGGAGTGGGGCCCGACACTGGGTGGCTGGCTGGACCGGGTGGTCACCGCCGACGCGCACCGCGGCGCTGTCGACCTCGGTGTCGACAGCATCGCGACGTGGCTCGCCGCGAACCGTGAGGCGTTCACGGGGCTCGTCTCGCGCCGTCTGCCCTCGTGGGTGCCGTCGGTCGCGATGCGGCTCGTCGACGACACGGTCTATCACGAGGCCGTCAAGTTCACGGCGGCCGTGCAGGCCGACCCGGACCACCCGGCTCGGCGAGCCGTCGACGGGTACCTGGCGCGCTTGGCCGACAATCTGCAGCACGACCCGGCGACGATCGGGCGTCTCGAAGACGCCAAGAGCGCCGTGTTCGACAGTCCGCGCGTGCGGGAACTCGCCGCGGAGGCGTGGAAC
This sequence comes from Microbacterium sp. bgisy189, assembly GCF_057707225.1. Taxonomy (NCBI): domain Bacteria; kingdom Bacillati; phylum Actinomycetota; class Actinomycetes; order Micrococcales; family Microbacteriaceae; genus Microbacterium; species Microbacterium sp. bgisy189. Next base: position 423,691 of record NZ_JBYIPT010000001.1, on the reverse strand, counting down.
ACGGCGAAGAACGGCCTGCTCGCCTCGCTCGCCGACCCCGAGAGCGGTCTGCGTCGCCGCGCGGCCGCTGCGCTCGGTGAGATCGGCGAGCGCCTCGCCACCGACGAGGCGCTCCAGCGGCGCGTGGATGACAGGATCACCGACGCCGCCGTCTTCCTCGTCGACCGCTACCGCCACGACCTCGCCTCGATCATCACCGACACCGTCGAGAAGTGGGACCCGGCCGAGACCACCGAGAAGATCGAGCTCATGGTGGGCCGCGACCTGCAGTACATCCGCCTCAACGGCACCATCGTGGGCGCCCTGGCGGGCCTGGTGATCTTCACGATCGCACACGCATTCCTGGGCTGATCGCCCTCGTCTGCGGACCTGCTCCCGGGTAGCCTGGACCCATGGAGACCGGGCAGGGTGCACTGCTGTTCAGCTACGGAGCGCTCCAGCAGCCCGAGCTCCAGCTCGACACGTTCGGGCGCGTCGTTCAGACCGAGCCCGACGTGCTCCCCGGCTACACCGCCGACTACGTCGAGATCCGCGACACACGCTTCAGCGACCGCACCGGCATGACCGTGCATCCGATGCTGCGCCGCACCGGCACAGCCCGCGACAAGGTGACCGGCCGCGTGCTGCACCTCACCGACGACGAGGTCGACGCCGCCGACGAGTTCGAGATGTCGCTGTTCCACCGCGAGCGGGTCACGCTCGCCAGCGGCCGCGAAGCATGGGTGTATCTCGGCTGATGAACAGCATCCGTCCTGCACTCAGTGTCGATCCGCTCTGGCCGCGCGCCGGCGATTGGCCCCGCCCTTCGGGGCGGGCGGATGCCGTGATCCTCGGCATCCCGGCGTTCCGCACGTCGCTGTCGCCCACCGGTGCACACGCGACCCCCGGCGCCGTGCGCGAGGCGCTGCGCCGCTACAGCCCCACCGTCATGGGCCCGCCGCCGGTCGACCTGAACGAGGTTCTGACGATCGCCGACGCCGGCGATGTCGCCGATCCCGATGGGCACGCCGGCGAGGCGCGAGTGCGCGAGCGGGTGGGTGCGCTGGATGCCGGTCTGCTGATCGCGCTCGGCGGCGACAACTCGATCACCTTCGCGACGGCGCAAGGGCTCGGCGCGACGGGACTGATCACCCTCGACGCGCACTTCGATCTGCGTGACGGCGCATCCAACGGCTCCCCCGTCCGCCGCCTGATCGAGGAGGGCCTCGACCCGGCACGCATCGTGCAGATCGGCATTGCGGACTTCGCGAACTCAGCGGCCTACGCTCGCCGCGCGGCGGACTACGGCATCCGCGTCATCGGACTCGACGAGGTGCGACGCCGCGGGACCGCCGACGTCATGGCCGAAGCGCTCGACGTTGCCGGTTCGCGCGTTCATCTCGACATCGACGTGGACGTGTGCGACCGGTCGGTCGCGCCGGGCTGCCCTGCATCGGTGCCCGGCGGTCTGCAGGCGTGGGAACTGCGCGACCTGGTGCGCCGAGCCGCGGCAGATGCGCGCGTGGTCGGGGCAGACATCGTCGAGGTCGACGCGACCGCCGATGTGCCCGACGGACGTACGGTGCGGCTCGCCGCGCTCTGCGTGCTCGACCTGCTGGCGGGCCTCGGCGCCCGAAAGGAGACCGTGTGACCACGCTCGTGCTGATTCGCCACGCCAAGAGCGACTGGGGCGACCCCGGGCTCGACGACCACGACCGGCCGCTGAACGAGCGTGGGCTTCGAGATGCCCCCGTGATGGCAGCACGCCTGCACGGGACGGGCCTTCGCCTCGATGCGATCCTCGCCTCGACCGCAGTGCGCGCCCGCACCACTGCGGGCTACTTCGGCGACGCGTTCGGCCTTGACCCGGTGCTCGACGAGCAGTTGTACGGCGCCCCGGAGCGCACACTGCTCGCGGCAGCCGCGGCATCCGGTGCGGACGCCGTCGCCGTCGTCGCGCACGATCCCGGGATGACGGTGCTCGCCGAACGGCTGTCGGGTGGCGGCATCGGCCACATGCCGACGTGCGCCGTCGCGACATTCACGTGGACGAGTGACGACTGGGACGTCGCGTCAGCGATCGACCCCGACGAGTGGAGCTTCGACTCGCCGCGGTGAGGTGGCCGCGCGGCGTCAGACCGGCGCGCCGTCTTTGAAGACGTCGCGCACGAGCGGCACGCCGGGCCGGTAGGCCAGGTGCACGCGCGTCGGGGCATCGAGCACGACGAGGTCCGCCCGCGCGCCGACGCCGAGCTGGCCGACGTCGGTGCGGTTGAGTGCCCTCGCGCCGCCGGCGGTCGCAGCCCAGACCGCTTCGCCGGGCGTCATCCCCATCTCGCGCACGGCGAGGGCGATCATGAGCGGCATCGAGCTCGTGAAGCTGGTGCCGGGGTTGCAGTCGCTCGCGAGCGCCACCGTCACACCGGCATCGATGAGGCGACGCGCGGAGGGGTACGGGTGCTTCGTCGAGAACTCGACCCCCGGCAGCAGTGTCGCGACCGTGTCGGAGCCCGCGAGCGCTGCGACGTCGTCGTCGGACAGGTAGGTGCAGTGGTCGACCGACCACACCCCGTATTCGACGCCGATCGCGACCCCCTCGCCGTAGCCGAGCTGGTTCGCGTGCAGGCGCGGCAGGAGGTCGGCGCCGATGCCCGCGAGCAGGATGCGGTGGGTCTCGGCGGGGGTGAACGCACCCGTCTCGCAGAACACGTCGAACCACTTCGCGTACGGCTTCACGGCCTCGAGCATGGGACCGGTGACGAGGTCGACGTAGCCGTCGCGGTCGTCGGCGTACTCGGCCGGAACGACGTGCGCGCCGAGGAAGGTGACCTCGTCTGTCACCTCGCGGGCGAGTCGGGCGAGTCGCGCCTCCCCCTCGACGGTGAGGTCATAGCCCGTCTTCACCTCGAACGTCGTGGTGCCCTGCGCGTGGAGTTCGGCCACGAAGCCGAGCAGCCTGGCACGCAGCTCGTCGTCGGACGCGGCCCGTGTCGCCGCCACGGTGCGTCGTATGCCGCCGGCGACATACGGGATGCCGGCCATCCGCGACTCGAACTCGTCGGCCCGGTCGCCCCCGAACACGAGGTGCGTGTGGCTGTCGACGAACCCCGGGATGACCGCTCGACCGCCGACGTCGACGACCTCGAGCGGCGTTTCGTCTCGTCGCTGCGCTCCTCGCTCAACGACCGAGGTGACCCCACCGGTCGTTGAGCGAGCGAAGCGAGACGAAACGTCCCCCGCCTCGCTCGCCGGGCCGACCCACGCGACGCGGCCGTCCTCCATCAGCAGCGCCGCGTCGTGCAGCGTGCCGCACGGGTCGCCGTCGGCGGCGACGTTCGTCGTCAGCTCGCCGATGTTCGTCAGCAGCGTCGCGGTCACTGGGTCTCCGCCATCGGCACGTTGAGGCCGCGCTCGGCGGCGACTTCGCGGGCGCGGTCGTAGCCGGCATCCACGTGCCGCATGACGCCGGTGCCGGGGTCGTTGACGAGCACCCGCGCGAGCTTCTCGGCGGCCAACTCCGTGCCGTCGGCGACGGTGACTTGGCCGGCGTGGATCGAGCGGCCGATGCCGACCCCGCCGCCGTGGTGGATCGAGACCCACGATGCGCCGGATGCCGTGTTCAGCAGCGCGTTCAGCAGCGGCCAGTCGGCGATCGCATCTGATCCGTCGGCCATCGCCTCGGTCTCGCGGTACGGGGACGCCACCGAACCGGCGTCGAGGTGATCGCGGCCGATGACGACCGGACCCTTCAACTCGCCCGACGCGACCATCTCGTTGAACTTCAGCCCGGCGAGGTGCCGCTCCTGGTACCCGAGCCAGCAGATGCGGGCAGGGAGTCCCTCGAAGTGCACGGTCTCCCCCGCCTTCTCGAGCCACCGGACGAGCCCGGCGTTGTCGGGGAAGAGCTCTGCCACGGCGCGGTCGGTCTTGGCGATGTCCTCGGGATCACCCGACAGCGCCACCCAGCGAAACGGGCCGCGGCCTTCGGCGAACTGCGGCCGGATGTAGGCGGGCACGAACCCCGGAAAGGCGAACGCGTTCTCGAAGCCGCCGAGCTTCGCCTCGGCGCGGATCGAGTTGCCGTAGTCGAAGACGGCAGCCCCGGCATCCTGGAACCCGACCATCGCCTCGACGTGCTCGGCCATCGCCTCGCGGGCGCGGCGGGTGAAATCCTCCGCGTCGCGCTCGGCGTCGGCCTTCCAGTCGTCGAACGCGACGCCCACCGGCAGGTATGCGAGCGGGTCGTGGGCGCTGGTCTGGTCCGTGACGATGTCGATCTGCACGTCACCGGATGCCTGCCGGCGCAGCAGTTCGGGGAACACCTCGGCGGCGTTGCCGACGACCCCCACCGAGAGCGCCTCGCCGGCGTCGCGGGCAGCGCTGACGCGGGTGACCGCGGCATCCAGGTCGGTCGTGTACTCGTCGAGATACCCGTGCGCGACGCGGCGGGCCAGGCGCGATTCGTCGACGTCGACGATGAGCACGGCGCCGTCGTTGAGCTTGACCGCGAGTGGCTGCGCGCCGCCCATCCCGCCGCAGCCGGCGGTGAGGGTCAGTGTGCCGGCGAGCGAGTCGCGGCCGAGCGAGCGGGCGACGGCGGCGAAGGTCTCGTAGGTGCCCTGCAGAATGCCCTGCGTGCCGATGTAGATCCACGACCCGGCGGTCATCTGGCCGTACATCGTGAGGCCGAGCGATTCGAGGCGCCGGAACTCGGGCCACGTCGCCCAGTCGCCGACGAGGTTCGAGTTGGCGATGAGCACGCGCGGCGCCCACTCGTGCGTGCGGAACACGCCGACCGGCTTGCCGGACTGCACGAGCAGCGTCTCATCGGGCTCGAGCTCGTCGAGGGTGCGGATGATCGCGTCGTACGCCTCCCAGCTGCGGGCGGCGCGGCCGGTGCCGCCGTAGACGACGAGGTCTTCGGGGTGCTCGGCGACCTCGGGGTCGAGGTTGTTCATCAGCATCCGCTTGGCGGCCTCGGCACCCCAGCTCTTCGCCGTGCGCTCGGGTCCGCGCGGCGCGCGGACGGTGCGGGTCGTGGTCATGGCTGCCTCCCTTGGCGTCGCCGTTCGTTCTTCGGTGATCTGTACAGCGTCGGACGGATTCACGGCGTGGCCTCCGAAGTTGCGTGAATCTCCGAAGAAGTGGATGCCGCAGCCACCGCGGCCGCGGCGATAGCGCCCGACAGCACCAGGTCGGTTGCCGTCTCCAGGTCGGGCGAGACGAATCGGTCGGGGCCGGGGCCCGCGACGACGGTGCGCAGCAGGTCGCGGACGGCGCCGGTGGCGGGGCCGGGCTGCAGGGGGGCGCGCAGGTCGAGGGCGCGGCATCCGGTGATGACCTCGATCGCGAGCACACGGGCGAGCCCGTCGACGCCGCGGCGCAGCTTGCGGGCGGCCGACCAGCCCATCGACACGTGGTCCTCCTGCATCGCCGATGACGGGATCGAGTCGACGGATGCCGGCACCGCGAGGCGCTTGAGCTCGGAGACGATGCCGGCTGCGGCGTACTGCGCGATCATGAGACCCGAGTCGACGCCGACCTCGTCCGCGAGGAACGGCGGCAGGCCGTGGCTGCGGGTGCGGTCCAGCGCCCGGTCGGTGCGGCGCTCCGAGATCGAGGCGACGTCGGCGACGGCGATCGCGAGGAAGTCGAGCACGTACGCGACCGGCGCGCCGTGGAAGTTGCCGTTGGATTCGACCCGGCCGTCGGGGGTGATGACCGGGTTGTCGACGGCGGCCGACAGCTCTCGCACCGCGATCGTGCGGGCGTGGTCGATGGTGTCGCGGGCGGCGCCGTGCACCTGCGGCGAGCAGCGCAGTGAGTAGGCGTCCTGAACACGGGTGCACACGGCGGGGTCGCGGTGGCTCGCGACGACCGGCGAATCGGCGAGGAAGGCGCGGAGGTTCGCGGCGGAGTCGGCCTGGCCGAGCTGCGGGCGCAGCGCCATGAGGTCGGCGGCGAAGACGGCGTCGGTGCCGAGCTGGCTCTCGATCGAGAGGGCCGCTGCGACGTCGGCGGTCGTCAGCAGCACGTCGAGGTCGTGGAGGGCGAGCAGCAGCATCCCGAGCATGCCGTCGGTGCCGTTGATGAGGGCGAGGCCCTCCTTCTCCTCCAGCACGAGCGGGACGATCCCGGCTTCGTCGAGCACATCGGCGGCGGGACGCAGGTGCCCCTCGGCGTCGCGCACCTCGCCTTCGCCCATCGCCGCGAGCGCGATGTGCGAGAGCGGTGCGAGATCACCGGAGCAGCCCAGCGATCCGTACTCGCGCACGATGGGCGCGATGCCGGCGTTCAGGAGGGCGGCGTATGTCTCGACGACGACGGGGCGGACGCCGGTGCGGCCGGTCGCGAGGGTCTGCAGGCGCAGCAGCTGGATCGATCGCACGACCTCGCGCTCGACCTCAGCACCGGTGCCTGCGGCGTGGGACCGGATGAGGCTCGCCTGCAGCTGCCGGCGACGCTCCGGTGCGATGAAGGTCGTGGCGAGCGCGCCGAATCCGGTCGAGATGCCGTAGTGCGGTTCGGGGTCGTCGGCGAGGCGCTCGACGAGGGCGCGGGTCTCGGCGACACGGGCGAGCGCGGCGGGGTCGATGACGACGGTGGCGTCGTGGCGGGCGACGGTGACGAGCTCGGCCGGGGTGAGCGGGCGGGCGCCGACGGTGACGGTCTCGATCGGAGGCATGCTCCGATTCCACTCCCCCGCGGTGCGCGTCGCCACAGGGTGGATGGCATCATGTGTCTGTGATCCCAGACAAGCCGCAGGTGCCGGCCGCCGACCAGACGCTGCGAATGCTCGGCTACCTCGCGCGCCAGCGCGGCCCTGTCGCCGCGCGCACGATCGCCGATGCCCTCGGCATCCCTCGATCGACCGTTTATCACCTGCTGGCCGCGATGGCTGCCCACGGGTTCGTCGTGCACCTCGAGGCCGAGCGCCGCTGGGGACTCGGCACCGCCGCGTTCGAACTCGCCGGCGGGTTCGCCCGGCAAGAACCGCTCGCGCGCATCGGTCGACCGCTCGTCGCGGCGCTGGCCGACCGGGTCGGTGAGAGCGCGCACCTGGCCGTCATGACCGGGCGCGACGTGCTGTACATCGTCGAGGAGCGGGCGCCGCGCCGGCCCGCCCTCGTGACCGACGTGGGCGTGCGGCTGCCCGCGCATCTCACCGCGACGGGGCGGGCGATGCTCGCGCTGCTGCCCGCCGCGCAGGTGCGGGCGCTGTTCCCGGATGCCGGGGCCTTCGCCGACCGCACCGGCCGCGGGCCCCGGCGGCTGTCGGAGCTACGACCCGTTCTGCAGCGGGTCCGCGCCGCGGGGCACGCCGCCGAAGACGGCGAGGTCACAACGCGCCTGCGATCGGTCGGCGTTGCCGTGCGCGATCACGCCGGCTGGCCCGCCGCCGCCGTCGCCGTCACGTGGCCCGCTGACGCCGATCGCGATGAACAGGTGCTCGTCGCCGCGGTGACGGACGCGGCATCGACCCTCTCCCGTCGCCTGTACGCGCGATAGTGCCGCCCCGCCTCCACGCCACAGTCTCGTGAGGCGGCCGAGTCGTTCGAATATCGGATGCCGGAGCTCTACGCCGGGGACGCGTCCGGTGAAGCCGGTCGTCCGGCACCCGCGCCCTATCCGGCCGCGTGCCGTCCGCAGGCATGGTCGGCCGCTGCCGCCGTGACCTGCGCGCGCATCGCCGGGGGTGCGTGAGGGGGCGCTCAGGCGACGTCGGCGACGGTGGCACCGGTGAGCGCGACCAGCTCGTCGAACGTGAGCGGAACGACGGTGTGCGGTGTGCCGCCGGCAGCCCAGATCTCGTCGAACGCGCGCAGGTCGGCATCGACGACCGTGCGCAGCGGGGCGGGGTGGCCCGTGGGTGCGACGCCGCCGATCGCCTGCCCGGTCGCATCGCGCACCTGCTCGGGCGTCGCCCGGCGGATCGGACCGGTGCCGAGACGTTCGGCGAGCGCGGCCGTGTCGACGCGGTGCGCACCGCTGGTCATCACCAGCAGCGGTGCGTCGTCGCACTGGAAGACGAGGCTGTTGGCGATCGCGCCGACCTCGACGCCGAGGGCCTGCGCGGCCAGCACGGCGGTGGATGCGGCATCGGGCAGCATGACGATCTCACCGGCGATGCCCTTGGCGCGAAGCGCATCATGGACGAGTCGGCTGCGGGGCGAGAGGTCTTCGGGCGCGGTCACCGCTTCAGCCTAAGCCGTGTTCGCGCACGGCAGATCGGGCCCCGATCCCGGGCACGGGTCGGGTGACGAGTGTGTCGAACATGCACGAATCCGGCACCGTCATGAATCCCACGTTGACCGACGAGCAGTGGGACAAGCTGCGATCGCACGCGACGCCGCACGACGCCGAAGTCGGCGAGTTCTTGGTGCGTGCAGGGCAGGAGGGTCCGGCGCTCGTCGTCGTCGAATCAGCGCTCGTCGAGGTCGTGCGCGAGAAGCTGAAGTGGATCGACGAAGAGATCATCGGCACCGGCGGCCGCCGCACCTTCATCGGCGAACTCGGCGCGCTCAACGGGCAGCGTCCCTTCCTGTCGCTGCGGGTCGCCGAAGCGGGACTCGTGCACCTCGTCAGCCGCGCCGACCTGCGCGCGCTCATGGACGAGGACGACGAGCTGTGCGACCTGCTGCTGCACGCCCTGTGGGCGCGCCGCGAGGGGCTGCGCAACAGCACGGCGGCGATGACCTTGAAATTGATGGGCGGCGGCGACCTGATCGGCCAGGCGACGCTGCAGGCGCTGAAGTTCGGCGTGCGCGTGTACGCACCGTGCGCCGCCGTCTCGCTCGAGCAGTCCGGCGACAACCTCGACATCACCCTCGCCGACGGCCGCATCATCTGCGCACGGTCGGCGATCGTCACCTCGGGCGCCGCGTACCGCCGTCTGCAGCTGGATCGCTGGGACGAGTTCGAGCGCGCCGGCATCTACTACGCCGCCACCCCGCTCGAACTGCGGCAGGTCGCCGGCGACCGGTCGTCGTGGTCGGCGGTGCCAACTCCGCCGGGCAGGCGGCGCTGTATCTCGCTGCGAACGACTGCCCCGTCGACCTCGTGGTGCGCGGCGACGATCTCGGCGCGCGGATGTCGTCATACCTGGTCGGAAGGCTCACCGAAGACCCCCGCATCCGGGTGCGCATGGCCTTGAACGTCGTGTCGCTCGGCGGCGAACGGTCACTGGCATCCGTCGGCATCGACACAGTCGGCGAGGTCGACGCCCGCGGCCTGTTCTGCTTCATCGGTGCACAGCCCGCGACCGACTGGATCGCGCAGCTCGATCGCGACGCCGAGGGGTTCATCCGCACCGGCACCGATGTGCAGGTGCAGACCCTCGCACGTTGGCAGCACGTGGGCCGCGAGCCGCTGCCGTTCGAGACGTCGACGCCACGGGTGTTCGCCGCCGGTGACGTGCGCCGCGGGTCGATGAAGCGTGCCGCCGCCGCCGCCGGCGAAGTCTCGAGTGCCGTCGCCTCGGTGCACCGCGCGCTCGCGCTGGTCTGAGCCGACGTCAGCGGGTGACGGGGCGCGCGATGACCGCGCCGACCGCGCCCACGAGCGCCGCCAGTGCCATGAGCGTCGCGACGGGCCACCAGTGGCCGGTCGCCGCGACCATCGCGGTGGCCGCGAGCGGCGCGAGTCCGCCGCCGACGATTCCCGCCGCTTCGCGACCGATCGTCATGCCGGAGTAACGCACCGCGGGGTCGAACAGCGACGCGAGCCAGGCCGGCTGCACGCCGTCGGCAGCGGCGTTGACGATGCCGATCATGAGCGTGAGCACCGCGACGACGAGCGTCGCGTCACGGGTGTCGAGCACGACGAACAGCGGTGCCGCGAGCACTGCGAGCGCTGCGAGCGCTCCCCCGGTGACCCACGCGGCGCGCCGGATCAGCAGCGCCCACACCGGGCAGAGCGCGGCGGCGACGGCGGCGGCGACCATAAGCGCCGTGAGGGTGACGGTCTTCGGCATGCCGAGCACCGTGGTCGCGTAGCCGAGGCAGAACACCGAGACGACGTAGAAGCTCACGTTCTGGCCGAACCGGACGAGGAACACGGCGAACACGTTGCGCGGCGCCACGAGCGCGGCCCGCAGCGGCGCGCGCTCGCGGTCGCCGCCTTCGACGACCCGGTCGAACTCGGGGGTCTCGGCGACGCGTGTGCGCAGGTACAGTCCGAGCAGCACCAGGGCGCCGCCGGCGAGGAACGGCAGCCGCCATCCCCACGCGAGCAGGCCCTCGTCACCGACGGCGGCTGCGACGATCGTGAACGCGAGACTGCCCAGGATGAGCCCGACGTAGAGTCCGCTCGTCACGAGCGCGCCGGCCACGGCGCGGCGCGTGCCGACACTCTCGAGGGCGAGCAGCGCGGCACCGCTCCACTCCCCGCCGGCGGCAGCGCCCTGTGCGAATCGCAACACGACCAGCAGCACGGGGGCCGCGACGCCGATCTGCTCGTAGGTCGGAAGCACGCCGATGAGCGCGGTCGCTGTGCCCATGACGAAGAGGGTCGCGAGCAGTGTGCGCCGCCGGCCGATGCGGTCGCCGAAGTGCGCCGAGACGAGTCCGCCGATCGGTCGCGCGATGAAGCCGGTGGCGTAGACGGCGAACGACAGCAGGATCGCCGTCAGCGGCTCTTCACGCGTGAAGAACAGCGTCGGAAAGACGAGGGCTGCCGCGGTGCCGTAGAGGAAGAAGTCGTACCACTCCAGCACGGTCCCGATGGATGCCGCGGCGACTGCGCGTCGCGACCGGCCTTCCGGGGGCCCGGCGGGGGTGGCTGTATGGGTGGACGGTGTGGTCAGGTGCACGCTCATCGGCGACATCCCTTCGCTCGCATGATCGAGATCAGGTTCGACGGGTGTGATCTCAGCCGCCGCGCGAACGCATCGGCACCCCGTGTCGGGACCCGAGCATAGTGGCCGCCGGATGGGCAGCCTGACCACATGACGGACACACGATTCGACACGACGGCACCGCCTTCGGGCGATGGCTGCGCCGAATGCGACGCGGTGGACGGCTGGTGGGTGCATCTGCGCAGGTGCGCGGCGTGCGGGCACGTCGGCCTCGCCTGACCGCATCCACCCCGCCGCCGAGATTGCCGAAACTGTCGCCCGGAGGGCCGTTTCGCGACAGTTCGCGCAATCTCGCGAGCCATCGCGCAGCGAATCTGCTCGCAAATCGACGCGATCAGGCGCACAATGGTCATGGACCCGCAACGCCGCGGGCCGCGAGTGCACGCCCACAAGGCCGGCCGAAAGAGAACGCGATGACCCACGCTCTGCCCTTGCCCGATGTCACCCACGAGCGCGTGGAGGTGATCACCGGACGGCGCAGTGGCCTGTTCATCACCGTCGCCCTGCACTCGTCCGTCCTCGGCTCCGCCCTCGGTGGCGCCCGGCTGTGGACCTACCCGCACTGGAGCGATGCGCTCGGCGACGCCCTGCGACTGTCGGCCGCGATGACGCTGAAGAACGCGGCCGCGGGACTGGATGCCGGTGGCGGAAAGTCCGTCATCGCTCTGCCGCCCGGCACGGTGCTCGATGCCGAACGCCGTCGCGCCGCCTTCCTCGACCTCGGTGACGCGGTCGAGCTGATGGGCGGCCTGTACCGCACGGCGGAAGACGTGGGTTCGACCACGGGCGACATGCTCGTCGTCTCGGAGCGCACCGAGCACGTCGTGGGCCTGCCCGACACCGTCGGCGGTTCGGGCGAGCCTGCCGGCCCGACGAGCCTCGGCGTCTACGAGTCGCTGCGCGCGACGCTCGAGCGGGTGACCGGCTCCCCCGACGTCGCCGGTCGTCGCATCACGATCTCGGGCCTCGGCCAGGTCGGCAGCCGCCTCGCCGTGCGCCTGTCGACGGAGGGTGCCGCGCTCACGGTCACCGACGTCAATCCCGACAAACTGCACCTGGCCGCCGAGCTCGGCGCGACGTGGGTCGCACCCGGCACCGAGCACACGGTGCCCGCAGAGGTGTTCGTGCCCGCCGGCATCGGCGGGGTGCTCGACGACGAGACGATCGACGCGCTCGATGCGCGCGCGGTGTGCGGCCCGGCCAACAACCCGCTCGCCGCCCACAGCGGGGCGCAGCGTCTGGCAGACCGCGGCATCCTCTACGCCCCCGACTTCGTCGTGAACGCGGGCGGGGTCATCTACCTCGACCTGGTCGCCAAGCATCTCGGTTCGCGCGATGAGGTGTTCGCGCGCGTCGCAGGAATCGGCGACACGATCCGCACGATCTTCGACCGCGCCGAGCACGACGGCACGACGCCGCTCGCGGCGGCCGAAGCGCTCGCTGCGGCACGCCTCCAGGCAGGAGCCCACGCGCTGGTCTGACGCGCGGATCACACGGGTCGAAACCCAGTCCCGCGGCGGTTGATCCCGAGTGCCACCGGTGAGAGGATCGAATCCCGGCGACGAGGCCGGGGAGTGATCTTCGAGGGAGACGATCCGTGTTCACCAGCCCCTTCCCTGACGTCGAGATTCCGAACCAGGGCATCTACGACTTCCTGTTCGGCTCGCTCACCGATGACGAGCTCACACGGGTCGCACTGATCGATCCGGCAACGGCCGCAGAGACGACCTACGGTGCGCTGCGCGCCCAGGTGAACGCCTTCGCGGGGGCACTTGCCGCGCGCGGCGCCGAGGTCGGCACGGTCGTCGGGCTGCTGTGCCCGAACGTGCCGGCGTTCGCGACGGTGTTCCACGGCATCCTGCGCGTCGGCGGTGTCGTGACGACGATCAACTCGCTGTACACGGCGGGTGAGATCGCGAAGCAGTTGACGGATGCCGGCGCCACCTGGCTCATCACCGTGAGCCCGCTGCTCCCCCAGGCCAAGGAGGCCGCGGCATCCGTCGGCATCGCCGATGACCACCTCATCGTGCTCGACGGCGCCGAGGGACACCCGAACCTGCGTGAACTGCTCACCGAACAGCAGTCGCCACCGGAAGTGATCTTCGACCCGGCCACGCACGTCGCCGTCCTGCCGTACTCGTCGGGCACGACGGGCGTCCCGAAGGGCGTCATGCTGAACCACCGCAACCTCGTCGCGAACGTCGAGCAGTGCCGCGTGAACATCGACCTGAAAGGCAGCGACCGGGTGCTGGCGGTGCTGCCGTTCTTCCACATCTACGGCATGACGGTGCTGTTGAACCTGGCGCTGCGGCAACGGGCGAGCCTGGTCACGATGCCGCGGTTCGATCTGGAGCAGTTCCTCACCAACATCCAGGCCTTCGCGTGCACGTACCTCTACATCGCGCCCCCGATCGCGGTGGCGCTCGCCAAGCACCCCATCGTCGACACGTTCGACATCTCGACCGTGCATTCGGTGTTCTCGGGCGCGGCACCCCTCGACGGCGAGACGGCGGAGCTGGCGGGGAGCCGCATCCATGCGCGCATGTTCCAGGGGTACGGCATGAGTGAGCTCTCGCCGGTCTCGCACGCCATGCCCTACACGCGGGACGACGTGCCGGTGAGCTCGGTCGGTGTCGCGCTGCCGAACACGATCTGCAAGCTCGTCGACACCGAGACGGGGGCAGAGATCACCGAGTTCGGCGACGACGGTGTGACCGCACCGGGCGAACTGTGGGTCAAGGGTCCGCAGGTGATGCTCGGCTACCTGAACCGCCCCGATGCGACGGCCGAGACGATCGACGCCGACGGCTTCTTGCACACCGGTGATATCGCGACGCACGACGAACGCGGCTGGTACACGATCGTCGACCGACTCAAGGAGCTCATCAAGTACAAGGGCTACCAGATCGCTCCGGCTGAGCTCGAAGCGCTGCTGCTGGGGCACCCGAAGGTGATGGATGCCGCGGTCATCGGCGTCCTCGACGACGAGAAGCAGGAGATTCCGAAGGCGTTCATCGTTGCGGTGCCCGATTCGGGGCTGACCGCCGACGAGGTGATGGCGTTCGTGGCCGACAACGTCGCGCCGCACAAGAAGGTGCGCCGGGTAGAGTTCATCGACCAGGTGCCGAAGTCCGCCTCCGGCAAGATCCTCCGCAAGGATCTGCGGGCGCGCGAACAGGCCTGAACCGCCACAGTCCCGAGTCAGAGGAGCACGATGCCCGCGCAGGACGCCGCCGATCGGATGATGCACCAGGCCCATGAGGCCTTCGACCGCGGCGACACCGTGCTGCACCTGCAGTTCGAAGTGAGCGGGCTGGGCGGCGCGCAGTCATCGTGGGGGTCGAGCGAGAACCTCATCGGCAGCGACGACCACGTCGGCTACTTCCTCACGCACGTTGAGCAGATCGGCTGGCGCCTCGAGCACACCGGATACACGTTCGTGCAGACCGGGGCGTCCACCTCCCAGAAGATGTGGGGCACCGGCGAAGGTGTCGTCACACGGGGCGTCGTCGTCGGCTACTTCACGTTCCGCCGCGCCTGAACACCCCTGGCAAGAGCCGGGTCAGGCGGACTGTTCGCGCTCGTCGGGGCGGGTGACGGCGGGGGTCACGGCCGGCGGCACGGCGATGTCGTGCAGGGTTCGCATGGCCTGTTCGACCTCGGCGATGCGCCCCTGCAGCGCGAGGTCGCGGATGCGGACGGAGGGGCCGTGCAGCAGCACTCCCGCGAGGTGGCGCAGCGCCGCTTCGGTCTCGTCTCCGGCGCCACGGGCGCGGGCCCTGGCGATCTCGGCGTCGAGCAGGGCGTGCACTTCGCGGCGCAGTGCCGTGATGGCGGGGCCGGCGGCGATGTCGGCGGCGTATTCGGATGCCGCATCCCCCACGAGCGCGCGGGCGTGGGCGTGCGCGTCGAACTCGGCGAGCGGCTCGTGCAACTTGATGGTTTCGAGGTCGAGCAGTTCGACCCCGTCGACGGCGCCGACCTCGGCGTCGACGTTGCGGGGCAGCCCCAGGTCGATCACGAGCACGCGGTGGCCGGGTGCGAACGCGTCGGCGTGGACGACGGCATCGGTCGTGCAGGTGATGACCACGTCGGCTTGATGCGCGGCATCCGCGAAGGACGGCTCTGCGACGAGCCCGTGCGTCGATGCGAAGGCTGCGGCGCGGCCCGACGGCGAGTACACGCGCAGGTCGTCTGCGCCGAGGGCGCGGACGGCGCCGACCGTGCGGGCGGCGTAGCGGCCGGTGCCGACGACGAGCACGCGGGCCTTCGACCAGTCGGTGATGCGGCTGGAGGCGAGGTCGAGCGCGAGCCGCACGAGCGAGCGGTGCGCGCCGCGCAGCGACGTGCGGTTGCGTACGCCACGGCTCGTGTGCAGCGCCTTCTGGAACAGGCGCTCGAGGTCGCTCGACGACGTTCCCTCGGTGCGGGCGTCGTCGAGCGCGCGGCGCACCTGACCCGAGATCTCGTCTTCACCCACGGCCATCGATTCGAGCCCGCTCGTCACCGAGAACAGGTGTGAGATGACCCGATCGCCCTCGTGCACGTGCACGGAGGTCCGCAGCTCGTCAGGGGTGAGCCCGCTGGCTGCGGCCATGGCATCCACAACCGATTCCGACGCGACGGCGGCGCCACCGGTGAGCGGCTCATCGATGTCGAGGTAGGCCTCGAAGCGGTTGCAGGTCGCGAGGACGACGGCTCCCGAGACGAACGCGACGTCGTCGACGAGGGTGCGTGTGGCCTGCGGCGCACCGACGGAGAGGGCCTCGAGCACGTCGAGACCCGCATTCCGGTGGTTGGCGGAAAGGCACAGGAGCACGGAACTAATGTTAACGCTGTGTCGCTGAACGGGTCCCCAACGCTGTCCGATTCCCATCCCCTGCGTGATGGAAGGGTGGCCGGGTCCCCCCTTCTGGAGGCACTGCGCGGCAATCGCCCCGCGACCCTGCCGGTCTGGTTCATGCGGCAGGCGGGGCGTTCGCTGCCCGAGTATCGCGAACTGCGCATGGGTACCGACATGCTCGACGCGTGCCTCACCCCCGACATGGCGGCCGAGATCACGCTGCAGCCGGTTCGTCGGCACGGCGTGGATGCCGCGGTGTTCTTCAGCGACATCGTGATCCCGGTGCGACAGGCCGGTGTCGACGTGACGATCGTGCCCGGTCGCGGCCCCGTGCTCGCCGAGCCGGTGCGCGACGCCGCCGCGGTCGCCGCCCTGCCCGAACTCGACCCCGCAGCGCTCCAGCCGGTGCGGGATGCCGTGGCCCTCACCGTCGCATCCCTCGGCGCGACGCCGCTCATCGGGTTCGCCGGCGCCCCGTACACGCTCGCCTCCTACCTCGTGGAAGGCGGGCCGTCGAAGGAGCAGCTGCGCACCCGCGCGCTCATGCACTCCGACCCGGACACCTGGGCGGCGCTGCTGGCATGGTGCGCCCGCATCACCGGCGCGTTCCTGGCGGCACAGATCGAGGCGGGCGCTTCGGCCGGGCAGCTGTTCGACTCGTGGGCGGGGTCACTCAGCGTCCGCGACTACACCGAGCACGTCGTGCGGCACTCGGCCGATGCGATCGCTCACGCGAAGGCGCTCGGCGTGCCGATCGTGCACTTCGGCGTCGGCACCGGTGAGCTGCTGCCGACGATGCACGGCATCGGCGCCGATGTCATGGGCGTCGACTGGCGTCTGCCGCTCGATGAGGCCTCGCGTCGCCTCGGCGGTGGCGTGCCGTTGCAGGGCAACATCGACCCGGCGCTGCTCTTCGCGCCGTGGTCCGTGCTCGAAGCGCACGCGCGCGAGGTCGTCGAGCGCGGCAAGACGGCCCCGGCGCACATCGTGAACCTCGGTCACGGCGTGCCGCCCGAGACCGATCCGACGGTGCTGACCCGCCTGGTCGAACTCGTTCACTCGCTCTGAGCGGGGCGGTGGTGGGCGCAGTGCACGCGGACTTCGAGGTCATCGGCGGCGGTGTCGCCGGGCTCGTGACGGCGCGGGCGCTCGCCCGTGCTGGCGCGTCGGTCGTGCTGCACGAGGCCACCGATCGCCTCGGCGGCCCCGTCGCCGCCCACGAGGTCGCAGGCCTGGTGCTGGATGCCGGTGCCGAGAGCTTCGCGGTGCGTGGCGGGACGGTCGCGGCGCTCCTGGGCGAACTCGGTCTCGGCGACGACATCGTCGCGCCGCGGCCGGGACCCGCCTGGCTGCAACCGGCGGCCGGCGACGCGGTGCAGCTGCCGGCGACGGGTCTGCTCGGCATCCCCGTCGACCCGCTCGCGTCCGACGTGATCGCGGTGATCGGCGCGGATGCCGCGGCTCGCGCGGCGGCGTGGGATGCCGAGCCCGCAACCGACGAGCTGCCCGAATCTCTCGGCGAGCTCGTGCGGCAGCGCATGGGCGCCGACCTGCTCGACCGACTCGTCGCACCCGTCGTGCACGGCGTGCACTCGCTCCACCCCGACGAGCTGGCCGTCGCGCGCGCGCACCCCGGGCTGCCCGCCGCCCTCGCCGAGCACGGCCGCCTCGGCCCCGCCATCGCCGCCGTCCGCGCCGCGGCGCCCCCGGGATCGGCCGTCGCCGGCATCCGCGGCGGCATGCACCGACTCATCACCGCCCTCGCGGATGACGCGCGCCAGACGGGTGTGGAGATCCGTCTCAAATCCCGCGTCGACGACCCCACCGCGGTGGCCGGTCGCGCGATCGTCGCCGCGCCCGGGGTCGCCGCGCCGGCGGCACCCGGCCGGCGGATCGTGCTCGCGACGCTCGTCGTCGACGCGTCGTGGCTCGACGCGGCACCCCGCGGGTCTGGGCTGCTCGTCGCGCACGGGGCCCCCGGCATCCAGGCGCGGGCCCTCACCCATGCGACGACGAAGTGGGCGTGGCTGCGTGAGGCCGCGGGTGACCGGCACGTCGTGCGCCTGTCGTACGACGTCGAGCCCACGGGCCTCGAGGCTGTGGCGCGCGCCGACGCCGAAGCGTTGCTGGGCGGTCGATTCGACGCGGTCGACGGTTTCGCCCGCATCGAGTGGACCCGCCCGGCACCGGCCCCGGCATCCACCCTCCCCACGGCATCCGCCCTCCCCACGGTCGGCGAAACCGTCGCCGGCTCCGGCTTGGCCGGCATCATCGCGCACGCCCACCGCACCGTCATGGGCCTGCTCGTCTGACGCAACGCCGACTGCTCACCTGTCACAATCCACGCCCCGCGACCCGCGATCGTGACAGCTGAGCGGCACCGTGCTCTGCTCACCTGTCACAATCCACGCCCCGCGACCCGCGATCGTGACAGCTGAGCGGCACCGTGCCCCGCTCACCTGTCACAATCCACGCCCCGCGACCGCCGAACGTGACAGGCGAGCGGGCGGCGCCGCGCGCGAAGAGCGGCGGTGGGCCGCGGCGCCGGCCCGCCAGGCGCCGCCCGGTTTGCCGCCGCTCCCGCACCGGGGGAGGATGGATGCATGCACTCTGCTCCCCTGCGCATCGGCACCCGGGGCAGCGCCCTCGCCCTCACCCAGACGGGGCACGTCGCTGACGCGATCACGGCCGCGACGGGGCGCGCGACCGAGCTGATCACGATCACGACGCACGGCGACCGCTCCCGCGAGCCCCTCTCGAGGGCCGGCGGCACGGGGCTGTTCACGGGCGCCCTGCGCGACGCGCTCGAAGCGGGCGACGTCGACGTCATCGTCCACTCCTTCAAGGACCTGCCGACCGCGCCGCATCCGGCGTTCTCGGTCGCCGCCGTTCCCGCCCGCGAAGACGCACGCGATGCGCTTTGCGCCCGCGACGGCCTCACCCTCGACACCCTGCCGCCCGGCGCCCGCGTCGGCACCGGCTCGCCCCGCCGCGCCGCGCAGCTGCGCGCCAAGCGTCCTGACGTCGAGGTCGTCGACATCCGCGGCAACGTCGGCACCCGGCTCGCGTTCGTCGCCGACGGTGAACTGGATGCCGTGATCCTCGCCGCCGCCGGCCTCAGCCGCCTCGGCGAGACCGACGTGGTCACCGAATACCTCGACCTCGACGCGTGGCCCACCGCCCCGGCGCAGGGTGCGCTCGCGATCGAGGTGCGCCGCGGCGAGGAGCCCCTCGTCCGCGCGATCGACCACACCCCCACTCGCGCCGCAGCCGAAGCCGAGCGCGGCGTGCTCGCCCGACTGGAGGCGGGCTGCTCGGCACCGGTCGGCGCGCACGCGCTCATCGAGGATGAGCTGCTGTTCCTCTCCGCCCGCGTCTACAGCCACGACGGCACGACGGTGCTCACGGCATCCCACGCCGCTGCGTGGCCCGACCGCGACGCCCCGGCCGAGCTCGCCGTGCGTGCCGCTGACGAACTGCTCGCCGCGGGCGCCGCCGCACTCACGACTGCACCGAACACAACCGAGGCCTGACATGATCGACCGTCCCCGGCGCCTGCGCGCCACCCCCGCCATGCGGCGCCTCACCGCGGAGCACCGCCTGCACCCCGCCGACCTCATCCTGCCGATGTTCATCCGCGAGGGGGCGAGCGAGCCGGTGCCGATCTCGTCGATGCCGGGCGTCGTGCAGCACTCCCTCGACTCGTTCAAGCGGGCGATCACGGATGCCGCAGCTGCGGGCGTCGGCGGCATCATGCTGTTCGGGGTGCCCGAGCACAAAGATGCGACCGGGTCGGGTGCGACCGACCCCGGCGGCATCCTGAACGTCGCGACCCGGGTCGCGGTCGCCGAGGCGGGCGGCGCGCTCGTCGTGCAGACCGACCTGTGCCTGGATGAGTTCACCGACCACGGCCACTGCGGTGTGCTCGACGCCGACGGCCGCATCGACAACGACGCATCGCTCGTGCGCTACCGCGACATGGCGCTCGCACAGGCCGACGCCGGCTCCGAGCTGCTCGGCCTGTCGGGCATGATGGACGGCCAGGTCGCCGCCGTGCGCGACGCGCTGGAGGAGGCGGGCCACACCGACACCGCGATCCTCGGCTACGCGGCCAAGTACGCGTCGGCGTTCTACGGCCCGTTCCGCGAGGCGGTGCAGTCTTCGCTGGAGGGCGACCGCCGTACGTACCAGATGGACCCGGCGAACCGCCGCGAGGGGCTGCGCGAGATCGAACTCGACGTCGCCGAGGGTGCGGATGTCGTGATGGTCAAGCCTGCGATGAGCTACCTCGACGTGCTCGCCGACGCCGCTGCAGCCTCCCCCGTGCCGGTGTGGGCGTACCAGGTGTCGGGCGAATACGCGATGATCGAGGCCGCTGCCGCGCACGGCTGGATCGACCGCCGCCGGGCGATCGAGGAGTCGGTGCTCGGCATCAAGCGCGCGGGGGCCGATGCCGTGCTGACCTACTGGGCGACCGAGATTGCGGGATGGCTGCGATGACCACGAACGCCGAAGAATTCGCCCGCGCCCGCCAGGCCATGCCCGGCGGCGTCAACTCCCCCGTTCGCGCGTTCGGCTCGGTCGGCGCCGACCCCCGGTTCTTCACCTCCGCCCGCGGCGCGTACGTCACCGACGTTGAGGGTCGCGAATACGTCGACCTCGTCGGCTCGTGGGGCCCCGCGATTCTCGGGCACGCGCACCCGGCCGTCGTGGATGCCGTGCAGCAGGCAGCGGCCCACGGCCTCGGGTTCGGGGCCTCTACGCCGGGCGAGACGCAGCTGGCCGAGCTCATTCGCGCCCGGCTCGACCGCGACGGCGCCCGCCCGGTTGAGAAGCTCCGACTCGTCTCCACCGGCACCGAAGCCACCATGACGGCGCTCCGGCTCGCACGCGGCGCGACCGGTCGCGACCTTATCGTGAAGTTCGCCGGCCACTACCACGGCCACTCTGACGGGCTGCTGGCCGAGGCCGGCTCCGGGGTCGCGACCCTCGCGATGCCCGGTTCCGCCGGTGTCCCCGCCGCTGTCGCCGCGCAGACGCTCGTCCTGCCGTACAACGACCTCGACGCCGTGCGTGAGACCTTCGCGGCCCGCGGCGGCGAGATCGCCGCAGTCATCGTCGAAGCCGCGGCCGCCAACATGGGGCTCGTGCCGCCGGACGCCGGGTTCAACGCGGCCCTCGCCGATATCGTGCACGCCCACGGTGCGCTGCTGATCCTCGACGAGGTGCTCACCGGGTTCCGCGTGTCGTCCGCCGGCTGGTGGGGCATCGACCCGGTGGCGTTCACCCCCGACATCCTCACGTTCGGCAAGGTCGTCGGCGGCGGCCTGCCGCTTGCAGCCTTGGGCGGACGCGCCGAGCTGATGGACCTGCTCGCCCCGCTCGGCCCGGTGTACCAGGCGGGCACGCTCAGCGGCAATCCGCTCGCCGTCGCGGCGGGCCTCGCGACGCTGCAGCACCTCAACACCGATGCGTACGCCGTCATCGACGCGGCATCCGTCACTGTCGCCGACGCCGCCTCCACCGCGTTGACCGCCGAGGGCGTGGCCCACAGCATCCAGCGCGCCGGCAACCTGTTCTCGATCGCGTTCAGCGCCGACCCGCCGCGCGACTACGCGCAGGTGAAGGCGCAGGACGCGTTCCGCTACCCGCCGTTCTTCCGCGCGATGCTCGATGCCGGCGTCTCCCTGCCGCCGTCGGTGTTCGAGGCGTGGTTCCTCTCGGCATCCCACGACGACGGCGCCGTCGAGCGCATCCTCGACGCACTGCCCGCCGCGGCCCGGGCTGCGGCCGCCGCGTCGGCGTGAGGCGCGCGGAGAGCCCAGCCACGTCACACGACTGCGCCACATTCCGTCACCTGCGCCACCGATCGATGGCGCGGATGCCGCGAATTGGCGCAGTCGTGGGATCGCGACGCCGCTACGGCTCTCCCGCGAACCGCGCGGCGCCCGAAAGCGCGCCCATGAGGTCGACGGCCATCGCGCCGACCGGCCCGAGCGCGATGCCCTGACGCTCCGCGAGCGCCAGGAGTCGCTGGATCGACGGCGCGTCGGCGTTCCGAACGGCTCGCAGCAGCCCGAGTCTGACCAGCGCCGGCCCCAGCGCGGCACGTTCGGCGGGGTCGAGCTTCGCGAACTCGTCAGGCCAGTGCGCACCGTTGGGCGCCAGCAACGCGAAGACCTCGTCTGCGACGGCGGCACTCCCGGCATCCGCGCTGATCCGGCGGACGGGCGTCGCCCCGTCCCGCAGGCTGACGGCGCACAGCAGGCCCATCACGAGGGCCGTGTGGTACGACATCGCCCGGGCATACCGGGTCTGCTCGGCCGGTGCGAGCGCATCGAGACGATCGAGGTCGAGGTTGAAGCAGGGCAGCACGCCGACGGCATCCTCTGCCGCGGTGAGCACCCGCCACGCGAAGCGGGCCGTCGCCGACCACGGCTGCCGCAACATGGGCCAGGCGGTGAGGAGTTCTGCCACGAGGTCGTAGTCGGCGGCATCCAGATAGCGCAGCACGAGCGCGTCGACATCGCGCAGCAGCTCGTCGACGCGCCTGCCGAGGACGACCCCGGGCTCTCGGCCGAAGTCGGTCACGTAGAAGATCAGGTGGGTGAGGCCGTAGGCGAACTCGCGGGAGTGATCGGCGAGGTCGAACGGCTTCGAGAACGGGCCGTGCGGATCGACGAAGGCAGCGTCGGCGCCGGACCAGCGCCGGGCGATCCAGGCCCGCTCGGCCATGACGGGCTGCGGCGCTTCGCACGAGAACCGCAAGAGCCGCTCGAACCGCGGTGCCGCGACAGCGTCGAACGCGTCGTGCGGCAGGCCGAGCTCGCGCAGCAGCACGTGAGGCACCACGCGCTTGGTGACGCGAAACGGGTGCACGAGCAGATCCGCGAGCGCCTCGTCGGAGCGCGCAAGCGGCCCGAGAGCCGAGGTCAGTCTCGCCACCCTTGCGGCCACGCGTGGGTCGTCGGTCGACGTACCCGCCGCGTAGGCGAGCATCGCGGCCTCGGCCACGACCTTCTCGGGCCCGAACCCGAGCTCGGGGTGGACGGGGTCTTCGTAGCCGTCGTGACCGAACGCCTCGACGACGGTGAGTGCCAGGTCGAGGGCACGCAGCACCCGACGCAGCAGGTCGTCGACCGGCCACACGGCGGCATCCGTCGCGTGGCCGGCCGACAGTGTCGATGCTGCGGTCACTGCTGCCGCGTGACGTCGAGCACGTCCGAGATGCGCGCGATGTCGCGCAGCCCGATGACCTTGTCGAGGTCGCGCGCCGTCAGCATGCAGGCCAGCAGGTTGTAACGCCCGACCAGCACGCCGTGCAGCCCGTCGTCCTGCTGAGCGAGCACCGGCCCGATCTCGGCGAAGAACTTGCCTGCGGCGTTGAAGTCGATCGCCCCTGAATCTGCGAAGCGCTGCGCGATCTCATCGTGTGTGATGCGGTCAGCCATCGTGTCCCCCTTGTGTCGCGCCTTTCGGCGTGCGCCGGCCCAGCACCGGCGCACAAGGGAGGAGGGCGCGACACCGTGCGCTGATACCACGCACGGCATCGCGCCGAACCGTCAGGCCGACGCGGCCTCGTCGCGGGCGGGCAGCACCCAGCCGGGGCGCACGAAGTGGCACGTGTAGCCGTTGGGGATGCGCTGCAGGTAGTCCTGGTGCTCGGGCTCTGCCTCCCAGAACGGGCCGGATGCCTCGATCGTGGTGACGACGGGCGCCGGCCACAGCCCCGACGCGTCGACGTCGGCGATCGTGTCGCGGGCGACGGCGGCCTGCTCCGGTGTCGTCGGGAAGATCGCCGACCGGTAGCTCGTGCCGATGTCGTTGCCCTGACGGTTCAGCGTCGACGGGTCGTGGATCTGGAAGAAGAACGACAGGATGTCGCGGTACGTCGTCTGCGACGGATCGAAGACGATCTCGACCGCCTCGGCGTGGCCGGCATGGTTGCGGTAGGTGGCGTGGTCGTTCTGGCCGCCGGTGTAGCCGACGCGCGTCTGCAGGACGCCGGGCTGGCGGCGGATGAGCTCCTCGACGCCCCAGAAGCAGCCGCCCGCGAGCACTGCGGTCTCGGCGCCGTCGACGGTGGTGATGGTTCCGGTGTCGGTGGTCATGGCTTCATTCTCCTCGTTGTCACGAGGTATAGCGCTGACGGATTGCGTCTCATTCCGTGTCGGGGGTCTGCACGACCCGGAGGTACGGGATCGCGATCCACGAGCCGAAGACACGGCCTCGGCGTGCGAGCAGGATGCCGGCGATCGTGACGGCGAGGTGGATGCCGAAGAGCGCCGCACCGGCGGCGAGCGGCAGCAGCGGTGCCCAGCTGGGTTCGGGGTGGTCGCCGTGCACCGCGAAGTTCACGATGACCCAGATGCACAGCGCCGAGAGGACCGTCAGCACCGTGAGCCCCCAGTTGGCGGCGTTTCGGGCGTTGCGGGCCACGACGGTGTTCACCCGCTTCTTGATCGACCGGTACGACGCGAGCATCGCGACGGCGGCGATCACGAGCCCCACGACCGGGATCGGGATGAGGGCGAGCAAGCCGAGCGCCCACGACCCCTGCCCCGTCTCGGGGCGGCGCGGCGGCAACGGCGCCGACAGGATCGATTCGGTCGCGGTGGGTGCGGGCTCGCTCATCTCGGCCGATCCTACCGACCCGCATCAGGGCATCGAAGGAGGACGCAGAAAACCCCCGGCGAGCGGGGGTTTTCGGTGGTGGACCTGAGGGGATTCGAACCCCTGACCTCTTCATTGCGAACGAAGCGCGCTACCAACTGCGCCACAGGCCCGGACAACCCCACAACACTATCACGCGCATGACGGGCATCCGCGCGAACGGGGTCACATTCCGGCGGCGCGGCGCTCCAACAGGTCACGCACGTGCGCCTCGATGACCGAGTCGTCGGCGGCGGCCGTCACGGCTGCGGGCGCCTGCTCGGGGCGGGCGCGGCGGGCGGTGTCGATCGACGGCGGACGGTTCTGCTCGGCGCGGGCGCGCATCGCGTCGTCGAGGGCCACGCGGCGCAGCGCCTCGCGGGCGGCGGCCTGGTCGAGCACGGCGGCGGCGCGCGAACCGCTCGACGAGGCGAGCGGGCGCGGCAGCGGACGGGGCGTCCACGAGGCGCGCGGGTCGGAGACCTCGAGATCTTGGATGTCGGCGGCGATGCGCTCGGCGACGATCGGCGCGGCGACGCGTGCGGCGGCCTGCCGCTGCACGGTCGACATGCGACGCAGGGCGAGACCTGCAAGCGCGGCGACGGCGACCCCGGTCCAGAGCACGAGCTGCGCTCCCCCGGTGACGACGATGATCCCGCCCCAGACCCCGACGGCGGCACCGACGACACCGACAAGCGTCGCCACGAGCCGCACGCGTCGGCGGGTGCGTGCGCGGCGGGCGGCGGGAAGGGCCCGGGCGGCGGCTTCGTCGACGCGTGCCTGCTCACGGCGGGCGGCGGCTTCGGCGATCGCGGCGGCGGCCTGGGCGCGGGCGGTGGCCCGCTCGGTCTCAGCCTCGGCGCGCGAGGTCTGCAGCTGCGCCTCGTGCCGCTCGGTCTGCACCTGCTTGGCGAGCTTCTGCTGCGCGTGCGCGGTGCGGGCGTTCAGTTCGAAACGCACCTCGTCGGGGGTCTCGCTCGTCTCGGCGAGCACCCGCAGCGCCTGGTTGAGGCGCACGGCGTTGCGTTCGGCGGCCTCGTACTGGTGACGGCCGTGCCACGACGGCAGCAGGTACACGAGCCAGAGCGCCACCGCGACGAGCACGATCACACCACCGCCGAGCACCTGTCCGTCCATGGCGATAACGCTACGTCCCGACGTGTCCGCATCCGCGGCGCCACACCGCGTGTCTGACGTTCGAGTTGAACTCGAACCTTCACCGGTGCCGGTCAGATCGCCAGGCGGTCACCGGGCGGGATGGATGCGGCATCCGGCGGCACCTGTCCACTCACCCACCGGCCGAGCACCCCGTTCGGCACCTCTTCGCGCACGAGCGCGAACGCGTAGTGGTCGCGCCAGTCGCCGTCAATGTGGATGTAGCGACGGCGCAGGCCTTCGTAGCGGAAGCCGAGCTTCTCGACCACGCGCAGGCTGGCACGGTTCTCAGGACGGATGCAGATCTCCATGCGGTGGATGCGCATCTCGTTGAAGCAGAGGTCGGTCGCGAGCGCCACACTCACCGGCGTGATCTGGTGACCGGCGAACCGTTCGCTCACCCAGTACCCGATCGTGGCGGATGCCAGGGACCCGCGCGCGATGCCCCACACGTTGAGCTGCCCCGCGATCTCGCCCTCGTACTCCATGACGAGCGGCACGCCGCCACCGTCGCGGTACTGCTGCAGCAGTCGCCGGACGCCCGCGCGCATGTCGAACGAGACCGCGCCGTCGGGGTTGGTCGCCTCCCATGGCCGCAGCCAGGTGCGGTTGCTGAGCAGTTCGTTCTGCAGCGTGCGTGCGTCGCGCTGCCGCACGAGCCGGATCGAGATGGGGCCGTGCCGTCGGGGTACCGTCAGGTCCATCCGATCCCCTTCGAGCCGTGGCCGCATCGCGGCGGCGTCAGATTTCGGCCGCGAAGTCCTTCAGCCAGGGACGCAGGTCGGTGCCGAGGTCCTCGCGGTCCACGGCCAGCTGCACGATGGCCTTGATGTAGTCCAGCCTATCGCCGGTGTCGTACCGGCGGCCACGGAAGACGACGCCCAAAACGCCACTCGTCGTCGCAAGTTCCTGCAGCGCATCGGTGAGCTGGATCTCGCCGCCACGGCCGGGTTCGGTGCGCTCGAGCACCTCGAACACGTCGGGGGTGAGGACGTACCGGCCGATGACGGCGTAGTTGGAGGGAGCGTCCTCCTTTTTGGGCTTTTCGACGAGACCGGTGACCTTGACGACATCGGGGTTGTCGGTCGGCTCGACCGCCGCCGCGCCGTACATGTGGATGTTGTCGGGGTCGACCTCCATGAGGGCGACGACGGTGAGGCCGGTGCGCTCGTTCTCGTCGATCATGGTCGTGAGCAGTTCGTCGCGCTCGTCGATGAGGTCGTCACCGAGCATGACGGCGAAGGTCGCATCGCCGACGTGGCCCTTGGCGCGCAGCACGGCGTGGCCGAGCCCCTTGGGCTCGCCCTGACGCACGAAGTGGATGTCGGCGAGTTCGCTGGAGGCCTGCACGCGGCGCAGCCGGTCGAGGTCGCCCTTGTTGGTGAGGTTGTGCTCCAGTTCGGGCACCGAGTCGAAGTGGTTCGAGATGTTGTTCTTGTTGCGCCCGAGGATGATGAGGATGTCATCGATGTTCGCCGAGACGGCCTCTTCGACGACGTACTGGATGGCCGGCTTGTCGACGACCGGCAACATCTCCTTCGGCATCGCCTTGGTCGCGGGGAGGAACCGCGTCCCCAATCCTGCGGCGGGAATGACGGCCTTGATTCGCTTCTGGGGCATGGCGCTACCCTATCCACTCGATGTAACGCGTTCGTGAACGAGACGGCATACGAGTCGGGGGCGCGCCTGTAGCCCGCCTACAATCGACGCATGACCGGCGACATCGATGGTGCGAAGCGCGCATTGCGCGCCGACCTGCGGGAACGTCGCCAACAGCGCTCGGAACTGGCCCTCGAAGAAGCCGCCGCTGGGCTGAAGACCCAGCTCGACGCACTCGTCGATGCGCACGCCGCCCGTTCGATCTCGTGCTTCCTGTCGTCGCCGACCGAACCGGGCACACGCGAGTTCATCGCGGCGGCAACGGCCCGCGGCATCCGCGTGCTGCTGCCGATCACGCGCGCCGACGGCCTGCTCGACTGGGCGGTCGCCGAGCGCGACGGCGGCGAGGTGCAGGGCCTGGCCGGCGTGCCCGAGCCCGACAGCGAGGTGCTGAGCCCGCTCGCGCTCGACGACGTCGACCTGCTCGTGATTCCGGCCGCCGCCGTCGACCGCACCGGGATGCGGTTGGGCTGGGGCCGCGGCTACTTCGACAAGACCCTCGGCTCGATGCAGAGGCGCCCGCCCGTCTATGCCGTCATCTTCGACTCCGAGCTGCTGGACGAGGTCCCCCGCGACCTGCACGACCAGCCGGTGAACGGCGTCGTCACCCCCACCCGAACCCTCACGCTCGCCGACGCGACCTGATCCTTCAGAGGTCTCATGCCTACCTACGCCTATGCCTGCACGCAGTGCGGTCACGCTTTCGACGCCGTCCAGTCCTTCTCGGACGCCTCCCTCACCGAGTGCCCGCAGTGCGGCGGCCTGCTGCGCAAGCAGTACGGCTCGATCGGGGTCACCTTCAACGGGTCGGGCTTCTACCGCACCGATTCCCGCGGTGGATCGAGCGGCGGATCAGGAAGCGGCGCGGGCACCGGTTCGAGCAAAAACGGCACGCCTTCTGGTGAAAAGTCCAGTTCTTCGCCATCATCGAAGCCCGAGGCGACCGCCTCCCCCGCATCCGCGGGAACCTGACCCGGCGACCAGCCGGTATCCCCCCGGCTGCGGCCGGAGCACACAAGGAGGCGCCATGATCCAGGGCTTCAAGGACTTCATTCTTCGCGGCAACGTCATCGACCTCGCGGTCGCCGTCGTCATCGGTGGTGCCTTCACGGCCATCGTCAACGCGGTCGTCGCGAGCATCATCACGCCGCTCGTCGCACTGTTCTACGCACCGAGCGAAGACGGCACGGTCGGTCCGACCTTCATCGGCATCTACGGCCAGGAGGTCACCTTCCCGCTCGGCGACCTGATCACGGCGATCATCAGCTTCCTCGCCGTCGCGCTCGTCGTCTACTTCGCGTTCGTCATGCCGATGAACAAGTGGAAGGAACGCCAGGCTGCGAAGGCCGGCATCGTCGAGGAGGAGCCCGCTCCCACCGAGCAGGAGTTGCTGGTGCAGATCCGCGACCTGCTCGAGAAGAACAAGGCCGTCTGACCAGACGCACCGACTGCTCAGTAGTGGGGCGGAACCTCGTTCCGCATCCGCTCGTCATTCGGACCGGATGCCCCGGCTCCCCGCACCGCGGGAGTCGGGGCATTCGTCTGTCCCGGCGCGGCCGCAGGCGTGGGCGTGGATGCTGCCCGTCGCGCGCGTTCGTCGACGGGCGCGGGCTCGGCACTGGTGCCGGGTGCGGGCGTCAGCTGTGCGCGACGCGAACCCGCGACCCGCACGATGCGCTGACGGTCATTCGGTGACATCGATGGGCTGGGTGGCCGTGTCGGCGATCGGCGTCTGCGGCTCGATGCCGAGGATCGCGGCGACCCGCGACGCGACACCGGCCGGGTCACTGTAGAGGTCGAATGCGTGCACGCGCACGTAGTGCCAGCCCAGGCGGCGAAGGATCTGCGGGCGCAGGCGCAGCGATTCGCGCAGCGATTCGCCGGTCGCTTCGGGGTCGGACTCGACGACGACCGCCTTGCCGCGGTACTGCGCGACCAGCGGCAGCAACCCGCGGTAGTCGACATCGACCGAGGCCCCGAGCCCGCGCAGGTGCTGTGCGAGCGTAAGGGTGAGCGGGTCGGCGAGGTCTTCGAGGCGGGCCTCGCGGGCGCGGGCGGCGATGCCGCCGAGGATGCCCATGAGGGTGGAGGCGCCGTAATCGAGGCGCCCCTCATCGAACGCGGACGGGCGGATCGACGAGACGATCACCATCGAGCGGCGGGCGCGGGTCATGCCGACCGTGAGCAGCCGTTCGCCGTCGGGGGTCGACAGGTCGCCGAAGTCACTGAGCACGCGGCCGTGCTTGGTGAGGCCGAATCCGAGCGAGAAGATGACGCGGTCGCGGCTTTCGGCGACCGATTCTTCGAGGCCGAGGACGGCGAACGGTTCGGCGGTGTCACGACCGACGAAGTCGGCGACGTCGGAGCGGCCCGCGAAGGCTGCGTCGACGGCGGCGCGCACACGCGCTGCGTGTTTGGTCGAGGCGGTGACGACCATGAGCGATTCGGTCGGGCGGTTGACGGCGTGCTCGACGACGAGGTTGACGACGCGGGCGACCTCGGCATCCGGGCTTTCGACGGCACCCGTGACGGGGTCGGGTGCGCCGGTGCCGCCTTCGACGTAGTCGACGCTGAGGCTGCCGCGGCCGAGGTACGAGCCGGCCCACGGCAGCGAGACGATATTGCCGTCGTAGAAAGCGTCGTTGACGAGTTCGGCGAGATCTTCGCCGCCGGCACGGTAGCTGCGGGTGAGGGTCTCGACGGGCACGAGGTGCGAGAGGCGTTCGAAGACGCTCTCTTCGTCGGGTTCGATCTCGGGCTCGTCTTCGTTCGGCTCGACGTGCCCCGCCGCGACGCGGAACGGGGTCGGCTTCTGCGTGACGGGGTCGCCGAACAACACGACCTGCTCGGCGCGGCGCAGTGCGGGCGCGGCCTCTGCCAGGCACAGAGCGCCGGCGTCGGCGATGATGACGACGTCGAAGCGGGGCTGCGACGGAATCTGCCACACCTCGTAGGGCGAGGCGAGCCACACCGGCGCGAGGGTGCGCAGCAGGGTGGGCGCCGAGCCGATGAGTTCTGCGGGTGTCGCGGTGCCCCCGCGCAGGAGCTTTTTGAGGGCGTTCGCTTCACCGGCTTCGTCGACGATCGCGATCTTCCACCGCTTCGCGAGCTCTGATGCCAGCAGCGGCCCCGACGAGGCCGCGTGGGCTTCGTCGACGAGGCGGAAGTCGCGCTCGAGCCGGTCGACGACCGACGTATTGGCACCGAGCAGGGCGCGGTCGCCCCGCAGCATGGCTTCGAGCGCCGACTGCCACCAGGCGAACTCGAACTCGGTCGCGACCTGGTCCTCTGGCACGTGCCGCACCGACAGTTCGGTGAGCAGGCCCTCGAGCCCGAGGTCGGCGAGCTGGGTGCGCAGCGAGGCTCGCTCGACGAGATTGTCGAACACGTCGGATTCCGCGGCAAGGCCCGCGAGGGTGCGTAGCAGCTGCGGAATCGGCAGGCTCGCCAGGGGCACGGTGCGTCCGAGGGCGGCATCCAATTGGGCGAGGTCGCCGTCGACGCGCTGCCAGGCGTTGGCGACCTCGTCGAGGCCGATCGGGATCTCGGGCATGACGCCGGGTTCGACGAACTGCTGCCACTGCGCGCGCTGCTGCTGCACGCGCAGCAGCGATTCGTGCATGTCGGTGACGTGCATGCCGGGGCGCACGTACTCCTTCGACAGGCGCTTGAGGCGGCGACGGTTGGCGCCCGTCATGTTGGGTGCGTCGCGGCGGTGACCGTGCGCGTCGATGAGTTCGCCGAGGGGGCGTTCGAACACGGTGAGGCTGAACCGGTCGAGCGAGGCGCGGATGCCCTGCAGCAGGTGCACGTAGCCGCCGAGTTCGCTGACCGTCGTGAACGGGCGCATGCGGGTCTGCCCGATGAGTTCGTACCCGCGTTCGAGCACCCCCGGCACCGAGCTGCGGTGCAGGCGACCGGCCAGGGCGTGGGTGGCCTTGGCCTCTTCGGTCGTCGCGAACGCGACGCCGTACCAGGGCGAGTCGTCGGGGCCGAAGCGGAACTCGCCGAGGCGGGCTGCGGTCGCAAGCGCGGTCGCGGCTTCGGTGCGGCGGGTCGACAGGGTCTGCAGCGTCGAGCTGTCGAAGCGGGTCGCGGCTGCGGGCTGCGGGTCGCGGCGCGCGATCGTCGCGAGGGTGCGCACCGCTTCGAGCGGCGAGACGCCGATCTGGGGATGCGGCTGCGTGAGCGCGCCGCGGTAGTCGCGCAGCACGGTGCGAAGCCGCAGCAACGCGTCGTCGACTTCGCCGACCTTGGGCGGTGTGGCCTTCTCATTGCGCGCGATGGCGCGAATGAGGTCGCGGGCGGTCTGCGACGGCGAAACGGCGAGGCCTGCCAGGCCGATGCCGCTGAGGCGGTGCCGCACGCCCTCGAGGGTGGAGCGTCGGGCGCTCACGACGAGCACGCGCTTGCCGGCGCGGACGAGTTCGCCGACCGCATTGATGACGGTCTGCGTGCCGCCGGTGCCCGGCAGGGTGCGCACGACGAGCGATTGGCCGGCGACGATGCGGGCGAGCACCGCTTCTTGTTCGGCGTCGGCATCGAGCAGCAGCCGGTCGGATGCCGGGGGCCGTTCGTCGGCCGACAGCGGCTCCGAAGAGCGCACGACGGTCGAGACCCGTTCGCGGTCGGCTTCGTGACCGGCGAGGGCGTTGAGCACGGGGTGGTCAAGGTCGGCGAGGTCGCGTTCGGTGCGCGAGGCGACGTCGGCGAAGGTCGAGACCGCCAGGCGCGGCTGCACCGAGAACGACTCGATGTGCGAGGTGAGGGCCCGCAGGTGGTCGATGACCGGTTGCGGCTTGAAGACGTTCTCGTCGTAGGCGAGCGCGGCGAGCGCGCGGCCGTCGAGGTCGATGCCGTAGTGCACGCGCACGGCTTCGACGAGTTCGGGGTTGATGGTGAACGCGCCGCGCAGCTTGAGATCGAAGTCGGCGTGGTGGCGGCGGATCGCGAGGGGACGCAGCAGCACGGGCGCGGTGTAGGAGACGCCGCCGACGCGCCAGGCGGCGATGCCGACGGCGAGGTGCACCGTATCGAGCCCGCGTGCGGTGCGCAGTTCGACGTCTTTCGCGGCGATGCGTTCGGCGGCCATGCGGGCGGAGCGCAGGGCGACCTCGTCGCGGAACAGGTTCGACAGCAGCGTCGAGCGGCCGGTGATGAACTGCGGCAGGCTGCCGGGGTGGGCGGTCGTGATGTCGATGCCGGCGTCGCCCGCGTCGCTGTAGTGCAGCAGCGTGGAGCGGCCACCCAGGTGCGCGGCTTCGAGTCGCAGGCGGGTGCGCTCGGGTTCGGCGACGTGTGCGACGTGCACGTCGGGTTCAGCCATGTCGAGGTCTCCGGGGGTCACTGAGCGAGCGTGCTCGGCCTCATTCGGGTCGGGCACGGCTTCGCCTTCTGCTCGCCACACACGAGACAGCGTAGGTCGACCGCCTGTCGTTTGCCCGGAGAACGGCAGGGTTTCGCACGATTCACCGCCTCGCCGCCTCCTCCACAGCCGCCCGATCCGGCCTGTTGTCCCCACCTGTCACACCAGTCACAGCGAAGGTCTGCGGCGACCAGCAGGATTGAGCCATGACCGACGCCTTCCACACCGTGCATGAGACCCCGATCGGCGACGCCCTCGTCGTGGTGACGGATGCCGGACTCGTCGCCCTGCACGTGCTCGACGGCCCGGACGATGACGAACTGGCATCCCTCAGCGTGCTGCTGGGCGCGGTCCCCCGCTCGGATGCCGCGGCCACCGCCGCCGTGTGCGAGCAGCTCGATGAGTACTTCGACGGCGAGCGCACCGACTTCGACCTCGCCGTGGACTGGCGGCTCGTCGACGGGTTCACCCGCGCGGCGTTGCAGGCGGTGCGCGAGATTCCGTACGGCCAGACGGCGTCGTACGGCGAGGTGGCGATCATGGCCGGATCCCCCGGCGCACACCGCGCGGCGGGGTCGGCGTGCGCGAAGACGCCGATCTCGATCGTGGTGCCGGCGCATCGCGTCGTGCGATCGGACGGGTCGATCGGCGAGTACGGCGGTCACCCCGAGATCAAGCGGTTCCTGCTCGACCTGGAGGCCAGGGTGGCAGAGGCCAAGGTCGCGACACCGCCGGTCGAAGCACAGACGTCCGGCGGCGAGTAGGCCGCCGCCGGCACAACAAGGCGCGGCCCCGAACCTCCCGCAGTGGAGTGGTCCGGGGCCGCGCCGCGTGCGGCATCCGATCAGTGTTCGGTGGCCTTCTCGGCGCCGTAGCCGGTGAGGGAGCGCACCTCCATCTCGGCGGCTTTGACCGGGTCCTCCTTCTTCTTGGCGGTGACCGACCCGAGCCAGCCGAGGAAGAACCCGAGCGGGATCGACACGATGCCCGGGTTGTTCATCGGCCAGATGGCGGTGCCGACGTTGCGGAACACGCTCGTCTCGGTGCCCCAGAACACGGGCGAGAGCACGATGAGGATGACGGCTGCGGCCAGTCCGCCGTACATGCTCCACACCGCGCCGCGGGTGGTGAACCCGCGCCAGAACAGCGAGTAGATGATCGTCGGCAGGTTCGCGGAGGCGGCGACCGCGAAGGCGAGCGCCACGAGGAACGCGACGTTCTGCCCCTGCACGCCGATGCCGCCGAGAATCGCGAGCACACCGATGACGATCACTGTGCGACGGGCGACCTTCACTTCACCGTCGGGCGGCACGTTGCCCTTCTTCACGACGTTCGCGTAGATGTCGTGCGCGAACGAGGCTGCCGCCGTGATGGTGAGGCCTGCGACGACCGCCAGGATCGTGGCGAACGCGACGGCGGAGATGAATCCGAGCAGCAGCGGTCCGCCGAGGGCGTTGGCCAGCAGCGGGGCTGCCGAGTTCACACCGCCGGGGGCGGCTTTGATGACCTCGGGGCCGACGAGGGCGCCTGCGCCGTAGCCGAGCACGAGGGTCAGCAGGTAGAACAGGCCGATCAGCCAGATCGCCCATACGACCGAGCGACGTGCTTCTTTCGCTGTCGGGACGGTGTAGAAGCGCATCAGCACGTGCGGGAGACCCGCGGTGCCGAGCACGAGCGCGAGGGCGAGCGAGATGAAGTCCCATGGGTTCGCGCCGTACTGCAGGCCCGGGCCGAGGATCGCGTCCTGCGGGTCGGCGGAGGCTGCCGCGACGGCCGACTCGAGCAGGGTGTTGAGGTTGAACCCGTTGATCGCGAGCACCCAGATCGTCATCGCGAGGGCGCCGCCGATGAGCAGGAACGCCTTCACGATCTGCACCCAGGTGGTGCCCTTCATGCCGCCGATGAGCACGTAGACGATCATCAGCACGCCGACGACGGCGACGACGAGGGACTGCCCGATCTGGTCGCTGATGCCGAGCAGCAGCGAGACGAGCCCGCCGGCGCCTGCCATCTGGGCGAGCAGGTAGAAGAAGCAGACCGCGAGGGTCGTGATGGCCGCGGCCATCCGCACCGGTCCCTGCTTGAGGCGGAACGAGAGTACGTCGGCCATCGTGAACTTGCCGGTGTTGCGCATGAGCTCGGCGACCAGCAGCAGGGCGACGAGCCAGGCGACGAGGAATCCGATGGAGTAGAGGAATCCGTCGTAGCCGTTGATGGCGATCGCGCCGACGATGCCGAGGAACGATGCGGCCGACAGGTAGTCGCCTGAGATCGCGAAGCCGTTCTGCGGGCCGGTGAACGAGCGGCCGGCGGCGTAGTAGTCGGCGGCGGTCTTGTTGTTGCGGCTGGCGCGGATGACGATGAACAGCGTCACGGCGACGAACGCGCCGAAGATCGTGATGTTCAGGATGGGGTTGTTCTCGACGGTGGATGCCGCCGCTGCGAGCGTCGTCATGCGGTGGGCTCCTTCGCTTCGAGCTCGTCGCGGATCTCGGAGGAGATCGGGTCGAGTTTGCGGTTGGCGAAGGCGACGTAGCCCATCGTGATCGCGAAGGTGGTCACGAACTGGCCGAGGCCGAGCAGCAGGCCGATCGTGATGTCACCGCTGACGCGGGTCGCCATGAACTCGGGGGCGAATGATGAGAGCAGCACGTAGGTGAAGTACCAGACCAGGAACGCGACGGTCATGGGCCAGACGAAGCTGCGGTGTTTGCGTTTGAGTTCTTGGAACCGGGGGGATTCTTCGACCTCGACGTAGTCGATCGCGCCCGTGGGGGCGGAGTGCGATCCGGACATGTGGCCTCCTTGCCTCATGAGATCTCGCGCACGCCGACGCTGGCGGACGCGATGGTACCGTTGACGATACGAGTGGGGGCGTCGTAGGAGTCACCCCCGGAAGTAGGTACGCGATGGCGACGAGCGGCCTCGCATCCGATGCCGACCTGCTGGCCCGCGCTGTCGGCGCGATGGCCACCCGCACCGGTTTTCCGGTCGCGTTCGGCGGATTCGAGCACGATGACACCGTTGAGGTGACGTCGGTCGCCGGTGCCCGCACGCCGTACATCGACGGCCTCGTGGTGCATGCCACGCGTGGCCTGGGCGGTCGGGCGCTCGTGGAGCACCGCCCGCGCCTGGCGCTCGATTACAAGTCTTCGCGGCACATCACGCACGACTATGACCGCGCGATTCTCGGTGAGGGCATCTCGACGCTGTTCGCGGTGCCCGTGATGGTGGCGGGGCGCGCCCGCGGCGTGCTGTACGCCGGTGCGTGGGGTCAGACGCAGTTGGGTGATCAGGCGGCGCGCAGCGCGCTGTCGGTCGCGTCGGACTTCGCGGTCGAGTTGCGGGTGCGCGATGAGGTGCAGCGCCGGTTGGCGCTCGTCTCCCCCGCGGCGCCCGCACAGACGGTGCTACCCGGTTCGACGCAGGAGTCGCTGCGCGAGCTGTTCGCAGAGTTGCGTGGCATCTCTGCCGATGTGCGGGATGCCGGCATCCGTGCGCGCCTGCAGCGTTTGGAGCGCCGCATGGCGGGGCTCACGCAGGAGGAGCCGCCGGCCGATGAGCTGCTCGATGTGCGGTTGTCGCCGCGCGAGGTGGATGTGCTGGCGTGTGCTGCGCTCGGTTCGACGAATGCCGAGATCGCCGCGACGCTCGTGCTGCGCGAGGGCACCGTGAAGTCGTACCTGCAGTCCGCGATGTCGAAGCTTGACGCCTCGACCCGCCACGCCGCCGTCGCCAAGGCCCGCCGCGCCGGCCTCCTCCCTTAACCGGTCGTTGAGCGCTCGAAGCGAGACGAAACGCCCCACCCCCGGTGGTCGAGTGCCGCAGCGAAGCTGCGGTGTATCGAGACCCACCCCCCCCCGCGCCGCGCTGGACTTCCGGTGGTCGAGTGCCGCAGCGAAGCTGCGGTGTATCGAGACCCACACCCCCCACGCCCTGCCCGTTGAGCGAGCGAAGCGAGACGAAACGCCCCACGATCAGTAGTCTCAGAAAATGGCCCGCAGAATCGTGCATCAGCTCGTCGACGACCTCGATGGGACCGTGCTGGAGGTCGGTGAGGGTGAGACGGTGTTGTTCTCGCTCGATGGCACCGCGTTCGAGATCGACTTGACGGATGAGAACGCCGCGTCGTTCCGTGACGCGCTCCAGCCGTATATCTCCGCCGCGCGCCGTGTCTCAGCATCCCGCCCATCGACACCGCGAGCATCCGGTTCGGGCAGTGGCCGGGTCCAACGCCGCGCCGGCCAGCGCGATTACGCGCCGATCCGCGTGTGGGCGGCGGAGAACGGCTACACCGTGTCTGAGCGGGGACGGGTTCCGGCGGCGGTGCTCGAGGCGTACGACGCGGCGCACTGACACCGGCGGGCGCGTGTGCCACGATCGGAACATGACACGCATCATGGTGATCACGGCATCCGTTCGTCCGGTTCGTCTCGGTGAGCCGATCACCCGGTGGGTGCTCGATCGCCTGGCAGAGCGTGACGATGTCGAGGTCGATCACGTCGATCTGCGCGAGTTGGCGCTGCCGTTCATGGATGAGCCGAAGCATCCGAGCACCCACGAGTACACGAAGCCGCACACGATCGCGTGGAGCGAGCGTGTGTCGAAGGCGGATGCCGTGATCGCCGTGACGCCCGAATACAACCACTCGTACGCGCCCGCGCTGAAGAACGCGATCGACTACCTCGCTCGCGAGTGGAAGCGGATGCCGATCGGCTTCGTCAGCTACGGCGGGCTCTCAGGCGGCACCCGCGGCGTCGTCGGGATGCTACCCGTGCTCGCCGTGCTCGGCATGGTCAAGACCATGCGCAGCGTCGAGCTGCCATTCGCCGCGAAGCAGGTCGTGGACGGGGTGTTTCAGGCCGAGGCGCGACAGGATGAGTCGCTGGATGGGGTGGTTGAGGAGTTGGTGGGGCTCGTCGAGACGCTGCTCGCGGCCCGCTCGTAGGCACAACGCGTCGGCATCTCGAACGAGGCCCGGTCAGCCTTCGGATTCCACCGACGAGTTTCCGTCACCGCCGGCACCAGATCGCTTGAGGCGCGCAGCCACACCACCTGCGATCGCCGACGCGGACTTCTTCACCCCGGCGAGAGCTGTGGAAGCACGAGACGGATCGGCGATGCCGTCCCCATCGAGGTCTACCTCGCGGAACACGCCGGCGACCCGATCGAGGGCTTCCGCGCCGGCTCGCCCAGCTGCCGAGGCGCCGCCGGCAACCGTGGTCAGAATCTTCTCGCCGGCCTCGCTCGCCGCCTGGTGCCATCGCTTGGCCTCGAGATCTGCGTCCTGCCCTTCGAGGCCGAGGCGGGTTCTGAAATCCAACAGTCCGATAGCGACCTGCTTGCTCGATCTGACCGCTGCTGGCGAATCGAGGGGGTTCAGCAGCATGCGACCGTTGGCCGCGCGGACCGTTTGTTCCATTTGTGCGATAAGTCTCGCTGTGCTCCGCCCGACGAGATCGAGCCGCTTCTCTCTCGCGGCCATCACACCAAGTCGGTGATCGTCGAGTTCCTCGGGAGACGCGTCGAAGACCCTGTCCAGTTCGAGCACGCCGACGCCATCCTGCAGCTGAAACGTGCGGGCGAGCACCGCCAACCACTCCCGCACCTGCGGTTCGGCAGCACGCGTGGCGAGGGCGACATCCCCGAAGTCCGACTTCTTCTTCAGTTTGTCAGCGATCGCATCGAGTTGGCGCAGTGCGTAGGCCTGTGTGCGCGCGATTGTCATGCCTGTCGCCTGCACCTTGGACCACGTCACGTCGGAGACGCGGCCCACATGACCGCGAACGGTCAAGGCCTCTTCGATGATGAGGTCGACACCGATCATGTCTGCGAGCACCGCGTCCTTCTGGGCGCGCAGGATGTCATCGACCTTCTCGTTGAGTTCATGGAGGTACTCAACGATCTCATCCATCTGACGCTGCATCGCCTGCTGCTGCATCATCGTGGCGATCGCAGTCAGTGCGAATGGCCCGGAAAGGAGCCCAAAGCCGACCATGTCGATCTGCAGCCACTTCTGGACCTCTCCGGGCTTGCCGATCATTGCGTGGCTCACACCCGGGGCCTTGGTCGGCATCAACCCGAACTCCTTGACTGCCTCGGCCGATTCCTTGGTGAGCTTCACCCATCGACCGGAGTTGGCAGCGGCCTCGGAGCCGACCTGCACGACTGCCCCGGCACCGCTTCCGAGCGCGTTCACCCGATGCAAGTCGAGCTTACGCCCGGGCAAGTTGGCAAGCCCCGACGAGAGCATGAAACGCTCGACATCGTCAGGCTGGCCCACGATCGCGAGGCTCTGACCGTCGCTGACAAGCTCAATCGCAGTCTCCATAGGTGTCCATTCCGCTCTGTTTGCGCATCAATGTTGTGCGGACCACCGCCAGACGCCCTCGATACGGTGACCGATGTTCGCCCGCTGAATGACGGCCCCCGCGCGCTGAGCCTCCGGGCGGCACGTCGCCCCCTCCCCCTGTGTCAGCGCACGTTCTTGGCGTCGCTGCTCTGTTTGAGAACTGTGTCCACAACGAGCGAGGCCGACACGACGAGGGACAGGAGAGGATCCTCGAGTGATCTGTAAATCTCCAACACATAGTTGTCCGCTTTGGTGAAGTTCTCCCGACCGAATCCCGCCCACGATTTCGTGATGCGGGCGAGCTCGTCTCCGTGCGGGTCCTGGATGCTGAAGTCCCACGCCCGCCAGTCCTCGGCGTTGATTGAGCCGATGACCTGCCCCGCGGACTCCATCCGGAATCGGACGTTGAAACGGCCACCGAGCACTGATGCCATGACGCCCAGGTTCTCCTGCGTGATCTGTCCCACCGCCGAGCCGTCGTCGCGCATGACCGTGACCTTGGACTTGAGCACGGTCGCGGGTCGCGTCAATGTGAGCACCGACCGTCCATCGCGGTCGACGATCTGGAAACGCTTCGTCGCGTTGTCGCGTCCGACAGCCATCCGCGACATGCTCCGCCCGAATTCTCGGACGCCGCCCACGCGGTGACCGTGCTGATTGAAGACCGTGTACTCGGCCTTCCGTTCGAACAGCTTCGCCTTCTGGTTCACCACGAGGACCCGCTCGGTGAATAGTGTGCCTCCGCCGGAGACGCCGGAGTCGCCCACCCCGAGCTTCTGCAGTTGTCGTTGAATCTTCCGATTGGCGAGGGGAAGCGAACCGCCAGCCTGATGGTTCGCCGCCGCCGCCTGGGGCACCACAGCAGACGGCGGCGGGATGACAGGAGCATCGACCGACTGGCGGCCATGGGAGCCGACATGTTCAGTCCACTGAGCTCCGTCCCAGTAACGGTGCTCGTGTCGCCCGAAGGGATCAGGGAACCATCCCGCCGGCGCATGTTCGGTCATGAGTGGAGGCTAACAGCGACTTGCGAGTTCATCGGGTTCAATCATGTGTTTCGAGGTGCGCGCGTCACTGCCCGCCATCAGCGCCGACCAGCGTGACGAACGCGCTCAGTTCCTTGAGCCCGTCGATACTCGCCGGCAGGTGTTCGAGCAGACCTGGTGAGTAGATGAGGACCGACGCCCACTGGGCACGCGAGATCGCCACGTTGAGTCGGTTTCGGTTGATCAAGAACTCCATACCTCTCGGCGCATCCGTTGCGGATGACGCCGACATCGACAGAATCGCAATCACCGCTTCGCGCCCCTGGAACTTGTCAACGGTCCCTACCTCAACCCCGACGTACCCAGCTTGCGCAAGTTGTGCAAGAACGAGCTCGCGCTGCGCGTTGTAGGGCGTCACCACGATGATGTCCTCCGCCCGGAGTGGGTCCGCCTCGCGTCCTGCCCCGAGGTCCGTCCACGGTGATCCCACGAGCGCGCGCACCTGGTCGACAACGGCTCCCGCCTCCTCGACCGAGGAGACGGCGTTCCCACGATGAGCGACCTGCTCAACATGGAGTCCCGACTTGACCCCGGAGAGGTGTCGGCCGGCATTGCCGTCGTACGCGTGCAAAGCCCCCCGATACGACAGGTGCGAGACATGTGCCGTAAGCGCCGCGTCCATCCTTCGGGTGAGCGGGAGGAAGTATCCGAATCGCGCCGGCAGCACCGACTCACCGCCCGCGATCCATCCGAGCGCGGACTCATCGATCGGCTGAGCGTGCACGCCCTGAGATACCTGCGGAAGCTGTTGCGGGTCACCGAGGAGCAGCAGCCGCTGGGCGGCGACCGATACCGCAATCGTGTTCGCGAGGGAGAACTGCCCCGCCTCGTCGACGACCAGGAGGTCAAGCTCGCCGCGCGGAACTTGATTGGCGTTCGAGAAGACCCAAGACGTCCCGCCGATGACGTATCCCGCAGGTTGGTCGGCCGCCCACCCCAAGATTTCGGCCGACTTCACCGCTGTCGAACTCTCGCCAGCGACGTGGGCGATTGCATCGACGTCCGCCCCGGCCCTGACGACCGCGTCGAGGAAGTTGTCGATCACCGCGTGCGACTGCGCCGTGACACCGACTCGCCATCCCGACTGTACGAGTTGCACGATCGCGTGAGCGCCGACATGCGTCTTCCCCGTTCCGGGCGGTCCCTGCACCGCCAGGTAGGAGCGGTCGACGCTTCGCAGGGCCGTCGCGAGTGTCGCGGCATCAAGAACGTCCGCTTGCGGAAGCGCCTCCGACGTTGTCCGCGGCGGCACTCGACGAAGGAGGTCGGATGCCGCATCCGCCGGCCAGTCGGGCAGATCGCTCGCGACTGCACGGCACCATTCCGCGATCGCCTGGCGTTGCACCTTGGTGTCGATCGGCGGCCCGGGCGTCAGCGCGATGGGGAGATCCGAGAAGGGCTCATCGTCCTTGCCCAGCACCTCGGTCACGGTCAGCCAATCTTCACCGACCGCGTCGATCGCGACCTTCCGGGCGACCCTGGCGCCCGGGTCGTCGAAGTCGGTTCGCGGCGCGTCGGAATCTACGTCGTACAGGAGGTACGAGTTGGGCTGAGTCGACGCCTTCAACAGAGACCCGGGCGCCGCTTGGCCCGTCAGCCGCAACCGACGGCGCAGGTTCCGTTGCCGACCTTCCTTGTACCAGTCGCGTTCAACTTCCGTGCGCTGCACGTCGAACACGCCGCGCTGATCGATCCATTCGTCGACGGGGGCGAGGAGCCGGCCGAAGTGCTCCCACCACGTCTTCTTGTCTTCCCGGGCGTGGTAGCCGACGGCAGCTGCGGCGAGCGCGATCGGCATCCGCTCAGGGTCCTGCTGCGCCGTCACGGGGTCGCCCGCGAGTGCGAGAAGCTCATCCGCCAGCTCGATCGCTTCGCGGGCTTGGTCCGAAAGCACTCGCGGCTCGGGGGCGGGCGACGGCTGCGTGCGGTCGCCGATCGGCGTCAGCGCGAGAAGCCAGTCACGCAACCGCAGCGTCGACCGGCAGTCATACGCGTTGTAGTCCTCGATGCTGCGGAGCTTCTGTGCATAGGCGTCCAGGTCGCCCGCATCCCGAAGCTCGACAGCGTGCGCGTATTCGACGATCGAGTCCCCGGCGTTCGTGACG
This sequence comes from Microbacterium sp. bgisy189, assembly GCF_057707225.1. NCBI lineage: Bacteria > Bacillati > Actinomycetota > Actinomycetes > Micrococcales > Microbacteriaceae > Microbacterium > Microbacterium sp. bgisy189. The sequence continues at coordinate 381,680 of NZ_JBYIPT010000001.1, read as the reverse complement.
CCATCGTCGTCGCGCAGATCGTCGCCCATGTAGAGCGGCTCGAGCTTCTTGATCGAGTACGACGGCGACCCCACCCTCACCGACGAGCGGACCACCGGGTACAGGTCGACCAGCACGTGCTGCCGAAAGAGGTCGTCGACGATCTCTTCGCCATAGCCGTGGCGAATGGCCAACTCCGCGAGGTGTGTCCGTTCGTAGGACGCGTAGTGGTAGACGTGCATCTGGGGGTGTCGCCGGCGCCGCTCGGTCAGGTACTCGAGGAACTCACGGAGCGCTTGCCCCTCTTCGGCGAAGTTGTGTGCCCAGAACGACCGGAACGTCCCATCCGCCTCCACGAGGCCGAAGAGGTAGTCGAGTCCCCATGCTGCGCCCCCGCCCTCGGTATAGAGGGGGTCGCCTTCGAAGTCGAAGAAGATGTCCCCCTCATTGGGGGCGGGCAGCGAGTTGATCGAAGAGGCGTCGACGAGGGAGAAGGGAGGAGCTTCGCCCTCGATCGCTTGCAGTTGGAGCGCGGCCTGAGCTCGCAAAGTCGCGAGCGTGCGCTGGCCGATCCCGTCGACTGGCCCGGAGCTCACCGCGAGGTCGTCGATCGTGCGGATGCCGGCGGCCAGGAGCCGCTCGCGTTGCGCGCGTCGAAGATTGGCCACCAGAAGCACGTCACGGTTCGTCGCGATCTCCGCGGCGCAGTGGTCACAGGCGCCGCAGATGGAGAATCTGGAGTCTGCCCAGGCCACCGGCGCACCGTCGCTGCCGGCAGCCTCGCGGTCGCGGAGCCGGATGAGCTCGAGCAGCCGTCGACGGCGCAGCCGGTACACCGGCAGCAGGTCATCGACGCGGTGCTCCGACGGGGTACCGTCGCCGAGCAGGAGGGAGACCGTCTCGTCGACGCGCACGCCGCAACGACTCAACTGGTCCGCATAGGCTGCGAGTTGCAGGACCGCCGTCACCTTGGGCGACCGGGCGAGCTTCGTGTCTTCGATCCGATAGGTTCCGTCTGGCTGGCGCACGATGAAGTCCGCGAATCCGACGAAGGCTGTGTTCGCGGCAGGGTCGAGATCGAACATCGTCGCTTGGAAGACGACGTCCTTCCCGCTGGCGAACGCGCCTAGGCTGGCGGAGGCGGCTTCCGACATCGAGTCGAGGGTCAGCGGATCCGGTCGCTCGATTTCAGCAACCCCGTCACCGAACTGCGCGCGGTATGCCTCGAGTACGCGCATCTCGTGTGCGCCGCCGAGCGCCGCCGTGCGGTCCAGGAGGGCGTCAACCTTTGCATCGATTCGCTCGATGCGGCCCCGGAGTTGATCGAGTCTGCGTAGGAACGCGAACTCGCAGTTCGACGCCAGCGTCAGGTCGCTTGCGCTTGTCACGAGGGTGCCGTCAGGCAGGAGAAACATCGCCATCCTTCGGTCGGACTACAGGAACGAGCACGGCTGTCGCCGAGCCCCAATCTGCCAACTTCTTTCCGATTGCATGAGATCGTCTGTTCTGAGAGCATAGATGCATGCCTTCTGACAGCCCCGAACCGCGCGCAACAGGTTCCTCCCCACGCACCGGGGATCTCGCGCTCGGCAAACGCATCGCGGCGCGGCGCGAGGAGCTCGGAATGAGCCGCAAGGAGCTGGCGGAGGCCACCGACCTCTCGTACCCGTACGTCGCGCAGATCGAAACGGGGTACCGGCTCCCATCCGCGAAGCACCAGGTGACGTTGTCGCGTGTGCTCGGGATGTCGCTCGACGACTTGTTCGACACCGCGGAGAGCCTCCCCACCATGCGCTCCGCTGGCTCCCCTGCCCGAACGGCTCCAACTTCGCTCGACGAAGCGATCGACGGGGCGGTCCACGCGCTGGAGTCACTCCCCTCCTCCGTGCGGATGGAGGCGCTCAACAAGGTGCAGACCCGGGTGATGCAGGGCGTCGTCGAAGACCGCAGCCGCACACAGCGCTGAGGCAGTCGGCTCACCCGGCGACCGACCCGTCGGCATCGGTCGCATCCGTGCGACCACGCTTGCGGTTCATCTGGTGGTACGACGACCGGCTGAGCTTCGACATGTACTGCGTCGACTGCTCGGCTGCCATAGCAGTCATGCGGTCGACCGATGAGATCTCGTCCCTGATGCCCAGCGCGGACTCCGCCGGCGCCAGCTCCAGGGCCCGGCTGAGGTGGGACTTCGCCTCGACGAGATGTGCACGGGCTGACGCGACCTGGTCGCGCTCGAATGCCTCGGAGGCGAGCTTCTTCGCCTGCTGCGCATCCTGAAACAGCTTCTCGGACTCGACCACCGGGTGAGCAAGTCGCCTCGCAGCCTCATCGCCGGGGACGACATTGACCACGACGGGCAGTTTCGCGGTGTACTCGACCATGGCGGAGAGTTCGACGTACGCGACCTCCAGCGACGCGATCTTCGCCGCTCCGAGTTCGGACTTGCCGGGCACCTTGAGCTTGATCAGGAGACGACGCTTCTCCTCCGCGTACAGGTCGCCGATCTCGATCATGATGCGACCGTCCGCAAGCGCCTGGCTCGGAAGGTCGTTGTACAGCCGCACCATCGCCACCGCAGGCTCGAGAACGAGGGTGAGCGTCACGGCCTGCGCGACCTTGGCCAGCAGGCCGTCGACCTCGCCGGCGATGGCAGCTCCCGCCGCGTCCGGGTCACTTGCGAACACGTGGTTGCCCGCACCGGAGCGCGCGAGCGCCGAAAGCAGCGTCTCGTCGTAGTGCTCTCCGTAGCCCAGTGTCGAGATCACGACGCCGGCCTCCCGCGCGTGCTCGGCGACCCGCGCGAAGTCGTCGACGTCGCGAAGCCCGGCGTTCACGTGCCCATCCGAGATGACCAGCAGTGTGCCGCCGTCGCGGGCGACTCGCTTGAGATCGCGCAAGCCCCTCAGCAGCCCCGACCCGAGGTCGGTTGAGCCACCGGGAGATAGGCTCCGGATGCGCGCGATCGCGTCTTCCTTGTCGAGCAGCGGTCCCGCGGCAACGACGATCTGCGCTTCGTTGTCGAATGCGACCAGACCGAAGTTGTCCGACGGCTCCAACCGCCGCACCAGGGCGATCAGCGCGTCCTTCGCTCCCTGCAACGGCGCACCCGACATCGAACCGCTTCGGTCGAGAACGACCTGCAGCGAGGCGACGGAGCGGGATCGCTGCGCATCGATGGCCGGCGCGTCGATGTCAAGCATGATCGTGACGTCGTCTTCGACGTCGAGCGCGACGGCGTTGACATCGAGTTGGGTGTTGAACTTCATGGTTCCTCGCATCGCAATAGGGGAGTTATGCTATCAGCATAGCTCATGCTCCCTGCGATGCGCAAGCACTAGCCTATGCTTTGCGAATAGAGATGTCACCGACCCGAGCACCGACACAAGAAACCCACCGCATCTACTCGGGCAGACTGCGGTAGACCGCGGAGAGCCGTGCCTTCACCAGAGCACCCAAGCGGACGATCCCGAAGACCTCCGCGGTTCGGCGAAGGACTCCTTCGTCGTCCAGCGTCGGTGCGAGCTGCCGGACTGCGATCATCGCGTTCCTGATTTCTTCAGGGGCGACTTCATCCAGTGACCGTGAGCCGTCCTTGTCGGCGCTCCGGTAGCCCTCCCACGTTTGCGGGTCGAGCACTTCGGGCCATGCGAATGCCCCCAGGCGGCTCTTCTTCAGGCGGTCGCGCGGTACGAGCCGCGCGATCTCCTCAGCGCGCGCTGCGCGGACCGCGTTGAGCCCGAACCGTCGAGCGACGATGCGCGTCAGACGAGCGAGTTCGACCGGACCCTCGGAATCGATCACATCGAGGATCTGCGCCCGAACTGCCGCGGCCGAGGAGCGCCGGGGCAGATCGTCGAGAACTTCGCGTGAACCGACGACGTTCGCGTGCGCGGGGACGAACACCCCGTCTCGACTCGCTCGAGCTGATTCACCTGATCCGCTACTCGAGGATTCATCCGCGACCGCTGGCTCGGCTACGTCGGGAGCCGGCTCGTCTGCGACCGGCTTGATGGGACGCACGAGGTCGACTCTCGATACGCCGACATCTATCGACCTGAACTGCGTGGGCTCCAACGCCGTCTCGTCAGCAGACACGTCCGCAGCGGGCTCCGGAGTCGGCGCAACGGGCGGAGCGGGGTTCGCCTCTGCATCCACCTCCGCGACGGTATCCGGCGTAGCGAAGGCTTCTTCGGCAGCATCCATCTGCTCGAGAATCTGTGCAACCACGGTCTCGCGGTTCTGCATCCACATGGGCCACCAGATGCGCGCAACCGCGGGCCACCCCATGAGGCCGCGCAGGACTTCCAGCGGCAGAACGTCACGATCCGACACGGTGGAGCGACGCGTCCAGCTCTCCCCGTCGAGGAGCACCGGGAGAACCGGCCGGTCGGGCGACTCGGGCCGTGCGAGCACGAGGTCGAGCCGGAAGTTCGACATTCCGACATCGGTCATGACGTGAAGTCCCGCCGCGCGTAGCGCCTCCGCGATGTCGTCACGGTGACGATCGCGAATCGCAACCCGACCGGGCGCCTCGATCGCGGCGCCTCCAGAGCGGGCCGCATCGACCAGGAAGTCCTTGAAGTGCTTCGGACCGTCGTATGCGGAGCCTTCCACGTTCAGGTCTGTGGGGTCGAAGCTGCAGAAGACGATGTCCTTCCGCCGCGCTCGCGTCACCGCGACGTTGAGGCGCCGCTCACCTCCACTGTTCGAGAGCGGGCCGAAGTTGGTCGGGATCCGGTTGCTGGGCTTCTGCTTTGAGAACGCCACCGAGAAGATGATGATGTCGCGTTCGTCGCCCTGCACCTGCTCGAGCGCCTTGACGAACAGGACGTCGTTGCGACCCATCTTCTGTTCGTCCATAGCCGCACGGATGCCGCGGTCGTTGCTCTGGATGAGCAGGTCTTCAATCAGTTCCCGCTGGCGCTCATTGAACGTCACGATCCCGATCGATGGCTTGCGCTCTCCCGCCGCGGCGATCAGTTCGCGCACGGCATCGACCACAGCGAACGCCTCTGCCGGGTTGGTGTTCGCTCCTGCCCGGATGCCGCCCGCCAGTTCGATCATCTTGCTGCCGGCGCGGAGGTAGCGACCGTCTTCGAAACCGGCGGGCACAGTGGTGTACCCACGTGCCTCGGCGTGGGCGTCCGGGCCGGGCATCGCCACCCGGCGGAACTCGATTCCCGTCTCGGATGACAGCAGCGTCGGCGTCGGGAAGCTCGACAGATCGCCCTTGTAGTACTTCCGGTTGCTGAAGGCGATGAGCTGCTCGTCCTGGCTGCGGTAGTGCCAGCTCAGGCTCAGCGTCGGGACGCGGGCGAGCTCGCACTCCGACAGGATCGATTCCTGATCTTCGAGGATCTCATCGGCGTCAGCGTCCTCGATCTCCTCGTCACTCGCGCCGCCACCCACACGACGCGTGGGCGGCATCTGCTTGCTGTCACCGACGATGATGGCCGCACGAGCTCGACCGAGTGCGCCGATTGCTTCGGGCACCGTGATCTGCGAAGCCTCATCGAAGATGACGAGGTCGAACTCCATCAGCTGGGGGTCGATGAGGTCGACCACCGACGCGGGGCTGGCGAGCACGAGCGGGGTAAGCTGCTGCACTGCGTCGCCGAACTTGCGAAGAATCGCCCGCGTCCCGAGCCGACGAGTCGTCTTCTCGAGCTCTCGCTCCAGCCCACCGGTGTGTGCGCCGCGACCGCCGCCCCCACGACGCTCGAGCATCGTATTCGGGGCGTCGGTGACCCACTGGGCGCGCACCTCCGTCTGTGCGGTGGCATATGCCTCGACGCGGTCGTCGTGAGCGACGGCGTCGAAGCGATCCAGCCCCGAGGTACGCGTACGTTCTGCCAGCGAGGCGGCCGCAATGCCGCGCGCGAGCGCGTCTTCGACCCCATCGGCAGGCAGTTTGCCGTTGAGCAACTGCGCGCGAGCATCCTGCAGCCTCGCGGCTCGCATGCACTCCAAACGCCTCACGAGCGCGCACCACTGCTGCAGACCCAGGAGCCGCTCGTAGTCGGCGTCGCGCTTCCACTCGTCGGCGTGGCGGCGTGTGGCCGCGCTCAGAGGCTCGCCGGACAGCCACTCTGCGAGGTCATCATCTTGAACGACGAGCTCGCGTATGACCGTCGCCCACGCGTCCGCGAATGCCCGCAGGTGCTCGAGCTGACCGTCGAGCTGGCCGGCCTCAGCGAGCGCGCGCACGCGTAGCGTCCAACCGTCCGATCCGCGAAGGCCGGAGGTCGCAGCAGCAAGCTCCGCGAGGCGCGCGCGCGCGCCCCCGAATGCACCAGGCGCGAAGGGGTTCGAGGGCACCACATTTGCGAATCCGGGGATCGCCGCGAGCGAGGCGCGAATCTGCGCCGCAGTGTCACGTGCGGCAATGAGACCTTTGAGCAGGTCGGGCGCGGACGCAGCGGTGACTTCGAGCCCGGCCGGAGCGATCGCCGCCAGAGGCGCGAGCGCGGCCGCTTGCCGCGCCTTCCGCCCCATGAATCCCGAGGCGGTCGCCGCTTCGAGCGCTGATGCGATCGAAGGAAGGTCGAGATCGATCACCCCGTGCGGGAAGCCTCGCAGGCTGGGGCGCCACCCCTCAACTGCCTGTTCGCACCCTGAGAGGGTGGACGGGGCGCCATCGACCCACTGAGGGTCGAGCACCCAACCAAGCTCTGCCCCGCGCGGCAACGCAGGGTTCGCGGCAAGCACGAGAGTCTCGAACTGACGCGGGTGCGTGATCTCCTCCAGCGCCGCTCGGAGGTCACCCTGCGCAGTATCGGCCCACCGGACACCGGCGAGGATCTGCTCGAGCGCACCGCGAACCAGATCAACATCGAACGGATCGCCCGCGCCCACTCCGGCGAATCGCCAGGGGTGGTGCGGCCGCACCCGCGCTGCACTCGTCCATCGCTGCACGTCATGGAACGTCTCGCGCACCGCTCCCAGGCTCTCCGCGTGGTGCGCGACCGACTCGATCGGCACGGGGATGACTGCGCCATCGCCGAGGACGAGGAGCTCGTCGCGAGCGCTGTACGCCGAGTGACCTGCCGCATTGCGCGCATGAAGGGATGCCGGGTACTGGGTGAGTTCGAATCGAGCGTTGCGGAGTCGGCGCCGCGCGCCCTCCATCGCCAGCGCATCGGGGTTCACGCTTGCGTTGAGCGCGCGCTGCAAAGACGCTCGCACTTCGACCGAGTTCGAGCCCTCGTGGTGCAGATTGAGCGTGAAAGGGCTCAGCCCGATGTCATCGAGGCGGCGTTGCACGACAGCAAGGGCCGTGCCCTTCTCGGCGACGAACAGCACCCGCATGCCGGATAGCACACACTCGGCGACCATGTTCGTGATCGTCTGCGACTTGCCGGTGCCGGGAGGGCCCTGCAACACGAACGTCCGACCCTGTTTGGCCCAGAGAACGGCGCGCTTCTGCGTCGAATCCGCGGGAATGGGGGTCTCGAGCTGCTCCACCTCGTCGACCGACGGATCCGCGGACGCCGCAGCGGCGGCATCCTGGAACTCCTCGGTCGGCGTCTCGACAAGGTGACGGATCATCGGTCGCTCGAGGTAGCGGTCCGCATGGGTGTTGAGGTCTTGCCACATTCGGAACGCCGAGAGGTCGAGCGTCGCGAGCCGGGCTTCGGCGAGCACCTGCGCCTGGAGCGTGCCGCTGTGCCCGAGCAGCGCATCGCGAACGTCCGCGATGACCGCCTCGACGTCGATGCCCGCTCGGTCGGCGATCGGCTCTGCGAGCCCCGGGATCGTCAAGCCGTGTTCGCGGCGCAGCCATTCGATAAGCGCTGCGTTCGTCGTCGTCTGCTGTGTTGCGTCGAGCGACAGCGTGAACTCCTGACCACCGCGGGTACCTACCAAGTTGACAGGAACCAGGATCAGAGGCGCGTCGGCACTCTTGCCCGGCGAGTGCTGCCACCGAAGGATTCCGATGCACAGGTAGAGCGGGTTCATGCCGCGCTCTTCGCGAGCGGTCTTGGAGTTGTGGGCCATCGTGCGCAATTCGCGGACGGTCGGCGTACCTGTCACCCGGTTGTCGACGATGCGAGTCCGCTGCACGTACAGCTTTCGATCCCGCATGGCGCGGGTGAGGTCGGACTCGTCGTCCGAGTCACCGGAACGCAGCATGTTGTGGGCATTCACTCGCCCCTGAGCAAGCCAAACTTCCGGCAGGTCTGAGCCACCCCGCACCGTGAAGGTCTTGTCCTGGTTGAGCATGTCCTCGAGCTCGCCGAGTGCCGCTGCGGGTACCGCGACCGGCTGCACGCGTGCGTTGCTTCCGAGGTTCAACAACGCGTTCGTCGCGTTGAGACTGAACAACGACGACTTCCAGGTGCGGTAGCGCGGCGGGTGCGCGTCAATGCGGCGCTCCCGGACTGCCGCCTCGGGAGCGTCAGCCTCAACGACGGTGACGGCGGCGGGGACGTTGACGCGGTACTCATATATCTCCGTGTCCCCGTCGGGCCGTTCGATCACGGCAGGGAGCGGTGACACGCCGAGCCCGCGCGCCAACGCGACATCGATGAGCGTCACGTCATCCGTCGCGATAGCCATCCGCGCTTCGGTACGCGCGGCCGACGCATCGAGGTTCTTGCCCACGGTGAACGCAGTGGTCTCGATCACGCCGAGGTATCCAGAATCGACGAGGTTCGTGATTCGAGAAGCGTCATCGACGATCGCCTGACCTGGATACCACGGGGGCACACCGTTCTTCCCGCTCGTTTCGGGATCGCGTCGCCAGAAGCCGACGAAGATGTGCCCGGGTACAAGCAGGAGGACAGGGTTGAGGCCGACATCCTCGATGACTGCGGCAGTCAACACGGTACTGTCCATGCACGTCGCCAAACCTCCGTGCGCTACATCGCCGTGGTCTCGGATCCGCTGACCGACACCCTTGTAGTCCCAATGGGGCGGAGGTTCTGAGTACGCGATACGGCGCGCGCGAAGCGTCTCGTAGATAGCCGTGATGGACGCGTCTACTGCCCGCGGGACATCATCGCCGATCAGCTGGAAGGCGTGGAAGGATGCCTCGCCTGCTTGACGCCCGCGCAGGTCAGCCGCCTCGCGCGCGAGAGCGGTGATTGAAGGATGATTCGGCCGCACGAACGATGCGAGAAGAGATCGCGCGAGCCCGCTGCCGCGCACCCGCCCTTGCCGTGCCCGAAGCGGATCCCCACGCCAGTTCCACAAGTCGCGCGGCTGAACGTCGACGGCTTCGTCGATACGAGCGACCGGTTGATCCTCAACCTCGAGAACGATCTCGCAAATGGCGCCGCGCCGGTCATCGACCTGCGACATCACTCTTGCTGACAGAGGTACGCACACGTCGCGGACTCGAACGGCGCCCGCCGGCAGCTCGCCATCGTGCACAACCGTGGTCCCAAACACGATGTCTGCATCGCGAAGCGTCACTGTGAGCCGAGCGTGTTCCGCGGGTTCCGCGAGCTCGACGACGACATCGGCGATCTGCGGGATGCGAGCATTGGCCGAAGCCCACGACCACTCCGGACTGATGTCCGCACGCAGTCGCGCGATCGTGGCGGGCTGCGGGACCGAAGGGGCCTCGGTATCCGGCGCTGTCGAATCCGTGACCACCTCAACGGCGGCAGGCTCCGTCGAGGGCGCGTCGACCTCGGATCGGGCAGAAGGCGACGCCGGCACGACTGTCCGGTACCAATGCTCGCGGGCACGCTCAAGGCATTCATCGATGAACCGCGCGCTCTCGAGTTCGCGCGCCGCAGTTCCATGGATCACGATCTCGTAGGAACCGTCGAGCCAGGACTCATCGATCGACTGAACGAAGGGCAACGCGCGCGCCACATCGACGTCGCCAAGGAACGGCAGGACCCGCAGTTCATCGCCCTCGACTTCAGCGAAGGCGAAGGTGCTCTGCGACTCCTCGAGAGCCATCCATCCGCGCGCGTCATCGCTGACCACGTCGACTTGACCGGGGCGCGAAGCCCCGAACTCGAACACGCGGAGCGCGAGCTCCGGGTTCACATTCCCTGTCACGCGCTCCGCCTCGGTCACTGGTCTCCCTCAGCGCTTCCCGAAACCGCCATCCAGGCGATCAAGCGAATGTCGTCGAGCTCGATTACGGGCAGAGGCTCCACCTTCGCCGCCGGCTGGATGCCGAACTCGTCGAGCACACCGATGATCCGGTCGACCTTCTCGGCGTTCGTGCCGCTTTCCTGCAGCACGTTGCGCATGCGGTTCTTCGCCTTGGTGCTGGGCACGGAGTTCAACCGTCGCAGCACCTCTCCCTGCCTCGCCGCACCAAGGTGCTGTCCATGCCGGAGCACGAGACCGGATGCCTCACGGAATGCCCGCGGAATCGCGCCGGCGATCGCATTGGGGTCCGTGCTTCGCATCCACTCAAGGTGCGCGTCTTCGCGAGCGACTGCCCATGCCTCGTACGCGCCGCGGAACGCTTGGTCCGTGAGTTCGCGCTCCCGGTCGGGCCGCCCGGGGTCAGCTGAGTCAAGCGAGCGCAGCGTGTCGTCCTCCACCCGCAGATTGCCGTCTTCATCCACGGCCACGTTCCAGGCGGGGTCCGCGTAGACGTTGCGGAACCACACGCGTGATTCGCCTCCCTCGCCCATGCGCATGCAGAACACATAGACGTTCTCGGCGGCCTTCGGGTTCACGAATCCGCTGCCAACGCCGTGCGGAAGGTCCTCCAGCTGTCCACGCAACGCAGGGTCCGCGGCGAGCGCGTTCGACAGCCGACGTCGATACTCCTCGCCGGATCCAGCGGCCGAACCGCCGCCCTCGTTGACCAGCACCTCGATCTCGTGCGCGATCAGGTCGGGATCGTAGTGATCCCTCGGAGCGAATGCCGACACTCCGGGCAGGACAACTCCCGTGCCCACGGCTGCATCCGCTTGCTTGAGCTTGCGGGTGAGCGTCTCTTCGAGGTGCAGGAACTCATCGAGATGCTCGGCGGGGAAGAAGACACCGAGATGGATCTCAGGATGCTGACTGCCGATGCGATCGACACGTCCGTGTCGCTGAACAATGCGCATGGGGTTCCACGGCAGGTCGTAGTTGATGATCTCGGCCGCCTGCTGCAGGTTCACGCCCTCGGCGAGGACATCCGTGGTGAGAAGGATGTCGTACTTGTCCGCGTCGCGCGGGTTGCCCTCGTCATCCAACCGGCCCGCTGTACGCGGGGCGAATCCGGCGATCGCCGCGGCTCGCGCGATCTGGCTCACTCCACCGGTCTTGCCCGAGGCGTACTCACCGATGATTGCAGGGGCGAGCCGGCCTCGGTAGGGCGCCAACGGGTGCTCGTCGCCAATGTTGTCGAGTGTCTCGGCGAGTCGATTGTGAACATCGCGGATCGTGTCGGCATACGTCGAGAAGATGATGACCTTGCGTCGGTCCTCGGACGAGATACCCCGCGGGCTGACCGGCGCTGCTGCACTGGCAATCACACCGAGCTCGTCGAACAGCCGCTGCGCCTTCGGCTCCTGGCCGTGCGCGGCGTCGAGCGCCAAGCCTCGCAGCTCACGAATGAGCGTGAGATCTCGCTCGACATCGTCACGCAGGAGGTCAGCGTGGAAGTCGGATGCGGGGGTTGCCTGGTGTTCTGCGTCGGAGTCGAGCCCCTCGACGATCTCGTCGAGGTCTTCCGATTCGGAGTTGACGTAGTCGCGCAGGGCACCTCCGATCAGCACGTATCCCTTGTCGAGCGCCGAGAGGAAGGACTCGTGCGTGGCGATGAGCACTCCGAGCGTGCTCGCGAGCGCTCGGGGCGAGGACTCGAGACGCTTGAGCAGCGCGGATCGCAGAAGTCCCATGTTCGTGACCTGGGTGCCGTCAAGCTGCTCCGACTTGAGGTAGGCGCTCGGCGCATAGCGCGAGAGCAGCAGCCGGCGGTCGTCGGCGCGGCGCACGGTGAAGGACGCCGCGTGCGCTTCCGCCTCAGGGATGTGGAGCCCGTATGTGACGGCGTCCACCAGGGCTTCGCCGGGCGCGTCGAGTTCGTAGTCGACCCGGCGAACCACCGCATCGGGGAACTCGACGGCGATCTTCTTGCCCCCGGGCCCGGCGATGGTCTCGCCGCGATAGTTCTCCTTCACGAAGCGCCGCGTGCGTCGCACCGCGACCTGGTCCATGAGGTCGAACAGATGGCCCGGAGTGAGAGCGTCCGGGTCGAGCTTCTGCGCGTGCCTGATGTACTGACGAATGGACGGGATACCGATCGAGGCGAATCGCGCGTCGTCACGGATGAAGTACTTGACGAGCGTCTCGAGGTCGATGAGCGAGTTGTTGACGGGGGTCGCCGTGAGCAGCACGACCTTCTTCGGATGCTTGCCCGCGAGGATGATCTTGTCGAGCGCTTCTGAGCGAGCGGCGCTGGCGTTGCGCAGGTTGTGCGCCTCATCGACGATGATGAGGGCGGCATCTTCCGCACTGTCGGCGAACTCGTCGTGCCGCGGGTCGTCCGGGTTCATCCGGTTGCGGATCTCTTCGTAGGAGTACGCCTTGACGCGTCGGCTGAGGTCATAGCGATCCAGGATGGGCTCCCACACACTCGACTTGAGCGCGGCCGGTGCGGCGATCAGAACGCGCTGGCGACGTTCCTCGGAAGCGGCGGCGATGACTTCGAGAGCGAGGTATGTCTTGCCGAGACCGACCTCATCCGCGACGAGCACACCGCCGATCTCGTCGAGAAGCCGCTTCATGCGCTTCACGCCATCAGCCTGGAACCGGGTGAGCTCGAAACGCGTCGGCCCCGGCTTCTCTTCGTCGAGGTGAGCGCCATAGCGCTCCCACAGCATTCGAAGGAACACCGTCCAGGGCGTGTGAGGCGCCCAGAGCGACTCATAGAGAGCCGCAAGGTCGTAGTCCTCGGCATCGGCCCAGCACTCCTCAAACCAGTCGATCACCTGAGGGGTCGACCCGTGCGTGCCCGATGCACCGACATTCAGCTCGGCGTTGCGCGTGAGACCGGCGAGTGTGAGGTTGCTGGATCCAGCGAGGAACGCCGGGTGCGTGGGATGCTGACTGATGAAGGCCTTTCCGTGAAGGAACCCGCCCGTGAAGCGACGGATCTCGACGACGGGCTCGCCCTTCTCATCCGCAGCGCGCAGCCACGAGACCAACCGCTGTGCGGAAGACGTAGCTTTCAGGTCAAACCCGAGAGAATCCCGCTCGGCCTTGAGCCAGCTGTCGTGATCTGCCAGTGCCGATCGCAGCCGGTGCGTGGCGGTCTGGTCGGGTTCGAGACGGATCTGAGGATCGGGAATGGGTTCCGCTCCGAGAAGGATGCGGATGCGCGGAAGCCTCTCGAGCTCATCCGCCAGGAGGAGAAAGCCTGCGGGATTGAGGTATGCAGTGGCGATCGCGGCACTCGGAGGTACGGCGAGCGCATCACGATTCACGCGGAAGAGTCGGCTGATCTCCTCGCCGACCGTCATCTGCGGCGCGATCCGATTGGTCGCGAAGACGGGAAGCTGCTCTGTCACTCTCTCAGCCCTTCTCTGCCCGTGCACGTTCGTACTCTTGCGCCTGGATGGCGGTGTCGGGTCCCGGCCAGATAGCGATGATGTCGTCCGTGAGCGCTTTCGACCGCGCAACGATGTCATCCTCAGTCCACTCAGCTGCGTGGTCGTCGACGATCTCCTTGTTGAGGACCAGCAGGCTGAACGACTGCAGCAAGGCGCGCTTTCCCCTGCCCGCCTGCCCTCCCTGGCTCATGCCCTCCGCCGCAGCGTCGGTCCACGGACGATTCGACAGCGAGCTGTTGAGCGATTGCGTCGTCAATGTCAGGTTCCCGAGCCGGTTCACGCGATGATCGCGCTTCTGCGCGGCCTCCTGGTCGAGCTTCGGGTCGGAGTCCCAGTTCGATCGCCACTCCTGCGGCATCACATGCTCGATGGACAGACCGCTCGGGACGGGGACGCTCTCGTGCATAGGGGTGAGCGACCGCCGGTGGTGTTCGATCTCTCCGAGCACTGCCCGCAATCGGGACTGCTTGATCTGTCCGTAGATCTTCAGTGTCGGGAGCATCTCCGCGAGCTCCTCATCGGAGGGCCAGAAGCGCGAGTCAGCCGTCTGGGCTGACAGGTAACGGTGAAGTGTCTGCCCGGACTCGGCGGGGTCGACGGCGGCGAGTTCCTTGAGGATGGCGATCATCAGCCGGTTGACGTCCTTCGACGTCAGGCGCAGTAGAGTCCGGCGGATTGCCCAGCTCGAGAGTGCTTCGAGCCCGAGCGCAACCTGTTGGTCTGGGATGCCGTGATTCTCGGAGATGAACCAGAGGAAGACCGGCATCGTGGCGGCGAGCTCCATCGCCTCGATGACCTGGATTCGGAATCGACCCGCAGCCGTGGCCGCCTCGAGCGCAGCAAGGTTGCGATAGGTGTCGGCGTCGGCGCGCAGTTCGCGGAGGAAGGACTCGGCGCTGTCGACGTCCTTCATGCGGCTCGACGCGTAGTCGGTGAAGAGGCGGAAGACCAGGTCGGATTTCACCTCGTCGAGGGTGCGCATTGTCAGCCAGTACTGAAGGAAGATGTCGACTCTCGAGCGCACGAGACGACCTTGAGCGATCTCTGCGCGCCACCACTCGGTGTCGAAGTCATCCCAAACGTTCGAGGCCCAATAATCGACATCCGCGCCGATCTTCTTGCCCTCGCGGAACACCCAGTTCTTGATCAAATCTGCCTTGAGGAGCGGCGTGCCCCGATCGTTGAGCGTCTCGAAAATCAACTGGGAGTCATCCTCTTCGCTCAAGTCGATCGTGATGAACATGAGTCGACGCGAGAGCGTCTCGCAGAGCTCGGCTGCGCGCATTGCCTCGTCCCCTGGAGGAAGCTCTCCCATCTCATCCGGCGCCCCAGACACCCAGCGCTCGACCTCGGCTACAAAGAATCGGTGCGCCTTCACTATCTGGTGCGAGGTATCTGCCGGCGCACCCGTCGGATCCATCGCACTCTCAAACGCGGATCGGTCAGCACGCGATGGCCAGAGCTTGAACCGCTCCGGCGTGCCCTTATAGCGCGGCTGGCTATTGAGGATGAGATCGCTCAAGACCTCAGACTCGTCTTCGAGCGCTCGCTCCGCCATGACCTGCTCGGCGGCGTCGAGCAGGATCTGCAGCGTTGTCAACCTCTGCTGCCCATCGATGACGTCGTAGTGGTCGATCCCCGCGGCGCGCGCTTCTGTCAGCTCAAACACGACCGCGCCGAGAAAGTGCGACGCAGTAGGCGTGCGCTTGTCGTCGTCAGTACGGATGTGACTCTCGGCAACACGCACGATGTCGTCCCAGAGCGGCGCCCACTGCTCTTCCTCGTTCCATACGTACGGGCGCTGGTAGGGCGGAATCTCGTAGTGGACCTTGCTGTCGAAAAGGTCCTTCGCGCTGGCCTTGTCTGGCTTCACCATGTCAGCGGTCCTTCCATGCGGCGTAGTGCGCGAGCACAGCGTCAAGGCGAGGTTGATAGTCCCATCCGCGGTGGAATGTCTTGAAGATGTGCTTCACCTGGTCCTCCGTAAGGCCGTATAGCAGAGAGACGAGGGCGTCAAGTTCGGCGATCAGATCGGACCTAGTTGGCGCATCGTTCGCGGTGCCAACTTCGACCCCGACCTCATTGGCCCACGTGCGGTATCGCTCATCGACGGCTGCGAGACGCCCAGCAATTTCGACCACCCTGCGTGCCCAGAGCGATCCGTCCGGTCGCGACGGTACGGGAAGCGCGTTGAAGATGTGCAGGTTCATGTGCAGCTCGACATACTTGCGGGCATACCAATCGAGCGGAACTGTCGACAGCACCGCCAGCAAATATGCTTCGGCACGCGCGTCGCCGTCGTATCGGAATACGTACGGAGCTGCATTTGTCAGGAGCGTATTCGGCGGAACAAGTGCGGCGATGCTTGTTCGCGTGTTCGTCGCATTCGTTACGTCCCGGAACGCGATCCGCGGGGATCGAAACGGGAGCGTCGCAGGGTCCGATGACCAGGTCGACCCCTTCCCAAAGAACGCCGACGACTTGAGCCCCACCTGACGCTGGCGCTTGGCCTGAAGTGCGGCCTCGACCGTGGCGGGAGCCGACCATGCGTACACTTCGGTGGTCTCAGGGGTCCACAGGTCGAAGCCCGCACCGCCACGAACTGGTAGCTTGCCGGGCGCGAATTCTCCGTCGTCGAATGTCGAACGATCGTTTGTGGCATGGAACTCAGCGACCGGTCGGAAGTCCCACCCCGTCCGCCGTGAATCCAGACGAGGCGAGGTCCGCAACTGCGCGAATACCTCGACGCT
This sequence comes from Microbacterium sp. bgisy189, assembly GCF_057707225.1. Taxonomy (NCBI): domain Bacteria; kingdom Bacillati; phylum Actinomycetota; class Actinomycetes; order Micrococcales; family Microbacteriaceae; genus Microbacterium; species Microbacterium sp. bgisy189. The sequence continues at coordinate 365,431 of NZ_JBYIPT010000001.1, read as the reverse complement.
TGCCGGATCTGGAAGGTTCGGCAGCGCCGCCGTACCACTAGCTGCCGTGAGCGCTTCGAACGTCAGCTCACCGAGCCCGTCTCTTTGGCCGATGAACTCCGATTCTGAGTAGAACGGCCCGGCCATTCGGATGATCCCCCCGGTGCGTTCAGCCCTTTGGATGGCGCTAAGCGCGAAGGAGTATCGCCCATCGACATTCTCAAATACCCAGTTCCCGCTGTTCGTGAGCGTCACGACTTCGGTGATCGCTCGCGGCATGACCGCAGCACGCCAACGTCCATTGCCTGCGGCATTCATGAGAGAGCGCGGAGTCACCAGGGCAAGAACTCCCCCGTCCCTCAACAACTGCCAGAATCGCCATGCGAACGCCTGGTAAAGGTCCACATCCCCAGTGCCGAGTCCCGGATACGGCCCTGACAGCAGGACCTTTCGCAACGCGTCGACCGCATCGACCTCGCGCTGTAGCTCAGCAAGCAGATCTGCCCGATCGACACGCAGCCGCGCGATCTCGGCCTTCAGCTCAGCGGGCTTGAGTCCAAGAAGCCCAGGACGAACGCGGAGCCAGAATTTCGGCTCCTCAACCATGACCTCTTCCCAAGGGGGGTTGCCTACCAGCACATCGAAGCCCGCGTTGTCGCGCAGAAATACCTCGGGGAAGAGATACGGCATGTGTGCGGGGCTCAGCCGAGTGGCGGTATCCGCCACTGCCGGGTTCGAGACGAGGTCGTCGAGATCGTCGGTCGTGAGGATCGCTTGCGCCGGCACATCCCCGATCCGGACCGCGACTGCTGCGTCGAAGATGCGGCGCACCGTCTCACTCGCTTCCTTCGCTTCTGCGAGGAGCTTGGCACCGGCTTCTACCTCCGACTTGTCGGCCTCGCTTGCGGCAGCGAAGTCAGCCAGTCGGGTTTTAGCGCGGGCAAGCTCGTCGAGAATCACGTCGTCGAAGAACGTCCCCTGACCGGGAGCGCGCTTCGGGTCGAGAGCGTCGAGCGCCTCTTCGATCGTGCCGATGCCAGTCAGAGAGTTGCCGAGCACGAGTCCGTGGTCGAGGCTCGACATCGGGAGTCCCGGAACGAACGTGTGGATCCACAGCGCGAGACGCGAGAGCTCGACGGCGAGCGGGTTGATGTCGAGTCCGTAGATGCAGCGGCGCGCGACCTGGCGGCGAAGCAGCTGGGCCTCGGTGATCGCCCCGGCCGCTTCGACGTCATCGCCGAGCGCCTCTCGCGCCTTGTCGGCGAGGCGCGCCAGCTCGGCACGGACGCGCGGCATATCGGTGACGGTGAGGAAGTCGCGCATCCCCCGCTCGATCTTGTCGACGGCGGCCACGAGGAAGTGGGCGGAGCCCATGGCGAGGTCTGCGACGCGGAAGTCCCAGAAGAGATTCGCGGCCTCGCGCTCCTTGCCCTCCTCAACCAGTACCTTGACTTTCTGGAGGTGCGCGCCGAGCGCGGGTTCGACCGAGCGCTCGATCAGGTGGTCGACGACGATCTTCGGAGTGAAGTACGACCCGGTCGCCTTCCGCTCCCCCGATGCCGAGTGGAAGTACGGAGTGCCCGCGAGTGCCGAGATCGCATCGCCCTCCTTCGCAGGCACGAAGGCGCCCTTTGCGTCAACCGTCAGGTTCACCTCGGCAAGCGACAATGACGACTCCAGCAGTCCCTCGTAGATCGTGCCGAACTCGCGCACCTGCAATGACCGGAAATCGACGGGTCCGCGGGTTCCGTCCTCGGTTACTTCGGTGAGCATCGCCTGAAGTGCAGGACCAAGAACCGAGTCGGGTAGCGAGAGCTTCGTCAGGAGCTCCCCTTCCTCGGTCGCAGGGTCGAACAGACTCCCTCCGTAGGCGGGCACCTCCCACTGCTTGTTGCCGTTGAAGATCGCATCCCAGACCTGCACGAGGTCGAGCCAGACCGAGGAAGACGAACCGAACTCGCCGGCATCCGTATCCAGGTTCTCTTTCACGAACTTCTGCAACGAATTCGCGTCGTAGTTGGGGTTGCGACCTGCGGGCAGGAGCTCGCTGTCTTCGCCATAGGCCTGGAAGAGGATCCGGAAGAGGATCCGAAGTGTCAGGGCGTAGGCGACCTTCAGCCCGTCCGCGTCGATCCGAAGCCCCAACTGCGGCAAACGCTGCGCGATGGCGATCGAGAGCGCAGGAACCACGCCCTCGTAAACACGATCGCGAAGGTTCGCCCCCAGCTCGGCCGCGTAGCGTCCGGAGCCGTCCAGGATCTGGTCGGCGGACCCGCCCTTCTCAAGCGCGTCAGCCGAGAAAATTAGCGGGAGCAGTGCGGAGAAGGTCGGGTCGAGGAGCGCCAGATCGAGCTCGAAGTAGGTCTCCGACTGACCGCGCTGGCCGACACCGACCCCGTCACGCCCGGGGTACAGTCGCAACGTCGATTGGCGCATGACGACCAGCCACGGCACCTCCTCACGGCCCGCCAGCTCCAGACCATGCGCGACCGGGGACAGCTGATACGCCGGGCTCTTCTGGTCGAAGTTCTCGCTCTCGTCCAGCAGCACCGCGATGGCGCGTCGAGAGCCAGAAGCGGCACGGAGCACCAGCGCGCTCCCCGACGCATTGCTCACCGGGTCGGCGGTGAAGCCCAGCGCTGAGATGAGTTCCTTGCCCTGCTTGGATAGCATCGGCTCCGCTGCTGCCTGCGACGCAGCCCAGTCGGCGCGCCGCGGGACGTTCACCCGAAGGTGGTAGCTCGCGAACAGGAACTGGTTCGAGAAACCGACCGCCTCGCCCGAGCTGAGGGCCCGCTCGACGGTGTTCAGGCGAACCTGCGCAGCCATCACGTTCGGCTCGTCGAGCACCGACTGCAGCTGCCGCGTCGCAGACCCCACCGGTGCGGGGCCGAGCACATCACCCGAGCCGGGGTATACCCAAGCTGACTCGCCCTGCACCGCGACGACCAGCACGGGCATCGCCGTGTTCGCGCCGCGTGTCTTCCACGCGGCATCCATGAGCGCCTTCGTCGGCCGCGCAGTCGCTGTCGCGACCGCGACCTGCACCTCGCCCACGTCGCCCGTGTCGTCCTGACCGAAGACCACCTCGACCGGCGTCAAGCCTTCGGGCAGCTTCGTCGTCCATGGAATTGTGCGCGCGCCAGTGAGCTGCACCGCTGCTCCCCCAGTCATCTACTCGATCTCTCCTAGCCCAGGTGACCCGGGAACCACGTCTTCGGTGTCGCGACTGCGATGCGCGACGTTCCGGTCTCGTCGAGGTACAGCACGTCGCCGTAGTTGGTCACACGGATGGTACCCCCAGGCTCCATCACTCCGACCACGGCGTCCTCGATCTCACGCGCCTGCGCGGCGCACTCCGCTCCCACCGTATCGCTGAGGAACGCTCCCGAATCGATGTCGACGAGCCTGTCGTCGCGGACGTCGTAGAACCTCTTCACCAGGAATCCCCGGGCGGTCTCCCCCGCGGGATCCTCGCCCGTGTAGCCGAGGAGGCGCTCCTGTCCTTCGACGAAACCGCCGATTGCGCCATCGGACGCGACCCACAGGTCACCGAGCGGACGAGGAGAGGTCCACTGGCGCACCTTCTCGCGGAGGTCGCCGGCGATCTCGTTGCGAAGCGAAGCCCCCGTCGAGATGTCGACCACGTCGCGAGTCTTGGTCACGCGGACACGCCGGTCGGGGAGGTCGCCTCGCCAACGTGAGCCGATCGGCGGCCGGGGCTCGTCCGCCAACGGTTCAAGCGGGATCTCAGCCGGCGGCTCGGCCGCGTCAGAGACCATGGGATTCGCGATAACGGCCGGATCCTCGGCGCCTGCCGCCTGGTACTGACCCGTGCGGATCCGATCGATCCGCTTGATCATGCGAGTTGCCGGACCCGCAACCCCCATCGAAGACTTGGCTCCGAAGTCACGGAGGTATTCGGCAGCCTCCCTCAGCTGCAGCGCCGTCGGCTCGTCACCGAAATGCATCCATGTGTTGCGGATGTCCATGAGCTTCTTCGACAGATTCAGCAGCTCGAGGGTGGCGGGTATCACGTCTCGATACACGCTCTCAGGAGCGAGCCGGAACTCCTTGAGGAAGAAGCTCGGGTCTGCCGGCGACAGCCTGCCCCTGACGTGGACCGGGTCCTCCGCCTTGCGCCGCGCGACGTACTCCTCGAACCACCGCGCACCGTACGTCGGTGAGAGCGTCGCGTGGCTCCGGTTTGCGAACTCGAGCCCAAATCCCCGCATGAGCGAGAAGTAGCCCTTCATCACCTCGCCGTAGGTGTCGCGCTCGGGGTACTCCACTACATATGCACCCATCAGTGAAACGCCTCCACTCCACCCTCACGGCCGAAGCCCTTCATGATCGGGATCACCCGTGTAATCGCGAATGCGGCGAAGACGGCTTCGAGCCCATCCTCCGCCACCGCGAAAGCGGGGTGCTCGCGGTACTGGCGGGGCTGCGGCCTCAGGTCTTCATATGCCCCGACCCGAGCGCCGTGAGACAACAGGAGGTCGGCAGCATCCGTGCCCGCCAGTTCACTCAGCTCCTCCCAGGTGACCGACGCGAGCGACGGGTAGCCGCGATCACCGTACTTGAGGGTGCGCAGCAACGCCACTCGCGTGCCGGCGCCGGCATCGGTGAGCGTCATGCGCCCAGCAGCCTCAAGCCGGCGATACGCGTCCGGGCCGGCGAGGAAGTCGAGGGGCTGGACGTCGGCAGAGCCGTCGTCCCACACCGCGCATCCGATCGTCATCCGCAGCCCGTCGCTCGACTCGATGACGGCCTCGCGAAGCTTGCCGTTCTGCTCGGCGCCGCCGCGCCCGGCTGAAACCGGGACGCCGCGGAAGTCGACATCCTGGCCGCGCATGGTGATCGCGACCAGGCCGACGTTGAACTCGATGTCGTCAGTCATCAGGCGGCCTCCCCCGTGTTCGCCGCGAGCAGCAGCGTCGTGTACGTGTCACGCACCATGGTGTACGCAGGCCCCGACTTTCCGACCTTCTGCGGGTCGAAGTCACCCATCTGCATAATGCCCTTGAAGCGCTTCGCGATTTCGTCGAGGTTGTCGTTGAGGAACTCCGTCGGGTCGGTCTTCCACGCTATCGTGCCGTCCTCGCGCCGCTCGAGCAGCGCCGACAGACCGTACACGAGCGGGACGATGAAGCCCTCCGGGCTCGCGTACTTCGCATCCTGGTTGGTGAACCGGGTCTTGTGAGGAGCCTTCGCGTTGGCGGGGTTCATCTTGCTCACCGCAGTGATGCGGCCGTACTTGCCGTCGTTCTTGTTATAGGCATCCGGGAACTTGCGATAGATCAGCTCATACAGCTCCGGAATCTGACCGGCGACGGCGAGCGCGCTGAACACGGGGACGTTGTGGAGCTCAGCGACGGCGCCATGCTCCTTGGTGACCACCGGCGAGCTCATCAGGCGCTCGAACCGCACCACGCAGTCGCCCTTATTGCGGTAGAGGTTCTGCGGAAGAGGTGCGCCGACGGGCTTGCCGTCGTCGGCCGCCGGCATCGGATCCAGCATCCCGAGCGGAATCCAGGCGAGAGCGACGATGTCGGCCACCTTGATCGGCTTGGGGTCGCCCTGCTGCCACTCGACGCGCTCGCTGATGTAGGACGGCAGCGTCTGCTTGAGATCGTCGAAGTATCCGCGCTTGTTGGCCTTCGCCTCGACCTTCAGCTGCACGTTGTTGTTGCGCGCCGCGCAGATGTCGAGGAGAGACGCCTCGAACTCCTCGGTGACGACCTCGTCGTCGGGGTCCGAAGGCACGATGAGCTCGACGGGGATGAGGAAGTCGAGGTCTGTGGTTCCGCCGTCGCGCACCTTGGCCCGCAGGGCATCCACGGCCTCGGCCTGCTCGTGCCACAGGGTACGGAAGTCGTCCCACACCTTGACCTTCTTGATCGCAGCGTCCGGCACGCCCGCCTTGGCGAGAACATGGAGGCCGATCGCCAGCGTGTTGTGGCCGCCGTCGAGGATGCCCTCGATCTTGCGCTTCTCGAAGTTCACGCCGATGCGCTCACGGTCGAGCCGGCGATAGCTCGACGCACCGAGGAGGATGCCCTTCGTCTTGAAGGGAAACTCGCTCGGGGTGTTCTCGATCGACTCGCGGATCGCGGCAGTGACCTGCCCCACCTTCGAGGAGCGCGGGTTCGCCTCCAGGTCGATCACATCGATGACGGGCACGAAGTGCCGCGCCGGAACGAAACCCGAGAACCGGGTGATCCGCTCGACGGTCTGCTCGACGAGCTTCTCGAACTTGATGACCGCGTGGAACGCGGAAAAGGTCGTTGCGTCAGTGGTGTTCATTGCTCGTCCTCTTTCGTTGAGGAGAGCCTCTGGAACAGAAAAGCCGGCTCGAGGCCGGCCTGCGCTGCTGCGAGTCGATGGTGACTCTCCAGAAGCCCTGCCGGGTTTCTTGTGTGGTGACGCGGCTCCGTCCGGAGTCGCCATGTGGTGCTTTCCGCCGGGCGTTTCGGCCCGACGAGTTGAGCATGACACACACAGCGCTCAATGCACAAGTAGTATTTTGCTCTGCGCATAGTCTATGGTGATGCCAGACGTTATCGACCAACCCGAAAGCAGCACGCGATGAATACCCTCAAACCGATCACCGATCGCAATCAGCGCATCCTCGACCGGTACGCGGATGGCGCGACATTGCAGGAGATCGGCGCGGAGCTTGGCGTGACGCGCGAACGAGTGCGTCAGATTGTCGTCAAGCTCGGTGGAGCCAACGCCGAGGCATCCCGCGCTGCGCGCCAGGCCGCGAAAGACGCGGAGGCCGGGCGTAGGCGCGACTCGTTCCTCGACCACTTCGGCGAGATCGCGTCTGAGCTCGCGCACCAAGGGTTCACGCGCACCGAATCCATCTCGCGGCTTGCGGTGCTGTTCCCGGCCATGGATGTGGATCTGGCGGAAGACGCGCTCCGAGAGTCGGACATCGTCTTCGATCAGAACAACGACGCCGACATCTTCTCCAACGTGGCCCTCGAGGCGGGCGTGTGGTTTCTGCTCAGCGCCGAACTTCGACTCAAGCCCGATCACGCGTGGGCCGCCGCGAACCTTTCCCAGGACCTGCTGGACGAGCTCGGAACGCACCTCGTCGAAGCCTCGGTGACGCGCGAAGAACTCGCGACGATTCTGGCGCGGATCGGCGCAGCTCAGCGTGCGGCGCTCGAAGATCCGACTCTTACGATCACCGGCGCTCGCTACAACGAGCTGCGAGGCGAGTTGCTCGACGCCATGGGATTGACCTCCGCCAAGGGCGCTAAGCCATGGCCGCCCACTCGTCAGACGATCCAGAAGCGCTATGACGGTTGGAACGATGCGCTCGCATCCATGGGTCTCGCGACGGCGAAGAAGGGTCGACAGAAGGGGCTCCTCACCTTCACCGAGGAGGACTACGCGCAGTCGATCACCGACTTCATCGCCGACGCCACGGCGTCCGGCACCCAGCAGACATTCGCGAACTACGACAAGTGGGTCAAGAAGCAGGGTGCGGCCGGCATCCGTCGCCCCTCGCCGGCATCAATCCGCAACTTCTACGGCGCCTGGCTCACGGCGCTTCGGAGGGCATCGCGGTCCGTGCCGGCCTAACCGGGGCCAAGCAACCGACGGGGCCGTCTACTTGGCCGCTGCGGCCGCACCCTTGAGCACCTCTAGATCGGAGCGCAGCGCCTGGAGAACGGAGCGGGTGACTGCGACGACTCGCGAGGGCGCGTCGAGAAGCGCCCAGACAATGTCTGACGTCGGCCGCGCGATCGCTTCGCTGATCTCGAAGACCGACATTCCGTTCAGGTACATTTCGTCGACCGCGTCGAACGCGGCGTCAGGTTCGAGCACCATCGTGCTCTCGCTGGCGGCATCCACGCCATCGTCGGGGACTCCGAGCAGGTGGAAGCCGATCCGGTGAGCCGCAATCCTCGGAGTGACGGTGACCGCGCGTGCGATCGAGGCGACGTCCAACCCGACCATGTACAGACTGACAAGCGCATAATCACGCGCTACCGCGTCGAGTGCGGCTGTCGACTCGAGCCGCCCCACCGCACTTTCGGCCGCAGAATCTGACTCGCCTGGCGTCGCTGCCGCGGCGACACCGGGGCTGTCGCCCGGCTCCGCTGAAGGCGCAGGCACGGCTTGCTCTGGGATTGCAGGACCGACGACGATCGCAGGCTCATCGCCGCGGCCGCCGTCGTCAGCCGGCGGCGCACTCGACGATCCGGCGAGGTGGAGAACTCCCCCGAGCGGCGCTGCACCGAGGAGCGCACCGTCATATCCCTCAGCCCGAAGCATTGCCCGCGCGTCTGCCTCGCTTGACGTCATGCAAGCGACCTCGCCAACACGGCCGTCGACGTCGACGGTCTCGAAGACGAATAGCTGGCGCATCAGGACTCCACTCTCGCAGATTCCCAGAAGACGGCGGAATCGTAGACTCGATCCGTGTCTGACAAGCCGCTCGTCGTCTTCGCCCGTCGTGATCCGTCTCGCGTCGGCAGACTCCTGTCGAAACCCGGAAAATCCCTCGACGTGCGGTGGGAGGACGGCTCGACCGAGACCGTCGTCTCGGGCGAGTTTCTTCAAGCGCCGCTCGGAAGCTCGCGATTCATCCAGCATGTTGTGCCCGAGCGTTGGCAGGAGCTGTGGTCGCAGGACGAATCAGCCGCCGATGTGCTTGTGGTGATGCTCGCGGAACAGCCGAGCTCGATGGAGTGGACCGACCTTCGCAAGAAGGCAACCGACCTGCTCCCGCGCGGCGCGATCGATCAGAAGCGATGGGATCGGCTTCGCGGCCGTCTGCGGAAGCGAATCGGTCTCGGGCCTGGACCCGCGTCGAAATTGCGTCTCGGGCCCGACGTCGAGGTCCCCTCTCTCCTCCCGGCGGATTGGCGGGACCGTTGGGGTCACGTCCTGAACGACGACGCGAGTCCGAACCAGGCAGGCGATCCAGAAGTCACTGCAGTGGCGCCTGCCGTCGAGCAGAGCGGCGCCGATGACGCCCGCGATGCGGACGCTGACCGCAAGGACGAACCCGACGCGGTGTCGGTTCCTTTGACGGGCACGTCGGCGCCGACGGCCGATTCGCCTGCCGATGCTGAGTCGAGCGACGAGTCCGTCGCGACCCAGACCAAGCCCACACGGAAACGCTCCCGCAAACGGCGTGCGTCGGGCACGGACGACACATCAGCGGAGCCCGCGGCTCCGGAGACTGTTCCCGCCCGTACGTCTCGCCCTGCATCCGAGGTGCTCGCGGAGCTCAAGAAGGCGACAACCGACGGAGACGCGCGCGAAGGTCTCCTGCGAGAGTTGCGGTCGACGGATGTGAGCCCGCTCGACGCCTTTGCCGCTGAACTCGTCTTCGGCGGGAGCGTTGCGAGCGGCCTGGCCAAGACACTCTTCGATCAGCCCGCCGAACAGCTGCGACCGCTGACACTCTCCGCTCAGTCGGTTCGCGCCGCACTCGGCAAGCTTGACGCCGCTGACCGTCGCAGGGCTTGCACGTCGCTGCTCCTCACCGCGGACCTGCTGTCCAAGGATTTGCTTGCTGAGTGGGTCACTGATGAAGAGAGCGTCAGCGTCCTGAATGCGCTGTCACGGCGCATCCGCGATCTGTCGTCGACGGAGCGCCGAACAGCGCTCCCACACTATGTTCGAGTCGTGCTAGCGCTGGCCGAGAGCGCACCACATGATCGCCTCCTCGAGGCGAGCCCGGTACTAGCGCTTCTTGCAGAGAGCAGCCCCGAATGCACACCTGCCGCGGATAGCCTCGCTCACGCGATGGCGCGTGCCTTGCGGAAGCACGCCGCACCCGTCGAGTCGCTCGCTGCGACGAAGGAGCCCCTGTCGCTCCTGCCGCTCACCGCCGAGAGCGGCCGGTTCCGGTTCCTCGTTGCATTGCCCGCCGCCGATCCTGCGACCTCATCCGAAGGTTGGCTGCGGGGCGTGGGCGCAGACGACCTTCTTGCTCTCCCAGATTCGGAAGCATCTCGGCTCACCCGAGTCGATTCGTGGCGAGCGCGGATTGGCGAGATTTCCGAGGAAGCAGTCGCGTCGGCCTCAACCCGTAGTCGACTGCTGCGCTTACTGTCCGTGAGAGCCGTCGCGACAACTGTCGACCCCGCCATCGCGGTGTCCGCGATTCGCCGCGTTGCAGGTGTCGATACTTCGGTGATGGCGTGGCTTAACGGACTGATTGAACGCGAGCAGATCGAGGGGCTGAGAGGCGAAGTTGCACAACTCGAGAATGCGGTCGAGGCCGCCTCTAGTGAACTCGCCGCCCAACGTGCGCGAGCCAACCAGGCGACCGAACGCGCGCAGGCCCTTCAGTCGCAGCTGACCGATGCCATCCAATCGCAAGGGACTGCCCACGATGCGGTGATCGTTCAGGCCGAGCGCGACGCGTACCGTGCGCTGGCACGCATCCTCGCGACTGTCGGAAGCGAAGCGCGCCGACTGGACGCGGATCAGTTGATCACGCGACTCCAGCAGCTCGTGAGGATTCAGGGAATCGAGCCGATCGGCGCAGCCGGCCAAGAACTCGCCTTTGATCCCGCGCTGCACGACGCGCCGGGCGGACGACCCGCCCCCGGTACCAGCGTTCATGTCGGACGGCCCGGGTACAAATGGATTCGCGAGGACGCTGAAGAAGTCCTCGTGAAAGCGCTGGTCGCGGTCGATCAATAGGCTCAGGAACTGGGGACTTCATCAATGGGTGACATCGTTGGGGTGGATTTTGGAACGTCCACGTCACTTCTGGCGGTGTCGACCGCCCGTGGCGCACAGACACTCCCGATCGGCCAGACCAACAAGTGGATCCCATCCATCGCGGGCCTCAGTGGAACGACGTGGTCTGTCGGCGACGACGCCGCGAACCTCGACGAACCCTCGATCGTCCGTTCCATCAAGCGGGCGATCACGGACAATCGGGAGCTCGTCACCCTTTCAGACGGCGCCCGCACGACGATCCTCAAGGCGGACGATGTCATTCGCGACATCCTCGGCGAGATCGTGCAGCGCGCGGCGTACAACGCCGTCTCGGTCTCGGACGAATCCGCAACAGTTCGGCTCGGGTGCCCCGCGATGTGGACGGGCCCGCAGCGGAAGCGTCTCATCGAACTCGCGAACGACGCGGGCGTCCCCGTCAGAGACTCGACGCTCGTCGATGAACCGATCGCCGCCGGCGTCGCGTGGATCAACGGGCAGCTCGCCAAGGGCAATCGACTCGACGGCAAGGTGCTCGTGTACGACATGGGCGGCGGAACCCTCGACATCGCTATCCTGCGAGTCAAGGCGAACGCCGCCGCGTTGTCGAGCCGCGCAGACATCGCCGTGCAGGCCGCGAACGGTAACGAGATCGCGGGTGACCTCGTCGATCGGACGCTGCTTGAAACCTTGAAGACGCGTCTTGCGGAGGCTGGATTCGACGCCGATGCGCCGGGCCATGGCACGGATCTGGCGGGCTGGCTGCTGCGCGCCACTCGCGAAGCCAAGGTTCAACTGTCGACCCTCCACGAGACGATCGTCGTGGTTCCGCATCCCCGAATCTCGATCCCAGCCGTGGAGCTCCGCCGAGAAGACGTCGCCGAGGCGATCGAGCCGCTGTTGAGGCGGTCGATGGATCGTGTGTGGGAAGTCGCGCGCGCTGCTCTCATGAGCCAAGTCGCCGGCTCCACCGAGGCGCAGACGCTCACTCCCGAGCAGGCCCGCCGCCTTGGTGAGGACGACCTCAAGGACGGCATCGGATACGTGCTGCTTGCCGGAGGCATGTCACATGTCCCGGCCGTTGGCGAGTTCCTGGGCGAGGTGTTCGGGCACGACCGCATCTACCGTGACGGCGACCCTGAAGAGTTGATCGTCCGCGGCCTCGGAGCCGATGAAGCATACGAAAGCCTCAACCTGCACCGACCCGGATTCGACTTCGTACTCGAGTGGACCGATCAGACAGGGACGCACGAGCGCGCTGTGTACGAGGCCTACACGCCTTTCTACGACCGCCTGCAGGTGCTGTCGACCGGCAGCGTTAAGTACATGCGACGCTTCAACGCCGACCAACGGCTCCCTCGTCATGGGAAGGGACTCGTGCGAGCGCGATCCGTTTCCGGCGAGACGATCCCACTGACGATCGATGGCGAGCACGTGGAAGGCATCCCGTTCGACTTCGGAGCGGATCCGAACGCGCACATGAGCATCGAGCCGAATGGTCGCGTTCACCTGCGTGATGGGTTCGGCCGTGTCTCCGAGTGGTTCATCGCTCGCTGGCCAGTCATCAAGGGTCGCGGGAACGAGGCCGTGCATATCACGCGCACGCGCGAGGCCTCCGCGCAGAAGGAGTGGTACTACGACCGCTCCGGGGACTGACCGCTAGGCGAAGACCTCGAGGACGGCGACCTGGCTGTGCGAGAGGACCAGGTTGCGCTTGGGCTCCAGTTCCTGTCGGACGGCGTCGAGCTCTGCCTGCAGGCCGCGGAGCCGGCCCTCATGAAGGCGGATGATCCTGTGATCGCTTCGTTTCGCCGCCATCTCCTGAAGTATCCGATTCTCGTTGTCGATCTTGATCTTGAGTGTGTGCTCCTGCGAGCGGATGCGGGCATCGACCATGGCTTCGTTGTCGGCCGCGCGCACAGTGCGGGCGGCACTGATCCGTTCGCCTTCGATCCGCGACAACACGCCGAGATGCGCGCGCAGCCGCTGGGGCCGGTCCTCTGCCGAAGGGTCCGCCAGTTCACCCTCGGCGAGTGCACGCAGGACACCCTCCTCGACAGCCTCGTCGCGTTCGCGCGACTCGAGGTTGACCGCGGTGACCCAGAGCTCGCGGGTGTTTGAGAGCCCGGTCCCCTCGACAAGCGTCACCAGCGCGAGGAACGCCCTTCGACCGCCCGACAATGCAACCCGGCCGAATTGCGGCCTCGAGAGCGGTTCACCGGCAAGCTCCGCAACCGCGAGACGGATAAGAGGGTGGCGCGCGCTGATGAGGTCGACGTCCGGCAGCTCGACGGGGCGATACGAAGCCCTCACCGGATCGCCGTCCCGAAGGCGCCAGAAGAGGTCAGCCCCGAGCGAGGATCCGGCGGTGGCGTTTGATACCGCCCTGCGAAGCGCCACGGTCAGCTCAGGCGTTCCCGTGATCGTGACAATGCCCTCGGACTCTCGCGAAATCCGACCCCCGTGCTTCGAAACGATGAACTCCAGCAGCGAGCGGACTTCGCTCGCTCCGATGTAGCGGCCCGAGGTGGGGCCGGAATCGGTGAGGCCGTCGATCTCGACGGAGCCCATCGAGGCGAGAAGCCCACTGTTCTCTTCGAGCTTCTTCACATCCGCCCGGTTGCGCGCGACGGCCTGTGCCTGGCGCTCGAGTTCACGCTCGCGTTGCTCGGGCGAAAGTGTGACGTCCAGAACATTCCGCTCAATCTCCTGCATCGTCTGCCGCATGATCGGCTCGAGGTCTCCGATCGACTCTGTGAACAGATCGATGCGGCTGTACAGCCGGCCGATGATGTCGGTCTCGATGGTGCCGGGGATCGACATGTTGAAGATGAAGATCTTGGGACTCTGCTGGAGGATTCGGTCGAGACGGCCGATTCGCTGCTCGACCTGCATCGGATTCCATGGAAGGTCGTAGTTCACGAGCACATTGCAGAACTGGAAGTCGAGGCCCTCAGACCCGACTTGGTTCGCAATGAGGATGTCGAAGGTTCCGCCGCGGAACCGCTCGATGACCGCTTCCCGGTCGCGCATGGGCACGCCGCCGTGCAGGTACTCAGTCCTGAACTCCCGACCGAGCTGCTCCGTGAGGTACTCCACCGTCCCGCGGAAGTACGAGAAGATCAGCACGCGGGGCATCACTCCTGCGGGCTGGTTGCCGCTCGAGTCGCGCAGCTGCCTGAGCTTCGCGCGAAGTGCTTCGAGCTTCGAGTCGCGGCTGAGCGAGGGGACGGCACTCTGCCACTCTGGAAGTCCCGCCGTGGCATCAGTCGTGGGGCCTGCGACGTCGGCCTCAGGAGTTGAGTCATCCTCCCAGTACTCAGAATCTCTCTCGTCTGCGCCGAGCCAGCCCGCCTTCCTGAGCATGCGATCGCGTGCCACGGGCAAACAGCTCGTCGCCTGGCGCAGCGGCATCTGCATGATGAATCCGAGTGGCATGCGCGAACGTCGTGCGCGCTCGAGGTAAAAGCTCTCGATCTCGTCGTAGAGGTCTCTCTCCATGCCGGTCCACTCGACTTCGATGTTGTCGACGACGCGGAGCGCCTTTTCGTCCTGAACGTCGACTTTCCGCGTTCGGTTGAGAACGCTTCCGAGCGTGTTCAGATCCGCGACGAGGCGCTTCACCGACGTCACCTGCTCGGCGTCGAACCCGTCGGAGGCCGCGAGGATCTGGCGCAGCCGGGCGAAGTCCGAACGGCGACTGAGGGCGTCTCCGTGAGCCATCTCGGGGATCTGGTCGAGGAGGGCAAGTGCGTTCCTTTTCGAGCGCGTGCCTGGGTCGGAGACCTCGCGCGCGATCCGGTTCAAGTTGCGGTTGGGTTCCAGCTGCGCGGCGAACACCTCGCCGTCAGGGAATGCGTCTGCGTCGAGAAGGTGCATCAGATTGAAGAGGTCATGAGAGCCGAGGTTCAGCGGCGTCGCCGTCAGGAGCAGCAGATGGTCCGCCTGATCCGAGAGGATGTCTCCCACGACGGACGTCCGCGTGTTCCGATTCCGAAGGCTGTGAGCCTCATCGACAATGGCCACATCGAACCGCGGCCTGAGCGTGATCAGTTCTTCAAGGATCTCGCGGTACGTCCGAAGCGACTCGAGCGAGACGATTCCGACGAGATCCGGGTCCCTCCCCTGGCGCAGTTCGGTGACGAATTCTGCGAGCTCGGGCTTGCCGAGGACCTTGAGCGGACGCATGAATCGGTCGCGCATCTCTCGCTGCCACTTGACGGTGAGTGAGCTCGGCACGACGATCAGTCCTCGTCGGATCGGTGACCGTTGCTCCAGCTCGGTCCAGATCAGTCCCGCCTCAATCGTCTTGCCGAGACCCACTTCATCCGCAATCAGGATGCGTCCGGTCGATCCCGAGAGGATCTTCAACGCAGGGAGGAACTGGTAGGGCTTGAAGATCGTCCGGGTCGCGGCAAACGAGTAGAGGAAGTCTGTCAGCGGATGATTCAACTTGATCCACGACAAGGTTCGCGCAATGACGTGAGCCGTTGCCGGCTCTTGATCAAGCCAGAACTCAGGGCTGCGCGGGTCGCCGCTTAGCTTGCGAAGGTCGGCCTCGGAATAGCTCTGGAGAGTCCCGGCGACGTCGACCGTGATCGTGTACCCGGACGCGTCGCGTCGCACATTCACCACCCGGCCGATCTTCTTCCGGCCAACGATCTCGACGACATCGTCGATGGTGAAAGTCGACGCCCCGAGGAATTGCCCAGACGTGTGCCAGTGGTCGTCGTATACGTCGAACGCAGCGGCAAGGTGGCTGTGGTCGTAGTCGATGCGTCCGGTCGCTGGCGACGTTGAATCCTTCGCGCCCCGAACCACGATCAGCGCGAGACCCTCGACAGAGTCGAGCACGGCATAGGTTCCGTTATGCAGCTTTCGAGCAGCTGAGGGGACCTGGGCAATCCGAGTCTCGGCGCCGAGGAGCGACTCGACATATCGGGCGGTGTCATCCGTCGCGGGGCCGACGACGAGAACTCGCGCGACGTCCTTCCCCAGGCTCGAGGCATTGATGTCCGATGGCCAATACGCCAAGTCGTCCTGTGAACCGAGCATCCGGCCGCTCCCCTGCGTCTTCGGTCGTTCGCGTCGAATGCTATCAACGTCGTAGTCGGCTCTCCGAATGGCGTCACCCTGGAGACCGCGTCGCGCACGCGACGCCGCCCAAGACGAAATGATGCTCTCTGAATAATGCTGCTTGCGCTTTGCGCGCTTCTTGGCTATGCTCCAAGCATAATCACTCGCGCACCCAAAGCATAGGACGCGGGTGGGACTTGCACAGTGTTGGCTCGACATCTGCTCGCTCGCATTCAGTGAGGCGAGCCACTCGACAGGGAGGAATCATCCATGAACGAAATCAAGTGCCCCCACTGCGGAACGGTGTTCACAGTGGATGAGGCGGACTACGCCAACCTCGTCAATCAGGTGCGTACGGCGGAGTTCGAGAAGGAGCTCCACGCGCGTCTCGCGGAGGCGGACAAGGCCAAGCTGGCCGAGATCGCGCTCGCTGAGGCCAGGGCAACCCAGCAGGGCCAGCTGGCCATCGCGGAGAGGGAGGCCGAGATCCAGCGACTGAAGGCCGACCTCGGCGGCGCGGATTCGGCCCGGGAGCTGGCCGTGACGAAGGTGGCCCAGGCCGCACAGGCGGCCGCCGCCGAGAAGGATGCCGAGATCGAGCGGCTGCGGACCGACCTCAAGGGTGCCGAATCCGCCCGTGCGCTCGCGATCGCACAGCTCGCGCAGGAGGCGCAGGCTGCCGCCGCGGAGAAGGATGCTCAGATCCAGCGCCTGAATGGCGACCTCGAGAAGGCCGCCACCGCCGAGGAACTCGCCGTCGCCAAGGCGGTGTCGGACGCCGAGCGGAGACTCACCGAGACGAAGAACCAGCTCGCCCTCCAGTCTGCGGAGCACAAGGTCAACGAAGTCGCCCTCAAAGAGTCCCACTCGAAGGAACTCGCGCTGAAGGACGAGCTGATCGAACGCTACAAGGACATGAAGGCGAAGCTCTCGGTCAAGCTCCTCGGCGAGACGCTCGAGCAGCACTGTGAGACCGAGTTCAATCGCGCGCGTTCGCTCGCATTTCCGGATGCGGCGTTCGGCAAGGACAACGACGCCTCGGGTGGCACGAAGGGCGACTACGTCTTCCGAGATTTCAGCAACGACGGAGTCGAGTACATCTCGATCATGTTCGAGATGAAGAACGAAGCCGACGCGTCGACGACCAAGAAGAAGAACGCCGACTTCCTCGCGAAGCTCGACAAGGACCGCAACGACAAGGGCTGCGAGTACGCCGTTCTCGTGTCGATGCTCGAGGAGGACTCCGAGCTGTACACGGGCATCACGGACGTGTCCCACGAGTACCCGAAGATGTTCGTCGTCCGGCCGCAGTTCTTCCTCGCCATCATCGCTCTGTTGCGCAACGCCGCCCAGGACACCATCCTCGTGAAGGCCGAGCTCGAGCAGGTCAAGAAGCAGAACATCGACATCACGAGCTTCGAGTCGGACCTCGATGAATTCAAGTCGGCGTTCGGACGCAACTACGACGTCGCCAAGCGCAAATTCGAAGCGGCGATCAAGGACATCGACGCCGCCATCGATCGGCTTCAGCGGGTCAAAGAGAGTCTGCTCGGGTCGGAGAACAACCTTCGCCTCGCGAACGACAAGGCCACCGCCCTCACGGTGAAGAAGCTCACCAAGGGCAACCCGACCATGCAGGCGCGGTTCGCCGAGCTCGAGTCACGGGACGAAAAGCCCGCGGCCTGATGCACGGATCGATGGCCTCCCCGCCACCATGATTCGACGTCCGCCGTCTCTTATCCGCAGCTCGTATCGAGCTCATTGACGACGTTCTGTCGATGTCCGACACTGGCGCGACACTGACGCTGGCGTCGACGAAGTCAGCGAGGTAGCGACGGGCACGATCACGGTGTGCGACACGGTGAAGGGCCGCCGCTACCGCGTGCGCTACCGGGAGAACGGGGTGCTGGTCGGGTGGGAGGTCCACGTCGGCACAACCAAGACCCACGAGCGGCGCTCGGTGCCGTACCCAGAGCGGCTGGCGCCGCTGATCGACGTGGCCTGTGCGGGCAAGGCACCTGACGGGCTGCTCTTCGGCAACGGTCACACGCACATGAAGAACGAGTGGGATGAGCGAGGCTGGTTCGCGACCGCGAGCCGGCGCGCGCAGGCGATAGACCCGTCGATCCGCCGGGCTCACGATCCATGACCTGCGGCACACCGCCGCGTCACTCGCGATCGGCTCCGGCGCGAACGTGAAAGCGGTGCAGCGGATGCTCGGTCACGCCCGCCGCGATGACGCTCGACACGTACGCGGATCTCTTCGATGACGACCTCGACGCAGTCGCCGGCAGCCTCAATGTCTCGACGAGTGCGATCGCCTTGCCGACGTCCCTCAGCGTCCCGACAGGCCGCCGCGCGTACTGAGCGAATTGCTCAGGCACCGAAATCGGCCACCCGCAACACCCTACTAATGGCGCCCCTTGATAGACACCCGGCACAGGCACCTCACGGTGCCGAGATCCCAAAAAGTGTGGGCAGAATGTGGGCAAAAGCCGAAATCGATGGGGCCGGACCTCAGTGAAACACCAGATCAAAGCGCAAAAAAACGGTGCCCCTGGAGGGACTCGAACCCCCAACCGTTTGCTTAGGACGCAACTGCTCTTCCATTGAGCTACAGAGGCTGGCCCATCGAGTCTATCCGCCGTCGTCGTCCGCTCACCCCGCGGCCACCAGCATCCGCCCCCACGCGCAAGGCGTTCCAGCTCGTCGGCCTCGGCCGCGCGCACTGCGGCCGTGCCCGAGTCGAAGAGGGTCAGCTCGGGCACTGACGTCGCGAAGTAGTCGACGGCATCCGGTGCCGCACGTAACTCGGCCGCGCGGGCATCCAGCGCGCGCCACACGACCTCGGCCGCCGACTCCTCCCCCAGCGACACGAACGCGACGCCCTCCCAGAACGTGCGCGCATCGGCGGGGCGCGGTGCGACCGCGAGCGGCGTCGACGCGACAGCTGCGCGCCACGCGGCGGCTGCACCATCGGCATCCCCCATCGCAGCGCGCGCCCGCCCCAGCAGCACCCACCGCTGCACCGGATGCTCCGCCGGGTGCCGGCCCTCGCCGAGCGTCATGGGCGGCACGAATCCGGACTCGAGCAGCGCCGCGGCCTCGGCGGGCGCCTCGGGCAGCAGCCGCTCGGCGAGCGCGCACGACGCACGGTCGAACGCCGCGATCACCAGCCCCTCGCCACCCTCGAACGGGCGGAACCGCCTGGTCGTCAGCAACGTCCACGCCGCATCGACCCGCCCGACATCGAGCAACAGGTTCGCCCAGCGCACGGCCAGATCATCACGCTCCGCAAGAAGATGCCGATGCCGCTCCAACAACGCCAGCCGCTCCCACGGCCCAAGGCCACGCCGCACCGCCAGCACGTCACGCTCGAACACGAGCCGGGCATCGTCGCGCAGCTCGAGGGCATGCACGAGCGCCGCATCCGCCGCCTCATCGTCACCGTCCGCCGACACGAGCGCGATCGCCAGGTTCCGCCACACGACCGGATCGGTGGCACCGGCATCCGTCGCGGCGCGCAGCCGGTCGAGCGCATCGACGTGGCGTCCGGCGTCGAGCAGCCACATGCCGAGCAGGCCTGCAGCCACGGCATCCGTCGCATCCGCCTCAACCGCAGCGACGAGCGCGTCGTATTGATCCAGCCCCGCGGGGAAGGCGAGGGCGGCCGTTCCGTGAGGCGACCGGCGGCGGGGTGCTCGCGCATCACACGGCGCTGAAGATGGCGCGTGCGCGGTCCGTGTTGGATACGTCTGACCTGCCCGTGGCTGAGGTCGGGCGGCTCGTCGGGATGGACGATGCCTTCTACTTCTCGCGGCAGTTCCGGCGAACGCACGGGATGAGCCCGCGCGCGTATCGGGAGATGCGGAAGGGCTAGGTTCTCCGGTGGTGGCCTGTGGACAACCCCGGCTTGCGTGCACGCGGGTGGGTACCGTGGGGTGCATGACGCGGCGCACTCCCCCTGCTCTCGCCCTCGCGACCATTGCCGTTGCGATGCTGGCGACCGGCTGCACGCCCACCCCCGAACCGACCCCGACACCGACCGGGTTCGCGAGCGAAGAAGAGGCCTTCGCGGCGGCGGAGGAGACCTATCGGGCCTATGTGGATGCCGTCAACGACGTCGACGTCTCGGACCCAACGACCTTCGAGCCTGTGTTCGCGTTTCTGTCGGGCAACGCCCTTGAGGGGACGAAGAAGGCCTATAGCCAACTCCACGCCGATGAGATCACCATGGAAGGCGACTCCATTCCAACGAGCGTCGAGATCCTTTCCACATCAACGGTGGCGGAGGCCACACTCGACATCTGTCTTGATGTCTCGCAGGTGACCGCAGTCGATCCGGACGGCAACAGCATCGTGAGTACGTCTCGACCGGATATTCAGCCGCTGCGAGCGACACTCGAGGCGCATGAGGCACATTGGCGTATAGAGGCGCTATCCGATCGCGATGATGGCGCGTCATGCGAGTAGCGGTCTATTTGGCCAGTCTGGCACTCGCAGCATCCGCAGCCACGGGGGTCTCGCCTGAATCTACCTGCAATATCCCTGGCGTGGGGTGCAGCAATTCATTGAATACGCAATCTGGGACCCTGGACGTCGCTGGCAGTCGAACTGAGGAAGCGATTACGCCTTCATCAAGAGACGGTGAATGGGCGCCGCGTCTTGTGGATGACTTCCAGGCGGGCGGCGGCAGCGATGCGTTCGATAGCTCGACCAACGCAGACGAGACAACACCCGACTCCCTCTGCTGGCGCGTCGACAGCGGTCGCATCGAGGAGCAGCTCGACGACTGCGACGCCGCACCCGAAGACCCCGACGAAGACGAGCCCGCCGAAGACACCGTCGAGACGTTCTCGGTCACGATCACCGATCTTGTCTCGTTCGCACCGCGCGGGGTGACGACGATCGTCGAACCCGACGGGCTCGGCCTGATCGGCATGCCCGTCAACTTCGTCGCCCCAGCCGACGTGCACACTGCGACGGGGCAGCTCTTCGGCTTCGACATCGCGGCCCGCTTCACGCCGGTCGAGTTCGTGTTTGTGTACGGTGACGGCACGTCGCAGACGACCTCGGCATCCGGCCAGAGCTGGAACGCGCTCGGCCAAGCCCAGCTGACCGCGACAGACACGAGCCACGCCTACGCCGAACGTGGCACGTACACGGCGCACACCGTCATCCGCTATTCTGCTGAGGTCGACCTCGGCGCCGGTTGGATTCCCGTGCCCGGCACCCTCGACATCCCCACCGCCGACGTCGACATTCAAATCTTCGAAGCCCACACCGCGCTCGTCGAGCACACCTGCGAAGAGGACCCCACCGGCCCCGGCTGCTGATCGTCCCTTTCAGCGAATGTCGGAACCCCTCTCTAGGGTGAAGATATGAACATTTCGCCGAACGCGTGGGGACCCGATGCTCCCCTCAGCCCCGATCCGCTCGCGGATCTGCTGGGCGATCCCGCGTTCGTCGAAGCACGGTTCGCCGAACTGATGCGCGCCTACGAAGCCGGCGAGTGCGACGACCTGGATTGCTTCAGAGAGCCGTTCCCTCCTGCCGTCGAGCAAGAACTCCTCGATCACGATCCCGTCGCCGAACTCGTCCGCCGCAGTCGCGCGCTCGTCGCCGAGCAAGACCGCACCTTCAACGACCTCCTCGTCGACGCAGCCGCCGACCCCGACCCGTGGGTCGGCGCGGACCCCACCCACGACCCGCTGTGGCAAGATCCGCGCGGACGCTCCGCCGCAACCGTCCGCGCCGAACGCCGCGACTTCGCCATCCGCGCAGCAGCCGCCGACCTCGCCGTGCGCGTGCAACTCTCCGAGCAAGCGGTGCGTGGGCGCGCCCATCGGGCAGGCGTGCTTCGCCAACGGATGCCGCGGCTCTGGGCCGCATACACCGCAGGCGACGTGTCCGAGCAGAACGCGGCATCTGCTGCCTCCCTTGCCGACTCGCTCCCCGCCGACGCCGCCGGCGCGTGGGAGGCATTCGACGACGCCATCACCGACGCAGCCACACGGCTCGCACCGGGACGGTTCCGCACCCGCGCACGCGCCGCCCGCGAACGCATCCACGCCGAATCACTCGACGTCCGCCACGAACGCGCCGCAGCCGATCGCGACATCTTCGTCACCCCCGACCTCGACGGCATGGCCACCCTCAGCGCATTTCTGCCCGCAGCCAGCGTC
The DNA here is from genome assembly GCF_057707225.1 of Microbacterium sp. bgisy189. Classification (NCBI taxonomy): domain Bacteria; kingdom Bacillati; phylum Actinomycetota; class Actinomycetes; order Micrococcales; family Microbacteriaceae; genus Microbacterium; species Microbacterium sp. bgisy189. The sequence goes on along the minus strand of NZ_JBYIPT010000001.1, from coordinate 343,490 downwards.
CGCATGATCGAAGAAGAGCTCGACGAGCGAGCCCGAGCCCTTCACAGCGCACCCGACGAGACCCGCACGCTCGCGCAACTCCGCGCCGACGCGTTCGTCGACCTCCTCACAGGCACCGATAGCGACCCCACCCGCTCCCGCGCCACCGTGTTCCTCACAATCCCCGCGCTCAGCCTGCTCGGCCAGGGCGACGAGCCCGCCATGCTCGACGGCTACGGGCCGATCCCACTCGACGACGCTCGCCGACTCGCCGGCGACGCGACGCAGTGGATCCGCGTGCTCACCGACCCCATCACGGGCACCATGCTCGACGTCGAACGCACCACCTACCGCGTTCCGAAATCACTCCGCCGCTGGCTGGCCGTCCGCCGCGGCACGTGCATCTTTCCCGGATGCGGACGCTCCGCCCACCGCTGCGACATCGACCACCGCATCCGATGGACAGACGGCGGCCACACCAGCGCGCACAACAACGATCCGGTGTGCGAACCACACCACCGGGTGAAGGAAGAGACACTCTGGGCGCTCGACCGAGACCCGGCGACTGACGACCCCGTGTGGACCAGCCCGACCGGTTTCCGCTGCACCGCGGACCCGCCGCCCTTCTGACACCCCCACGCCACAGGCGGAATCCCCTCACCCACCGGCACCCGGAAACACCGACGCGTCACCTCACCGACCGCCGCGATCGCGAGCACCAACCCGCCGATGACACCCCACGTGACGGCATCCACCGTCCCCGCGATAACCGCGCCCGCAAGACTCGTCCCAAGCGGCACAGCCAACAGCGTCTCAGCAAGCAACGCGTTCGCGTGCCCCGCGATCGTCGGATGCAAGAAGATCGCGTACAGCACCCCCACCACCGGGGCCTGCCGCGGTCGTCAGTCGAAGAGGCGACGCCACACGTTGGTGTCGGCCAGGTCGAGCAGCTCATCACCGCGGCCGCTGAGCACCGTCTTCAACGCCCACACCGTGAACCCCTTCGCCTGCTCGAGTGTGATCGACGGCGGCATCGACAACTCCTCGCGCGCCGTGACCACATCCAGCAGCACGGGGCCGTCGGTGGCCAGCATCCGCTCGATCGCCGGACGCAGGTCGGCACCCTGTTCGACCCGGATGCCGGTGATGCCGACCGACCGCGCCACATCGGCGAAGTTGGGGTTGTCGAGGTCGGTGCCGAAGTTCACGATGCCGGCGGCCTTCATCTCGAGTTCGACGAAGTTCAGCGACGCGTTGTTGAACACCACGATCTTCACCGGCAGGTCGTTCTGCCGAATCGACAGCAGATCGCCCATGAGCATGGCCAGTCCCCCGTCGCCGGCCAGCGCCACCACCTGCCGCGACCGGTCGATCGCCTGGGCGCCGAGCGCCTGCGGCATGGCGTTGGCCATCGACCCGTGGATGAACGAGCCGATCAGTCGCCGCTGCGGCGTCATGGTGAGGTACCGGGCGGCCCAGATGACCGGGCTCCCCACATCCGCGGTGAAGACGGCGTCGTCGTCTGCGAGCTCGTCGAGCAGCTTCGCGACGTACTGCGGGTGGATCGGCGCCTTGCCGTCATCGACGGCCAGCTCGTCCAACCCCTTACGGGTCTTGCAGTAGTGGGCGACGCTGTCGTCGAGGTGCTTCGAGCTGCGCCCCTCGGCGATGCGCGGCAGCAGGGCGGATGCGGTCTCTTTCACGTCGCCGACGACGCCCAGGTCGATGGGGGTACGCCGCCCGAGCTGTTCACCGCGCAGATCGACCTGCACGATCTTCGCCTTCGCCGGATAGAACTGCCGGTACGGAAAGTCGGTGCCGAGCATGAGCAGCGCGTCGCACTTCTCCATCGCGCGGTACCCCGACGAGAACCCGAGCAGCCCCGTCATGCCGACATCGAACGGGTTGTCCCATTCGATGTGCTCCTTGCCGCGCAGCGCGTGCACGATCGGCGCCTGCAGCCGTTCGGCGAGCGCGATCACCTCGTCGTGGGCGCCGGCGACGCCGGCTCCCGCCAGAATCGTGACCTTCTTGGCATCGTTCAGCAGCGCCGCCACCGCATCCAGCTCGGCATCGGCGGGCAGCACGCGAGGCGCCGTCGCGCGGATCGGTGCGGTCTCGCGGCGCCCGGGCGCATCGCTGAAGAACACGTCGCCGGGCACGACCACCACCGCGACGCCACGCTTCTCGACGGCGGTGCGCATCCCGGTCTCGAGCACCCACGGCAGCTGCGACGGATCTCCCACCAGCTCGGCGTACACACTGCACTCGCGGAACAGTTCCTGGGGGTGGGTCTCTTGGAAGTACCCACTGCCGATCTCGGCCGACGGGATGTGCGAGGCGATCGCGAGCATCGGCACCCGGTTGCGGTTCGCGTCGAACAGGCCGTTGATGAAGTGCAGGTTGCCCGGGCCGCACGACCCCGCGACGACGGCGAGTTCGCCGGTGAGTTCCGCATCCGCCCCCGCCGCGAACGCGGCAGCCTCTTCGTGGCGTGCGTGCAACCACCGGATGCTGCCGTCGCGCCTGAGCGCGTCGGTGAACGCGTTGAGCGAGTCGCCCGGCAGTCCCCAGATGCGGGTGATGCCGGCACGGACGAGGGTGTCGACGAAGAAGTCGGCGATGTTCGACATATCGGTGTGCTCCGTTCTCAGAACTCTTCGTATTCGGCTGGGTCTTGCGCGGCGGTGCGCCCGTCGGGCGGACGGAGTGTGCGGATGCGGGTTCGCCGCGTCAGGCCGGTGGCGGTGTCCACAGCTCCACTTCGCTGCCCGTGCCGTACCAGTGGCCGCCGGGCAGGGTCTGCAGCTCGATGATCGACCCCCACGGGGCGCGCAAGTACACGCTGGCGTTTCCGGGGGTGTCTTCGTGCCGGCAGTTCGGGTGCGGTTCCGACAGCGCGTGCGCGCCGGCGGCAACGGCCCGCCCGGTGACCGCGTCGATGTCGTCGACCAGCAGCGCGACGTGTCCCCAGCCGAGATCGGCGAGTCCGGTCGCACCCTGCCGCTGCGGCGTGTGCACCTCGAACACCTCGAAGCCGGGACCGGTTCCGATCTGCAGCATCCGCTGCGCGACGATCTGCGCCCCGGCAGGCAACCCCAGTTGCCGCTCCACCTCGGCGCCGCCGCGCGGCTCGTCGTCGGGGGTGAGACCGTCGTAGGCGACCCGCGCACCGAACGCCTCGCGCAGAAACACGGTGGCCGCCTCGATGTCGGGCACGGTCACCCCGATGTGGTTCACCCCACGCGGCAACGACGGGTCCGCGGATGCCGCGGCGGCAGCATCCGATCGGTCGATCGCGATCAGTTCGAGGCCGGTGTCGGGGTCGCGCTCTTTGCGCACGCTCGCGGGCGTCTCGATGAGCGTGACTTCCATCGTCGGGAACACGTGCAGTTCCGCGATGTGGCCGGCCAGCGCGCTGCCGTCGCGGCGCCCGAGCACACCGTGCGCATGCAGTACCGGACCATCCGCGTCCCAGGCGATATCGCCGACGAACGACCCGATCTCGACTTGTTCGTCGCGCGTGGTGAACTCGTACGCTTCGCTGCCGGGTGCGAGGAACCCGAGCACGCTGCGCGATGCGGCACCGATCGCGGTGAGCGCAGCGGAACGGATGCCGCGGTCCCGCGCGAACCCGGTGATCTCAGCGCACGCCTCGTCGCCCTTGTCCATGACGAGCAGATAGCGGCGCAGACCCCCCTGTTCGTAGAGTCGCATCGATTTCACTGGAGCGCTCCTCCCTGCCGCACGTTCGGCCCGACCCGCTTCACGTTACGCCGATCGGCGTCGACACGAGTGGCCTGCGCGGCGGCCGAGTGACCGAACCTCCGTATCCGGTGTGAGAACCACCCCATGGTGTGTCACAGGTTGCATGCCCGCGCCGGGTTCGGAATCGTGGCCCGTCCGCAGCAATCCACGGAAGGAGAGCACCCATGCTCACACTCACCGAGAACGCCACCAGCGCCGTCAAGAACCTGGCATCGCAGATCCCGACCGAAACCGGCGGCCTGCGCATCAGCGAAGCGGCAGCCCCCGAGACCGGCTACGCGCTCAGCCTCGCACCGTCCCCCGAACCGCAGGACCAGGTCGTCGAAACCGACGGCGCCCGCGTATTCGTCGACGAAGCCGCCGCCGTCGCACTCGACGACCGCGTGCTCGACGCACGCGTCGGCGAAGACGGCTCCGTCGGCTTCGCGCTGGCCCAGCAGGCCTGACGCCCCACGACGTTCGAGGCCCCGACCGGATCCGTCCGGGTCGGGGCCTCGTGCGTTCACCGGAAGTCACGAGACCGATGCGGCATCCCCACCCGCAGATCCTCGAACTTGTCGGCCAACAGGTTCGTCACCCCCTCGGGCGAACGCTCCAGGATGCCGCGGACGACCAGCGCCGGACTGTCGCGCAGCACCCGCCGATACCGCCCCCACACCCCCTGTGAGCAGATCACGTTCACCAAGCCGTGCTCGTCCTCGAGGTTCACGAACGTGACACCGGATGCCGTCGCCGGCCGCTGCCGGTGCGTCACCAGCCCCGCCACCTCCACCCGCCGGCCGGTCTCGTGCGAGCGGAGTTCTTGCGAGGTGAGCACGCCCCTGGCATCCAACTGCGCCCGGTAGTGGGTGAGCGGGTGATCGTCTGTCGAAATGCCGGTCGCCCACAGGTCGGCGGCCAGCACGTCGTAGCTGGTCTGATCGGGAAACAGCGGCGGCTGCACCGACACCATCGAATCGGGCAGGTACTGGGCACGGTCCTGCGACGCGGAACCGGCCAACCAGATGCCCTCACGCCGCGTGATCCCGAAGCACTCGAACGCACCCGCCGTCGCCAGCGACTCCAGCTGCGCGGTCGTCGCATCGGTGCGGCGCACCAGGTCGCGAAGGTCGCGGTACGGACCGTTCGCCTCACGCTCCGCGACGATCTTCTCCGCCATCGCACTGCCGATACCGGTCACCGATGCGAGCCCCAGCCGTACCGCGAACGCGCCGTCGCGACGGTGCGCGGCGGACTCGTCGGGTGCGGACAGGTCGAACGGCGGGACGGGCGGCTGGCGGCGGTCGGCGCAGGTGGGGAGGCCGGTGGGTGGGCGCAACCCCTCCCCAGCAGCATCCACCGGTTCGAGGGTGGCGTCGGCGCGGGAGGCGTGGAGGTCGGGACGGCGCACCTGCACGCCGTGGCGGCGGGCGTCGGAGGTGAGGGTCGCGGGCGAGTAAAAGCCCATCGGCTGCGCGCGCAGCAGCCCCGCCAGGAACGCGGCGGGATAGTGCAGCTTGATCCAACTCGACGCGTAGACGAGCAGGCCGAACGACAGTGAATGGCTCTCGGCGAACCCGAAGTTCGCGAACGCCTGCACCTTCGCATAGATGTCCTCGGCGACCTCACCCACCAGACCGTTCGCCGCCATCCCGTCGAACAGTTTCTGCTTGAGCGACTCGATGCGCTCCACCCCGCGCTTGGAACCCATCGCGCGGCGCAACAGATCAGCATCCTCACCGCTCAGCCCACCCACGGCCATGCCCATCTGCATGAGCTGCTCCTGAAAGATCGGAATGCCGAGGGTGCGCTCCAGCACCGGCTTCAGCTTCGGGTGCGCGTACGTCACCTCTTCACGGCCGAGCTTGCGCCGCACGTACGGGTGCACCGCCCCGCCCTGGATGGGCCCCGGCCGGATCAGCGCGATCTCGATCACCAGGTCGTAGAAGCGGCGCGGCTGCAGGCGCGGCAGCAGCCCCATCTGCGCGCGCGACTCGACCTGGAACACCCCGATCGAATCGGCCCGGCACAGCATGTCGTAGACCGCGGCCTCCTCCTTCGGCAGCGTCGACAGCTCCCACCGCTCCCCCGTCGCCCCCGCGATCAGATCGAAGCAGTACTGCAGCGCCGCCAGCATCCCGAGCCCGAGCAGATCGAATTTCACCAGGCCCATCCACGCGGCGTCGTCCTTGTCCCACTGGATGACGGTGCGATCCTGCATGCGCGCGTGCTCGATCGGCACCACCTCACCCACCGGCCGATCGGTGAGCACCATGCCGCCGGAATGGATGCCGAGGTGCCTCGGCGCCTTCAACAGCTCGGTCGCATACGCGATCACCCGCTCGGGGATGTCGTTGTCGCCGGTGCTGTAGCTGCCGTCCCACCGTTCGACCTGCTTCGACCAGGCGTCCTGCTGTCCCGGCGAATGCCCGAGCGCCTTCGCCATGTCGCGCACCGCGTTCTTCGGCCGGTACTGGATGACGTTCGCGACCTGCGCCGCCCGATCCCGCCCGTACGTGCGGTACACCCACTGGATGATCTCTTCACGCCGGTCCGAATCGAAGTCGACGTCGATGTCGGGCTCCTCATCGCGCAGCGCCGACAGGAACCGCTCGAACGGCAGGTCGTACGCGATCGAATCGACCGCCGTGATGTCGAGCAGGTAGCAGACGGCACTGTTGGCCGCAGACCCGCGACCCTGGCACAGGATGCCGCGGCGCCGCGCCTCGGCCACGATGCCGTGCACGATGAGGAAGTATCCCGGAAAGTCCTTCTGCTCGATGACGCCGAGCTCCTTCTCGATGCGGGCGCGGTCGGCGTCTGAGGCATCCGGATACTTGCGCGGCACCGCCTCCCACACCAGGTGCCGCAGCCAGCTCATCGGCGTGTGCCCGTCAGGCACCGGCAACTTCGGCAGTGCAGGCTTCGCACGCCGCAGCGGGAATGCCGTCTCGTCGGCGACGGTCACGGTACGCGCGACCGCACCGGCGTATCGGCGGAAGCGCCTGGCCATCTCGGCACCCGATCGCAGGTGCGCGCCGGCATGCGAGGGCAACCAGCCGTCGATCTCGTCGAGCCCCCGGTTCGCGCGCACCGCGGCGACCGCTGCCGCCAGATGCACCCGCTCGGGCACGGCGTAATGCACGTTGTTGCTCGCCAGGATCGGCAGCCCCCGGTCCCGAGCGAGCCCGGCGAGGATGTCGTTGTCACGCGAATCACGCGGCCCGCCGTGGTCGAGCAGCTCCACCTCGACGGCATCCCGGCCGAACCGCGAGACGAGCAGGTCGAGCTGCTCCCCCGCCGCGGCAGCCCCTCCCGCGGCGAGGGCCTGCCGGACGGCGCCCTTGCGGCATCCGGTGAGGATCGTCCACGCGCCACCTGCCTGCTCGGCGAGCTCGTCGAGGTCGTAGCGCGGCCGGCCCTTCTCGGCGCCGGCGAGTTGCGCGTGGGTGAGGGCGGCGGCCAGCCGGTGGTAGCCCTCCTCACCGCGCGCGAGCACCAGCAGATGGGAACCTGCAGGATCCGGTTCGCCGTTCTGCGGCTTGGGCAGCTCGAGCGACAGCTCGGCGCCGAACACGGTCTGCAGCTGCACCGCCTCTGCCGCCTCCGCGAACCGGACGATCCCGTAGAACCCGTCGTGGTCGCTGATCGCCAGGGCGTGCAGCCCCAGCCGTTCCGCCTCTTCGACAAGGTCCTCGGGCGACGACGCGCCGTCGAGGAACGAGAACGACGAATGCGCGTGCAACTCGGCGTACGGCACGACGTTCTCGGGCCGTACGATCGGCGGCGGCACGTACGGCCCGCGCTTGTGCGACCAGGCGGGACCGTCCCCGCCGTCGGCACCGGGCGGGGCAGACGGTTTGCGCCGCCCGCTGAGCAGCCGCTCCATCTCGGACCATGAGACGGACGGGTTGTTGAAGCCCATCAGTCGTACTCCTTTCGTGCGCTCTGGGACGTTTCGTCTCGCCTTCGGCTCGCTCAACGACCGGGGTCAGTCGTACCGCCCCTCGGCCTGCCAGGCGCCGTCTTCGCACACCAGCAGCCAGGCGGTCTGGGTGAGGTCGACGATCTGGAACCGGTGGGCGTTTCGGGCACGCTCGGGATCCCAACCTCGCTCGATCACCGGCCACGGCCCCGCCCACGTCTCGATGCGACGGGTGCGGCCCGACTCGACCAGCGCGACCGGCTCGGCGGTCGGCTCGCCGCGCTCATCGACGGCCACCATGTCACCGTCACGGTCGATCACGGCCACCGCGACCCCGGGCGGGAACACGGTCGCCGGCAGCGGATCGGGCAGACTCCCCGGCCACGGTCGCCGCCGGTCGTGCGTCGTCACCACCCGGTCGCCCCACGGCACGAGCTCCTGCCGTTCGGCCAGCCACCGCCCGCCGCCGACCACCGGCGTGACGACACCCCGGTGCCCGAGCATCGCCTGCACGCGCGAGAGCGCATGGTGTACGCGTTCTTCGGGCCCCGAACCGAACAGGGTCGCGGTGTGGTGGGATGCCGCATCCACCGCCTCGGGCGCGATCCGCACCCGCACCACCCCGCTCGACAGGCGCTGCTCGGCCAACTGCCACCGCACCCGGTCGACGACCGCCGCCGCATCGAACGCCCCCGGATGCAGCCACACCCGGTCGCTGTGCTCGCCGCGGTCACCGGTGATCTGCACGCGCAACTCGGTGCAGACGAGATCCACCGCGCCGAGCCCCTCGACGAACCGGTCGGCGTCGACCCGCACCCCGAACGCGACCTGTTCGGCGAGCTCGAGCGGTGGTTCGAACTCGATCGTGCGATCCAGCTCTGGCGGTGGCGTGCGCGCAGTGACCGGCCTGGCGTCGCGCCCCGCGGCGAGCGCGTGCAGCCGTGCGCCGCGCGGTCCGAACCGGTCCACGAGCAGCGACGGTGCGATCTCGGCCACCTGCCCGAGCGTCTGCACGCCGAGCCTGGCGAACAGGTCGACGACATCGCCCTCACCGGCGCCGCCCGCCGCCGCGGCGAGCACCGCGACCGACAGCGGCGCCAGGAACGCGGCCGACGCCCCCTGCGGCACGATCCGCAACGGACTGTCTGCCGCCGTGCCGACCCGCGCCGCCTGCTCGGCGGTGAACGGACCGTCTGCGACACCGGCACGCACATCGACGATCCCGGCATCTTGCAACGCACCGGTCAGCACCGTCACCGCGGCCGCCTCGCCACCGTAATAGCGGGCGGGACCCTTGGCGTGCAGCACGCACAGCCCCGGTTCGACCAGTTGCACGCCCGGTGCGAGTTCTTCGAGGCGGGCGATCAACGGTGCGAACACCCGGTTGTCCCGCACCTCATCGGCATCGGCGACGACTACCTGCGGGCACCGCGACTGCGCATCACGGCGACGCTGCCCCACCCGCACCCCCTCGGCGCGGGCGGCCGGCGAGCACGCGATGACCGTGCCCTTCGAGAACACCGCGATCGGCAGCGCCGGATCGGGCGGATCATCACCGTCGCGAGTGAGCGCGACGACCGGCCAATCCGGCATCCACACCACGAGACTGCGGGTGAGTGCTGCGGCATCCATCGCCATCAGCCCACCGCCCGCATCGGCACCGGCTCAATCGGCACCGGCTCAACCGACCGGCGCTCCCGCACCGCCGGCATCCGCGCCACGACGCCACCGTCGGGTGCGGGCAGCAGCATCCGCTCGCTGCGCGGCACTGGAAAGCGGCGACTGGTCACGGTGACCGTCAGCTCGCGCTCCGACAGCACACCGTGTCCGTGCCCCAGCCCATCCCACCGAGGATCGGCGACGTCGATCATCGCCTCGGTCTGCGGCCACGGCCCCTGCACGAGCAGCACGGCACCACGGTCACGCAGGTGTGCCGCCAGGCGCGAGATGTCGGCATGCTTCGCACGCGCAGGCGGGCGCACCGCCACCACCGGCAGCACGTCGGCGATCGTCGCGGTCACCGCCAGCCAGCGCTCCCCCGGATCGGGGATCAGCACGAGCCGCGAGAGATCGACGCCGATCTTCTCGGCCGCCTCGACCCCGAGCCCCGGCATGCCGACCACACCGCACCACGACCCCGCCTGCGACGGCTGGGCGAGCAACGCCAGCAGCAGCGACATCGACCGACCGAGCGAGTACGCCGCACCGGGCCGCAGTCCACGCCCCGGCAGCAGCCCCGCCAGCGCCGGATGGGTCGGCAGCACGGGCGCATCCATCCGCCGCCCCTGCACGCGCTCGAGCTGCGCGCGCAGTCGCTGCACCTCTGCCATGGTGGTGGACCTGGCAGAGGATGCGTCGGCAGCATTCCGCACGATCGACCTCACTTCAACAGATTAGAACAGATGTTCTATTCTCTCAATGTCAGGTTCGAAGATACAGACGACCTCCGACATGCGGTGAGTCCGCGATTTCAGACTGAGTCAACACACCACAGCATCCGATTCAGCCTCGAATCACGGACTCACCGAAAGGGGTGGATGCCAGGGCGCCAAGAAGCGCGAGCACAGCGCGAGAGCGATCAGGCGGCGAGGGCCAGATAGGGCTCCCACGTCGGGTCGGTGCGGTCGGTTCCCCGCACCGTCCACTGCGCGCCGCGCGGCGGCTGGGGCAACCAGCGCAGCTCCCAGTTCATCTCCTGCGGCGTGCGGTCGCCCTTGATGTTGTTGCACCGCAGGCAGCACGCGACGAGGTTCTCCCACGAGTCGGCACCACCGCGGGAGCGGGGCAACACGTGGTCGATCGTCGTGGCGCCCTTCTCGCAGTACGCGCAACGGTGCCCGTCGCGGCGCAGCACGCCGCGTCTGGTCACCGGAACACGGCGCCCGCCGGGCACGCGCACGTAGCGGCTGAGCAGGATGACGGCGGGGCGGTCGTACACGTCGCTCGTGCCCCAAACCGGATCCCCCTCCACATGCTCGATGACGGTGGCCTTGTCGTTCATCACGAGCACGAGGGCTCGCTTGAACGACACGATGGCCAATGGTTCGTATCCTGCATTCAGCACCAAGGTGCGCATCGAGTGTCCTCTCGAACGGCCGGTGACGGCTTCAGCGGTTGTTCGGCTGTGACGACGTGCGCGAAGAGGCGGGATGCGGGCACGAAAAAAGGCGCTGTCATGAAGACAGCGCCTTGATTCCACGACCGAAGACGTGGCATTCGTGCACACGATGCCGCAGGACGTAACGACCGCACACCGTGCGGCCCCTGGCATTCACGGATTGAATGCGGGGTGTGACATCCATGGGCTCTCCCCCTCAGCTCGAACGAGCGTCGGGATCAGGCTAATGCACGCCACGGCACACGAGGCGGAACGAGACGTGAACGTTGTCGCGTGTCCAGGCGATCAGCCGGCGTTGGCGACGAGCCAGCCCTCGGCGTTCTGGTACGTGCCGCCCACGACGATCTCGAGGTGCAGGTGCTTGCCGAAGGCACGGCCGGTGTCACCGACCTGACCGATGAGCTGACCGGCCGAGACCGTGTCGCCCACCGAGACACGACGCGTGCCGTAGGTCATGTGCGCGTACAGCGAGGTGACGCTCTGACCGCCGATGTTGTGGGCGATCTTGACGTAGACGCCCCAGCCCGGGCCGCTCTCGGTCGAGGCGACGACGACACCGTCGGCCATGGCGTAGATGGGCGTGCCGCCCTCGACCATGTAGTCGGTGCCCTTGTGGCCCGCGTACGGGGTTCCGAAGTTGTTGAAGTACGGGAGCGGGCGCACGACGTCGCCGGCTGCGGCGATCGAGCTGGGCACCGACATGCTCACCGATGCCGAACTGCCACTGGATGCCGAGGCCGCCAGACGGGCCGCGAGTGCAGCCTTGGCCGCCTCTTCGTCCTTCTTCTTCTGGATCTCTTCGGGCGTCGTGGCCGAATAGCTGCCGCGCTCGAGGGAGTCGGTCTCGGCTTCGGAGGCGACGACGAGTGACTGCGCGTTCTCCTGTGCGACCTGCTCGACGGTCATGGCCTCGGCAGATACACCGCGCGCAGCGGCGAACGCGGGGATCGCGACGGTGGCGACCATGCCGGCGACGGCGGTGACGGTGAGGAAGCTGCGTACCGGGTGCGGCTTTCCTGCGGCGCGGCGCGAGCGCTTCGCGACGGCGGTCGAACGGGTCGAGGGGGTCTTCACCGCCGGGCGACGCAGCGCGAAGCGGCGTCCGCCATCGGCGGGACTCGTCGGGGTGAGATCGGGCGTCTCCGTCGACGAATCGTTGTGTTCAGCCAAGCTATCCTCCGGCGCCTCCGCATCGGGGGATGCTGGTTCGTCGAACGTTCAGTGTCGGGCACAGACGGGCTTCACCGCGCGAACGACGAACCGATGAGGCAATTCGTGCGGCGGTCCGGGGCGGGCTTCTCGCCGTTGGACCATCCGAGGCTACCGGAAGGTAACGAATATGTCACGTAAGGGCGATCGCTCCCAGGCTGTTCCCCGGTGATGTCCAGGGTCGCGGGCCCCTCGACCGGCGCGCCGGATCAGCGCGGATCGACGAGGAAGATGTGCGATGCGACCTCGACGGGCAGCTCCAGCCCCTCGTCGCTTCCGTCCATCTGCACGAGCACGTAGCCCTCGCTGAAGCGGTACGAACCGCTCGCGCCGGGCACGACACCGGCACCGCGCAGCTGCCCGAGCAGCTCGGGATCGACCTGCACCGGCTCGGCCAGGCGACGCACCGTGCCCTCGACCGGAGCGCCCGTCTCATTGAGCAGACGGACGAGTCCGATGACACCCTCGTCGAACGTGCGCGCGGGCACATCGCCGAGCTGGTCGAGCCCGGGAATCGGGTTGCCGTAGGGCGACTCGGTCGGGTGATCGAGCAGTTCGAGCAGGCGTCGCTCGACGAGCTCGCTCATGACGTGCTCCCAGCGGCAGGCCTCTTCGTGCACGTACGCCCAGTCGAGTCCGATGACATCGCTCAGCAGGCGCTCGGCGAGCCGGTGCTTGCGCATGACGTCGACGGCCTTCTGCCGACCCGATCCGGTGAGTTCGAGTGTGCGGTCGTCCGAGACCACGACGAGGCCGTCGCGCTCCATGCGCCCGATCGTCTGCGACACCGTCGGGCCGGAGTGACCGAGGCGCTCCGAGATGCGCGCGCGCAGCGGCGTGATGTCCTCTTCTTCGAGCTCGAGGATCGTGCGCAGGTACATCTCGGTGGTGTCGATCAGATCGGTCATTTCCAGCCTCGGTACGGGGTCTGACAAGTCCTTTCCAGCCTATCTGCTCGCGACGACACACGGACGGGGCCCCTCCCCCCGCCGCCCTACAATCGGACACATGGCCCATGTGACGCTGCCCCGCGAGATCCTGCCCACCGACGGACGCTTCGGATGCGGCCCGTCGAAGGTCCGAGGCGACCAGCTCGCCTCGCTCGTCGGCCCCGGATCGGTGCTGATGGGCACCTCGCACCGCCAGGCCCCGATCAAGAGCCTCGTCGGCGAGGTGCGCAGCGGCCTGTCGGACCTGCTCCGCCTGCCCGATGGATACGAGATCATCGTCGGCAACGGCGGTTCGACCGCCTTCTGGGATGCCGCATCGTTCGGCCTCATCGAAAAGCGCGCGCAGAACCTCGTGTTCGGCGAGTTCGGCGGCAAGTTCGCCGGCGCCGCTGCCGCACCGTGGCTCGAGGCGCCCGACGTGCGCAAGGCAGAGCCGGGTTCGAGCATCGCGGCCGAGCCCGTCGAGGGTGTCGACGTGTACGCGTGGCCCCACAACGAGACCTCCACCGGTGTCGCGACTGCGATCACCCGCGTGGTGGGTGACGAGGGCGCCCTCACGGTGATCGACGCCACAAGCGCGGCCGGCGGCATCAACTTCACGGTCTCGGAGAGCGATGTCTACTACTTCGCGCCGCAGAAGAACCTCGGGTCGGACGGCGGCCTGTGGTTCGCCGCCGTCTCGCCGGCCGCCATCGAGCGCATCGAGCGCGTCGCCGCGTCGGGCCGCTACATCCCCGAGTTCCTGAGCCTGAAGAACGCGCTCGACAACTCGCGCCTCAACCAGACGCTCAACACACCGGCCGTCGCGACCCTGCACCTGCTCGATAAGCAGCTCGAGTGGATCAACGGCAACGGCGGACTCGCCTGGGCCGGCGCCCGCACCGCGGAGTCGTCGAGCGCCCTCTACGAGTGGGCAGACGCATCGTCGTTCGCGACCCCGTTCGTCGCCGACGCCGCAGACCGCTCCCCCGTCGTCGTCACGATCGATTTCGACGAGACGGTGGATGCCGCGGCTGTCGCGAAGAGCCTCCGCGCCAACGGCATCGTCGACACGGAGCCCTACCGCAAGCTCGGCCGCAACCAGCTGCGCATCGCGACGTTCGTGTCGATCGAGCCCGAAGACGTGCGTCAGCTCATCAAGTGCATCGACTTCACGATTGATGGCCTGAAGGGCTGAGGCTAGTCCTCGTCGTCGGCTTCGTCGGCGTCGAGTTCGTCGATGTCGACACCGTCGACGTCGCCTGCGTGCAGGATCGACGAGCCGTCGTCGTCGAAGTCGGCGGCGTCGAGGTCTTCGACGTCACCGAGTTCGTCGGCGTCGTCCTCGGCATCCTCTTCGTCTTCGTCGTCCGCCTCGGCGTCTTCGTCGGCCGCGGCGGCTTGGGCAGCCTGATATTCGGCCAGGCGCACGGCCCACGGCACCCACTCGGGGGCGAGCAGCGACGCCTCGCCGGGCAGCAGTTCGACCTCGAGCACGGTCGGCTCGGCACCCTCGACCACCGCGAGGCTCACCGTCCAGAACCAGCCCGGGTACCCCTCGAGCCGGTTGAGGAACCGCAACGACACCACGCCGTCGGGCTCGACGCTGTGCCCCGCCGGAGCACCCACGGTCGAGGCCGGAGTGATCTCGTGGAGCGCCGCGAGCGCGAGGTCATGCGCGTGGAGCAGCCGCTCGTCGGGGACGACCGCTGCAGCGGACTCGGGCTCAGGCGTCGAGGTCATCGGCCACCTTGCGCAGGATCGCAGCGACCTTCTTGCCGTGCGACGCGCTGGGGTAACGCCCGTGGCGCAGATCGCCGCCGATGCCGTCGAGCAGCTTCACGACGTCTTCGACGATGACGGCCATGTCGTCGGCCTTGGGACGGTTGCGCTTGCTCATCGTGACGGGCGCGTCGAGCACCCTCACCGACAGGGCCTGCAGCCCGCGGCGACCGTCGGCGACGCCGAACTCGAGCCGCGTGCCGGCCTTGACACTCGTCGTGTCGGCGGGGAGGGCCGTGGCGTGCAGGAAGACGTCCTGGCCGTCATCGGTGGTGATGAAGCCGAACCCCTTCTCGTCGTCGTAGAACCTGACCTTGCCGGTGGGCATCGCTATACCTCGCTGATCGGCCCGCGCGCGGGCATGAAAGAACCGGGACCGTACAGCCCCGCAACCAGCCTACGGTACCCGCGCGCCTGTCGAGCGGAGTGCGACACAGTAGGCTGAAGCGGATGAGCACACGCACCCCGGGCGAGGACCTTCCGGTCCGACGGATCGACCGCATCCTCGCATTCATGTCGTTGGGCCTGCTGGCCCTGTCGGTCGTGTGCTTCTTCGCGATCATGATCGGCTCGGCCACCGGCATGGAGCAGGCCGACTTCGGAACGGGCATCTGGCCCGTCGTCGGCGCGACCGTTTACATCGCGCCGATCCTCGCGTTCGCGATGCTGATGACGGTGCTGATCATGACCTTCGTGCGACGGGCCAAGGCGAACAAGGGTCGGTGACGTGGCCGCGTCGGACGCCCGCGCGCTCGCGAACAGCCTCGCCGCGTTCGACGACGCGCAGCTGGCCCGCCTGCTCACCGAGCGACGCGTCCCAGCCTCGGCGACGTGGGGCGACTTCTTCGACGCCGCCGATGCCCTGCTCGACCCCGCCTCCATCCTCCGCGGACTCGCCGCACTGACCCGCGACGAAGTCGACGCCCTTGATGCCGTCGACACCGATCACACCGCCCTTCGCGACCACGGCATGGCCTCGGCCGACGGCGAGCTGCTCGCGGCGGTCGTCGACGTACGACGCACGCTGGATGCCGCCGCCCCGCAGCCCGCGGTGCACACCGAACCCACCGGTGACGAAGTGCTCGCCGAACGCGCATTCGACGCCGCGGCATCCCTCGCCGACATCCTCGATCTGACGACGGTCTCGCCGCTCGGGCGCATCGGTTCGGGTGCGCTGAGCGCAGCCGACCGCCGCCGCCTCATCGATCTGCGCGCGGCCCGCGACCCCGACGACGCCGACGAACTCCTCGCGATCGCACAGCGCGCGGGCCTGCTCGTCGCGCACGAACGCGAGTGGCGCGTCACCGGCGAGGGCGCCGCCTGGCTGCACTCGTCGACCGTGACCAGGTGGCAGGCCGTCGCCCGCAGGCTGCGGGCGACACTTCCCGACGGCGTGCGCGATGGCGCAGGGTGGCTGCATCCCGACCAATGGCCTGACGCCTACCCCCTCGATCCGCAGTGGCCCGCACAGGCGGACCATCTGCGTGCGCTGCTGCGCCGATGGGGCATGATCGGCGCCGACGGCGCGCCGCCCGCGTGGGGCGCGGGCCTCGCCGCGGGAACCGACGCCGACCTCGACGCACTCCAGCTGCTCCTGCCTGCCGAGGTCGACAAGGTCTTCCTGCAGAACGACCTGACCGCCATCGCCCCCGGCCCGCTCGAACCGCAGCTCGACATGCGCCTGCGCTCGATGGCCCGCCGCGAGACGCGCGCACAGGCATCCACCTACCGCTTCACGTCGGACTCGCTCGGCGCGGCGCTGACCGCCGGTGAGACGGCGGCATCCATGCGGGCGTTCCTTGAGACGCTCTCGCTCACCGGGTTGCCGCAGCCGCTCGCCTACGAGATCGATCGCAGCGCGACACGCCACGGCGGCATCCGCATCGGCCCGGACTGGTCGGGCCGCACGCGCATCACGAGCGACGACCACGCCCTGCTCGAGGCCGTCGGCGTCGACCAGGCCCTGCGTCCGCTCGGGCTCGTCCGCGACGGCGACGCCCTCATGACGGGCACCTCGCCCGACACCGCGTTCTGGATGCTCGCCGACGCGCGCTACCCCGTGCTCGCCGTCGACGCCGACGGGCAGCCGCGGCGTCTCGATCGGCAACGCCTGGCCGACCCGCAGCCGGTGGATGCCGGCGGCGACTACGCCCCGCTGATCGCGCGGTTGCGCGCGGCACACGCCCAGGACGCGGACGCCGCCTGGCTGGAACGCGAACTCGAGCAAGCGGTGCGCGCCCGCGCGACGCTCGTCATCACGGTGCAGCTGCCCGACGGCTCGTCCCGCGATGTGACCCTCGAGGCGACCGGTCTCGGCGGCGGCCGTCTGCGCGGACGCGATGCCGCCGCCGACGTCGAGCGCACCCTGCCGGTGCGCAGCATCTCCGCGGTCCGCCCCGCCTGACGCCCACGAAGACAGCGCCCACCGTCCGCGCGCCCGGTAGACTGATCCGCTATGGCTGACGGCCCCCTCATCGTTCAGAGCGACCGCACGGTGCTCCTCGAAGTCGCGCATCCGAAGGCGGAGGACGCGCGGCACGAGCTTGCGATCTTCGCCGAGTTGGAGCGTGCCCCCGAGCACATCCACACGTACCGCATCACGCGGTTGGGGCTCTGGAACGCCCGTGCCGCCGGCCACGACGCCGAAGACATGCTCGCCACTCTCGACCGCTGGTCGCGCTTCCCCGTGCCACCGTCGGTGTCGATGGACATCCGTGAGACGGTCGGCCGCTACGGGCGCCTGGTGATCGAGCGCGATGACGAAGGCACCCTCATCCTGCGATCGACGGATGCCGCGGTGCTCGCCGAAGTGTCGAAGAACAAGCGCATCCAGCCGCTGCTCATCGGCCACCCGGCCCCCGACACCTATGTCGTCGACGCGTGGGCGCGCGGCCACATCAAGCAGGAGCTCCTGAAGATCGGCTGGCCCGCCGAAGACCACGCCGGGTACACGCCCGGCACCCCGCACGAGATCGACCTCGCCGAGGACGGCTGGACGCTGCGCCCGTACCAGCGCAAGGCCGTCGACATCTTCAGCGAGGGCGGATCCGGCGTCGTCGTGCTCCCCTGTGGTGCCGGCAAGACGCTCGTCGGCGCCGCCGCGATGGCCGACACCAAGACCACGACGCTGATCCTGGTGACGAACACCGTCAGCGCCCGCCAGTGGCGCGACGAGTTGCTCAAGCGCACCTCGCTCACGCCCGAAGAGATCGGCGAGTACTCCGGGCAGTCCAAGGAGATCAAGCCCGTCACGATCGCGACCTACCAGATCCTCACCGCGAAGCGGAAGGGCGAATACGCGCACCTGGCGCTGCTCGACGCGCTCGATTGGGGCCTCATCGTCTACGACGAGGTGCACTTGCTGCCCGCACCGGTGTTCAAGCTCACCGCCGACCTGCAGGCCCGCCGTCGCCTCGGCTTGACCGCGACGCTCGTGCGCGAGGACGGGCGCGAGGGCGACGTCTTCAGCCTCATCGGTCCCAAGCGGTTCGACGCGCCGTGGAAGGAAATCGAGGCGCAGGGGTTCATCTCCCCCGCCGTCTGCTACGAAGTGCGCATCGACCTGCCGGCATCCGACCGACTCGAATACGCCGCCGCGACCGACGAGGACCGGTACCGGCTCGCCGCGACCGCGCACGCGAAGATCGGGGTGGTCCGAGATCTGGTCGCCCGCCACAAGGGAGAGCAGATCCTCGTGATCGGGCAGTACCTCGACCAGATCCAGGTGCTCTCCGACGCCCTCGACGCCCCGCAGATCACCGGCGCGACCCCGGTCGACGAACGCGAGGAGCTGTACGGCGCGTTCCGCGAGGGCCGCATCCCGGTGCTCGTGGTCTCGAAGGTCGCGAACTTCTCGATCGACCTGCCCGAGGCATCCGTGGCCATCCAGGTGTCGGGGTCGTTCGGCTCACGCCAGGAAGAGGCGCAGCGCCTCGGACGCCTGCTGCGCCCGAAGCAGTCGAACCACACCGCAAGCTTCTACACGCTCATCGCACGCGACACCGTCGACCAGGACTACGCGCAGAACCGGCAGCGGTTCCTCGCCGAACAGGGCTACAGCTACACGATCTTGGACGCGGACGAACTCGCCGCCTGAGGCGACCCGTGCGGCTCACCCCACCCGATCGAAGAAGTCGCGGACGAGCGCTTCGACGACTTCGGGCGCGTCCTCGGTCATGAAGTGGGCGGCATCCGGCACCGCGGCGATCTCGAGGCGGTCGGCGAAGCGCGAGGTGTCACCACAGTGCCGGCGAACGAAGTCCGGGGTGAGCGGTCGGTCTTGCTCACCGAATGCGTAGAGGCTCGGCACGTGCAACCGCTGCCTGCGGTAGGCGCCGCTCATCAGCCTCGGCACCTCCCCACCAACGAGTCCGCGGTACACCTCCCGCACGGCCGCGTCGACCTCGGGACGCCCCAGCGGCGCGAGATACGTCGCCACCACGTCCGGTGGCAACTCGGACACGACGTACGGCGGGCGGAAGATGAAGGCCAGTGAGGCGCCTCGCCGGTGGAACCGGAATCGCGGCATGTGTCGGAACGCCGGCATCATTCCGACCGTAACCGGCATGAACGGGGGCGGAACGGCGAGCACGACCATCGCGTGCACGCGATCGGGATGCTGATACGCGAGGTGCGAGGCGACGACGGCGCCCATGTCGTGCGCCACGATGCGCACTCGATCGATCCCCAGCGCGTCCAGCAGCCCGATCATGTCCCCGCGAATGGCGTCGTGCGAGATCTGCGGCGAGGCGGCTCGGGTCCAGCCCGATCCGCGCAGATCGGGACAGATGACCCGATAGCTGTCGGCCAGGGCCCCGCCGATCGCCCGCCATTCCCACCAGTGCTGTGGAAACCCGTGCAGCATCAGCACCGGATCGCCTTCGCCGGCCTGCGCGACATGGGTCCGCAGCCCCGGAGTGTCGACGAACTCGTGCGTGAACCCAGCCACCTCGGGCATCGTTATCGCGCTCGTCGGGACCGCATCATTGCTCGTACCGTCCATGGCACGAGAATACTACGCTTATAGTGTTGTGTCACGACCTCTCTCGGAGAGGCGTCCGCGTCTACCGTGGAACCATGGCAGCAACACGCACCCGTGCGCTCGACGCAGCGCTCTCCCTCGTCGGCGAGGAGGGCATCCGCGCGCTCACGCACGGACGCGTCGACGAACGCGCCGATCTGCCGAAGGGGTCGACATCGAACTGGTTCCGCACCAGAGACGCCCTGGTCGCGGGCGTGGTCACGCACTTGGCCGACCGAGAGCGGGCTGACCTGCGCGACGCGCCCGATACGGTGATCGACACACCGGACGATCTGATCGAAGCCTTCACCGGGATGATCGCCGCAGAGACCGAGCGATTCGCGGGGCGCAGCAGGGCACGCTTCGCGCTGTTCTTGGAGGGCGCGCACTCCCCCGATCTGCTCACACCACTGCTGACGCAGCGCGCGGTGTTCCTGACGTGGGTGACCCAACTCCTGCAGCAGGTCGGCGCGACGTCGCCGTCAGAGGCCGCGCGCACCTTCATGGCCGCCGCCGACGGGCTGGTCCTGCACCGCCTGACCGTCGACCCGAACGCCGAGATCCGGCCCGTGCTGGAACGCACCGTGCGCGCGTGCCTGGATTGACGCATCAGCCACGGGCGGAGTGAGCACGAGCGTGCGCGGCAGATTGCGTTTCGGGAACACCCACTCGATCGCCGCGACGTACCCGACGATCATCACCGTCGACACCACGAGCCCCACGATGCTGCTGCCGCTGTCGTTCACATCGACGAGCCCCGCGAGTCCAAGCAGGAAGACAGTGAGGTTGTTGACCACGTGGATGGCGATCGCCGCCTCCAGGCCACCGGTGCGCCAGGTCAGCCACCCGGCCGCCACCGCGAAGATGCCGACACTGATCTGACCGGCCACGTCGTACAGGTGCCCAAGGACGAACAACGGCACCGGCAACAGCATCGCCCACAGCGGATGCCGCAGCCATCGTCCGATCGCCTGCATCAAGTAGCCGCGGAACACGTACTCCTCCGCCGCGGCCTGCACGGGAATCACCAGCACGATCGCCAGCAGGCTCCAGAGCAAGGCCGGGTTGTCGGACGGGCTCAGCACCTCGCCACCGCCGGAGCCACCGCTCCACGCCGGCGGCAGCAGCAACGACAGCCCCTGCACGATGGCGTACACGACGACCGCGATCGCGGTGCACAACAGCATCCAGCGCCACCGCAAACGACCAGCGGCAGACGAGATGTGCCCGACGCGGCGGCCGTTCACGATGCGAGAGGCGGCGAGGTAGGCCGGGAGCATGAGCGCGATCGACCCCAACAGGATGGTCAACATGATCGGATCCGCCAGATCGAACCGAACCGTCGACCCCATCGCGATCATCTCGTCCGCGAACCCGGGCGTGAACAGTGCGATGACCACGAGCGGCACCAGCAAGACGACCAACATCACCGCGTAGAACGCGGCCCCGAGCACCCCGGTCAGCAGGGGGGTCCACCACGCACGGCGCTGCCGAGCGAACACGAGGCGGTGGAAGGCGAGCCCCGTCCGCGCGTCCTCCGGCAGCCGTGCGGGCGTACGCAGCGGGGCTGGAACGGGCTGAGCGATCGCGACTGACGCATCCGAAGTCATGCCTCCATCTTCGCCCGACGCGCCGATATCCAGCGAACCGATCAGAACCGGTGCCAGTATGGGCCTATGACCGCACCGCGCATCCTCGTCGTGGACGACGAACCGAACATCCGTGACCTCCTGGTCACGAGCCTGCGATTCGCCGAATATCAGGTGCGCGCCGTCGCCAACGGCGCCCAGACCATCTCGGCTGTGCTCGAAGAGGAACCCGATCTGATCATCCTCGACGTGATGCTGCCCGACATGAACGGGTTCAGCGTCACCAAGCGTCTCCGCAGCGCCGGCTACACCGCCCCCATCCTGTTCCTCACCGCGAAGGACGAGACCGAGGACAAGATCGAGGGCCTCAACGCCGGCGGCGACGACTACGTCACCAAGCCGTTCAGCCTCGACGAGATCGTCGCCCGCATCCAGGCGATCCTGCGCCGCACGATGCAGGCTGACGAAGAGTCGATCATCAAGGCCGGCGAGCTGACGATGGACCAGGACACCCACGACGTGCTCGTCGGTGACGAATCCATCGACCTCAGCCCCACCGAGTTCAAGCTGCTGCGCTACCTCATGCTCAACCCCAACCGGGTGCTCAGCAAGGCGCAGATCCTCGACCACGTGTGGGAGTACGACTTCAACGGCGACGCCGGCATCGTCGAGAGCTACATCTCCTATCTGCGACGCAAGATCGACCCGCACTCCTCCGAGCCCCTCATCCAGACCAAGCGCGGCTTCGGCTACATGCTCAAGGTCGGCAAGTAACGCAGTCAGGGGGCGACCCTGAACGGCGCAGCGAGCAAGAACGACAAGGTCACCGCGTGGTGGCGCAGCGTCAGCCTGCGCGCGAAGATCACCGGGGTCACCGTCGCCGTGCTCGCGATCGGCCTCGTCGTCGCCGGCGTCGGCACGATGGTGTTCCTGCGAAACGCGCAGCTCGCCGCGATCGACGAGCAACTGCGCGCGATCGTCTCGACCGACCTGGCGAGCACGCTGATGACCGTCGAGGTCGACGACGGCGTGCCGACGTTCACTGTCAACGAGTCGGCCGCACCGACACAGTTCTTCGTCGCCGTGTACGACCCTCAAGGCGAACTGCTCGCGAGCGCCGGCGGCAGCGGTGGGTTGCCGCCCGCGTTCCCCGACTCGTATCCGCTCGAGAAGACCGTGACGCGCGGCATCGACCCCTTCCCGCTGATCGCCGTCGAGGGTTCGAGGCAGTTCGTCGCCAGTGTCGACGTGCTCACCGTGGCGGGCGCGCGCGACAACTACACGCAGATGGTGGCGCTGCCCCTCTCGCCCGTGAACCAGACGGTCACCAACTACGTCGGCATCTACTCGATCCTCGCCGTGCTGACGATCATCGTCGGTGCCCTGCTCACCCGGTGGCTGGTGACGCTCGCCTTCCGCAGTCTCGGTCAGGTCGAGGAGACGGCCATGTCGATCGCGGCGGGCAACCTCAGCCAGCGCATGGGAGAGATCTCACCGGGCACCGAGGTCGGCAAGCTCAAGATCGCCCTCAACGCCATGCTCGACCGTGTCGACCGCGCGCTCGGCCAGCGCGACGCCTCGGTGCAGCAGATGCGGCGGTTCATCGGCGATGCGAGCCATGAGCTTCGTACGCCGCTGGTCACCGTCCGCGGGTACGCCGAGCTGTACCGGATGGGTGCTATCTCGGGCGACGAGCAGACCGCGCAGTCGATGGAGCGCATCGAGAAGGAGGCGATCCGCATGGGGGTGCTCGTCGAAGACCTCCTGGCCCTCGCCCGCCTCGACGAACGGCGTGACATCGCAGTCTCCCCCGTCGATCTGCGTCCGATCGCACGGGATGCCGCCCTCGACGCGCGGGCGACTGCCCCCGACCGCACGGTGACATTCGTCGACACGACGGCCGGCAGCGCGCCACCGGCACGCATCACAGACGACGCGGCGTCGCCCGAGCCGCCCGCAAAGCGCCCGGGTGCCCTCGCCGCCGCAGGTCGGTTCATTCCGCGTCGGCGACGCCCTGTGGCCGACCCGGGTGTCGCGCTGACCGCCCCGATCTCGGTGCCATCAGACGACGACCCGGCCGCCGTCACGTCACCGCCGCTCGTCGTGATCGATCCGGTCGTGCTGGGCGATGAGAACCGCATCCGGCAGGTCATCGCAAACCTCCTCGGCAACGCGCGCCGCTACACGCCCGAGGGATCGCCGATCGAGCTGTCGGTGGGCGTCGACCCGACCATCGGCATGGGGTGGATCGCGGTCATCGACCACGGCGAGGGTGTGCCGGTGCAGATCCGCGACAAGATCTTCCAGCGGTTCTGGCGGGCCGACACCTCACGCACGCGCGAGACCGGTGGTTCGGGGCTCGGCCTGTCAATCGTCGCCTCCGTCGTCGAAGCGCTGCACGGGTCGATCGAGGTCACCGAGACGCCGGGAGGCGGCGCGACCTTCCGGGCGTCGTTCCCGCTCGCCAGGGAGCGGGACGCGGCCGAGCACCTGCTCATCGAGACGCAGCCCATCCCGCGCCTGCAACTTGACGACTGACTCCTCCACAATCGGCCATACCGACCGGTTATCCACCGATGCGGCCTCCTCGCCGATCGTGGGGATGCCGCGTGCGTAGCGTGGCCGACACATCAATCAGAAGGAGTTCTCATGGCCGTCTTCTCCGTCGACAGTGACGCCGTCCTTTCGGCCACCGCCGCGATCCGCGCGACCGGTGACCGCGTGCAGTCCGAGACCGCATCGATGCTCGGACAGCTCACGCAACTGCAGGGCATCTGGACCGGCACGGCGTCGGTCGCGTTCCAGTCGGTCGTCGACCGTTGGCGGGCCGCGCAGCGCGAGCTCGATGCGGCCCTCGCCGACATCAGCACCGCACTGTCGGTCACGGGCCAGCAGTACGCCCAGACCGAGCTCGCCGCCGCCGGGATGTTCCGCTGATCCACCCGGTCGCGGAACGACGAAGGCCCCCAGCAGGTGCTGGGGGCCTTCGTGCGGTTTGGGACTGGATCAGAAGTCCATGCCGCCGGTCGGGTCTGCCGGAGCAGCCGCCGCCTTCTCGGGCTTGTCGGCGACGACGGCCTCGGTGGTGAGGAACAGGCCGGCAATCGACGCAGCGTTCTGCAACGCCGAGCGGGTGACCTTGGCCGGGTCGATGATGCCCGCGGCGAACATGTCGACGTACTCGCCGGTGGCCGCGTTCAGGCCCTGGCCGGCAGGCAGCTCCGAGACCTTGTTTGCGACGACGCCGGGCTCGAGACCCGCGTTCAGCGCGATCTGCTTGAGCGGGGCCTCGATGGCGACCTTGACGATGTTCGCACCGGTGGCCTCGTCGCCGACGAGCTCGAGCGAGCCGAAGGCCTTCTGGCCGGCCTGGATGAGCGCGACGCCACCACCGGGGACGATGCCCTCCTCGACGGCTGCCTTCGCGTTGCGGACGGCGTCCTCGATGCGGTGCTTGCGCTCCTTGAGTTCAACCTCGGTCGCCGCGCCCGCCTTGATGACGGCGACGCCACCGGCGAGCTTGGCGAGGCGCTCCTGGAGCTTCTCGCGGTCGTAGTCGCTGTCGGTGTTCTCGATCTCCCGGCGAATCTGGGTCACGCGACCCTCGATCTGCGCGTGGTCACCGGCACCCTCGACGATGGTGGTCTCGTCCTTGGTGATGATGACCTTGCGAGCACGGCCGAGCAGGTCGGTGGTCGCGTTCTCGAGCTTGAGGCCGACCTCTTCGGTGATGACCTGGCCGCCGGTGAGGATCGCGATGTCCTGCAGCTGCGCCTTGCGACGGTCGCCGAAGCCGGGAGCCTTGACGGCAGCCGACTTGAAGATGCCGCGGATCTTGTTGAGCACCAGCGTCGCGAGGGCTTCACCCTCGACGTCCTCAGCGATGATGAGGAGCTCCTTGCCCTCCTGGATCACCTTGTCGACGATGGGCAGAAGATCCTTGATGTTCGAGATCTTCTGGTTCGCGATGAGGATGTACGGGTCCTCGAAGACGGCCTCCTGGCGCTCCGGGTCCGTGACGAAGTAGGGGTTCAGGTAGCCCTTGTCGAAGCGCATGCCCTCGGTGAGCTCGAGCTCGGTGCCGAAGGTGTTGGACTCCTCGACGGTGACCACACCCTCCTTGCCGACCTTGTCGATGGCCTCGGCGATGAGCGCGCCGATCTCGCCGTCTGCGGCAGAGATCGAAGCGGTCGCGGCGATCTCGTCCTTGGTCTCGACCTCCTTGGCCGAAGCGAGCAACGCGTCGGAGAGGCTCTTGACGGCCTTCTCGATGCCCTTCTTCAGCGAGATGGGGTCGGCGCCGGCGGCGACGTTGCGCAGGCCCTCGCGCACGAGCGCCTGGGCGAGCACGGTGGCGGTGGTGGTGCCGTCACCCGCGACGTCGTCGGTCTTCTTGGCGACCTCCTTGACGAGCTCCGCGCCGATCTTCTCGTACGGGTCGTCGAGCTCGATCTCCTTGGCGATCGAGACACCGTCGTTCGTGATCGTGGGGGCACCCCACTTCTTCTCGAGCACGACGTTGCGACCGCGCGGGCCCAGGGTCACCTTGACGGCGTCGGCCAGCGTGTTCAGGCCGC
This sequence comes from Microbacterium sp. bgisy189, assembly GCF_057707225.1. Classification (NCBI taxonomy): domain Bacteria; kingdom Bacillati; phylum Actinomycetota; class Actinomycetes; order Micrococcales; family Microbacteriaceae; genus Microbacterium; species Microbacterium sp. bgisy189. The sequence goes on along the minus strand of NZ_JBYIPT010000001.1, from coordinate 317,615 downwards.
GCTCGAGGCCACGGCGGGCCTCCTCGTCGAAAGCGATGATCTTTGCCATAAGTGTGTCGTCCCTCCCGGACGTGACGTTCAGTCTTTAGCACTCATCAGTCGTGAGTGCTAACCCATTCTGGCACTCGACCATGGCGAGTGCAAGCCGCGCGAAACGGGTCTCCGAACGGAGACGGCGCGGGCTGCTGGGAGGGAGGCGGCGACAGGCGGCGCAGGCGTCAGGCGACGACGCGGACGGCCTCGGCCTGCGGGCCCTTCTGGCCGGAGCCGACGGTGAACTCGACCGCCTGCCCCTCTTCGAGCACCCGGAATCCGGTCATCTCGATGTTCGAGTAGTGGACGAACACGTCCTGCCCCTCGCCGGAGGTGATGAAGCCGTAGCCCTTCTCCGCGTTGAACCACTTCACGGTGCCCTGGGTCATGTGTTTCTCCTGATGCGTTGGGACGTCGCAATGCTAACCAGCGCACACAGCCGCATTCCGCCGCTCGGAGAAGTATTGACACGCCCGCATCCAAGTGTTCACACGCGTGAAACACGGCGACGAAACGGGGTCAGTCGGTGCCGGCCCGGTCGAGTCCGACCACGATGACGAGCTGCTTCACGTCGGCCTCGTCGGTGTCGGTCGTGTCAGGGTCGTCGAGCGGCTGATAGACGTCGTTGAGCGCCACCTCCGCGCCCCCGATCGTCTCGGCCAGTCCGCGCGCGGCGGCCTCGTCTTCGGGCGCCGCGTAGTAGACCGTCGTCAGCGCGAAGTCGTCGGTGCCGGCTTCTCCCGCCGAGACCGCGTCCTCGGTCCAGTCGGCCGCGACGACCTCTTCGGCCAGGGCGTTCGCAAGGCCGGCGTGGCCGGTCGCGTTGAGCACGAGCACGCTGTACGACGTGTCGACGACCGCCTCCACGGGCGCGAGGGCGCTGCTGCTGGCCACGGCTGCGGGCGTCAGGCTCAGTCGTCCGGTCGCCCAGAGCACCCCGACGATGCCGACCACGACGATCACGACGGTCGCGACGGCGGACCACAGCACGAGACGTCCCATGCGGATGCGGGGGTGCTCGGCGCGGTGGGCTCCGACTCTGCGTCCGTCGTCGGGAAGGTCGTCGAAGCGGTCCTTCGATGCGGGCGGGTTCGGCACCAGAGAATGCTACCGGGCAGAGCCTGAGAGAACCGCGGCGCGACGGCGGCCCTCGGCCTCTCCGGCGTGGCGCGCGCGACGCAGCCGGTGCACGAGCATCGGGTCGTACGCGAGGGCGTCCTCCGAGTCGATGAGTCGCTCGAGCAGCTGGTAGTAGCGGGCGGGGGTCAGGTCGAGCTCGACGCGGACCGCCTCCTCCTTCGCGGCACCGTGGCGCTGCCAGCGGGACTCGAAGTCCAGCAGGGCGAGATCGCGGTCGGAGAGGGGCACGTCCCCACGCTAACGCCCCTTCGGCCGCGTGCCGTCGTGCCACTCCCACCAATGCCCGAGTGGGTCCACGGCCGCGAGCACGTCGCCGTCGAGCGCCAGCGCGAAACCGTCGCGGATGCCGTCGACCGAGCCGTTCCAGCCCGTGTGCAGCCCTGGCGCATCGAGGGTGATCCAGCGGCCCGACGATCGCGCCGTCTCGATGACGCGGGTTCGGTTCGCCGCCGGGATGTGCGCGAGCACCCCGGGTGTCGTCACCACCAGGGTCACGCCGCTCGGCGCCGCCTCGGCGAGCGTGCGCAGCGCGTCGGCCGCGTCGCCTGCGACGAGCAGCGGCGGTTCGGCAGCCGCGATGTCGACGGCGGCTTCGATGCGGGCGGTCCGCCCGGACTCCCCCGGCCAGACCAGCGCCGTCAACCAACGCTTCGTCTCGGGGTCCCGCGGATCGAGCGGATTGAGGTCGATTCCAGCACGCCACACGACTTCAGGAACCCGCACCCGCGGCATCCGCTCCCCTCGCACCCGACACTCCAGCACCACGGTGGACGCTCCGCCGGTCGGGTCGAGCGCAAGCACCCGCCCGTCGTCGTGCGTGTATCGGTAGCTGTACCGGTCGGGAAAGAGGCACAGGCCACCGCTCGCACCCACTTCGAGCAGGGCGATCGGCCCCTCGATCCGACTGAGCGCGGGCAGCAGCGCCGCGCAGCGTTGCGGCTCGTTGGTCTGCAGGGATCGGCGGCCGGTCTCGTCGACGAGCGCGTCGGCGTGCGTCAGCATCCAGTTCGCCCACGCGTCGAGATCGTCGGTCTCGGGCGCGCCGAGCAGCCGCGCCACCGCGAACACGAGCGGTGGCTGCCGTCGCTGTGGGCGCACCCTCGCGAGCACAGCGCACAGCGCCGGGTCGTCCGCGACCCTGCGCGCCCACGCCGCGTACAGGTCGGAGCGTCCGGGCGCCTCGTCGCACGCGAACCTGTCGTAGCGCTCGGCGACTGCCGCAGCCTCGTCGATGTCCATCGGCCTCATTCTCGCGGAACACGCAGCCCGCCGGTCGGGTTGAATAGAAGCGGGAAGGAGTCACCCATGACCTACCACGTCGACAAGACCGAGGCGCAGTGGCGCGAGCAGCTGACGCCCGAGCAGTATGCCGTGCTGCGCGAAGCCGGCACCGAGCGACCCTGGACGGGCGAACTGCTCGATGAAGGGCGCGCGGGCCTCTACACGTGTGCCGCGTGCGGCGCCGAACTGTTCCAGAGCGGCACCAAGTTCGACTCGCACTGCGGGTGGCCGAGCTTCTACGAGTCGGTGCGCCCTGAAGCGGTCGAACTGCTCGAAGACAACTCGCACGGCATGGTGCGAACCGAGGTGCGCTGCGCGAACTGCGGCTCACACTTGGGCCATGTCTTTCCCGACGGGTTCGGCACCCCCACCGGTGACCGTTACTGCATGAACTCGATCTCCCTCGCGTTCACCCCCGAACAGCAGTGACCGCACTCGAGGCCGCACGTACGCGTCGGTCCTATTCGAAGGTGACCGACGACGCACCGACCCGTGAAGAGCTGCTGCGACTCGTGTCCGCCGCGGGCCGCGTCGCCGACCACTCGTCGCTGCGCCCCTGGCGGCTGATCGAGTTGCGGGGAGCCGACCGCGAGACACTCGGCCGCGCCATCAACAAGGCGAACGGCGACAAGGGGGCTTCGTCCAAGCCGCTGCGTGCGCCACTGCTGATCGCCGTCGTCGCGCACTATCGCAAGAGCGACAAGGTGCCCCGCTGGGAGCAGGAGGCCGTCGCATCCGGCGTCGCCCACATGCTGAGCCTGCTGCTGGACGAGGCCGGTTGGGGTGTCATCTGGCGCACCGGCGGCTACACCCGCTCGAAGGCGGTCGCCAAGGCCCACGGGCTCGGCAAGAACGAAGAGCTGCTGGGCTGGCTGTACGTCGGCGGCAAGCCGGCCAAGGCCAAGGGCGGCAGGCGAAAGGCCGTCGACGCGCGTCCCCTGGTCACCCGGATGCCGGGCAAGAAGCCGGCCTGATCCTGCTCAGCCGCGTCGGCGCCGACGGCCCCACGGCACAGCCGCGACGGCCACGGAAGCGAGCGCGACGATCACGGTGAGCAGCTCGACGAGCCAGCCGGGACTCGCCGCGGCAGGCCACAGCAGATCGAGCACGAAGGCCGCGACGAGCTGGCCCGTGACGGCGCCGAGCCCCAGGAGCAGCACACCGGTATGCGCGACGATCGCCGCCGACAGCATGATGTAGGCCACCCCGAGCGCGCCGCCGCTGTACAGCCACAGGTCTGTGGGCGCCGAGTCGGGCATCCCGCGCACCACGACGGACACGACCGCAGCCACGACGAGGATCGCGGTGCCGCCGATGAAGTTGACCAGGGTCGCCGTCAACGGCGTTCCCACGCGCTGCCGCAGCCGGCCGTTGGTGGCCTGCTGCCACGCGATGCCGACACCCGCCACGAACGGCAGCACGAGCATCCACCACGGGATCGTGGCCAGCACATCGCCGGTGCCCACCGAGAAGAAGACGGCGGCCAACATGAGCGCGCCACCGACCACGCGAGGCACCGTCACCGCGACCAGGCCGGACGGCCCGTAGCCGACGCGGTCCAGCACGAGCCCGTTCAAGGTCTGCCCCGCAACGGCCCCGACCGTGTACAGCGAGACGCCGATGATCGCGACGGTCAGGCCCTGCGTCGCCACCGACAGCGCCCCTGCTGCGCCGCCCAGCAGCATCCACCACGGCAGGGTGCGGCCCCGAATGCCGTCGGCCAACCGGCGCGCACCACGGCGCCCGGCAGGGAGCGCGATCGACAGCACGATCAGGATGATCAGCCCCGACCCGAACGAGATGGCCGCCGCGACCAGCCCGTCATCCAGGCGCGCCCCGAGCTGGCCGTTCGCGCGGGCCTGCACGGCCGTCAAGACACCCACGAGCACGGCACTCGACAGCGCCAACCACGCCGGCATCCGTGCAGGAGCGTGGGCGTCGGCGGTCACCAGACGAGCCTACGCGCGCCGGAAGAGGAAACTGTGCCGGCTACAGGACTTGAACCTGCAACCCCCGTATTACAAGTACGGTGCGCTACCAATTGCGCCAAGCCGGCGGGGCTGCCGCAAGTCTAGCCCGCGGCTCCGGTCACTCCGACGGCGTCGGGGTGGCGGTCGGCGTCGGGGTCGCCTCTTCGAGCTGCTGCTTGTAGAAGGCGCCGCTCGCGGTGGTGGAGACGAACTGCGAGAACTCCGCCGGGTCATCGAGTGCACCCACGTACGGCTGCCCATTCACGAGCACCATCGGCGTGCCGGTCAGCGCCAGGTCGTCGGTTCCGTCGATACCGGAGACGGCCCGTTCGGTGACCTCCTTGGCCCACGAGATGTAGTCGCCGTTCTCGATGCACTTGCGCACCGTCTTCGGGTCGTCGACACCGGATGCCTGGGCGAGGTCGGCCAGCTGCACGTCGGTCATGCCGTCCGAGTCGACCTCGGGCTGGTTCGACAGCAGCTCGTTGTTGTACGTGTAGAACGTGTCGGGGGCGTGGGTCGCCACGCACGCGGCCGCGCCGGCGGCACGCAGCGAGTACTTCGTGCCGTTCGACTTCGCGGTGAGCATCGACACCGGGTGGTAGGTGAGCGTCGCGGCGCCCTCGTTGACCCAGCTGGTCAGCTGCGGCGCATTGGCCAGCTGCCACTCCCGCGCGCCCGGCGACAGGTAGTCGACATACACATGGATCTCGACCTGCGGCAGCGCTGACGGCGTCGCCGTGGGGGTCGTGTCGGTCGCGTCGCCCTCTTCGACCGACTGGTTCGCTTCGGCATCCTCGACCGTGCCGGGCGCATTGACGGCACCCGTGATCGAGGCGACCGCGAACCCGTCACCCGACATGTTCGACGGGGACAGTTGCGGACGAGACACCGTCGAGGCGACCGCCCAGGTCACCGCGACCGCGACGACGGCGACCGCGGCGACAGCGCTGAGCGTCAGCAGCGAACGACGCACCACACGCGCGCGGGACTGACGGGCGTGCACCTGCTGCGCCTTCTCGCGGACGGCCTCACGGCGGTCTCGCGCCACCGGCGCGTTCGGGGTCTCGTCGCTGGACATGGAACCTCTCGACAGTCAGGGCGTGCAGATGCACGGATGTCGCACGGGCGTTGCGACCAGACGATGCTAACGACCTCCCCTGAGAAATCCCCAGATACTCGCGCGAACTCGGCGCCGCGCCGTGGCATACTGATCGGTACGCCCAATGGTGGGCGCGCGGGCAGCGTCTCGCATCCATTCACTACGGATCGTCCGGCACGTACCTGCCGGTGAAGGAGAAAATCATGGCGTCAGTCACGTTCGACAACGCAACCCGTCTGTACCCCGGTGGCACTCGCCCCGCGGTCGACAAGCTCAACCTCGAGGTCGGTGACGGGGAATTCCTCGTTCTCGTCGGCCCGTCCGGTTGTGGAAAGTCCACCTCGCTGCGCATGCTGGCCGGCCTCGAAGAGGTCAACTCCGGCGCCATCCGCATCGGCGACCGCGACGTCACCGACGTCCCGCCGAAGGACCGCGACATCGCGATGGTGTTCCAGAACTACGCGCTCTACCCCCACATGACCGTCGCCGAGAACATGGGCTTCGCCCTGAAGATCGCCGGCGTCAACAAGGAAGAGCGTGCGCAGCGCGTGCTCGAGGCCGCCAAGCTGCTCGACCTGGAGCAGTACCTGACCCGCAAGCCGAAGGCCCTCTCGGGTGGTCAGCGTCAGCGTGTCGCCATGGGCCGCGCGATCGTGCGTCAGCCCCAGGTGTTCCTCATGGACGAGCCGCTGTCGAACCTCGACGCCAAGCTCCGTGTGCAGACCCGCACCCAGATCGCGTCGCTCCAGCGCCGCCTCGGCGTCACGACCGTCTACGTCACGCACGACCAGACCGAGGCGCTCACGATGGGTGACCGCATCGCCGTGCTCAAGGACGGCCTGCTGCAGCAGGTCGGCACCCCGCGCGACCTGTACGAGAAGCCGCAGAACGTGTTCGTCGCCGGCTTCATCGGCTCGCCTGCCATGAACCTGTTCCCGGCCGCGCTGGTGGAGGGCGGCGTGCAGTTCGGCAACAAGGTCGTTCGCATCGAGGCCGACACGCTGGGCAAGGCGCACGGCTCCGAGGTCACGGTCGGCATCCGCCCCGAAGACCTCGTGGTCAACCCGGCCGACGGCCAGGGCCTCACGGTCGACGTCGACCTCGTCGAAGAGCTCGGCGCGGACGGCTACCTGTACGGCCACACCGAGATCGAGGGCAAGCGCACCGACATCGTGGCGCGCGTCGACGGCCGCAACCACCCGAACGCCGGCGAGAAGGTCGTGCTGGCTCCGGTTCCGGACCACGTGCACGTCTTCGACCAGGAATCGGGCGAGCGTCTCACCGACAAGGCCATTGCTTCGGCCTGACCGAAATTCCACGCACCGCGGCGCGGGCGGGTCGCAAGACCCCCTGCGCCGCGTTGCATTCCGCCCCCTGCTCCCCGGAGGATTCGTGCCCGCTTCTCTGACGATCACCGCCAGCAGCGTGGATGCCGGGCTGCTGGCGCTGCCCTGGTCGACGCCGCTCGGTGAATGGACCAACGACATCGTGGTGAGCCTGCCGAAGGGCATTTCACGACACCTCGTCCGCTTCGCGAACCTGTCGGGCAGCGTCGTCGCGGTCAAGGAGACGACTGCCGAGATGGCCCGACGCGAGTACGAGATGCTCGGCTCGCTCTCACGCCTCGACGTGCCCTGCGTGAGCCGGGTCGCCGCGATCGACGGACGTCGTGACGCCGCCGGAAACCCGCTGCCTGCGGCGCTCGTCACGTCGCACCTGAAATTCTCACTCCCCTACCGTGCGCTGTTCACGCAGGTGCTGCGTCCCGACACCGCCACCCGTCTCGTCGACGCGCTCGCGGCGCTGCTGGTGCGGCTGCACAACGTCGGGTTCTTCTGGGGTGACGTCTCGCTGTCGAACACCCTGTTCCGTCGTGACGCCGGGGCGTTCGCCGCTTACCTCGTCGACGCCGAGACCGGTGAGTTGCATGAAGGCGGCCTGACCCGCGGGCAGCGCGAGCACGACCTCGACATCGCTCGCACGAACATCGCCGGCGAGATCATGGACCTCGAAGCCGGCGGCAGGCTCGAGGGCGGTGTGGATGCCCTCGCCATCGCGGACGGCATCCTCACGGCGTACTGGTCGCTGTGGAGTGCCCTCAAGGACCAGGAGTCCTTCTCCGCCAACGAGTCGTGGCACATCACCGAACGCGTGCACCGCCTCAACGAGCTGGGCTTCGACATCGGCGAAATGGCGATCCAGACGACCGACGACGGCACGACGCTCTCGATCCAACCGAAGGTCGTGGATGCCGGGCATCACCAGCGCCGCCTCATCCGCCTCACCGGGCTCGACGTCGAAGAGAACCAGGCCCGCCGCCTGCTCAACGACATGGACGAGTTCAAGGCGCGCGTCTCACGCCTCGGCTCCGACGAGGAGATGGTCGCCCACGAGTGGTTGACGCGCATCTTCGAACCGGTGGTGAAGGCGATCCCGTGGGATCTGCGCGCCAAGCTCGAGCCCGCCGAGGTCTTCCACCAGGTGCTGGAGCACCGCTGGTACAAGTCGCAGGCACTCGGCCGATCAGTCCCCCTCGCCGAGGCGCTGGGGTCGTACGTCGAAGAGGTGCTGCGCCACCGCCGTGACGAGGCGACCGTCATGGGCCCGCCCACCGAGACGACCGCGGTGCCGGTCATCGAGTCCGACGACGACGTGCCCGAGCCCGGCACCGAGACCCAGGCGCTGGACTGGCGCGACCTCGTCTGATCAGTAGCCGACGGTGAAGCGCGCGCGGTGGTGCGCGGGCTTCTCGATCTCGTCGAGCACGGCGACGGCCAGGTCGGCGCCGGAGATGAAGGATTCGCCGGCCTCGTCGGTGACGATCACGTCGCCGCCGATGCGGTAGGTGCCGGTGCGCTCGCCGGGCGCCCACGCGCCGAAGCCGCCGGCGGGGTGCACGAAGAACCAATCGCGGCCCGTGGTGTCTGCCTGCAGATCATCGAGGATGCCGATGGCCTCTTCGGCCTCGGGCTTGAACTCGTCGGGGAAACCGCTGTCGATGACGCGCGGGCCGCCCTCGGCGACGAGGCTGCCGCCGGCGCCGCCGATGACGCCGACGCGCACCGACTCCGGCAGCACCGACAGCAGCGCGTGCAGGTTCGGACGAACCTGCCCGAGCATGTCGCCGCGCGGCGCGATCGCCGAGATCAGCACGTCCACGCCCTCGAGCTCAGCAGCCAGCGCCGGAACGTCGAGCAGCGTGCCCTCGATGTACGTCACACCTTCCACCCGTTCACCGGGGATGCTCCGCGCCACCGATACGATCGTGTGCCCGCGCTCTGCGGCCTCCGCGATGATGTGACGGCCGGCGTAGCCGGTGCCTCCGAGTACAGCGATGCGGGTCATGGGGTGTCCTTTCGTAGCGGCTCTGCTGGGACGCAACCGGTCACGCTGCGAGATTCTTCCCGAAACGGCTCAGTTCATTCCGCGGCGGCGCGGATCGTCGAGACCTGATAGAGCGCGACGGACGCCGCGATCCCCGCGTTCAGCGACTCGGTAGCCGACGAGATCGGGATCGAGACGATCTGGTCGCATGTCTCGGTGACCAGGCGCGAGAGGCCCTTGCCTTCCGAGCCGACGACGATCACGACGGGGCGGTCGGCGAGCTCGAGCGCCGGCAGCGAGACGTCGCCGCCTCCGTCCAGGCCGAGCACGAAGACGCCCTGCTTCTTGAACTCCTTGAGCGTCGTCGTGAGGTTCGGCGCGATCGCGACCGGGATGCGGGCGGCTGCGCCCGCGCTCGTCTTCCACGCGGCCGAGTTGACGCCCGCCGAACGACGCTGCGGAACGATGAGGCCCTGCCCGCCGAACGCCGCCGTGGAGCGGATGATCGCACCGAGGTTGCGCGGATCGGTCACGCCGTCGAGGGCCACGAGCAGCGGGGTCTCCCCCGTCTCGATGATCTCCTCGAGCAGGTCCTGCGGGTGCGCGTACTCGTACGGCGGCACCTTGAGCGCGACGCCCTGGTGCACGCCGTCGAACCCGGCCATGCGGTCGAGCTCCTGCCGGGTGACCTCCAGCACCGGGATCTCGCGGTGCGTCGCGATCGACAGCATCTCTTTGACGCGGTCATCCATCTCGACGCGCTGGGCGATGTAGAACGCGGTCGCGGGGATCTTCGCCCGTAGCGCCTCCAGCACGCTGTTGCGCCCGGTGACGTTCTCGGTGTCGTCGCCGGCCTTCGCCTTGGGCGCCCGGTTCACGTTCCCCTGCTTCGGGCGCGGCTTGCCACCGGATGCCACATAGCGCTCCTGGGCGGCCTTGCGCTTGCCGGCCGGATGCCAGGCGCGGTCCTCCGCCTTCGGCGTCGGGCCTTTGCCCTCCAGCGACCGGCGTCCCTTGCCGCCAGAGCCCTTCGTCGGGCCCTTCTTCTTGCCCTTGCCCGCGGACGGGTTACCGAACTTCGCCATGGTTCACACTCCAATGGGTCCCGTCGGGACCGTCTTCAAGGGCGATGCCGGCCGCCGCGATCGCGTCGCGGATGCGGTCGGCCGTCGCCCAATCCTTGCTGGCGCGCGCCTCGGCGCGCTGATCGATCATGGTGCGCACGAGGACGTCGAGGGCGCCCATCCCCCGCTGCACGCCAGCCTTCCAGCGGGTGGTCGAGGTCATCGGGTCGATGCCGAGCACCGCCGTCATCGACGCGACGGCCGTGAGGGCCGCGCGTGCCGCATCGAGGTCGCCGGCATCGAGCGCGATGTTCCCGGCGCGGACCGTCTCGTGCAGGGCGGCGAGCGCCTGCGGTACGCCGAGGTCGTCATCCATTGCCGCGCCGAACGCCGGCGGGTACTCGCTGCCGAAGAATCCGAACGCGCCCTCGTCGGTCGGGAACACAGCGCGCACCGCTCGCTGCTGGAAGGCCGAGATGCGCTCCAGCGACGCCTCCGCCTCAGCGAACGTGCTGTCGCCAATGTCGAGGCTGGACCGGTAGTGCGCCGCGAGCAGCGCATAGCGGACCACGAGCGGGTCCCGGCCCTCGAGCACATCTGCCGCAAGCACGTAGTTGCCGAGCGACTTCGACATCTTCTGGTCGCCGACGGTCACGAGGCCGTTGTGCACCCAGTAGCGCGCGAAGCCGTCACCGGCGGCGGTCGACTGGGCCAGTTCGTTCTCGTGGTGCGGAAAGCGCAGGTCGAGTCCGCCGCCATGGATGTCGAACTCAGCGCCGAGGTAGCGGCGACTCATCGCCGAGCACTCGATGTGCCACCCCGGCCGCCCTTGACCCCACGGCGACGCCCACGTGGCGTCGGCCGGTTCGGACGCCTTCGCGGCCTTCCACAGGGCGAAATCGCGCGGGTCGCGCTTGCCGGCATCCGTGTCGGGCGATGCGTCGAGCGTGCCGGCCCGCTGATTGGTCAGCGCGCCGTACTCAGGCCACGACGGCACGTCGAAGTAGACGCTGCCCGCGGCGGCATACGCGTGCCCCTTCGCGATGAGCGTCTCGATGAGTTCGATCATCTGCGGGATCGAACCCGTCGCGCGCGGTTCGTACGTCGGCGCAAGGATGCCGATGGCGGCATACGCCTGCGTGAACTCCTGCTCGATGCGGTACGCCAGGCCCCACCACGGCTCGTCGAGCCACGGTTCGTCGGGGTGGACGGCGTTCGCGAGCACCTTGTCGTCGATGTCGGTGACATTGCGGACGAACGTGACGGTGCCGAAGCGGTGCTCGAGCCAGCGCCGCATCACGTCGAACGCGAGCGCCGCCCGGAGGTGACCGATGTGCGGACCCGACTGCACCGTCGCCCCACAGACGTACATCGTGACGTTCGACGGGTCGAGCGGCGCGAAATCGCGCAGCGCCTGCGCCTTGGTGTCATAGAGCCGGACCGTCACCAGAACAGCCTACCGGCGGCCCGCGCGCTTCAGCGGGTGGTGACGGTCAGCATTCATGACGTCGGGCCGCTCAGCAGGTCTCGACAGCGGCCAGGCCCGAGCGGGTGACGGGTGCGGGAATCGGCATCCCTCAACCGTACGGGCAGCACGCGGAGGGCGTGTAGAACTGGAAGCGTGATCCCCGTCCTCGCCGTGCTGGCAGCCGCCGTGCTCTTCGGCACGACGGGGACGGCGCAGGCCCTCGGCCCGGGCGACACGACGCCCCTGTCGGTCGGCGTCGCCCGGCTCGTGATCGGCGGCACGGCGCTCGCGGCGATCGGACTCGGAATCGGCCGTCGGCAGCGTGCCCGACAGTCCGCACCGCCCCGGCTGACACGCCGTGCGTTCGCGCTCATGGCCGTCACCGGCGTCTGCCTCGCCGCCTACCAGCCGCTGTTCTTCCTCGGCACCGAACGCAGCGGGGTCGCCGTGGGCACCGTCATCGCGCTCGGGTCGGCGCCGGTGCTGGCGGGACTGCTCGAATGGGCGATGACCCGGCGCCTGCCGAGCCGGGTGTGGATGACCGCGACGGCACTGGCGACGGTCGGGGTCGCGGTGCTCGCCATCAGTGGTGGCGGCGCAGGGGGCGCCGATCCGCTCGGCATCGTCGGGTCGCTGGGCGCCGGGGCGGCGTTCGCCGTGTTCGCGAATGCGCAGCGGCGGCTCATGGATGACGGCTGGGACCCGTTCACCGTCGCGGGCGCGATGGGAGCCGGTTCGGCCATCTGCGGCGCACTCGCGCTGCTGTTCGTGGATCTCGGCTGGCTCGCCTCGCCGGGCGGGCTGACGGTGGCGCTCTGGCTGGGCCTTGCGACCATCGCCGTCGCCTACACCCTGTTCACCTGGGGACTGCAGCGGCTCACGGCCGCGACCGCCGCCACACTGACGCTCGCCGAGCCGCTCACGGCAGGGATGCTGGGGGTGCTCCTGCTCGGCGAGACCCTCACGGGCGGCGCCGTCATCGGCATCCTCGTCCTTGCCGCCGGTCTCGTGCTGCTCGCCGTCTTCTCGCGGCAACCGCGAGACCCCGCGCCGTACGCCGCCGAAGCGTGATGTGCGCGAAACCTGCGCGCGCTACGGTGTGCGCATGACCGGAACCTCCGATGCGCCCGTGCTCGACGTGCGTGCCGACGACCTGTCGGGTGCGGCGACGCGGGCGCTCATCGCCGCCCACCACGCCGACATGCGGGCGACGTCACCGATCGAGAGCTGCCACGTGCTCGACGTCGATGCGCTGCGCGAACCCGGCGTGCGGTTCTGGTCGGCCTGGAGCGATGACCGGCTCGCTGGCATCGGGGCGTTGAAGGATCTCGGCGACGGCAGCGGCGAGATCAAGTCGATGCGGGTGGATGACGCCTTCCGCGGAACCGGTGTCGGCCGCGCCGTGCTCACCCGCATCTTGGACGACGCGCGCGAGCGCGGCATGACGCGGCTCTGGCTCGAGACGGGCAGTCAGGCGTCGTTCGCGCCTGCTCGCGGGCTGTACGCCTCGGCCGGCTTCGAGCTGTGCGAGCCGTTCGGCGACTACCGCCCGGACCGCCACTCGGTCTTCATGACGATGGCGCTCTGACGACGGTCGCGCTCACGCGGGGAGCACGACTGCCACGGCGAACGCCGCTACGCCCTCGCCAGCGCCGGTGAACCCCAGCCCGTCGGTCGTCGTGGCCGACACCGCGACCGGTGCACCGAGCGCCGTCGAGAGCACCTGCTCCGCGTCGACGCGGCGTGCCGCGAACCGCGGACGATTGGCCTGCACTTGCACCGACACGTTGCCGATCCGGTAGCCCGCGGCTTCGACGAGTTCGCGCGTCCGCCCGAGGAACGCGTCGGCGTGCGCACCCGCGTACTCGGGGTGGTCGGTGCCGAAGTGCGTGCCGATGTCACCGAGACCGGCGGCCGCGAGCACCGCGTCGACGATCGCGTGTGCGACGGCGTCGCCGTCGGAATGCCCGTGCAGCGCCACCTCGCCGGGCCACTCCAGCCCGGCGAGCCAGAGCGCGCCCTCACCGCCGAAGGCGTGCACGTCGGTGCCCACCCCGACCCGGGGCGCGGCGACACGAGGGAACGGATGCACCGGCGTGACGGGCGTTGCGAGCAGCGCGGCGCGCTGGAGGTCGGCCGGCGTCGTGATCTTGAACGCGCGCTCGTCGCCCGGGACGGTGAACACCGGAAAGCCCGCGTGCTGCACGAGCGCCGCGTCGTCGGTGAAGTCCGCTCCCGCAGCGCCGTAGGCGGTGTCGAGGATGTCCCGGCGAAACCCCTGCGGGGTCTGCGCAGCGGCGAGGTCGGCGCGGTCGACGGCGGCGACGACGGTGGATGCCGCGACCTTCTTCAGCGTGTCCACGACCGGCAGCACGGGGAGTACAGCATCCTGCCCCGAGCGCACCGCCTCGATCACCCGCGCGAACACGTCGGGTGGCGTCAAGGCGCGCGCCGCATCGTGCACGAGCACGATCTCGACGTCGGGCCACACGGCATGCAGGCCCGCCGCGACCGACGCCTGTCGCGTCGCGCCACCGGCGACCACCGAAACGAGGTCGCGTCTCGAACCAGCAGCCTCGTCGGCGTCGGTGCGGGCGTCACCGAGTCGATCCTCGGGCGCGACGATCACGACTTGCGCCTCCGGGCCCGCGAACACGCCCGCGAGCGCGTGGCGGAGGATCGTGTGCGCACCGAGACCGACGAACGCTTTCGGCATGTCGGCGCCCAGACGCGTTCCGGATCCCGCCGCGACGACGATGACGGCCACGCGCGGTGCGGCGATGATGCTCATGCGTTCGAGGCTACCGATCGCACGGCCCTCCGGGTCGGGTCAGGAAGCGAGGACGTCGTCCAGAACGGAGGACGCGTGCTCCTCGTCGGACTTCAGCGCGAGCGCGATCTCGGAGACGAGGATCTGGCGTGCCTTTGCAAGCATGCGCTTCTCCCCGGCCGACAGGCCGCGGTCCTGGTCACGGCGCCACAGGTCGCGCACGACCTCGCTCACCTTGATGACATCGCCCGAAGCGAGCTTCTCGAGGTTCGCCTTGTAGCGGCGCGACCAGTTGGTCGGCTCCTCGGTGAAGGGAGCACGCAACACATCGAAGACCTTCTCAAGGCCGTCCTTGCCGATGACATCGCGAACGCCGACCAGATCGACATTCTCTGCCGGAACCTCGATGACCAAGTCGCCCTGGGTGACGTTGAGCTTCAGATACTTCTTCGTCTCACCCTTGATGATGCGGTCCTTGACCTCGATGATCGTCGCGGCCCCGTGGTGCGGATAGACGACCGTCTCGCCAACCTCAAAAAGCATGCAGTTATGTCCTTTCGGCAACCTCCAGAATACCACAGGCGACATACGCTAAGGTTCTCCGGCGCAGGGGCCCACCGCATCCCGCACGCACGCGCGCGCCCGTTAGGATGGACACGTCGTCGTCTGCACTTATCTGGAGGATCCGTGAACAAGCGCGCCATCGCCTCGCTCGCCCTGGGACTGGCCGTCGTGCTCGGCGCATCTGGATGCGCCATGATCTCGCCGCAGGCGACCACGATCCCCTACTCTCCCGCCGAAGGCGTCAACGTCGCCGACTCGTCGGGCCCGCTCAAGGTGCGCAACGCACTGATCGTCTCCGACCCCACCGGGGATGTCGGCAACTTCATCGCCGCCGTCGTCAATGACACCGACACGTCCGAGACGCTCATCGTCGGTGTCGCCGGTCAGACGCAGACGGTCAACGTTCCCGCTCGCAGCACCGTGAGCCTCGGCGTCGACGGCGCCGCGCCGCTGCTGTTCGAAGGACTCGGCGCCGAGGTCGGCGGCGGCGTCGACGTGTCATTCCAGTCAGGCGACGGCACCGCCGTCGAGACCGCAGTGCCGGTGCTCGACGGCAAGCTGCCGTACCTCAGCGAGTTCGTCCCCGCTGCCTGAGCGGGCGCTCAACCCTCGAAGCGGTAGCCGAGCCCGCGTACGGTCAGCAGCATGACCGGCTCGCTCGGGCTCTTCTCGATGCGCGATCGTATGCGCTTGATGTGCACGTCGAGCGTCTTTGTGTCACCGAAGTAGTCACTCCCCCACACGCGATCGATCAGCTGGCCGCGGGTCAGCACGCGACCCGCGTTGCGCATCAGCACCTCGAGCAGTTCGAACTCCTTCAACGGCATCGAGATCTCTGCGCCGTCGACGGCGACCGTATGGCGGTCGATGTCGATCGTGACACGGCCGCCCTCCAGCACGCGCTCCTCGACGTCGAGCTCGGGGGCGTCGGATCGGCGCAGTACCGACCGCATCCGCGCGAGCAACTCACGCGACGAGTACGGCTTGGTCACGTAGTCGTCGGCACCGAGTTCGAGTCCCACGACGATGTCGACCTCGGAGTCCTTCGCCGTGAGCATGATGATCGGCACCTTCGAGGTCGTGCGGATGATGCGGCACACCTCGGTGCCTGCCATACCGGGGAGCATGAGGTCGAGCAGCACGATGTCCGGTCCGTGCGCGGCGAACGCCTCGAGTGCGGTGGGCCCGTCCTCGGCGATCTCGACCTCGAACCCTTCGCGACGCAGCAGGTACGCAAGCGGGTCGGCCAGATCAGGCTCGTCCTCGACGATCAGCACGCGGGTCATTGCTTCTCTCCCTTCGCCCGAGTCTTCGACCGGGCGGATTTCTTCTTCTTCTTCGTGGACCCCGCCGAGGGCGGCGCCGGCACGGCAGGCAACCGGACCGTGAACGTGGAACCACGACCGGGGCGGGACCACAGCACAACCTCACCGCCGTGACGCTGGACGGCGTGCTTGACGATCGACAACCCGAGCCCGGTCCCGCCGGTTCGACGGCTGCGGGCCTGATCGGCCCGGTAGAACCGCTCGAACACGCGTTGCTGGTCGCCCTCCGGGATGCCGATGCCGCGATCAGTCACGGCGATCTCCACGGTGCCGTCACCGTCTTTGACGCCGATGCCGACCTGACCACCCTCGGGCGAGTACGCGATCGCATTCGCGATGAGGTTCGCGATCGCATCGGTGAGAATCTGCGCGTCGCCGCGCACGAACAGCCCCTTGGTGCCACCGCGGACGACCGTGATGCCGGCCGCCTCGGCGGAGACGGCCTGCGATTCGATCGCGGAGCCGACGAGCTCGTCGACCGAGATGTCGCGCAGCTCCGACAGCTCGGGCGCCGACTGCAGGCGCGAAAGGTTCATGATGCGGCTCGTGAGCTGACCGAGTCGCCCTGCCTCCGCCGACAGGCGACCGGCGAAATGGCGCACCTGCGCCTCGTCATCAGCCGCCATCTCGATCGCCTCGGCGAGCAGCGTGATGGCGCCGACGGGGGTCTTCAGCTCGTGGCTCGTGTTCGCCACGAAGTCACGCCGCATCTCCTCCACCCGCTCGCGCTCGGTGATGTCACGCAGCAGCAGCAGGATCAGTCGCGGTGTGATGACGTTGGCGCGAGCGGTGACGAGGCGATCATCTGCGGGGAGCGTGCCGCGCGTGAGGCGGAGGGTCTCCGATTCGGCTCGCCCGCTCCCTCGCGCCGCCCGCACCAGCGCCCGTAGTTCGTCGCCGACGAGGGTCTCACCCTCCGTCATGCCGAATGCCGCCGCCGGCCCCGAAGCCGCGACCACCTTGAAGGATCCGTCCACGACGACTGCGGCGTCGTCCATGCCCAGGAGAACGGCGGCAGCACCGTCGGGCACGTCCAGCGACGACTCCTCATGCACGCGGTCGCGCGCACGCAGGGCGATCATCACGAGTCCGACGACGGCCGCTCCGATCACCACGCCAAGCGTGAGCGCCAGCAGCGCCAGCAGCGTCGGTTCCATGGCTCTCAGCGTACGGTGGGTGACGACCTTCGAAACGACCGGTTCGGCCCCGTACGGCCGATCACCGCCCGATGTTCACCGATGCGGCACCGTTCGTTAACCTTCGAGGGGGATGATCTCGGAGGCCGCGCGCGGACAGTGCCGCGCGCCCCGGGACGAGACAAGTTAGGACCATCCATGCGCGAAGTGTTCCACCAGTCGCTCGAGGACGTGCGTTCACGTCTGGTCGAGATCGCCGACCTCGTGACGGTCGCCATCGACAAGGCCACACGCTCGTTCGCGACCAGTGACGTCGGCCTGGCCGAAGAGGTCATCGAAGCCGACCAGATCATCGACGTCAAGGCTGTCGAACTCGACGAACTCGCCATCGAGATCCTCGCCCGCCAGCAGCCGGTCGCCCGCGACCTGCGCATCGTCGTCGCCGCCCTCCGCGTGAGCACGTCGCTCGAGCGCATGGGCGACATCGCCGAGCACATCGCGCAGCTCACGCGGATGCGCTTCCCCGAGCGGGCCATCCCCAAGGGACTCAAGAACACCTTCACAACGATGGGCGAGCTCGACGTCGAGGTGGCTCGCACGCTCAGCGAACTGCTGCGCACTGAGAACCTCGCGCTCGTCGAGACGCTGCGCAACCTCGACGACGAACTCGACGACAAGCACATCTCGGTCTTCGAGAAGGTCCTCAGCGACAACTGGAAGGGCGAGGCCGCCGCAACCGTCGACGCGACGCTCGCCAGCCGCTACCTCGAGCGCTTCGCCGACCACGCCGTGTCGGTGGCCAAGAAGGTCGCCTACCTCGCGACCGGCGACTGGACGCCCGACACCGACGCGATCACCGTCGTCGACGCCGACGCGCGCTGACACCGGCCGCAACGAGCAGCGAGCCCGGATGCCGATCGGCATCCGGGCCCGCTGCTTTGTCGTGCGTGTCAGTGCTTGCCCTGGTTGGCGACGGCGGCGGCACCCGCCGCGGCCGCTGCCGGATCGAGGTACTCGCCGGCGCCGATCGGCGCGAAGTCCGCATCCAGCTTGTATACGAGCGGGATGCCGGTGGGGATGTTCAGCTCTGCGATGTCGGCGTCGCTGATGCCTTCGAGGTGCTTGACGAGGCCGCGCAGCGAGTTGCCGTGGGCCGTGACGAGCACCGTCTTGCCGGCGGCGAGGTCGGGCTTGATGTCGGACTCCCAGTAGGGCAGCATCCGGTCGATCACGATCTTGAGCGACTCGGTCGCGGGCACCTCGCCGTCGATCCCGGCGTAGCGGGGGTCGCCGACCTGGCTGAACTCGGCGTCGGCCGGCAGCGGCGGGGGCGGCACGTCGAACGAGCGACGCCACAGCATGAACTGCTCCTCGCCGAATTCCTCGAGCGTCTGCGCCTTGTCCTTGCCCTGCAGCGCACCGTAGTGGCGCTCGTTGAGGCGCCATGAGCGCTTGACGGGGATCCAGAGGCGGTCGGCGGCGTCGAGCGCGATGTTCGCAGTCTGGATCGCGCGGCTGAGCACCGACGTGTGCAGCACGTCGGGCAGGATGCCCGATTCCTTGAGCAGCTCACCTCCGCGCTGTGCCTCGGACCGGCCCTGCTCGGTCAGGCGCACGTCCACCCATCCGGTGAACTGGTTGGTCTTGTTCCACTCGCTCTGCCCGTGGCGGAGGAGAATCAGCGTGTAGGGGGCACTCATGCCGCCATCCTATCGACGTCACCCCTGGCATCATGGGCTCATGACGCCAGGACCGGTCGGGCAGATCACGCGCGGCACGACCGGCACCAACCGGCTGCGGCGCATCGATCGGTGGATCGCACGGCATCCTGTGCTGCGTCGCACCGATGACCCGCTCGTCGTCGACCTCGGATACGGCGCGAGCGGGGTGACCGCCCTCGAACTCGAGGCCCGGCTGCGGCGGAGCAGGCCCGATGTCGAGGTGCTCGGGTTGGAGATCGACCCCGAGCGGGTCGAGCGCGCCAGGCAGCAGCTCCGGCTGGTGCGCGAGGGCCTCACCGACTTCGCCACAGACGCCCGGGTGCGGTTCGCCCGGGGCGGCTTCGAGGTGCCGAGCGACCGTGCGCCGGCGGTCATCCGCGCCTTCAACGTGCTGCGGCAGTACGACGAGGCGGACGTCGCAGGGGCGTGGCGCCGCATGACGTCGAGACTGCAGCCCGGCGGCATGCTCGTCGAGGGCACGTGCGATGAGCTCGGTCGCATCTGCACCTGGATCGAGGTGGGCGCCGATGCGGCACCGCGCACGCTCACCGTCTCACTGCGGTTGACCGGCCTGGACGCCCCCGCGATCGCGGCCGAGCGACTGCCGAAGGCGCTCATCCATCACAACGTCCACGGCGAACGCGTCCACGCCTTCTTGAGCGCGCTCGATGCTGAATGGACCCGCGCGGTCGCTGCCTCCGCCTTCGGACCGGTCCAGCGGTGGCGCACCGCCCTCGATGCCCTTGCATCGGCGGGGTGGCCGGTGTCGGGGCGGTCCCGCTGGCGGCTGGGTGAAGTCACCGTGCCATGGGATGCCGTCCGCCCGGACTGATCGGCACCGCACAGCGGCGAGGTCACAACGACGGCAGGATGCCGCGGGCGTCGGCGGGCTCCATGCCCGTCGCGACCAGCAGGTCGACCGCGAGCGGACGGAGGGCGGCGACGAGGTTCTGGTCGCCCGAGCCCGCGCCGATCTCGGGGTCGAGTCGTGCCGCGACGGCCCGGATCGCCTCTCGAGCCGCAGGCTGCAGCGAGATGTCGGCGAGCGATCCGCCGAGCAGCGCCGTCCCGACGCGCAACTGGATGAGGAGGTCCGCAGCCACCGGTCGGTGTTCGCCGTCGCCGATGAGGTAGACGCAGCGACGGGCGATGACGCGGAGATTGCGGGTCGCGAAGTCGGCGTGCGTGAGCATGCGCTGCTGCCGGGCCAGCTCTGAGCGCTGCCGCCGGAGGAACGGTGAGATGCGGGCGATCGCCGCACCGGCTTCGACCGATCCGCGCCACTGGTCCAGCGGCGCCTGCAGCGCGCGGGCCTTCTCGAGCGCCCGTTCGGCGCGCACACGGTCACCGCGCAGCAGCGCCTGCGCGACGGTGCCCATCGCGTTGTCGAGGCCCGTGAACAGCGCTTCACCGTCGGCGACGGCCCGTCGCAGCGGACTGCGCGGGATGAGGGCCGTGACGACGAGCGCGACGACGCCGCCGATCGCGCCGTCGACCAGACGCAGCCCCGGCGCGCTGGCGGGCAGGACCATCACGATGAGCGACTGGATGGCCGCCGCGATCGCGAATCCCGACTGCGACGACAGCACGCGAGCGACGAGCAGCGTCGCCGCCAGCGCGACGCCGAGTTGCCACCATCCCGCGCCGAGCAGCACCAGCAGCAGCTCTGCGACGAGGATGCCGACGACCATGCCGACGACCGTCTCGAGCACCCGCAGCGGACGGGCATCACGCGCGAGCCCGAGACTGGAGATCGTCACGGTCGCTGCCAGCAGCGGCGCCTCGTGACCGAGGCCGATGTGGGCGATGAGGTAGGCGAGCGTCGCGGCGACGACCAATTGCGCGATCGCAGGCAGCGAGTCGCGCACGCGGTGCAGGCGCGCGGCGAGGTCGAACCGGGAACGCCATCCCGTCGGAACCGGCGCCGTGGGCGGCACCTCGCTCATGCTCACCGGCGGCGTGAGAGTCGCGGCATCCGTGGGATCGATGCCGTCCGGCCGGCGTCAGGCGGCACGATCTGCTCTTGGGCGGCGGCGACCTCACCCTCGCCGTCCAGGGCAACCGTCAGCGCGGCGTCGACCGGCACGGTGCGCTTGAGCAGTGCAAGCGCGATCGGCCCCTCTTCGAAATGGCGCGCCACCGAGGTGATGGCGCCGACGGCTTCGCCGTCGCGGCGGACTTCTGCACCCGGCGACGGAAGCTCAGCATCACTGCCGTCGAGGTGCAGCGCGGCAAGGCGACGGGGCGGGTGGCCGAGGTTGTGCACCTTGGCGACCGTCTCCTGCCCCCGGTAGCACCCCTTCTCGAGGTGGATGGCCGTTCGCAGCCAGTCAACCTCGTGCGGCAGCGTCCGTTCGTCTGCTTCAGCGGCGACGCGCGGACGCCATGCCGCGATCCGCAGCGCGTCGGCCGCGAGGCGCCCGGCGATCGACTCAGGCGCTCGTGACGCGGCGAGCACCTCATACGCGGATGCCGTGATCACCGCCTCCGACCAGTCGCGCTCGGCACCCGGGTGCGGGTCGGTGGCGGCGTAACCCCACCCTCCGGTGCGCACCGCGGGCCATGGATCCTGCCACACGGCGACCGCGTCGAGTGATGCGGTCGCGTCGGCCGTTCCGCCGATCACGCGATGAGCCGCCGACACGTCCTGCGGGTCGACGCGAAGTCGGAACCGCATGCGGGTGAGGAAGGTCAGCAGGCCCTCGGCGTCCGTCTCATCGACGATGAGCCACGTGCGGGTGCCGTCGTCGACGACGGCCGCGGCGTGCTCGACGTGACCGTGCGGATCGAGGACGAGCAATTCCGAACTCTCACCCGGCTGCAGCCGCGCGACGGCCTGCGACGTGATCGAGTCGAGCCACGTCAACCGGTCTTCACCGGCCACCGTCAGCACGCGTCGGTCGGACAGCGGCGCGACGGCGGTGCCTGCGGCAAGGGCGCGCTGCTCACGCATCGGCGAACCGAGGTGGACGAGCCCCACCTCATCGAAGACAGCGCCGGGGAGCGCGACGAACGCGTCTGCCACGATGCTCACTCCGCCCGGGCCAAGCGCGCAGACGCGTGCGACGCGAGCTCGCCGCCGAGCGCCGCGATGTCCCACGCCCACAACAGGTGCGCGTCGACCAGCCCGAACAACCGCGTCGCCGCTGCGTAGTGCTTGGCACCGGCGGTGCGGACGACCGCATCGGTGGCGAGGTCGATGCGCGGGCCCTTTACCTGACCGAGGTACAACTCGCTCACGCCGTCGGAGTGCACGAGCGAGACCTCGATATCGAACCCGCCGTCGGCGTTGCGCAGTGTCTCGACATCGTCGGCCGTGCGCGGCGCCGAGGCCTCGACCATCGCCGGCAACAGGCCGGGACCCGGGTCGTGGTCGGCGGACGGCCGCGCCAGCCGCCAGAAGCCAGTCTCGGCCACGAGAGGCGTTCGGGCCTCGCCGTCGCCGAGCAGCCAGGCGCCGGCGGAATAGTTCAGGAAGTCACCGCCGTCGTGACTGAAGCTCACACGATGCGCGAACTCGCCCGTGAAATGGTGACCACTGGCCTCGTAGTCGATGACCCCGGTGCCCTCCCAGACGCCCAGCAGCCATGACAGCGGAACGAGGTCCGCCGGCAGATCGGTCGGAATCTCGATCACGGTGCTCAGCGCTGGCCGCGGTAGAGGTTCTTGATCACCACGCCGGAGACGAAGAGGATCGCCAGCGACGCGAGGCCGAGGAGCCCAACGAAGAAGAGTTCGAGCGCGAACAGGTCCATGCCCCCCACTCTACGCCGCCCGCGGCACCCCGCGGCCCAGACCTCGCCGATCAGGCCGGGAACAGCGTGGCCAGCCCGAAGCCGATGCCGATGAACCCCATCACGGCGATCGCGCCGAGCACGCTCGCTGCGACGCGCTGGATGAATCCCTGCGACGTGCCGTAGGACAGCTGGATGCCGAAGGCGAGGAAGAAGCACGCACCCAACCCGAGCGGCATCCAGGCGGCGCGCCAGTCGGCGGGCGCGACCATGCCGATCACCAGCGCGAGCACAGCGGCTGCGACCCAGACGACGACGACACCGATGAAGGTGTTGCGCGGAGCGAGTTCGGGCAGGGCCATGCCTCCATTGTGACGTAAGCGAGCGCCCGCCGCGCGAAGCAGGCCGTCGGCGACGGCCTAGGATAGGGGCACGTTCGGCCATCCCGTGGAGGGATCCCCCTTTGGCGCAGCTCCTCGTTCTCAGTTCCGCTCCCAGCGGCGACTCCGTTCTGCCTGCGCTGGAGCTGCTGAGCCACCGTGTGCGCCAGATTCCCGCAGAGCCCGCGCAACTGGTCAACGCCCCCAACGCCGACGTCATCTTCCTCGACGCCCGCACCGACCTGGTCGGCGCGAAGTCGCTGTGCAAGATCCTCAACACGACCGGACTCGATGCCCCGCTCGTCCTCGTCGTCACCGAGGGCGGGCTCACGGCGGTCTCGACCGACTGGGGCATCGACGATGTCATCCTCGTCGGCGCCGGGCCCGCAGAGGTCGACGCCCGCATCCGTCTCGCGATCGGCCGTCAGAACGCGGAGCAGGTCTCGACCCGCATTCAGACCTCGGGCATCACGATCGACGAATCGTCGTACTCAGCGAAAGTGCACGGCAAGCCCCTCGACCTCACCTACAAGGAGTTCCAGCTGCTGCATTTCTTCGCGACCCACCCCTCCCGGGTGTTCACGCGCGAACAGCTGCTGAGCGAAGTATGGGGCTACGACTACTTCGGCGGCACCCGCACCGTCGACGTGCACGTGCGACGCCTGCGGGCGAAACTCGGCGACCTCGAACAGCTCATCGGCACGGTGCGCAACGTCGGCTATCGCTTCAACGTGTACGAGGACGACCAGGTACCCGAGCCGCAGGGCGCGCCGGCACCGTCGTCGCAGTCCTGACCGCGTTCACACACTCGTCACCTCACCCTGCAATGATGAGGGGATGATCGATACCGATGTCATCGACTCCGGTCTGGGCGACGCGGACGACGACGACTTCGATGAAGCCGTCGAAGCGCCCGACGCCCAGCTTCCCGAACACCGCTACCAGGATCGCGAGCTGAGCTGGCTCGCCTTCAACCAGCGTGTGCTCGAGCTCGCCGAGGACGAGACGCTTCCGGTGCTCGAGCGGGCCAACTTCCTGGCCATCTTCGCGAGCAACCTCGACGAGTTCTTCATGGTGCGCGTCGCGGGCCTCAAGCGTCGCATCGTGACCGGGCTCGCCGTCCCCACGAACGTCGGGCGTGCACCGCTGGACGTCCTCGGCGACATCTCCACCGAGGCGCATCGCCTGCAGCTTCGTCACGCGCGCGCCTGGGCTGACCAGGTGAAGCCCGCCATGACCGAATCCGGCATCGAAGTCGTCGGCTGGGACGATCTCAGCGACGACGAACGCAGCGACCTGTACGACTACTTCCAGGCGCAGGTGTTCCCGGTGCTCATGCCGCTCGCGGTCGACCCGGCGCACCCCTTCCCCTACATCTCGGGGCTGTCGCTGAACCTCGCGATCCGCATCCGCAACGCCAAGACGGGCCGGCAGGAATTCGCCCGCCTCAAAGTGCCGCCCATGCTCCCCCGCTTCGTCGAGGTGCCCGGCGGCGCCGCGCGGTCGCGTTACCTGCCGCTGGAATACCTCATCGCGAACCACCTCGGCGACCTGTTCCCCGGCATGGAGATCCTCGAGCACCACGCGTTCCGGCTCACCCGCAACGAGGACGTCGTGATCGAGGAGGACGAGACCGAGAACCTCATCCAGGCCCTCGAAGCAGAGCTGCTGCGGCGACGGTTCGGCCCGCCGATCCGCCTCGAGGTCACCGAGGACATGGACGACGTGACGCTCGAGCTGCTCATCGACGAGCTCGACATCACCGAGCAGGAGGTCTACCGCCTCCCCGGCCCGCTCGACCTGCGCGGCCTGTTCGACCTCGCCCGCATCGACCGCCCCGAGCTGCACTACCCGGCGCACGTGCCGTCGACCGCGCCGGCGTTCCAGCCCGCCGAGCAGAACGGTCGCGCCGACCTGTTCGCGGCGATCCGCAAGCACGACGTGCTCGTGCACCACCCGTACGAGTCGTTCACCACGAGCGTCGTGGCGTTCCTCGAGCAGGCCGCGAACGACCCGCACGTGCTCGCCATCAAGCAGACCCTCTACCGCACCTCCGGTGACAGCCCCATCGTGCAAGCGCTCATCGACGCGGCCGAGAAGGGCAAGCAGGTGCTCGCCCTCGTCGAGGTGAAAGCCCGGTTCGACGAAGCAGCCAACATCGTGTGGGCGCGCAAGCTCGAAAAGGCGGGTGTGCACGTCGTGTACGGCCTCGTGGGCCTGAAGACCCACTGCAAGCTGCTCCACGTGATCCGCGAAGAAGACGGCATGCTTCGCAGCTACAGCCACATCGGCACCGGCAACTACAACCCCAAGACCAGCCGTCTCTACGAGGACTTCGGCCTGTTCACCGCCGACGAGCAGGTTGGGCGCGACCTCACCCGTCTGTTCAACGAACTGAGCGGCTACGCGATCGAGAAGAAGTTCAAGCGCCTGCTCGTCGCGCCACTGCACCTGCGCAAGGGACTGCTGCGCCACATCGACGCCGAGCGTCGCCACGCACTCGACGGAAAGCCGGCCCACATCCGCATCAAGGTCAACTCGATGGTCGACGAGCAGATCATCGATGCGCTGTACCGTGCCAGCCAGGCGGGCGTCCGGGTCGACGTGTGGGTGCGCGGTATCTGCTCACTGAAGACCGGCATCCCCGGGGTGAGCGAGAACATCACGGTGCGTTCCATTCTCGGGCGCTACCTCGAGCACTCGCGCATCTTCGCGTTCGGAGCCGACGAGGACGCCAACGTCTACATCGGCAGCGCCGACATGATGCACCGCAACCTCGACCGCCGCGTCGAAGCACTGGTGCGCGTGAGCGATCCCGTGCACAAAAAGGAACTGCTGGACCTCTTCGACCTCGCGATGAGCGACGACACGAGTTCATGGCGCCTCGGCGCCGAGGGCGAGTGGACCCGTCACAGCACGGATGCCGCAGGCAAGGCACTCGTCGACATCCAGGAGAAGACGATGAACGCGGTGCAGCGGCGCCGTCGGGCGCGGGCGGTGCGATGACCGACACCGCCGTCTACGCCGCGGGCGGCGTCGTCTGGCGCATGGTCGAGGGAAAGCTGCACATCCTCGCCATCCACCGCACCGCCTATGCCGACGTCACCCTGCCCAAGGGAAAGGTCGACCCGGGTGAGACGCTCGCCGAGACGGCCGTGCGGGAGATCTTCGAAGAGACCGGCATCCGGGGCGCGCTGGGCGTGCCGGTGGGCGTCTCGCGGTATCGTCTGCCGGGCAAGAAGCAGAAGATCGTCCACTACTGGGCCGTCGAAGCGACCGACGATGCGATCCGCGCGTCGGCGTTCGTGCCCAACAAAGAGATCGCGGCGCTGGAGTGGATGACCGCCAAGAAGGCACGCGCGCAGTTGAGCTATCCGGTGGACGTCGAGATCCTCGACGCGTTCCTGCGCCTCGTCGACGACGGTGTGCTCGAGACGTTCCCCATCGTCGTCCTGCGGCACGCCAAAGCGACCGCGCGCGAGGACTGGGACGGCGAAGACGCCGCGCGCCCCCTCACCGGGCGCGGCACGAAGCAGGCCGCCGCACTCGTCGGCCCACTGCAGGCGTTCGGGGTGCGAAAGATCATCACGAGCGACGCCGTCCGATGCGTCACCACCGTCACCCCGTTCGCGGCGGCGCAGGGGCGCAGCCTCACCCGCACGCCACACCTGGGCCAGGACGCGTGGGAGGCAGGCGACGGCGACGTGCGCGCCATCGTCGGCAAGCGCGTGCGGGCACGCAAACCCGCCGTGCTGTGCAGCCACGGACCGGTGCTGCCCGACATCCTCGCCGAGCTGGCGCTCGCCACCGGCACGATGCGCGGGTCATACCTCGGCAGCGCGTCCGCCCTGCCCGTCGGCGCCTTCTCTGTGGTGCACCTGTCGGCCACCAACCCCGGTTCGGGGATCGTGTCGATCGAGACCCACGAACCCAAGATCTGACCGATCAACGCCGCCCCAGCGGGATCGAAGCCGTTCACCTTCCGTTCACCCGGACAGCGCACTCTGGTAAGAGTCGATGTCTACCGTCATGGCGAGCCCTGCACCAAGGGCATGACCCTGACACCCGAAGGAATTCACGTGAAGCTCACCCGCATCGCCCAGTTGGGCGCTGTCACCGCCGTCGCTGCGCTCGCCCTCACCGCTTGCGCCGCGAATGAGCCCACCGGCAACACGAACACCGACCCCGCCACGGACACGACCGAGACGCTGTCCGGTGAGATCGCCGGCTCCGGCGCCTCGTCGCAGGAAGTGGCCGTGCAGGCATGGACTGCCGGCTTCCAGACCGCCAACTCCGGCGTCACCATCGCCTACGACCCGGCCGGCTCCGGCGCGGGCCGCGAGTCCTTCCAGGCCGGTGCCGTCGCCTTCGCGGGCTCTGACCGCGCCTTCAAGACCGAAGAGCTCGAGGCCGGGTTCGCCGGCTGCGTCGAGGGCTCGGGCATCATCGAGCTGCCGACCTACATCTCGCCGATCGCGGTCATCTTCAACATCGAGGGCGTCGACTCGCTCAACCTCGACGCCGACACGCTCGCGAAGCTGTTCGCCGGCGAGATCGCCAACTGGAACGACCCGGCGATCGCCGCGCTGAACGAGGGCGTCGAGCTGCCGGACCTGGCCGTGAACCCGGTCCACCGCGCCGACGACTCCGGCACCACCGAGAACTTCACCGACTACCTGTTCCAGGCAGCGCCTGACGCATGGACGAGTGAGCCCGACGGCGTCTGGCCGTTCTCCAGCGGCGAGGCTGCACAGGGCACGTCGGGGGTCGTCTCGGCCGTCTCCGGTGGCAACGGCACGATCGGCTACGCCGACGCGTCGCGCGCCGCCGAGGAGGGCCTGTCGACCGCCGCCATCCAGGTCGGTGAGGAGTTCGTGTCGTACTCGCCCGAGGCCGCAGCGGCGATCGTGGACGCCTCGGCATTCGAAGAGGGCCGCGGCGAGGGTGACCTCGCCATCGAGCTCGACCGCACCTCGACCGAGTCCGGCGTCTACCCCATCGTCCTCGTGAGCTACATGATCGCCTGCGAGGAGTACCAGGACGCATCGGTTGCCCCCATCGTCAAGGGCTACCTCGAGTACATCGCCAGCGCCGAAGGCCAGGACGCCGCCGCCGCCGCGGCCGGCAACGCGCCGATCTCGGACACGCTGCGCGAGAAGGTCAACGCCGCGATCGAGCTCATCGTCGCAGAGTGACCCCACGCCGCCCGGCGCGACCCTCGAGTCGCGCCGGGCGGCCTCTGCATCATCCACACGAAATCAGGGACGCATGACCACCACGACCACGTCGGCCCCGAAGGCCGAGCAGGCCGCCAAGCCCCCACAGCGCCTGGGGGACAAGTGGTTCTCCGGTACCGCGCTGGCGGCCGGGACCATGATCCTCGTGACGCTCGCCGCCGTCGCCATCTTCCTGGTCGTCCAGTCCATTCCTGGCCTGGGTGCGACGAGTGAGACCGCATCGCTGCTGTCGTCCAACTTCTGGGACTACGTGTGGCCTCTCGCGTTCGGCACGATCTGGGCGTCGTTCCTCGCGCTGCTGATGGCGGTGCCGCTCTCCGTGAGCGTCGCGCTGTTCATCTCGCACTACGCGCCGCGCCGGCTCGCCCAGGGCCTCGGCTACATCGTCGACCTGCTTGCAGCGGTCCCGTCGGTCGTCTTCGGTCTGTGGGGCATTCTCGTGCTTGCCCCTGCCGTTCAGCCCGTCTACTCGTGGTTCGTCGAGCACGCCGGCTGGTTCCCGCTCTTCGCGGGCCCCGTCTCTTCGACCGGCCGCACCATCTTCACGGCGGCGATGGTCCTCGCGGTCATGATCGTTCCGATCATCACCGCCATCTGTCGCGAGATCTTCCTGCAGACACCGCGCCTCCACGAAGAAGCAGCCCTTGCGCTGGGCGCGACCCGCTGGGAAATGATCCGGATGGCCGTCTTCCCCTTCGGTCGTTCCGGCATCGTGTCCGCATCGATGCTGGGCCTCGGTCGCGCCCTCGGCGAGACCATGGCAGTCGCCATGGTGCTGTCGGCCACCGGCGTCGTGACACTGCGCCTGTTCACGCCCGAGAACCCGAGCACGATCCCGGCCAACATCGCCCTCACCTTCCCTGAGGCGTACGGCACCAACATCAACGTCCTCATCGCGACCGGTCTCATCCTGTTCGTCGTGACCTTCGCGGTAAACGCGGTCGCACGCTGGATCGTCAGCCGCCGCAAGGAATTCTCGGGAGCCAACTGATGACTGCCACGATCGCTCCCTCGCCTTCGGCGAAGCGCCAGGCGCAGCGACTGACGAGCGGACGCCTGCCCGGCTGGGCGCCGTGGGCCCTCCTCGGCGGCTCCGCAGTGGTCTCGGCTCTGCTGTTCGCGCTCGTCGCGGTCTCCGCGGGTGCCGCGTTCAACCCCGGCGGCTGGGCCGTTGTGACCGGTGCGCTCTACCTCGTGCTGATCACGGTGATCTCACGCATCGTCGAGGGCGGCCGCAAGGCCACTGACCGGCTCGTCACCGGTGTCGTCGCGATCGCCTTCGCGATCGCGATGGTTCCGCTGGTGTCGGTGGCCATCACGGTGGTGTCGAACGGCGTCGCCGGTATCTCGGCGGAGTTCTTCTCCCACTCGATGCGCAACGTCGTCGGCGAGGGCGGCGGCGCGCTCCACGCCATCACGGGCACGCTGCTGATCACCCTCGCAGCCGCCATCATCTCCATCCCGATCGGGATCTTCACTGCGATCTACCTGATCGAGTACGGCAACGGCAACCGCATCGCCCGGGGCATCACGTTCCTCGTGGACGTCATGACCGGCATCCCCTCTATCGTTGCCGGACTGTTCGCGTTCGCGCTGTTCGCGCTCTTCTTCGGCCCGGGGGCCCGGATGGGCATCATGGGCGCAGTGGCACTCTCCGTGCTCATGATCCCGGTCGTGGTGCGGTCCACCGAAGAGATGCTGCGGCTGGTCCCGAACGAGTTGCGCGAGGCGGCGTACGCACTGGGCGTCCCCAAGTGGCGCACCATCGCCAAGGTCGTGTTGCCCACCTCGATCGCCGGCATCACGACCGGCGTCATGCTCTCGATCGCACGTGTGATCGGCGAAACGGCGCCCCTGCTGATCACCGCAGGTGTCGCGACCTCGATGAACTACAACCTGTTCGAGGGGCGCATGGCCTCACTGCCCGTTTTCGTTTACTCCCAGTACATGAACCAGGGCATCCCCGCATCCGCCTACGTCGACCGCGCCTGGGCCGGCGCACTCGTCCTCATCCTCATCGTCATGGTGCTGAACCTCGTCGCGAGAATCATCGCGAAGGTCTTCGCCCCCAAGACGGGCCGCTGAACCGGCTCGCAAACGCTTTCCGCAGAACCCGAAGGAACACCAGATGTCCAAGAGCATCGAAGTCAACGACCTCCACGTCTACTACGGCGACTTCCTCGCCGTCGAAGGCGTTTCGCTCCAGATCGAGCCCCGCAGCGTGACGGCGTTCATCGGCCCGTCCGGCTGCGGAAAGTCGACCTTCCTGCGCACGCTGAACCGCATGCACGAGGTGATTCCGGGTGCGTACGTGCAGGGTGAGGTACTGCTCGACGGCGAGAACCTGTACGGCGCCGGTGTGGATCCCGTGCTGGTTCGCAGTCAGGTCGGCATGGTCTTCCAGCGCCCCAATCCGTTCCCGACGATGTCGATCAAGGAGAACGTGCTCGCCGGCGTCCGCCTGAACAACAAGAAGATCTCCAAGTCCGATGCCGATGCGCTGGTCGAGCGTTCACTGCGAGGCGCGAACCTGTGGAACGAGGTCAAGGACCGTCTCGACAAGCCCGGCTCCGGACTCTCGGGCGGGCAGCAGCAGCGCCTGTGCATCGCGCGTGCGATCGCGGTCTCGCCGCAGGTGTTGCTGATGGATGAGCCCTGCTCGGCCCTCGACCCGATCTCGACGTACGCGATCGAAGAGCTGATCGAAGAGCTGAAGCAGGACTACACGATCGTCATCGTGACCCACAACATGCAGCAGGCATCGCGCGTGTCCGACCGCACGGCCTTCTTCAACATCGCCGGCACCGGAAAGCCCGGCAAGCTCATCGAGTTCGACGACACGAAGACGATCTTCACGACCCCGTCGGTGCGGGCCACCGAAGACTACGTCTCCGGCCGCTTCGGCTGAGTTCGAACGAGCGCCGCCCCTCTCGCCCCTCTCGCCCCTCCCGCTTCTGGCGCTTCTCGTGCGAGCACAGCTGCGGGGATTTTGGTCGACGCGCCGGAAGGTGGCCGGCATCCATGGCGTGTCATCGAGAATCCCCGGAGTTGTGCACGCCCGTCGGCTTTCGCAGGCGCGTAGCTGGGAATCTCCGCGCGTATCCTCAATTCGATTTGTGCGGAACGTATGAGATCTGTTTCACTCATTCACGGAGGGGAGTACCCCCACACCCGCGCGTCATCGTCATGACGAGCCGCCATCGGCTCCGGTGACGCGGGATCGGCCAAAGGCCGGTCTGGGAGAGACCTCCTGATTTCGACCAATCAGGAGATCCCCCATGGACGCACCTCTGTGGCTCTGGCTCGCCGTGATCAGCGGCATCCTCGTGATGCTCGCCATCGACCTCGTCGCGCACCGCAAGGCGCACGTCATCAGCGTGAAGGAGGCCGCCGCCTGGTCGGCCGTCTGGGTCGCGCTCGGCGTCGGCTTCGGCGCGTGGCTGTGGGCGACCTACGGCGCCGAGATCGGCCAGCAGTATTACGCCGGCTACCTCATCGAGAAGTCGCTCGCCGTCGACAACGTCTTCGTCTGGGCGATCATTTTCAGCTTCTTCGCCGTGCCGCGCGAGCTGCAGCACCGCGTGCTGTTTCTCGGCGTGCTCGGCGCGCTCGTCTTTCGCGGCATCTTCATCGCCGCCGGCGCCGTGCTGATCGACCAGTTCTCGTGGATTCTCTACCTGTTCGCCGCGTTCCTGCTCTACACGGGCTACCGGATGATCCGCACCCGCAACGAGCACATCGACGTCGAGAACTCGAAGGTGCTGAAGACCTTCCGCCGCTTCGTGCCGATGACTGACGCGTACCACGGGCAGAAGTTCCTCATCCGCCGCGCCGGCATCATCGTCGCCACCCCGCTGCTGGCGGTGCTCGTGCTCGTCGAGATCACCGACATCATCTTCGCCGTCGACTCGATTCCCGCCATCTTCGGTGTGACCAGCGAACCGTTCATCGTGTTCACGGCCAACGCCTTCGCGATCCTCGGCCTGCGCGCCATGTACTTCCTGCTCGCCGACCTGATTCACCGCTTCACCTACCTGAAGCTGGGCCTCGCGTTCGTGCTCATCTGGGTCGGCATTAAGATGCTGCTGCTCGACGTCTACAAGATCCCGACCTCGGTGTCGCTCGCGGTCGTTGCCGTCATCATCACCGTGTCGATCGTCGCGAGCCTGCGGGCCACCCGCGGGCAGGAGCGCCACGCGATCGAGCTCGAAGGTGCCCCGCCGTTCCGCCAGGCGACCCCGGAGGAGCTTGCGAGTGCCGAGCCGGTGTGGGGACGACGCGGTCGCGAGGCAAAGGCCCGGGCGCGGGCCGCGGCAGCCGACGACGGCGACGGCGCCCCCGCGGGCGACAAGCAGCCGACTACGACCAACTAGCCGAGCGCGAGAGCGCCGCGACCTGCCCCGGGCCGCGGCGCTCTCCCCTCACCACCCGAAGCGGGCGGCGATGACGTCAGCGGCCCTGCTCGGAAACTCGGGCCAGCCCGGCTCAAGCTCGCGGCGCATCAGCGCGAACAGGGCTCGCGCCGCTGGCTCGACCGGCTGCGCGACCGCCTCGGCGAGCGCCGCCGCCGGCCCCGGCAGCACGCGCTCGAGGCGCCGAGTCGGCTCGAGGATGTCGCGCAGCGGCTCATCGGGGTCGAGCAGCCGACCGCGCAACGCCCGCACCAGGTGCTGCAGCGCCCAGGTGCGCACGAACAGTCCGCCGCTGACCACCTCGCCGCGGCGGTCGCGACCCACACCGATGCGCAGCTTGATGAGCGCGAGGCCCGCCTCGAGCGCCGGGTCGATCGCGATACTCGCGGCGGCCCGCGCCTGCGACTCGTCAATCAGCGTCGCAACAGTGCCCGCCTCGTCGTCGACGGTCACGGTGGTGAGTCCCGCGAGCGCCCTCTCGAGCTCTGCGGGGTGCGCGGCGGCGAACTCGAGCAGGTGCCCGTCCTCGTACAGCACCACCACGCCCGCGCCCCCCTCGGGCAGCGCGAGCACAATGTCTTCCTGCCGCGGCAGCCACGACAGATCGGCCCGCTGCGTGCATCCGGATTGTCACGCCGCCGCCTGGCTGACGAACTCGCCGCGGGGAGCCTCGTCAGGGCGCGGCGCGGCGTCTATGTCGCTGAAGGCGCGTGCGAAGACCTGCGTGCTGCCGCGATGCACGGAGGCGTGCTCGCGTGCACGTCCGCCGCGCGCCATCTCGGCCTGTGGGTGCTCGGCGATGAGCGTACGCACGTCTGGATGCGCGGCGGAGGGTACCGATACGCGCATCCTGGATGCCGATGCGTCGAGCACTGGGATGCATCCGACCTGCCGCGTCTCACCCAGCCGGACGTACCACGGGTGCTTCGGCAGATTCTGGTCTGCGATGGCGTGGAAGCGTTCTTCGTCGCCCTGGAGTCAGCGCTGCGCCAGGGGATGCTGACGACCGCGGCGCGCCGATGGCTCGAGCACCACGTCAACGAGGAGGGTCGCGACGCCATCGGGTTCGCGAGAGACGATGCGGACAGCGGACTCGAATCCCTTCTGCGCTGGCGGCTGCGCCGATACGGCCTCACGGTGCGCACACAGGTCGACGTGTTCGGTGTCGGCTGCGTCGACGCGCTGATCGACTACGCCCTGGTCCTGCACGACTGGCCCGCGGTCGAAGCAGCCATCCTCGCCGCACTCCAAGACTGACCGCACGGCGCTCGCTCGCATCCACGCCACGTCCCGCGCGTGCACAACTGCGGGGATTCTGGCTGACACCCCGCGGCGGCGGCCGGGTATCCGGCGTGCCGCCGAAGATCCCCGCAGTTGTGCACGGCGGGCGACAGGTCCGTCGTCTCGTTCGAGTCAGTCGCGCGGACTCAGCAGGTAGTCGTTGAGCGAAGCGGTGAACGCGGCATCCATCGGGATCTCGTTCGCGTCGATCGCGACGACCGGCGCCGCCAGGCGGACGGACGAGACGAGCCAGGCTCCGTCGACCGCAGACAGGTCGGATGCCGGAATCGTATCGTACGCCACCTCGAAGCCGCGCGACTCGAGGTGGTCGAACAGACTCAACTGCGTCGTGCCGTGCAAGATGCCGCCGTTCGGCGCCGGCGTGACGAACGTGTCGCCGCGCCGCAGGATGAGCGACGCCGTCGGCGCCTCGAGCACGAACCCGTCGCTCGAGACGAAGACCGCATCGTCGGCGCCCCGAGACTTCGCTTCGCGGATCGCTGCCATGTTCACGGCGTACGAGAGCGTCTTCGCGCCCAGCAGCAGCCACGGCGCCCTCGCGGGCACGTCGATCGCGTAGCCGCGGTCGAGTGTGACGACACGGATGCCGTCACGCCGCGCAGCCGCGAAGTCGGACGCTTCAGCGGCCGTGACCCATGCCGTCGGGGCGGGGCCATGCTCGACGCCTCGACTCAGGATGAGCTTGATGACCGCCTCGCCGGCGCCGCATGCTGCGGCTGCGTCGGTGACCGCCTGCCGCCACTGCTCCAGGTGCGGGGTCGGCAGGTCGCACAGTTTCGCGGAGTGCGCGAGGCGTTCAAGGTGCGCCTGCACCTCCTGCGGGTGCCCGTCGACGACGCCGATCGATTCGAAGATGCCGTCGCCGCGCTGCGTGCTGAGCTCTCCGACGGTCAACGCGGGCGCGGACGGGTCGATCACCGTGAAGGTGTCGGCGAAGTCGGTGCGGTCGTCTTCGACTGCCACGGGATCGATCATGAGCGCGAAACGCCAAGCCATGAGCAGAGCCTACGCCGGGAATACCGCCGCGGCGGGCTCCGTTAGACTTGAGCGTGCCGGGCCGCAGCAAACCCCGGGCTCCAACTTCTGCCGCTGCGAGCGGCCTCGCGCCGAGAGGCGTTTCTGCGGCCCGGCACTTTCTTTGCCGCGAGTATTGCAGCGAGCCCGCGCAGGTGACCGATCAGGCCAGTGCGTCGCGGCGCCAGAGGCCCGCGCACGCCGAGAGGTCTTCTGCGTAGGTCGACAACCGCAGGGCGCGTGTGGTCAGCACGCTCGCGCGCTCGGGTTCGGTGTCGTCGTAGTCGTCGGCGAGGTCGGCGGCGCCCGATGCCTGCACACGGCAGAAGGATGCCGCACGATCCAGCGCGACCGCGAAGTCCCCCTCGAAGACACCCCGCAGGATCGTGTCGATCAGCTGCACCAGTTCGTCCGGGCCCGCCGGATTCGGCGCGCCGGCTACCAGGTCATCGGCCGATGCGACCGCGTCCCTGCCCCGCTCGTACAGCAGGGCGGAGGTACGTGCATCGTCGTGGATCATCAGTTGCAGCAGGTACAGCCGCCACAGCGCGCCCGGCAGCGACCGCGCCGGGGATCGCGACCACAGTTCGGCGATCGTGTCGATGCCGTGGGCATCGGTGAAGCCGACCAGGCGTTCGAGCACGTCATCCGACGGCTCCGTGCGAACGCGCGTGAGCAGGGCGGATGCCGTCGCGTGCGCGACTCGCGAAACCTCGGCGGGATCCTCTGCGGCGAACGCCCGATCGAACGTCTCGCCCGGGCGCCGGACCGGCTTGTGGAAGTCCCGGGATGCTGAGCTCACCCGTCCAGGGTATCTTCCTCGGCGGGCTCGTCCTCGCCGGTCGCGCTGTCGATCGAGATGAGCACCTCCCCCTCGGGCGCACCTGACGACAGGCCGGCGGACGCCTCGGTCGTCACCTGCAGCACATCGCCCTCCTGCCAGACGGCGTCGAGTTCGACGGTGGCGGAGCCCGCTTCGGCGCCTGACGCGGTCTTGAAGGCGCCGACCTGGCGGGGCGTCTCCTCCGTGAAGTACCAGGCCGCGAACTCCTCGCCGTCGCCGAGTTCCGGAAGCCCCTTCACGGTCAGCACGGCCCGGTCGAGCGACTCGGACCAGTACACCGTGCCCTCGGGGCCGCCCTGGGTCTCGGCGGGCTGCTCCCTGGCATCCGATGCCGCCTGGATCTCGGCCAGCGCCACCTCGGATTCGGGCGTCGCGAACTGATTCGCGATCATGCCCGCACCCCATCCCAGTCCGATCAGCACGATCGCGGACACGACCGCGATCGCGATGTTGCGGGTCCAGTTGCGGTGCTGGATGGTCTGCAGCGCCTCGGTCGACGGCGCTGGTTCCGTCGGGCGTGCCGGAGTCTCGTCCACGGGTTCCTCCTCGTCGCGGGACGCCATCCAGCATGCCCCATCCGAGAGGGATGCGGGAGCGCAGCGCGCTCAGGCAGGCTCGGCAGCGCGTTCCGACAGTCTGCGCAGGTCGCTCAGGCGGTCTCGATCGCCATGATCGGATCGCTCGTCGGGACGCCGTCGGGAGCACCGCCGGCCGGCTCGACCGTGACGGCGATGAGGTCTCCGGCGTGCATCTCGCCCTCCAGCAGCGCGGTCGCCGCACCGTCCCGCGCCGCGAACGTACCCGCGGAAATCGCGGCACCGTCGCGGACGAACCACAGTTCGAACGTCTGATCGTCGCGGAGCACGGGCAGCCCGTCCGTGACGAGGACGGCGTCGCCCACGGACTCCGACCAGTGCAGGGTCGCCTCACCGTCTCCCATGTCGACGGTCGCTTCTCGCGCGTCATCGGAGGCTTCGATCGCCGTCAGGGCGGTCATGGCGGGGTCTGCCGCCAACCGGTCGATGAGGGTGCCGGCGCCCCAACCGATGCCGACGAGCAGCGCGAGCGAGGCGGCGAGCGCGAAGGCGATGCGCCGCCACCTACGGGTGGGCGGTGCGGACTGCGCAGGCTCGGGAGCGTCCCGGTTCGCTTCCTGCGGGAGGTCACCGATCGCGGCGAGCAGACGGTCTCGGACGGCCGGCGGAGGGGTCTGCTCGACGACGGCATCGCCCAGGCGCCCCGCAGTGTCGAGGTCGATCTCGACGTTCCGCTCCCACTCGGGATGCTGCTCCCTCGCGATGCGGAACGTCTGTGCATCGTCGGGCGACAACGAACCGAGCGCGAATCCGGCTGAGAGCACGCGGAATTCCTCTTCGTTCACGATGTCACCCCCATTTCGGTGCGCAGGCGACGCAGTCCGTCGCGCATTCTCGTCTTGATCGTCCCCAGTGGTGCTCCCACGAGCGCCGCTATCTCACTCTGGCTGTAACCGCCGTAATACGCGAGCGTGAGCGCTTCACGCTGCGCCTCCGGCAACACGGTGAGGGCCTGCGCCACGCGCCTCCCCTCGATCCGCAGTTCGACCGCCTCGGCGACCGATTCGACCGGGGTGTTGAGCTCTCGCATCCCCACGCGCACGTCGCGGTCTCGGCCCGACTGCGCGGACCGCACCCTGTCGACGGCTCGACGGTGCGCGATCGTCAGCACCCACGATCGTCCTTGCCCCTTATTCGGAGCGAACTTGGATGCGGATTGCCACACCTCGAGGAAGACCTCCTGCAGCACTTCTTCGCTCTGCGATCGATCGCCGAGTACCCGGAGGATGAGTCCGAACACGCGGGACGACAGCATGTCGTAGAGCCCCGCGAACGCCTGCTGGTCGCCGTCGGCAATGCGAACGAGGAGGTCGGCCGCGTGATCGCTCGCGGGCCCGTCCTCCGGTACGTCCACCCCGTCGATGACCATCCGTCCTAGCATGCCGCATGTGGGCGCAGAACCGGCATCCGCGAATCAATCCCATCCGATCCGTCAGGTGCTCCGAAGTACGTGTCGAGGCCGCAACCGCGGCACGTCACCCAGGAGGACATCATGCTCACGACCCGCAAGACCACAGCCGCACTGACGCTGATGCTGGCAGGCGCCTTCGCCTTCTCGGCATGCTCGTCGGGAACGTCCACGACTCCCGAGGAGTCGACCGAGCCCAGCGCTCCCTCGATGGAAGAGACCACCGAACCCGACACGATGGACCCGATGGCGAACCTCGTCGGCCCCGGTTGCGCCGACTACGCCGAAGCGGTGCCGGACGGTGCCGGATCGGTCGAAGGCATGGCGATGGACCCGGTCGCGACGGCCGCGTCGAACAACCCGCTGCTCACGACCCTCGTCGCGGCGGTGAGCGGCCAGCTCAACCCCGACGTCGACCTGGTCGACACGCTCAACGGCGGCGAGTTCACGGTCTTCGCACCGGTCGACGACGCCTTCGCGAAGCTCGACGAGGCGACGATCGAAGCGGTCTCGACCGACGCCGACCTGCTGACCTCGGTGCTCACGTATCA
Source organism: Microbacterium sp. bgisy189 (assembly GCF_057707225.1). Lineage (NCBI taxonomy): Bacteria > Bacillati > Actinomycetota > Actinomycetes > Micrococcales > Microbacteriaceae > Microbacterium > Microbacterium sp. bgisy189. Next base: position 279,239 of record NZ_JBYIPT010000001.1, on the reverse strand, counting down.
CGTTGTCGAGGGCCAGATCGCTCCCGCCGACATCGCCGGGATGCAGACGACGCTCAACGGCGCCGACGTTGAGGTGTCCGGTTCTGGCGACGAGTGGATGGTCAACGACGCCAACGTCATCTGCGGTGGCGTGCAGACCGCCAACGCGACCGTCTACCTCATCGACACGGTGCTGATGCCGCCGGCAGAGTGACAGACGGCCCGGGCTGGGTGCCCGGGATGTGGGGACGACGAGGCCGCCGACGTGCATGAGCGTCGGCGGCCTCGTCGCGTTCCGGGGTCCGCACGCCGGTAGGCTGGATGCCGCGGGCCTCTAGCTCAGTCGGTAGAGCATCGGACTTTTAATCCGCGGGTCGTGGGTTCGAGCCCCACGGGGCCCACCGCATCGTCACCTTCCCGGGTGACCGATTCTGCCCTCCGCCAGCAGCGAGCGCGCCAGGAGAGTCGACCCGGCAACAGCGGCCGGCATCGACGCGACGGCGCCGAACGGCACCAGAACGCACAGCTGCGTCGCAACCCCGAATCCGAGCACGCGCGCACGGTGCCGGCGGCGCAGCGCTCGGCGCTCGGCACCGCCCAGTCCCCGCGCCGTGAACGCCCGCGAGGTGAGTTCGTCGGCAAGCAGCCAACCGGTGAAGGCGACCGCGAACACCGTGCTGAGCAGGCCACCGACGACCGGCACGAGGCCGACCAGCACGGCGAGGACGGCGACGAGGATGCCCCGCAGGAACAACGACAGCGCATCGGCGCCGGCACGCCAGAACCCGTACTCGACCTCGAACTCCCGGTCGCCGTGCTCGGCCTCGACCGACCGCCAGATGCGCTCGTAGAACGGCTCACCGACCATGAGCGTGACGGTGGTGAACAGCACGACGCCGAGCACGATCGCCACCCCCAGCAGCGCCGCGCCGATCGCGACGCGCAGTGCGCCGGCCCAGAACTCCGGCCACGCCGACGTGGACGCGGTGAACGCCTCGGTGATGCCGGGCAGCGAGATCACGAGCGTGACGAGCCCGGCGAGCAGCACAAGCCCCACGATGAACGCGGGGATCAGCCCGAACGCCATAAGGCCCGGGCGATGCCGCCGATGCCCGAACCCGCGCAACAGCAGGCCTGCACCTCGCAAGAACTCACGCATCGCTCCAGCGTAGATCGACGTGAACGCCGGCCTCATGGACACCGCATAGCCGACGCAGGTCGGGCGCACCAGCCCCGATGGTGACATGGGGACATCGCAGGAGAGGACCCGCAATGTCGAACATCACCCCCGAAGCCACCGACGTCGCCGCCGGCACCGGAGCATCGACGAAGCCGACGCCCCAGCCGTGGTACCGCCGGCGGCTCCCCTTCGCGTGTGCCGCAGGCGCCCTCGTGATCGCGGGGGCGGCGATCGCGATTCCGCTCACCGCCAGTGCGTCGTCGGGATCGAGCACGAGTTCGGCCGTCGCTGTGCCGTCTGCTGTCGAGGACAGCACGACGGCGGAAGAGGTGCCGTCGTTCGACGACCAGCGCGCATTGCCCGGATCCGGTGGACCCGGATCGCAGCAGGGTGGCACCAGCGGATCGACCACGACCGAGGCGACCGCAGCGGATGCCGAGGAGTCGGTCGGCGTGGTCATCATCGAGACCGTCCTCGGCTATCAGGAGGCCGAAGCGGCGGGCACCGGCATGGTCCTCACGAGCGACGGCCTCATCCTCACCAACAACCACGTCATCGACGACTCCACCGAGATCACGGTGACCATCGCCAGCACGGGCGAGACGTACACGGCGACGCTCGTCGGCGCAGACGCCGAGAACGACGTCGCGTTGCTGCAAATCGACGATGCGTCCGGACTTGAGACCGTGACACTCGACACCGACGCCGAGTCGATCGGCGACGCCGTGACCGCCGTCGGAAACGCCGACGGGGGCGGTGTGCTGATGGCCGCGGACGGCGAGATCACCGATCTCGAATCGACCGTCACGACCTCTTCCCCTGCCACGACCGAGGGCGAGTCGCTCGACGGGATGATCGAAATCGTCGCGGACGTCGTCTCGGGCGACTCCGGCGGCGCGCTGCTCGACAGCGACGGCGAGGTCATCGGCATGACCACGGCGGCATCCGTCGGCAGCGCGACGACCGTCGCCTATGCCGTCCCGATCGAAGACGCCCTGAGCATCGTCGAGCAGATCCTCGCCGGCGACGAATCGGGCACCGTCACGATCGGCGCGCCCGCCTTCCTCGGCGTGCAGATCGCCGAGCAGGCCACCGCGGGGCCGGGATACGGACGCGGACCATCGTCGGACCAGCAGAGCACCGAGTCGAGCGGCGCCGAGATCGGGGGCGTCATCGACGGCACACCCGCCGCCGACGCAGGGCTCGAAGCAGGCGATGTCATCACGGCCGTCGACGGCACGAGCGTCACCGACGGGGACGCGCTCTCGACCCTCGTCGCTGGCTACGACCCCGGCGACACCGTCACGATCACCTGGACCGACACCGCCGGCGAGACCCACACCGCGGATGTGACCCTCATGGTCGGCCCCGCCTGAGCGGGATCTCCTGCAGCTGCGCGGGATCGGAGACCGGTCCCGCGCAGCTGTGACGGGTATCGTGGCGGGATGCCCACGAACGCACGCCGTCACCGATGATGTCCGACGCGCCCGGCGACGACGACATCACCACCGGCACGGTTCTCGATGACCGGTACCGGCTCGTCGAACGCATCGGTGCGGGCGGGATGGCTCGGGTGTACAGGGCAGACGACCTCGCACTCGGGCGCACGGTCGCCGTCAAAGTCATGCACGTCGACGCCGAACTGAGCGCGGCCGACCGGGTGCGAATCGAGACGTCGCTACTGGCCACGCTGAGCCACCCCTCGTTGGTGACGCTGTTCGATGCCCACGTCGCCGCAGGCGGCGCGGACTATCTGGTGATGGAGTATGTCGAGGGTCCAACGCTCGCCGACCTCATCCGCTCAGGCCGCATCAATGGAGACGAACTGGCACGCATCGCCGCGGAGATCGCGGAGGGACTGCATGTCGTCCACGCCGCCGGTGTCGTGCATCGCGACATCAAACCGTCGAACATCCTCATGCGTCCCGCCGTGGTCCCCGGGCGCGCACACCATGCGAAGCTCGCCGACTTCGGCATCGCACACCTTCTCGAATCAGAGCGCGTCACACAACCCGGGACGGTCGTCGGCACCGCCGCCTACATCGCACCCGAACAGGTACGAGGTCTCCCGCCGACACAGGCGGCCGATATCTACGGGCTCGGCCTCGTGCTGCGTGAGGCACTCCTCGGCATCCGCGCCTTCCCCGAGGCCGAAGGCAACGCCCAGTTGTTCGCACGCCTCGAACACGCACCTACGCTCCCCGAAGATCTGGACACCGGTTGGCGCGCGTTGCTCACGTCGATGACCGCGACTGAGCCGGAAGCGCGACCCACCGCGCTGGAGGTCGTCGCGGCGACGGCCACACTCTCGACCAAGCATTCCGCCGCGCCGCTCCAGGCGGGCCAGGACGACCTCCCGACGACCGCCACGACGGCGATCGTCCCCGGTGAGACCGTTGCGACAGCTGTCTTGCCACCGCCGCTGCCGCCGATCGACGCCGCTCTTGCAGCGCAAACGCGCGCGCGGCGCGCCACGGTCGGTGCACCGCGACGACGCACCGTCATGCTTGCCTCGGCGGCCATCCTCGCGGTCGTCGTCGCGGCCAGTGTGTGGGCAGCGACCGACCAGACGGCGTGGTCGGGCTCCTCGACCCCCCGCCCGAGTGCAACGACTCCCGCCGCCACCCCGAGCGACACGCCGACAACCGCGACGACACCACGCGAGCCGACCGTCGACACCGACACCGACACCGACACCGACACCGACACCGGCGGCAACGGCAACGGCAACGGCAACGGCAACGGCAACGGAAACGGAAACGGAAACGGAAACGGAAACGGAAACGGAAACGGAAACGGAAACGGAAACGGTAACGGGAACGGGAACGGCGGAGGGAGGGAACGGGAACGGGAACGGCGGCTGAGCCGCACCGTCGGCTCAGCCGATCAGCCGTCGATGAGCATCAGCCCTCGACGAGCTCCGCACCTGCGTGTGCGAGTTCGGCGAGGGCTGCTTCGCTGGAAGCGGGAGCGACCCCGGCAACGAGGGACGTGAGCACCCGGACGCGACGACCGTGTTCGATCGCGTCGAGCGCCGACGCGCGAACACAGTAGTCGGTGGCGATGCCGGTCACATCGACGTCGACGACACCGTGGGCCGTGAGCAGATCGGCCACCGACTCCCCGGCATCCGTCGTGCCCTCGAACAGCGAGTAGGCGGGAATCCCCTGCCCCTTCTTCACGTGGTGCGTCACGGCGGACACATCCAGACCCGGGTCGTACTCGGCCCCGGGAGTCCCCGCGACGCAGTGGACCGGCCAGGTGTCGACGAAGTCGGGCTCACCGGCGGCGAAGTGGCCGCCGTTGTCGCCGTCGGCGTCATGCCAGTCACGCGACGCGACGATGATCGCATACTCCGACGCGTGGGCGGCCAGGTGCGCCGTGATCGCTTCGGCGACCGCGTCACCGCCGTCGACCCCGAGCGCACCGCCCTCGGTGAAGTCGTTCTGGACGTCGACGATGAACAGCGCGCGGGTCATTCCTCGAGCGTACGCCGGTACTCGGCGCGGGTCATCTCCTCGACGTCCTCGGTGTGGGCGTGTTCGGCATGCGCCACCGCGGTGTCGTTGCGCCACAGCTTGGACGGCCACCAGATCGCACGCCCGATGTCGTACGCGACCGCAGGCACGAGGAGCGAGCGCACGACGAACGTGTCGAGCAGCACACCGAACGCGACGATGAACGCCAACTGCGCGAGGAACAGGATCGGGATGACACCGAGCGCGGCGAAGGTCGCAGCGAGCACGAGCCCCGCCGAGGTGATCACTCCCCCGGTCGCCACGAGCCCTCGGAGGATGCCGGAGCGTGTGCCGTGGCGCAGCGACTCCTCACGCACCCGCGACATCAGGAAGATGTTGTAGTCGACGCCGAGCGCCACCAGGAAGACGAAGCCGTACAGCGGCACGGCCGGGTCTGCGCCCGGAAAGTCGAAGATGCCGTTGAAGACGAGCGCGCTCACGCCCAGTGCCGCACCGAACGAGACGATGACGCTCACGATGAGCAGGACGGGTGCCAGGACGGCCCGCAGCAGCAGCATGAGGATCAGCAGGATCACCGCCAGGATGACCGGGATGATCACGGTGCGGTCGCGGATGGATGTCGTGTTCGTGTCGAGATCGATCGCGGTCGACCCGCCCACCTGCGCGTCGATGCCGTCGCCCGCGAAGGTCTCGCGCAGGCTCGAAATCGTCTCCTCTGCTTCGAGGGAGTCCGCGGCGTCGGCCAGCGTCGCCACGAGCATGACGTCACCATCGACGACGGTCGGCACGGGCGCCGCCGCACCAGGCGGCCCTGCGACGGTGTAGACGGGCTCCCCGCCCTCCACCTCGACACCGACCTGTCCCGTCGCGGAGTCCTGCGACACCGCGGCGACCGAATCGATGCCGTCCGCACCGGTCAGCCCCGTCACCGCCGCCGCGACATCTTGTTCGGCGATGATCACGTATGCGGGACTGCCGGAACCGGCTGGAAAGTGCTCGGCGAGCACCTCCTGCCCGTCGCGGGCCTCCGACGCGCCCAGGACGAGATCGCTGGAGGCGACCCCGTCGGCCTTCAACTGCAGCGCGCCGACGGTGGCGATCAGCAGCACGATCGTCGACACGATCCACACCGGCCGTGCGTGACGTGCGACGAGTCGCGCCTGCCTCGGCCAGAACCCCTTCACCGATGCGCCCGTGAAGTCGGCGGGCAGCGCGCCCTGGCCCTCCTTCGGCATGAACGGCCAGAACGCGGCCCTGCCGAAGACCGCCAGCAGCGCGGGAAGGAAGGTGAGTGCCGAAAGCACCGAGAAGGCGATGCCGATGGATGCGATCGGCCCGAGCGCCCGGTTGCTCGCGAGATCGCTCAGCAGCAGGCACAGCAGCCCGGCGATGACCGTGCCGCCGGAAGCGAGGATCGGCTCGAACGCGCCGCGCCAGGCGGTCGTCGTGGCCCGCCACCGGCTCTCGCCCGCACCGATCGCCTCTCGGAACCTCGCGACGTACAGCAACGCGTAGTCGGTCGCCGCACCGATCACGAGGATGAAGAGGATCCCCTGCACCTGCCCGTTGAGGACGAAGATCTCCGCCTTGGCGAGCCACCACACCGTGAGCAGCGCAACGCACAGCGCGAACGTCGAGGTCATGAGCACGAGGATCGGCAACAGCGGCGAGCGGTACACGATCACGAGGATGATGAAGACGGCGCCGAGCGCGACGGCCAGCAGCAGCCCGTCGATGCCGAGGAAGCCCTTCACGAGGTCGGCCGTGAAGCCCGCTGGCCCCGTCACCCACGACGAGTACCCCTCGGGCAGTTCGTCGGCGAGGGTCGTCCGCAGTTCCTCGACGGTGTCGCGCACCTCTCCGTCGGAGTCGATCGGCACGAAGACCTGCGCCGCCTCGCCGTCCTCCGATGCGATCGCAGGCGAAAGCTCCCCGACACCGTCGAGGTCGGCCAGTGCGTCCACGGCTGCCTGCACCTCCTGGAGGGCATCGGCATCCATCTTGCCCTCGGCCGTCACGACGACCACCGCGGGGATCGTGTCGCCGCCGGTGAAGTCGGTCAGCCGCTCCTGCACCTGTGTGGATTCGGCGGTCGACGGCAAGAAGGTGGACTGGTCGTTGGTGGCGACTTCGTCGACCTTGCCGAAGTACGGACCGCCGATCGCACCGCCGACGAACCAGACGGCGATGAGCAGGATCGGGATTCCGAGACGGAGCCACCGGGACGGTGTGCGAGGGGTGGTCATATCGCTAGCTTATCTAGCAATATCGGCATCGGCCAACCCCGCCCTATGCTGTGATCACCATGCTCGCTGCCGCACTGGCGCTCTTCGGCGCATTCGCGTACGGGGCCGCCGATTTTCTCGGCGGCCTCGCCGCTCGCAGGCTGCGGGCGATCGTCGTGACCGCGACCGCCGCCGCGAGCGGCCTCGTGCTGCTCGCCCTGCTCTTCCCTGTGCTCGGCGGCAGCTGGATCGCGGCGGACGTGTGGTGGGGCGCGCTGTCAGGGGTCACGGGTGCCATCGCGATCGGCCTGCTCTACGCCTGCCTCGCACTCGGCCCGATGAGCGTCCTGTCGCCTGTCACCGCGGTCGTCTCGGCGATCGCGCCGATCGTGTGGGGCCTGTTCGTGTCGGGCGAGCGACTCTCGCTCGTCGGCTACCTCGGACTGCCGGTCGCGCTCGTCGCGATCGTGCTCGTGGCATTCCTCCCCGGCGAGAAGGTCAGCCGCCCATCGGGTCGGGGCCTTGCGATGGCCGTCGGATCGGGGCTCGCGATCGGCGCCTTCTTCATCCTGATCGATCAGACCTCGGCGGAGAGCGGGATCGTGCCGCTGCTGATGAACCGCGCCGTCAACGCGCTCATCACCGGCTCGATCGTCGGCCTGTTGGTCATCTCGGCGATGCGTCGCGGAGAACGCGGCACCACCGCACTGACGGCGGACGACAGTCCCGTCGCCGCCAGCCCCTCGGGGCACGCCGATCTCGAGACGCACACGGTGACGGTCGTGGCCGAGACGCGATCGGCGACGCTGCGTGCCGGGTGGACGCTGGCGATCGCGTGCGGGGTCGTCGACGCCGTCGCGAACATCGTGCTGCTGCTCGCGCTGCGCTCAGACGGCGACCTCGCCATCGTGTCGGCGCTGACCGCGCTCTATCCGGCCGGCACGGTCCTGCTCGCGGCGATCGTGCTGCGCGAGCGCATCGCCTCCGTGCAGTGGGCCGGCCTCGCACTCGCGCTCGTCGCCGGGGCGATGCTCGCGCTGGGGTGACCCGTCAGCCCCGGACGAACATCACGACGAGCGACGCGGCGAAGCTCAACATCGACATCGCAGCGAACCCGAGCGCCATCCACGTCGCCGCGCGCAGTGCCGGATGCCGCCGCGTCAACCGCATCTTGCCCCGCCACCCGAGCCGGTAGTAGATGTCGGCGCGATCGAGGCCGGCGAGCCGCGCCGCGTCGTGGTCACTCGCGACCGCACTGTTCGCATCGCCGTCTGCGTCGAACCAGCGCACCCAGGTGGCGTCTTCTTCGTGGTCGACGAGCGCCTCAGCGCGAAGCCACGTGCCGTCGACGGCCCACACGATCAGCGCGATCACCGCGAGCAGGAGCGCGGCCCCCAGGCCGACCCACGTGAAGATCTCGAGGACCGCGTCGAGGGGGCCGTCCATGGACCCTCACTCTCGGGATGCGATTCGCGGACCCCCGATCGAAGGAGCCGCCAGTCGAAAAGAGCCACCTAAGGGAATCGAACCCTTGACCTATTCATTACGAGTGAATCGCTCTGCCGTCTGAGCTAAGGTGGCGCATGCTCGCCGGGGGCGTGCACGATGAACGATCTTACAGGGTCGTGAACGGTGTCGCGAACCATCGCACCGCGTCAGCGACAGGTGAGTCCGTCTTCAGGAACGACACCGTCGATGAGGTAGTCCTCGATGGCCTCGTCGACACAGTCGTTGCCCTTGTTGAAGCCGGTGTGGCCTTCGCCCTCACGCGTGACGAGCACGCCCGACGTCAGCTGCTCGGCAAGCGAAACCGACCACTCATAGGGGGTTGCAGGGTCGTTGGTCGTCCCGAGCACGACGATCGGATCGGCCCCGTCGGCGGTGAGTTCGCCGCGCGTGCCGGACGGCGGGTACGGCCACGATGCGCACACGTCGACGCCGTACCAGTACGGCGCGACCGTCGGGGCTTTCGCTTCAATGAGCTGCTCCGCCGCCGTCTCTGCCGCGGGGTCGTACTCCTCCGGGTAGTCCATGCAGTTGTACGCCGTGAACGCCTCGGTGGAGTTGTCACCGTAGCCCCCGTCCGGTTCGCGCGCGTAGTAGAAATCGACCAGCTCGAACGCGATGCTCGCGTCTCCCTCGAGCACGGCCGTCAACGCGGCTGACAGGTAGGACCAGCTGTCTTCGGAGTACAGGGCCGCGACGATCGCGGTCATCAGCGAGTCAGCCCCCAGCATCCGCCCGTCGCCGCTTTGCAACGGCTGTGCATCGACCGTCTCGAGCATGGTGCTCAGGTCGGCCATCGCGTCGTCGACCGTGCCCCGGAACGGGCAGTCACTGTACAGCAGGCAGTCTTCGGCGAACGCGCGCAACGCGGATTCGAAGCCGAGCGCCTGGGTCGTCCCGACCTGCACACCCGGCACCGCCGGATCGATGCCGCCGTCCAACACGAGTCGCCCGGCGCGATCGGGGTACAGATCGGCGAACATCGCGCCGAGGAACGTGCCGTAGGAGTAGCCGATGTAGTTGAGCTGGGTGTCGCCGAGCACGGCGCGCAGAAGATCGAGATCGCGTGCCGCGTTGACGGTCGTGATGTGGGGCAGGATGCCGTCGCTGCCGGCCTCGCACGCCTCGGCGAAACGGTCGTTGCGGGCGATGAGGTCATCGTCCCACTCGTCCGATCCCCGCTCCCCCGGCGGAATGTCGAAGAGGTACGCGTCCATTTCTGCCGCGTCGAGACACGTGACCGCCGAGGAGCGCCCCACGCCGCGCGGATCGAACCCGATGACGTCGAACTGCTCGGCAAGCGGATCGGTCACCGCGTACGACGCGGATTCTGCGACGAGGTCGAACCCGCTCGCACCGGGACCACCCGGATTGATGAGCAGCGAACCGATCGGCGATCGCGCGTCGGAGAGTCTGCGGACCAGGGCGAGTTCGATCTCGCCTGCACCGGGGTCCTCCCAGTCGAGCGGCGCGGTGACCGTCGTGCAGTCGTACAAGCCCTCTTCGAAGCCACGGCAGTATTCCCACTCGAGATCCTGTGAGTAGAACGGCAGCAGCTCGTCGGACACGCCGGATGTGTCGGGCGCCTTGCTCGCACGCGGAGCCGGGATCGCCGCCGACAGGCACCCCGTCAGCGCGACGGCGGCCGCCACGAGGATCGCGACCACCGAGAACGACCGCGCGCGGCGTTGCAGCACGCCCGTCACGGTGTGCGTCCGCTCGCGACAGTGATCAGCAGGCTTTCGAGGGCGAGGGCGGGCGCCGCGTTCTGCTCCAGGTTCTCTCGCGTCGCCGAGATGCGGTCGAGCACCGTCAGCGTGCGTGGGGCCTCCCACGCCTGCGCGAGGGCACGAAGGTCCGCATCGAGCTCACGGTTGATGAGGTCGACGTCGCGGTCGAACTGCAGCATCAGGGTGTCGCGGTACAGCGACTCCAGGTCGGTCAGCACGCGGTCGACCCCGTCTCTCAGGCTGCGCGTCGCGCGGCGCTTCTGGTCGTCTTCGAGGGCGTTCACCTGACCGCGGACGGCCGGCGGCACGGCGGTGCCCGGGGCGACGCCGAGCGTGCGCAGTAGCGCCTCGCGCTCGGACTCGTCGCGTTCGGCGGTGAGTGCCTTGGCGTCATCGGTGGCGAGCTGCACGATGCGCGCAGCGACCTCAACGGCGTCTCCGACGTTGCGCACCCGCAGCACGGACCGAAGGGTCTCATCACGACGTTCCCGGGATGCAGCATCGGTCGCAAGCCGCTGCGCCATGCCGATGTGGCGCTGCGCGTGCCGCGCGGACTGTTCCGCCACGGCATCATCGACCCCGGTTCGCTGCGCGATGAGGCGTGCGACGTCGGCGACATCGGGCTCGCGGAGCCGCAGCGTGCGCACGCGCGATCGGATCGTCGGCAGCAGGTCGGCCTCACTCGGTGCGCACAGCACCCACACGGTCTTCTCGGGAGGTTCTTCGAGCGCCTTCAGGAGCACGTTGCTGGTGCGCTCGACCATGCGATCGGCGTCTTCCATCACGATCACGCGATACCGGCCCAGCGAGGGACTGAAGTACGAACGCTCGACCAGTGCACGGGCATCTTTGATCGAGATGATGACGCCCTCGGTGCGCAGCGCCGTGAGGTCAGGATGGGTCCGGGCGATCACCTGCCGCATCGCAGCCTCGTCGCCCGGTTCTGCGATGAGCGCAGCCGCGAACGCATAGGCGAGCGTCGAGCGGCCCGAGCCGGGCGGACCCGTGATGAGCCACGCGTGCGCGAGGTGGTCGGCGTCGGTCGCCGCACGACGCAACTGCGCGACCGCATCGTCTTGCCCCCACACCTCATCCCACGGCAGGGCGGGTGCGGCGACGGTCATGCCCCCAGCCTACGGCGGGATGCCGACACCGCCGTCTTCGGCATCCCCAGGGCGCGTTTCGTCTCGCTGCGCTCGCTCAACGACCGGTGGTGCGATGAACGCGCGTCAGGCGAGGCGGCCTGCGACCCGTTCGCGCACGGCCGCGGCGAGCTCCGCCGGGGGCAGCGTGGCGTCGAGCACGAGGAATCGATCGGGTTCGGCCGCCGCGAGCGCGAGGAACGCGGTGCGCACCCGTCCGTGGAAGTCCGCCTTCTCGGCCTCGAGGCGGTCGAACGGCTTGTCGTCGGCATCCAGCCGGGCGCGAGCCGCTGCGGGATCGAGGTCGAGCAGCACCGTCACATCGGGCAAGGCGCCTTCCGTCGCCCACAGCGAAAGGTTACGGATTTCGTCGGCATCGAGCACACGGCCTTCACCCTGGTAGGCGACCGACGAGTCGAGGTAGCGATCCTGGATCACGACCTCGCCACGCGCGAGCGCCGGGCGGACGAGCGTCGCGACGTGGTGTGCCCGGTCTGCCGCGTAGAGCAGCGCCTCGGCCCGCGGCGCGATGTCACCACGATGGTGCAGCACGATGTCGCGCACGAGCATTCCCACCTCGGTGCCGCCCGGCTCACGCGTGCGCACGACGGTGCGCCCGGACGCGCGGAGCCATTCCTCCAGGAGCGAGGCCTGCGTGGTCTTGCCCGAGCCGTCACCGCCCTCGAACGTGATCCACAGACCGCTCACTTCTTCTTCGCCGCAGGCTTGCGGGTCGTCGTCGTCTTGCGGGTCGTCGTGCGCTTCTTGACGGGCCCCTTGGCACGCTTGTCGGCCAGCAGCTGCACGGCCCGCTCGAAGTCCACGTCGTCGACGCTCTCGCCCCGCGGAATCGTCGCGTTCGTCTCACCGTCGGTGACGTACGGCCCGAATCGGCCGTCCTTCAGCTTGATGGCCTTGCCGCTGACCGGGTCGGCCTCGAACTCCTTCAGGGCGCTGGAGGCGCCGCGTGCGCCGTACTTGGGCTGCTTGTACACCTCGAGTGCTTCGTCGAGCGTGATGTCGAGCAGCTGCTGCTCGCTCTGCAGCGTGCGCGAGTCTGTGCCCTTCTTCAAGTAGGGCCCGTAGCGGCCGTTCTGGGCCGTGATCTCGACGCCCGTTTCGGGGTCGGCGCCGACGACGCGCGGAAGCGACAGCAACTGCAACGCCTGCTCGAGGTCGACGGTGTCGACGCTCATGCTCTTGAACAGCGACGCGGTGCGCGGCTTGGGCGCGGCGGCCTTCTTCTTCGTCGCCTTCTTCGCGGCGGTGACCTCGCCGGTCGACTCGTCGACGGCGTCCTCGTCGGAGGTCGGCTCGACCTCTTGGATGTACGGACCGAACCGGCCGTCCTTGACGACGATGAGCTTGCCGTTTTCGGGGTTCTCGCCGAGCACGCGGTCGCCCGCGATCGGCGCGTCGATGAGTTCCTGCGCCTTGGCGGGGGTCAGCTCGTCGGGCGCGAGATCGTCGGGAACGTTGACGATGCGTGATGTGCCGTCTTCGTTCGGCACATCAAGGTAGGGACCGTACTTGCCGAACCGCAGCGTCGCGACCTCGCCGATCTTCGTGGCGTTGAGTTCGCGGGCGTCGATCTCGCCGAGGTTGTCGACGATGTTGCGCAAGCCGACCTGCCCCTCGGAGCCGAAGTAGAAGTCCTTGAGCCACGCCACCCGCTGCTGCTCGCCGCGCGCGATTGCGTCGAGGTCATCCTCGAGGGCTGCGGTGAAGTCGTAGTCGACGAGGTCGGAGAAGTGCTGCTCGAGCAGTCGCACGATGCTGAACGCGAGCCAGCTGGGCACGAGGGCCTGACCGCGCTTGGTGACGTACCCGCGGTCGAGGATGACGTCGATGATGCTCGCGAACGTCGACGGCCGGCCGATGCCCTTCTCCTCGAGCGCCTTGACGAGCGACGCTTCGGTGTAGCGGGGCTTCGGGCTCGTGGCGTGTCCCTTGGCCTCGATCTCACGCAGGTCGAGCGTGTCGCCGACGGCGAGCGCGGGCAGTGACTGGTCTTCGGCCTTGTCGGCGTCGCCGCGCTTCTCGTCGCGCCCCTCTTCATACGCCTCGAGGAAGCCCTTGAAGGTGTAGACGGTGCCGGATGCCGTGAACGAGGCGGTCTGGCCGGCGGCATCCACGTCGAGGATGACCGTCGTGGTTTCGTACTTCGCGTCGGCCATCTGGCTGGCGATGGTGCGCTTCCAGATGAGGTCGTACAGGCGCTGCTCGTCGCGATCGAGATCGGAGGACACCGACGCGGGGGTGCGGAAATCCTCACCCGAGGGACGGATCGCCTCGTGCGCTTCTTGCGCGTTCTTGCTGTTGTTGCGGTAGCTGCGCGGGTTCGGCGGGACGGCCTTGTCGCCGTAGAGGGCGACCGCCTGCGTGCGCGCCGCTGCGACCGCCTGCGTCGACAGGGCGGTCGAGTCGGTGCGCATATAGGTGATGTACCCCTTCTCGTAGAGTCGCTGCGCGACGCTCATGGCGTGCTTGGCGCTCATCGAGAGCTTGCGTCCCGCCTCCTGCTGCATCGTGGAGGTGGTGAACGGGGGCTTGGGGCTCCGGGTTCCGGGCTTCGCTTCGACCGAGACGACCGAGGCGGTACCGGCCTGTTCGATCGCGGTCGCCAGTGCCGCGGCCTGCTGCTCGGTGAGGACGACGACGGCCTTTTTCAGCGTGCCCTTGTCGTCGAAGTCGGTGCCGCGAGCAAGCGGAGCGCCGTCGAGCCGGGCGAGTCGGGTCGCGAACGAGGACTCGGCCTTCGCTGCGAGCGCTTCGATGTCCCAGTACGAGGCGGACACGAACGCCATGCGCTCGCGCTCACGGTCGACGACGAGGCGCGTCGCGGCGGACTGCACGCGACCCGCAGAGGTGCCCTGACCGACCTTGCGACGGGTCACGTCGGAGACATCCCACCCGTACAGACGGTCGAGGATGCGTCGGGTCTCCTGCGCGTCGACGAGCGCAAGGTCGAGGTCACGGGTCTTGTCGACCGCGGCGCGGATGGCGTCCTTGGTGATCTCGTGGAACACCATGCGCTTGACGGGCACCTTTGGCTTGAGGGCTTCGAGCAGGTGCCACGCGATGGCTTCGCCTTCGCGGTCTTCATCGGTGGCGAGCAGGAGCTCGTCGGCGTTCTTGAGGGCGCGCTTGAGTTCGGCGACGGTCTTCTTGCCGCGGTCGCTCTCCACATACAGAGGAGTGAAGTCGTTCTCGATGTCGATCGAGTACTTGCCGACCGAGGTCTTCTTCAGGTCGGCGGGAATGTCCTGCTTGCTCGCGAGGTCACGGATGTGCCCCACCGAGCTGAGTACTTCGTACCCGTCGCCCAGATACCCCTGGATCGACTTCATCTTCGTCGGCGACTCGACGATGACGAGCTTCTTGCCGTCTGCCACGTGGCGTCCCTTCTTCGATGCACACCATACACACCGCTGGAGGGGGAGGATGCTGGGAACCCGCACCGTTCGCGATCAGCGTGGTGGCCCCGCCCGTGCCCGGGCGCGGACGGTGAACGCTCCAGCCGACACGCTCACTTCGACGATCGCGTCGTGTCCTTCGAGCACGCAGTCCCCGAGCGCGGCTCCTCCTGCCGCAGCGACGTCGGCTGCCCTCTCGCACGGGACGCCGGGCAGATACCCCGACGCGGCATCGGCTGCGGCGAGGGCAGCGGCATCGGCCACCCCCGCCGCGTGCGCTGCTCGCCCTGCGACCACGCCGGCCGCGCCGTAGCCGATCGCGAGTGCCGCCGTCACGGCGACGACCCCGACGCTGAGGACCGACCCGGCCATCAGCGCCCCTCACCGAGGGCGCACGATGTGGCGCGCAGCGGCGGCAGCGGCAGCGCGAGACCGGGGTCGGCACTCGTGGTCACGCAGACGAGATCGCCACGCTCGCCGATGTGCACGGATGCCGCGCCTGCGACGTGCGAGACGATCTCGTCAACGCGAGCACCCGACTCACCCCGCGCCGCTGCCCGGGCACCCTGCGCGGCGGCGTGCTCGAGCCGCACCTGCAGCCCGCCCGCCCCGAGGGCCGATGCGGCCAACGCGATGAGCAGCACGACCACCGGGAGCGCGATCGCGAACTCCGCGGTCACCGAGCCTCGATCGGTCTCGTGCTCGCGCGTCGGTCGCGTGCGCATCAGCGACGTGTACATCGGCCCTGTGCACATCGGTCTAGGGCACCGACAGTGCGCGTCGGACGAGGTCGGTGAGGATGCCGCGCACCTCATCGCTGCGCATGATGATGACGAGGAGCCCGGCGAAGGCCACGGCGGCCATGGTGGCGATCGCGTATTCCGCGGTCGCCGCTCCGGTGTCGTCGGCCAGTTCGTCGCGGAAGAGCCGGGCGGCGCGACGCGCGGTCAGGCGTGGCAGGTCGTTGGTGGTCATGTCGTCTCCTTCTGGTCGGCGCCGACCGCACGAGGGCGGCGACGCGGTGTTGGTGGGCACGGCTGGTGGGGTCGTCATCAGAACGCGGGGGCGGAACCGGAAAGCACCGATAGGAGCATCGGGCCGACGCCGAGCAGCAGGAACGCCGGCAACGTGCACACCCCGAGCGGGATGAGCAGCGTGCTCGAGAGTTTCGCCGCCCGCAGCTTGCCTGCCGTCCTCGCATCGGCGCGCGCCTCGGCAGCCGACGCGCGCAACAGCTCGACGGCGGGCGCACCCGCGGTCTCCGAGAGCGCGAGGACGCGCCGGCTCGCTTCGTCGGGCTCCCCCGCATCGCTCGCGGCGAGCACATCGCACGCGCGGCCGATCGACGCGCCGCCGGACAGCGCGATCGCCAGGAGTTCGGCGCGCAGCCCCGGAAGTTGTTCGACGGGTTGCGCGGCCGCGACGAGGCGCCGCGTCCATCGATGCGCGACGAGCATGAGCGCACCACCACCGACGAGGCACGCCAGCCCGAGCGGGTGCGTGAGCGTCGCGACGATGTCGAACCCGAACGCAAACCCGAGGGCCACGGCGATCAGCGGGAGCCACGACACGAGTCGCGCGGTGGCTGCCGGTTCGGCGAGCGCGACCCTCACGTCGTCGCGCGCGGCGACGGCGTCACCATGCGCGGCCGCGATCGCCCTGAGGCTCGGGGCCATCGGCGCGCCGACGACCTCGGCGATGCGCCATGCCTGTGCGACCGGGCGCCAATCTCCGCCGACCTCGGCGAGCGCGTCAGCCACACCCCGCCCCGTGGGCGCCGCGAGGACGGACGCCGCGGCCTCGTCACCGCCGGCGGCGAGGTGTCGCCACGCCTGGACCGGTGCCACGCCCGCTTCGAGGAGGACGGCGAGTGCGCGGACGGTGCTCGCGACGGAGTCCGCCTGCGGCGTCCGGTCGGGTTCGACGCGGTCGCGGTGTCGCCTCGGCAGCGCAATGCTCACACCGCCACCTCCTCGATGCCGAGGCGGTCGCCCACGATGACGGGGCGCGCGAGATCTGTCACGACACGCGTGCCGTCGGATCGCCGTGCAACATGGACGATCGCGCCGATCGCGCTGGCGACCTGTCGCGCGACGACCCGGTCGTCCCAGCCCGCGAGCGCGCCGAGGGCCTCCAGTCGGGCGGGAACGTCGGCGACACCGCTGGCATGCACGGTGCCGGCGCCGCCGTCGTGACCGGTGTTGAGCGCGGTGAGGAGTTCGCGCACTTCCGCGCCACGGCACTCCCCGACCACGAGTCGATCCGGGCGCATGCGGAGCGCTTCACGCACGAGTCGCGGCAGCGCGATTTCACCGGCGCCCTCGAGATTCGCCTGGCGCGCCTCGAGCGACACGTGATGCGGATGCTCCAGTCGCAGCTCGGCGACGTCTTCGATCGTGACGATGCGTTCCCCGCCCGGTACGCGCGAGAGCATCGCCCCCAGCAGCGTCGTCTTTCCGGCGCCGGTCGATCCGGACACGAGCACGTTCACCCGATCAGCGATCAGACGCTCGAGCTGCGCGCGCATCCGGGGGTCGATGCTGCCTCGACGCTCGAGATCGTCGAGGCTCAGCACCTGCGGCGACGGCAACCGGATCGAGATGACGGTACCCGAACGTGCGACCGGTGGAAGCACCGCATGCACCCGCGCGCCGTGTTCCCAACGCACGTCGACGCAGGGCGTGGCATCGTCCAGGTGTCTGCCGCCGATACCCACGAGCGCGACGGCGAGCGCCCGCACCTCGTCTGGCTCGCACCGCCACCCTTCGACCGCTTCGGCACCGCGCCCGCGATCGACATAGAGGCCATCGGTGCCGTTGACGAAGACGTCGGTCACCTCTGGGTCGATCAAGTGCGCACGCAGCGGCGCGATCGCCGGATGATCGGGCAGGCTGCGCGGAATGCCGGCGACGCCGGCTCGGCGGCGTAGGCCAGTGGCGGTGATGCGGGGCAGGGCGACGAACGCTTCGGACATGGCCTCGAAGGTAGGTGGCCGGATCCGGTCGGGACCGCGCCGCAGGGCGATCGGTGGACAACTGCCCGCGGAAGCGTTCCGTGGAGGAGGCGGCGACCGTGGGACTGCGCCGGAGAAAGAGAAGGGCGGCATCCCATGGGGGGGAATGGGATGCCGCCTCACGCAGCACTCCGTGTCTGGGGGTGACGGAGGTGCCGCGATGCCAGAATCGATGTTCGGCCGGAACGAGTGTACGTTCCGGTGGGAACGCATCCAAACGAATACGGCTGTGTCGAACAGATATATCGAGTCACGGAAACCAATGGACTCCCCACTATCGGCGGTGGTGCCGGGCGATGCCCACGGCTAGATTTGCCCGCATCCTCACGCCGTCTGCGCCGTCGCAGCCGGCGACCGACGCAAGGGAGCGCCACGATGAGCAGCCAGATCGACCACCTGCTGAACGAAGACCGCCGATTCGCACCGTCAGCCGACTTCGCCGCAAATGCCGTCGCCGACGCCTCGCTCTACGCGCAGGCGACCGAAGACCGTGAGGCGTTCTGGGGCGAGCAGGCTCGGGCGCTGCACTGGCACACGCCGTTCACGAAGGTGCTCGACTGGTCCAACCCGCCGTTCGCCGAATGGTTCGCCGACGGCGAGCTCAACGTCGCATACAACTGCCTCGATCGTCACGTCGAGGCCGGCAACGGCGATCGCGTCGCGCTGCTGTGGGAAGGCGAGCCCGGCGACGAGCGCCGCGTCACGTATGCCGAACTCACCGACGAGGTCAAGCGCGCCGCCAACGTCCTCACCGATCTGGGCGTCGAGGCGGGAGACCGCGTCGCGATCTACATGCCGATGATCCCCGAAGCGATCGCCGCGATGCTCGCCGTGGCGCGGATCGGCGCCATCCACTCCGTCATCTTCGGCGGCTTCTCCGCAGACAGCCTGCGCTCGCGCATCGACGACGCCGGCGCCAAGCTCGTCATCACTGCCGACGGCGGCTACCGCAAGGGCAAGGTCTCGCCGCTGAAGACCGCCGTCGACCAGGCGCTCGCAGACCGCGGCAACGGCCCGCAGGAAAGCGTCGAGCACGTCCTCGTGGTGCGCCGGGGAGAGAACGAGGTCGCCTGGACAGAGGGTCGCGACCACTGGTGGCACGACGTCGTTCCCGCCGCGTCGGCCGACCACGAAGCGCAGCCGTTCCCCGCGGAGAACCCGCTGTTCATCCTGTACACCTCCGGCACGACAGGAAAGCCCAAGGGCATCCTGCACACGTCGGGCGGCTACCTCACACAGGCGGCCTTCACGAACAAGGTCGTCCACGACATCCACCCCGAAACCGACGTGTTCTGGTGCACCGCCGACATCGGCTGGATCACGGGCCACTCCTATGTCACGTACGGCCCGCTCGCGAACGGTGCGACGCAGGTGCTGTACGAAGGCACGCCCGACACCCCCCACCCGGGGCGCTGGTGGGAGATCGTCGAGAAGTACGGTGTGACCGTCCTGTACACGGCGCCGACCGCGATCCGTTCGTTCATGAAGCAGGGTCGCGCCATCCCGAAGAAGTTCGACTTGTCGTCGCTCCGCCTGCTCGGTTCTGTCGGCGAACCCATCAACCCCGAAGCCTGGATCTGGTACCGCGAGATCATCGGGGCCGGTGTGGCACCGATCGTGGACACGTGGTGGCAGACCGAGACCGGCTCGATCATGGTCTCCGCCCTCCCCGGCGTCACCGAGACCAAGCCCGGATCGGCGCAGGTACCGCTGCCCGGCATCGGCGTCGACGTGGTGGACGAATCCGGCGAGCACGTCGGCAACGGCAACGGCGGCCTGCTCGTGCTCACCCAGCCGTGGCCGAGCATGCTGCGGGGCATCTGGGGCGACCCGGAGCGCTTCAAGGAGACGTACTGGGAGAAGTTCGAGAAGCAGGGCTACTACTTCGCCGGGGACGGTGCCCGCCTCGACGACGACGGCGACGTCTGGTTCCTCGGTCGCGTCGACGACGTCATGAACGTCTCAGGACACCGACTGTCGACCACCGAGATCGAGTCCGCCCTCGTCGCGCACGAGGCGACGGCCGAGGCGGCCGTCGTCGGCGCATCGGACGAGACGACCGGTCAGGCCGTGGTGGCGTTCGTCATCTTGAAGCAGAGCTTCCTCGACGCGCACTCCCCCGAAGGCCTCGCCGACGCACTGCGCACGTGGGTGGGCGAGCAGATCGGACCGATCGCGCGCCCCCGCGACGTCTACATCGTGGGAGAGCTGCCCAAGACCCGCTCGGGCAAGATCATGCGCCGTCTGCTGCGCGACGTCGCCGAGGGCCGCGAGGTCGGCGACACGACGACCCTGGCCGACACCGCCGTCATGAGCATCATCAGCACCCAGGTGAAGTAGGGCGTCAACGGGTCGCGAAGACGACCTCGACCTCGACCGGGCTGTCCAGCGGCAGCACCGGCACACCGACGGCGGAGCGGGCGTGGCGTCCCGCTTCGCCGAAGATCTCGCCGAGCACTTCGCTGGCACCGTTGATGACGCCGGGCTGCCCGGTGAACTCGGGAACGGATGAGACGAAGCCGGTGACCTTGACGACGCCGATGAGGTTGTCGACGCTCCCCGCAATGTCGGCGGCAGCGGCGATCGCGTTCAGCGCGCACTGGCGTGCGTACGTCTTCGCATCGGCGGGCGTGACGAGCCCCTCGCCCTCACCGACCTTGCCGGTCGCGGGCAGGGCGCCGGCGATCATGGGCAGCTGCCCGGAGGTGTAGACGAGATCGCCGTGGGAGATGGCGGGAATGTAGGCCGCGACCGGGGGAACCACCGCCGGAAGTTCGATGCCGAGTTCGGCCAGGCGCTGCGAGGCGAGCATCACGCCTCCCCGAACTGCTGCGCGGCCTGCGCGGCGGCACCGAGGCCGGCGTTGGCGGCACCGGCGCCGGACGGGCGCTTGAAGTAGCCGACGAGGCCGCCTTCCGGGCCGGGCACCACCTGCACGAGTTCCCACCCTTGCTTGCCCCAATTGTTGAGGATCGCGGCGGTGTTGTGGATCAGCAGAGGCGTGGTCATGTACTCCCACGTGGTCATCGCGGCTCCTGTTTTCTCTGTCGCGGCATGCGGGAGCGCACCAGGCTTCGCCCAGCAATCTCCCCTACCATCAAGCCTATGCCCCACAAGAAACGGACGGCCAGCGGTGTGCTCGGAGGTCTACTCGGTCTGACCGCGCTCAGCGCGATCGCCGGTGTCCTCGTCACCGCAACGGTCACCCCCGCCCTGGCCGTCTCGGGCTACGCGGCATCCAGCGCCATCACGATGTTCGACAAGATGCCGAGCTACCTCGAGATCGACAAGCTCATGCTGCCGACCGAGATCTACGTGCTGGACGAAGACGATGAGTACGTCAAGCTCACCGAGTTCTACGACCAGAACCGCATCCCCGTCACGTTCGACCAGGTCAACCCGGTCATGTACGACGCGATCCTCTCCAGTGAGGACAAGAACTTCTACTCGCACGGCGGCGTCGACCTCGTCGGCACCCTCGGCGCGCTTGCCGAGGGCGAAGGTCGCGGTGGTTCGTCTATCACGCAGCAGTACGTGAAGAACGTGCTGCAGCAGAACTGCGAGTTCCAGGCGGTGAACCAGGACGAGGTCGACGCCTGCTTCGCGCAGACGACCGTCTCGGTGGGCGCCGACGGCTACAAGCGCAAGCTGCAGGAGATGCGCTACGCGATCCAACTCGAGAAGGAGTACTCGAAGGACGAGATCCTCATCGGGTACCTCAACATCGCATCGTTCGGCGGCAGCGTCTACGGCATCGGCGCGGCGGCCCAGTACTACTTCAGCAAGAGCGCGAAGAACCTGACGATCGCCGAAGCGGCCACGATCGCGGGCATGGTGCAGGAGCCGAACAAGTTCCGCATCGACATCGAGGACAGCGAAACCAACGGCGCTGAGAACGGCTATGCGCTGACCACGGATCGTCGCGACTACGTGCTGCGGCGCATGCTCGAAGACGGAAAGATCACGCAGGAAGAGCACGACGAGGCTCGAGCGAGCGAGATCACCCCGAAGATCACCGAGCGCGAGCAGGGGTGTGACCAGGCCGACGGCGCGAAGTTCTTCTGCGACTACGTCACGTCGATCATCGCCAGCGACACTGCCTTCGGCGAGACAGACGACGACCGCAAGGCGGCCCTCCGTCGTGGCGGCCTGAAGATCTACACGACGCTCGATTACGACCTGCAGAAGACCGCGAACGAGGCGATCGACATCGTCCCCGCCAACCGCGACGACATCAACCTCGGCGCCTCCGGCATCCAGGTCGAGGTCGGCACCGGCCGCATCCTGTCGATGGTGCAGAACCGGCCGTACGAGGCTGCGGCAACGGAGGATGACGGCAAGACGACGGCTGTCAATTACAACGTCCGCCGGCAGAGCAACGGCGGTGGCCACTCGGCCGGGTCGACGTACAAGCTCTTCAGCCTGCTGAACTGGATGGAGCAGGGACACTCGGTCAACGAGTTCGTGAACGGCCGCGTCGGCACGAAGACCGTCGAGACCTGCGACGGCGCGACCGCCACCGTCGAGGCGAACAACAACGGCGGCATCGGCAACTTCGAGAGGAACCCCGGCTACACCGGCACGGTCGCCCGCTTCACGAAGGACTCACTCAACTCGGGCTTCTTCGCGATGGCCGAGCAGATCTCCGTCTGCACCACGAATCAGCTCGCGATGAAGCTCGGAGTCAGGCTCGACAACGGTGGAGCACTCGACCAGAACAACTATCCGTTCAACGTGCTCGGTGACCAGGCGGTCGCCCCGCTCGACATGGCGCAGGCCTATGCGACGGTCGCTTCAGGCGGCATCTACTGCGAGCCGAAGTCGATCGACCGGGTCGTCAACGCGCAGGGCGAAGAGCAGGCGATCCCTGAGACGAAGTGCGAGCGCGTGCTGAGCGAAGCCGTCGCGAACACCGCGGCCTTCGTGCTCGAAGACGTCATGAACGGCACGGCTGTCGGCGCCAAGACGTACGACGGCACCCCGATCTTCGGCAAGACCGGCATCCACGAGTACATCCATACCTGGATGGACGGATCATCGACCGAGGTCACGACGGTCGTGTGGGTCGGCAACGTCATCGGCACCAAGAAGCTCAACAACTACTACGAGGCTGGCTGGACGCTCTCTCGCATCCGTAACGCCATCTGGCCCGACATGCAGCGCGCCGCCAACGCCAAGTACGGCGGCGACAGCTTCCCCGAGCCCGACGCGACGCTCACCAAGCGCACCTACGTCACGCTGCCGAGTGTCATTGGCATGTCGACCGAGGATGCCGAGCGCACGCTCGAGAACGCCGGATTCAGCGTGAACGTCGGCGCGGCAGTGGATGCCACCGAGAGCGCCGGCACAATCGTCGAGCAGAGCCCGGGCGCCGGGCGTGTCGCGGCCGGCACGAGCGTGACGATCCGGCCGTCGAACGGCAAGGGCTCGACCGTCCCTGCGGTGAGCGGTTCACCGCAGGACGCGGCGAACCAACTGCGGTCCGCCGGGTTCACCAACATCGACTCCTCCTGTTCCGAGAGCGACGGCGCCCCACAACAAGGCGCGGTCACGGGCACCGACCCGGCCGCGGGCCAGACGGTGAGTCGCGATCAGAAGATCACCATCCAGTACCAGGCGAAAAACTGCGACGGCAACGGCAACGGCAACGGCCGGGGCGACGACGATTGACCTGCGAAGCTGATCGGCGAGCGACGGCCCAGGTGAACCCCTGGGCCGTCGCCGCGCTGGGCACCCTCGGCGCGTGCGCAGCCGGGGCGGTGTGGGGTGTCGGCATCGAGCGTCAACTGTTCACCGTCCGACGCCACGACATACGCGTCTTGCCCGCCGGCAGCCCGTCATTGACGGTGTTGCACATCTCTGACGCGCACATGGCTCCGTGGCAACACCGCAAGCAGCGCTGGATCGCGGAGACCGCGGAGCAGGTGCAGCCCGACTTCGTGATCAACACCGGCGACAACCTCGGCCACGCCGACGGCCTCATCGGCATCCGCGCCGCCTTCGCGCCGTTGCGAGGTGTGCCCGGCCTGTTCGTGCACGGATCGAACGATGTCGTGGGCCCGAAGATGCGCAACCCGTTGAAGTACTTCTCCGGCCCCTCGAGCGGACACATGCGCGCCGAACGCCTCGACACGCAGGCGATGGACGACTGGTTCACGGACGAGATCGGCTGGACCGACCTCAACAACACCGCGGCACGTCTCGTGGTGGATAGCCTGCGCATCGACGCGTTCGGCGTTGACGACGCCCACCGCGATTGGGATGACCTCGACGCGCTGCCACCGGCCATCGCGCGACTCCGTCCCCGTCGACGACACACCGATCTGACGCTCGGCGTCACGCATGCGCCATACACGCGTGTGCTCGACCGCTTCGTCGAACTCGGCGCCGACGCGATCCTGGCGGGACACACGCACGGCGGGCAGGTGCGCATCCCGTTCTCGAAGAAGGCGCTCGTCGCGAACTGCGACATCCCGCTCGATCAGGCGCGCGGCCTCAGCCGCTGGACCCACGCGGGGCGGCACGTGCCGCTCAACGTGAGCGCCGGACTCGGCCACAACATCTACACCCCGGTTCGGTTCGCGTGCCGCCCCGAACTGTCGGTACTCACCCTGCGTGCCGCGCCGTGACCCGATTCGCGGGAGCGCCCCTCAACGGGTAGACTCGGAGGGTTGCCACCGGGGTGTGGCGCAGCTTGGTAGCGCGCTTCGTTCGGGACGAAGAGGCCGCAGGTTCAAATCCTGTCACCCCGACCAGAGAAAGGCTCCGCCACGATGACGAATCGGGCGGAGCCTTTCTGTATCACACACGAGAGGACCACCTTCGAATGACCATTCCTCGCCTGGTCGCGTTCGACCTCGACGACACGCTGGCCCCGTCGAAGACTGCGATCGATCCCCGCATCGGCGACCTGCTGCTCGCGCTCGCCGAGCGGGTCGAGGTCGCGATCATCTCCGGCGGACAGCTGCAGCAGTTCCAGACCCAGGTCGTCGAACGCCTCCCCCAGACCGATGCCGAGACCCTCGCGCAGTTCCACCTCATGCCCACATGCGGCACGCAGTACTACCGGCTCTCCCCCGATGGCGTCTCCACCGTCTATGCGCACAAGCTGACCGACGACGAGAAGGAACGTGCGCTCACCGCCGTCCGCGAAGAAGCTGAACGGCTGGGCCTGTGGGAGGCCGAGCCGTGGGGCGACATCCTCGAAGACCGCGGCTCGCAGATCACCTTCTCCGCGCTCGGCCAGCGGGCACCGCTCGACGCGAAGACCGCCTGGGACCCGACCGGCGAGAAGAAGAACACGCTGCGTGACGCCGTCGCCGCCCGCATTCCCGACCTCGAGGTTCGCTCGGGCGGATCGACGTCGGTCGACATCACCCACCGGGGCATCGACAAGGCGTACGGGATGCGTCAGCTTGAGCAGGAGACCGGCATCGCCCTCGACGACATGCTCTTCGTCGGCGACCGGCTCGACGAACACGGCAACGACTACCCGGTGCTCGCGATGGGCGTCACCTGTCACGCCGTCGACGGCTGGGAGGACACCGCCGCGTTCCTCGACGAACTCATCCCGACGCTCCCGCGGCGCTGAGGTCTCGATACACCGGCGCTACGCGCCGGCACTCGACCACCGGAGTGATACACCGGAGTCGACCCGGTGATCGAGTGCCGCGGCGACGCCGCGGTGTATCGAGATCCCTAGACCCGTGCGCGATCCGCGGCGACGGGCGTGAGTCGCTGCAGCTGCGTGACGTGGCGCGGTTCCAGCTCTGCCAGCGACGAGACACCGAGCAGCTGCATCGTGCGCTCGATCTCGGTGCGGAGGATCTCGATCGCGCGGTCCACGCCGCGCCGGCCGCCCGCCATCAGGCCATACAGGTACGCGCGGCCGATAAGGGTGAACTTCGCGCCGAGCGCGACGGAGGCGACGATGTCGGCGCCGTTCATGATGCCAGTGTCGACCATGATCGTGGCATCCTGACCCACTTCACGCACGACCTGCGGCAGCAGGTGGAACGGCACGGGCGCGCGGTCGAGCTGGCGACCGCCGTGGTTGGAGAGCACGACGCCGTCGACGCCCAGATCGACGAGCTTCTTCGAGTCGGGCACGTTCTGCACACCCTTGACGACGATCTTGCCGGGCCACAGGTCGCGGATGACCTGCAAGTCCTCATAGCTGATCGTCGGGTCCATGGCGGAGTTCAGCAGCTCTCCGACGGTGCCGCCGGTCGTCGTCAGCGACGCGAACTCGAGCGACGGCGTGGTGAGGAAGTCGATCCACCACCACGGCCGCGGGATCGCGTTGATGATCGTGCCGAGGGTCAGCTGCGGCGGGATCGAGAACCCGTTACGCTTGTCGCGCAAACGCGCACCCGCAACCGGGGTGTCCACGGTGAACATGAGCGTGTCGAACCCGGCGTCCGCGGCACGCTTGACGAGGCCGTAGGAGATCTCGCGCTCGCGCATGACGTACAGCTGGAACCAGTTGCGCCCGTGCGGGTTGGCGGCGCGCACGTTCTCGATCGAGGTCGTGCCGAGCGTGGAAAGAGTGAAGGGGATGCCGGCGGCCCCCGCCGCCCCGGCACCGGCGATCTCGCCCTCAGTCTGCATGAGCCGTGTGAAGCCCGTGGGTGCGATACCGAACGGCAGCGCCGAGCGGCCGCCGAGGATCTCGCACGACGTGTCGACACGTTCGGCCGGACGCAGGATGTCGGGGTGGAACTCGATGTCTTCGAACGCGTGCCGGGCGCGCGCCAGCGACAGTTCACCCTCGGCTGCGCCGTCGGTGTAGTCGAACGCCGCCTTCGGGGTGCGGCGCTTGGCGATCGTGCGCAGGTCGTCGATCGTGAGTGCCGCGCCGAGGCGCCGCTTGGTGCCGTCGAGCTCGGGCTTCTTGAACTGCATGAGCTGGAGCAGCTCGCGCACATCGGGGAGTTGTCGCTGGACCATGGTGGACTTCTTCCTGGGTTGCGGTCAGGCGTCGCCGAAGCCGGCGGCGGCGTAGTAGCCGGTGATGTGGGAGGCGACGAGTGCGCGGGCGCGTTCGGCGTCGCCCGCTTCGATCGCCGCGAGGATGTCGGTGTGCTCCTGCACGAGGTGGGCGGCGGTCACGGGCCAGTCGGGGATGCGGTGCGATCCCTCACGGACGTAGCCCTCGATCGCGGTCCGCAGCCCACCCATGGTCGCTGCAACGATGACGTTGCCGGTCGCTTCGCTGAGCCCCAGATGGAATCGGGCGTCGAGCGCGAGGAACTCCTCGATCGACAGGGCGGGGTCTGCCATCGCCTCGAGCGTCGTGTGCACGTCGGCGAGGTCCAGCCCATCCGCTTGCGCGAGCTGACCGGCCGTCCAGTCCTCGAGGATGAGTCGGGTCTGCACGACATCCGCGATCGGAAAGCCGTGTGCGGCGACCTGCAGGCGCAACAGTTGCGAAAGGCCCCCGCGAGGCGTGGCGATGATGATCGCCCCTGAAGTGGGCCCTGAGCCCGTTCCGGTGCGGATGAGGCCCATGACCTCGAGCACGCGCAGGGCTTCGCGGACGCTGGAGCGGCCGACCGAGAGCGTCGCGGCGAGTTCGCGCTCGGGCGCGAGCCGGTCGCCGGGTTTCAGGGTGCCGTCCAGCAGGTCACGCTCGATCTTCTCGAGCACGACGCGCCACGCGCGCGTGGTTTCCGGCATCCGGACCTCCTTTGGTCTGACCACAGTACGCCTGTGTGGTCAGACCATGCAAGTCGGCCGGGTCAGCGCAGGCGCCCGCCCGACTCGCGCAGATAGCACTCGGCGCACATCGACTCGTATGTCACGCGGTCGGCGC
Organism: Microbacterium sp. bgisy189; assembly: GCF_057707225.1. Lineage (NCBI taxonomy): Bacteria > Bacillati > Actinomycetota > Actinomycetes > Micrococcales > Microbacteriaceae > Microbacterium > Microbacterium sp. bgisy189. The sequence continues at coordinate 251,755 of NZ_JBYIPT010000001.1, read as the reverse complement.
TCAACTCGTCGATCGCGACCTGGTCGCCGTCGAAGACGAACCGGCCGCCGACCAGGCGTGCGTTGAACAGCGCTTTGCGTCCGCACCGGCAGATGGTCTTCAGCTCTTCGAGGCTGTGCGCCAGTTCCAGCAGTCGCGCCGAACCGGGAAAGGCGCGCGTCTGGAAGTCGGTGCGGATGCCGTAGGCGAGCACGGGCACGTCGTCCTCCACGACGATCCGCAACAGGTCGTCGACCTGTTCGGGGGTGAGGAACTGCGCCTCGTCGACGAGGAGGCACGCGACGTCAGGCCGAGCACCTGTCGCGGCAGACTCCGGGATGAGCGCCTCCTCGGCGAGTTCCTTCACGCGGGCGCGATGCTGCCCGAACAGCACGCGAAGGTCGTCACCGGGCCGGATGAGGAAATCGACCTGCCGCGCCACGCCGAGGCGGCTGGAGATCTGATCAGCGCCCTTCGTGTCGATCTCGGGCTTTGCGAGCAGAATGTGCTGCCCGCGCTCCTCGTAGTTGTAGGCCGCCTGCAGCAGCGCGGTGGACTTGCCGGAGTTCATCGCGCCGAAGCGGAAGTACAGTTTGGCCACCAGAGGATCCTAGCGATTCAGCGCCCACCGATCCCGCCGCCGCCCCCTCCGCCACCCGAGAAGCCGCCACCGAACGACCCGCCCGAAGACGACCAGCCGCCCGAGGAAGACGACCCGCTCCCCCGCCCCGACGACACCGGCGCGGCGGCGGCGCGGCCGACGCTGTTCGACGCCGCCACCAGCACGCGGGTGCGCAGCAACGGATACACGTCGACGTGGAGGTCGGCGCCGGCCGGTGCAACCGATCGGATGACCTCGGCCCACTCACGCTCCAGCCCCCACAGCACCGCATACGGCAGGAGTCGCTCGTAGACGTTGACGACGTCGCCCGGTGCGTCATCGCCGAACGCGCGACGACCCGAGGTCACGAGCTCTGCCGTCGCGGGAGCCTGCGCGGCCGCGAGACGCTCCCGCTCGGCGACACGGAGATACAGCTCGATCCCCTCGAGCTCGCGCGCGTGCGCGCCGCCCTGGTCGGTGAGCACCGTGTTCGGCAACGGCCACGCCCACGAGGCGACGAGACCGACCAGACAGAGGATGACACCCGCGCCGAACAGCACTCCACCCGCCGGGCCTTCGGCGTGCGCCAAGAGATCCTCGGCGTTGAACCACAGGGCACCCGCCACCACGAGCGATGCGGCACCCACCGCGAGGCGCGCGACTCCCACCCATCCGGGCCGGATACGGCGCAGCCCGGCCTTCACGGTCTCCGGGTCGATGCGCCGCACGTACTGCTGCAGCTTCTTGGTCGGCTTGTACCGGAGCACCGCGAGTTCGCGTCGCGCACCGGCAGACGCCTTGCTGCCGAACAGCGCGTTCACGAGCGCAAGGTCATCGCCGTCGAGGCCTTCGCGGTCGGTCAGCACGAGCGCGAAGTCACGCGCCTGGGCGCGTTCCCCGCTGCCGTGGATCTCGATGCGGTCGCGCACTGCGAGGTCGACGATGTGCGCGGCGAGCGCGCGCCGCGGTCGATCGAGCACGCCGGCCGACCGGGTGAGCGAGATCTTCAGCGGCGTGTAGTGGGCGATCACGGGCGTGCGATCGGGGTTGCGACGAAGGCGACTGCCGATCACCGCGAGCGTCGGGATGCCGGCGAGTCCGACGAGCAGGCCGGCGCCGCCGAGGATCCAACCGCCCCAGCTCACGCCGCCCGGCGGCAGCGACGGCGCCACGAACGCCCCTCGGCGGAAGGGGACGGCGACGGTCACGTTCTCGTAGGCGCCCTGTGCGCCGGCCGAGACCGACAGTGCGACAGCACCCTCCCCCGGTTCGTCGGCGGCGATCGGCCATGCGCCGTCCGGCTGCGGCCCGATCAGGTCGCAGGTGTCGGTCGAGCCCTGCACGCCCTGATAGCAGCTGACGCCCTCGGTGAGCAGCTCGGCGGCGAGATCACCCGCGACGTGCACCGTGACGTCGACAGCGCCGAACGGTTGGGCGTGGTCGGTGCCGATCGTGTCCCAGAAGAACTCGTCGACATCGGTGTCGTCGTACGAGATGACGACATCGCTCATGCGATACGTGATCGTGTAGGTCTGCTCGCCGTGCACGAAGTCGTCGCTCCCGGTCAGCACGAAGACGTATTCGTCGTCCTCTTCGGTCCACCACGGGATGCGGGCGCCGTCGGCGTCGCGGACGTCGTACACCAGCGTGTCGAAGTCGATGCCGTCCTGATGCTGCGGCAGTGCGCGCACCATGCCGCGGTTCTGGTCGAACTCGGGGAACAGCGCGACGAACGTCTCCTGCACGTACAACTGGGCGACCCCGTCGTCGTCACGGGCCAGGTAGTAATCGCCGGTGAACGACGAGAACTCGAAGTCGTCGACGTCGGCCTGTGCCGCCGGTGCGGGTGCGAACGGTGCGAGCGCGAACAGAAAGGCGACGACGACACCGACGACCGAGGCTGCACGCCGCGGCATCCGTCGTCGTCCCATCGCTCCCCCTGCGTCGATGCGTCTCAGACGTTGATCTGCAGGGCCTCTGCGGTCGCCGCCAGCGACGCCTTCGCCGCGTCGGGGCGCGGGTTGAGCGTCTGACCGTAGCTCGGGATCAGCTTCTTCAGCGTCGGCTGCCACTGCTCGATGCGATCGGGGAAGCACGTGCGCAGCAGGCCGAGCATGATGGATGCGGCGGTCGATGCACCCGGGGAGGCACCGAGGAGCCCTGCGATCGTTCCATCGGCCGAGGTGACGACTTCGGTGCCGAACTGCAGCACGCCGCCCTTCTCAGGATCCTTTTTCATGACCTGCGCGCGCTGACCGGCCTGGATGAGCTCCCAGTCCTCGTCCTTCGCAGTCGGCATGAACACGCGCAGCGAATCGACCTTCTTCCGGTGGTTCTTCATGAGTTCGCCGACGAGGTACGTGATGAGGCTCGGGTTGTCGATGGCGACCTTGAGCATCGGCAGGATGTTGCCGGGGCGCACCTGCGCGACGATGTCGGTGATCTTGCCCTGCTTGAGGAACTTGGGGCTGAACGTCGCGAACGGACCGAACATGAGCGACGCTTCGCCGTCGACGACGCGCGTGTCGAGGTGCGGCACCGACATCGGCGGCGCGCCGACCGAGGCCTGCGAGTACACCTTCGCCTTGTGCTGGGCGACGACGGCGGGGTTCGTGGTCTTCAGGAACTGCCCGCCGATCGGGAACACCCCGTACCCGTTGATCTCGGGGATGCCGGAGCGCTGCAGCAGCTTGATGGCCCATCCGCCGGCACCGACGAACACGAAGCGCGCCGAGACCGAACCGGGGGTGCGCCCGAGCGCGTTGCGGTAGGCGACCTTCCAGCTGCCGTCCCGCTGCTTCGTGAGATTGCGCACCTCCATGTTGGTGCGCACCTCCACGCCCTGGGTCTCGAGGTGGGCGAACAGCTGTCGCGTCAGCGCGCCGAAGTCGACGTCGGTGCCGGCGGGCACACGGGTCGCCGCGAACGGCTCGCCCTTGCGACGCTGCTGCATGAGCAACGGCGCCCACTGGTTGATGACGCGGGAATCCTCGGAGTACTCGATCCCGGCGAACAGCGGCTGCTCACGCAGCGCCTCATAGCGCTTCTTGAGGTAGGCGACATCCTTCTCGCCGCGCACAAAGGTCATGTGCGGCGTTGCATTGATGAACGTCGACGGACCGTCGAGGATGCCGGCGTCCACCCAGCTCGCCCACAACTGGCGGCTCTGCTGGAACTGTTCGTTGATCGAGACGGCCTTGGCCGGATCGACCGAACCGTCGCCCGCCTCAGGCATGTAGTTCAGTTCGCACAGCGCGGCGTGGCCGGTACCGGCGTTGTTCCACGCGTTGGAGGACTCCTGCGCGACCTCCGACAGGCGCTCGGCGACGAGGATCTTCCAGTCGGGCTGCAGCTGCTTCAGGAGCGTGCCCAGGGTGGCACTCATGATGCCACCGCCGATCAGCACGGCGTCATAGGTCTGGGTAGTCACAATCACCCAGTTTATCCCCGCCGTCCGGGCAGTCCCGCCGCTCGAGCCATGCCCAACCGGCAAAGACCGGGCTTCTTGCCGCCCGCGAAACTCAGACGGCGGCGGTCGCGAGGCGCTCGGCCACGACCTCGGCGATCTGCACCGCGTTCAGCGCCGCACCCTTGCGCAGGTTGTCGTTGCTGATGAACAGCACGAGCCCCTTGCCCGCCGGCGCCGACTGGTCTTCACGGATGCGGCCGACGTAGCTCGGGTCGTTGCCCGCGGCCTGCAGCGGCGTCGGCACCTCTTCGAGGCTCACACCGGGTGCCGACGCGAGGATCTCGCGGGCGCGGTCGGGCGTGATGTCGCGGGCGAACTCGGCGTGGATCGACAGCGAGTGACCCGTGAAGACCGGCACGCGCACGCAGGTACCCGCGACGCGGAGGTCAGGCAGTTCGAGGATCTTGCGGCTCTCGTTGCGGAGCTTCTTCTCCTCGTCGGTCTCGTTCTGACCGTCATCGACGATCGACCCCGCCAGCGGGATGACGTCGAATGCGATCGGCGCGACGTACTTTTCGGGCTGCGGAAAGTCGACCGCCGAACCGTCGTGCACGAGGTCGAGGGTGTTGCCCTGCGCGAGCACGCCTTCGACCTGGCCGAGCAGTTCCTGTGCCCCGGCGAGGCCCGAGCCGGAGACGGCCTGGTAGGTGCTGACGATGAGCCGCTCCAGGCCCGCCTCTGCGTCGAGGGGCTTCAGCACCGGCATGGCCGCCATCGTGGTGCAGTTCGGGTTCGCGATGATGCCCTTGGGCGGATTCAGCGTCGCGTGGGGGTTCACCTCGCTGACCACGAGCGGCACGTCGGGGTCCATGCGCCACGCGCTGGAGTTGTCGATGACGACGGCGCCCGCCTCCGCGAAACGCGGCGCGTGTGCGCGCGAGCCGGTGGCACCGGCAGAGAACAGCGCGATGTCGATGCCGGCGGGGTCGGCGGTCGCGACGTCTTCGATCACGATCGTCTCGCCGGCGAACTCGACCGCCGTGCCCGCCGAACGTGCGGTGGCGAACAGGCGCAGTTCGCGGATCGGGAACCCGCGCTCGGCGAGAATCTCGCGCATGACCGTGCCGACCTGGCCGGTGGCGCCGACGACGGCGACGGAGAGTCCGGAATCGGAGATGCGAGTCATGGCGGTACCTCGGGTGGTTCGACGCGCGGCCAGAGGCTCGCACGAGTGATGTGGAGCGCTACGGTGCGCGGATGCCCGGACGGGCGGTTGCCGCGATTCTACCCGCGCGCGTGCCGCGGCATCCGCCGTGTTGCGCTGCGCGACCGCCGGTGGTCGCAGGAATCCTGCCAGATGCGGTCAGCGACCGGTGCCGGCGTGCACAACGGCGTCGGCGTCACCGTCGAGGCCGTACGCGGTGTGCACGACGCGAGCAGCCTCGGCCAGGTCGTCGCCGCGGACGACGACCGAGATGCGGATCTCGGACGTCGAGATCATCTCGATGTTGATGCCGGTCGTCGACAGCGCCTCGAACAGGGTCGCCGAGACACCCGAATGGGTGCGCATGCCGGCACCGACGACCGACAGCTTGCCGATCTGGTCGTCGTGCACGAGGTTGTGGAACCCGACCTCCTGCTGCTCGGCGGTGAGCGCACGCAGCGCCGTGGCGGCGTCGCCCTTGGGGAGCGTGAAGGAGATGTCGGTGCGGCCCGTCGAGGCGGCCGAGACGTTCTGGACGATCATGTCGACGTTCGCGCCCGACTTCGCCACGATCTTGAAGATCTCGGCGGCCTTGCCCGGCACGTCGGGGACGCCGATCATCGTGATCTTGGCCTGGCTGAGATCGGTGGCGACCCCTGCGACGATCGGCTCTTCCATCTGTCCTCCTTCGATCCCCGCCGGCGGCGTCATGCCCGGGCCGAGCACGAACGTGCCCTGCGACGAGCTGAACGTCGAGCGGGAGTTGATCATGACACCGTGGCGGCGGGCGTACTCGACGGCGCGGATGTAGAGCACCTTCGCGCCGTTGGCGGCAAGCTCGAGCATCTCTTCTGCGCTGATGACATCGAGCTTGCGGGCCTTGGGCACGACCCGCGGGTCGGCGGTGTAGATGCCGTCGACATCGCTGTAGATCTCGCACACGTCGGCCTCGAGCGCGGCGGCCAACGCCACCGCGGTCGTGTCGGAGCCGCCGCGGCCAAGCGTCGTGATGTCGCGGGTGTCGCGGTTGAAGCCCTGGAACCCCGCGACGATGACGATCGCACCCTCGTCGAGCGCTTCGCGCAGACGGATCGGGGTGACGTCGACGATGCGGGCCGCGCCGTGGGTCGCGTCGGTGATCATGCCGGCCTGGCTGCCGGTGAACGAACGGGCCTCGAAGCCCATCGAGTGGATCGCCATCGCCAGCAGCGCCATCGAGATGCGCTCACCGCTGGAGAGCAGCATGTCCATCTCGCGAGGGGCCGGAATCGGCGCGACCTGCGACGCGAGATCGATCAGCTCGTCGGTCGTGTCACCCATGGCACTGACGGCGACCACGACATCGTGCCCCGCGCGACGGGCATCGACGATGCGCTTCGCGACGCGCTTGATGCTCTCGGCGTCGGCGACGGACGAACCGCCGTACTTCTGGACGATCAGCGCCACAGTGGAACTCCCGGGAGACAGCCGGCGACCGGTGGCCGGCGGGCGGGCGGATGCCGCAGCCCACCGTCCATCTTAGGGACGCGCTCAACACCCGGATGCCATATGACCGCGCCCCGCGTACCGTTGATGCCATGCGCTCCCCCGCCGAAGCCGTGTGGAACCGGGCCCTCGAGCTGCCGACGCCGGCAGCGGCCTCGCATCCCGGTGACGCCGCCCTGCTCATCGTGCTGACGTTCCATGGTCTCGTCACCAACGGCGGCCTGTTCAATGCCGTCGAACTCCACGGTCACGACGATGTGTATCCCATCGACGCGGTCGTCGAGGCCTACCACGCGCTCGGCCTGGAAGACGCCGCGGGCGCGATCGACAACGCCGCCCTCGAAGAGCGCGACATCGACGATGACGACGACGAGGCACGACGCGACGCCGAACGTCGCATCGACGCCACCTACACGGTCGATGAAGCCACCATCGAGTCGGCGCTGGCCGCGCAGCTGCGTGAGTCGCCGGGCGCGTTCGCTCCGCTGACCTGATGGGACGCCGCGACAAGGTGCTGCGGTCGCTGCGCGGCCTCGTGCAGCCGTCCGATACGGCCGCTCCGGCGACCGAACTGCTGCCGGTGATCGATGACCGGCTGACCGTCCGGGTGCTCGACCTCGCCATCCGCATCGGCGAGACGATGCTCGTCGCCGGCGCCCCCGCGAGCGAAGTGACGCTCACGATCGTGCGTGTCGCCGCCGCGTACGGCCTCGACCCCGTGCACGTCGACGTCACGTACAACTCCATCACTGTGGCCCATCACCGCAGCGGCGCCGACCGCCCCATTACCCTCATGCGCGTCGTGCGCGGTGCCGTGCCCGACCACACACGGCTGCAGCGGCTGCAGTCGCTCGTGACCGCCGTGCGCGCGGGGCTCCCCGTCGACGACGCCGTCGAGCAGGCACGCGCGATCCGTCGCGCACCGTTCCGCTACGCGCCACCGGTGGTCGTGCTCGCGCAGGCGATGCTCGCGGTCGGCGTGGCGATCATGTTCGGCGGCAACTGGCTCGTGCTCGCGCTGTCGTTCGTGGCCGCAGCCCTCGCCGCGACAACCCAACTGCTGCTCGGGCGGGCGCACGTGCCGTTCTTCTTCAGCCAGATCGCCGGCGCGTTCGTGCTCACGCTCGCAGCAGCCGCGGCATCCCTGCTGTCGGCGACCGGTTGGCCGGCGGCCGAGGGCATCAAACCCTCGGTGATCGTCGCGGCCGGCATCGTCATCATGCTCGCCGGCCTCACGGTCGTCGGGGCCGCACAAGATGCCATCGACGGGTTCGCGCTGACCGCGGGCGGGCGCATCCTCGAGCTCGTCACGCAGACCGTCGGCGCCGTGGTCGGCATTCTCGCCGGACTCGAAACGGCACGCCTGGTGGGGCTCGGCATGACGCCGCCGAGCGAAGCGCTCCCCTTCGGCCCCGTGCCGCTGCAGTTCGTCGGCGCCGCGCTCATCGCCGTGGCCGTCGCCGTCTTCAACGGCGCGGGTCTGCGCATCGTGGTCGTCAGCATCGTGCTGAGCGTCGTCGCGTGGGCCGTCTACGTCGCGACGTCGGCGGCGGGCCTCGAAGTCGCCGCCGCGAGCGGCGCCGGCGCCTTCGCCGGCAGCCTGGTCGGCATCATCGCGGCGTACCGCCTGCACGTGCCGTCGGTCGCGATCACCACCGCCGCGATCCTGCCGATGGTGCCGGGGGCAGCGGTGTTCCGCGGACTGCTGGGCGTCGTCGAATCGGGTGACGGCACCGCCGTGATGCTCGCCGGCTTCGCGACGCTCGCCGGAGCCGCGACGATCGGCATCAGCCTGGCGGTCGGCGCGTCGCTCGGCATCTACGTGGGCCAGCCGCTGCGCGCGTCGCTCGGCTCGTTCGACCGGTCGCGGGCACGCGTTCGCACCTGACCCCGACCGGATCAGGGGGCGGGGATGCCGACCGGACGTCGCGGTCGCAGGCGGCCGCCGGTCGCGGCGAGCCAGCATCCCACGATCACGAGCGGGAACCCGGCGAGCAGTCCGCCGGTGAGGTGCTCGCCGAGCACGACGACACCGAGCAGGATCGCGACGATCGGGTTCACGTAGGTGAACAGTGGCGCGCGAACCGGGCCGACCTCACGGATGAGCGCGAAGAACGCGATGAAGGCGACGGCGGTGCACAGGATGCCGAGCGCCACCAGCGAACCGGCGCTGCGGAGGCTCGGCACCTCGTGCTGAGTCAGCAGTCCGATCGGCAGGTAGACGATGCCGACCACCAGCAGCGAGAGGGTGATGGTGCCCAGGGACGGTACGTGCTTGAGTTTGGTCGCGATGATGAACGGGGCGATGGCGTAGAGCAGCGCGACCAGCAGCACCTCACCGACCGCGAGCAGGGCTGCGGGGTCGGATCCGACTGCGAGCCCGGGACCCGAGACGATGACGGCAACACCGGCGAACCCGATCAGCAGGCCGATGGCGCGCACCGGCGACAGCGCCGAACGATCACCTCGCAGCAGCGCGATGACCGCAGCGAACAGCGGCACGGTCGCCACCAGCAGCCCGGTCGTACCCGACGGAAGCGTCTGCTCGGCGTGCCCCAGCAGCAGGAACGGCCCGGCCATCTCGATCGCGCCGAACGCGAGCACCCACGGCCACACGCGAAGCGCCGGCCTCAGGGCGCGTCGACGCAGGGCGAGCGGCAGCAGAATGAGCGCACCCAGCAGCGTGCGCCCGGCCACGATCGCCGGCGGCGAGATCGTGTCGACCGCCTCTTTGATGAACAGGTAGGGCATGCCCCACAGCAGCGCCATCGCGGCGTACAGCACCCACCCGCGGGCAGACACCCCGCCGGTGCTCATGGCGCACTCGTGCGGGCGGATGCCGACATCACACGCTCCGGCGGCCCTCGAAAGCGCGGCCGAGGGTGACCTCGTCGGCGTATTCGAGGTCACCGCCGACGGGCAGGCCGGATGCGAGGCGGGTCACCGAGATCTCGAGCGTATGGAGGAGTCTGCTGAGGTAGGTCGCCGTCGCCTCGCCCTCGAGATTCGGGTTGGTCGCGATGATGACTTCCTGCACCGTGCCGTCGGCGAGCCGTTGCATGAGCTGCGCGATGCGGAGGTCGTCGGGGCCGATACCGGCGATGGGACTGATCGCGCCGCCGAGCACGTGGTACAGCCCTCGGAACTCGCGGGTGCGCTCGATCGCGGCGACGTCCTTCGCGTCTTCGACGACGCAGATGAAGGTCTGGTCGCGGCGCGGGTCGCGGCAGATGCCGCAGCGCTCCTGCTCGGACACGTTGCCGCACACCTCGCAGAACCGCACGCGCTCGCGCAGCTCGCCGAGGAGGTGCGACAGGCGCGACACGTCGAAGGTGGGCGTCTGCAGAATGTGGAATGCGATGCGCTGAGCGGACTTGGGCCCGATGCCGGGGAGACGCCCGAACTCGTCGATCAGGTCTTGGACGATGCCGTCGTACATGGGCTAGTTGAACCTCGTGGGCGGGGTATGGGGCTCTTCGCGGACGAATCGCGCGTCGAGCACCTGCCGAACGACCGCTTCACCGACCCGCTCGATGCCACCCGGCCGTGCTGTGCGGCCACTCGGTGTTGAGACGGCACGTTCGACGGCGACGGGTGCAGTGGGCGGCAGCGGGGCGTCGCCGTCGACCGGAGGAATCTCGTCTTCCTCTTCGTCGCCGTCATCGTCGGGGCGATGATCGGCAACGGCGGCAGGGCCCGTGATGACATCGCCGTCGCGGGGCGCCGTGAGCGTGCGCACCGGCACGGTCGCCGCCTCCTCCGGTTCGTCATCGACCGCGAACTGCGCCGACGCTCCCGGCTCGTCGGCGGGAATCGCGGCGACGGCCCACTCGGTGACCGGCGCGGTCTGTGCAGGTGCGCTTTCGCGTTGGGAGGTGGGCTGGGCTGTCGGTGCCGGGCCGCGCTGGGGAGCCGCGGGCCGCGCCGGTGCACCGCCGGCCGGACCGGATGCGGGGCGCTCGGGAGCGGGCTCGGACGGCCCCGGATCGTACGGGTCGGAATCAGACGGCTCGTACGGCGCCGGGTCGGGGTCGGGCGGCACGTCGTCCGAAGGTGCTGCGGTGCCGCCGGGCTCGCGCGTGGACGCGGCATCGCTCGGCTCGTGACGCGCAACGTACTTCACGCGGACGCCGAGGACCGATCGGATGGCGCCGCGCAGGTCTTCGCTCGGCCCCTTGCCAGCGGCGAGCTTCTTGAACGCCGCGACGTCGCTCTGCGTGCCGAACGCGAGCGTGAGCACGTCGTCATCGGAGTACGCGACCGCCCGCGCACCGGTCGCGAGCATCCACGACGACCGGCTGATCGGTTCGAGCTGTTTCAGGATTTCGGGCCAGGCCGCACGCACCTGCTCGAGCGTGACGGGGCCGGTCGGCGTCGGCGGTGCGGGTGGTGCGGGCGTTTCGTCTCGCTGCGCTCGCTCAACGACCGGGGGCTGCGCTCGCTCAACGACCGGGGCCTGCGCCGGGGCCTGTGCCAGCGGCTGCGCGGTCGCGGCAACGGCAACGGCAGCGCCACCGGCGAGGACGCGCGCGACGAGGAGTTCGAGCTGCAGGCGGGGCGAGGTGGCGCCGTTCATCTCGTCGAGCGTGGTCACGACGAGGTCGGCGATGCGCGAGAGCCGGTCGGTGCCGAAGGCGGCGGCCTGCCGGCCCATGCGTTCGAGTTCGTCGGCGGGCACGCCGCGCAGCACGGCGGTCGCGCCCTCGCCCGTCGCCGCGACGATGATGAGGTCGCGCAGACGCTCGAGCAGGTCGTCGACGAAGCGACGCGGGTCCTGACCGGTCTGCACGACGCGGTCGACGGCGCCGAACGCCGCACCCGCGTCGCCGCCCGCGAACGCATCGACGACCTCGTCGAGGAGCGCCCCATGCGTGTAGCCGAGCAACGCGACGGCGCGCTCGTAGCGGACGACCGTTCCCTCGGCGGAGTCGTCGGACCCGGCGATCAACTGATCGAGCAGCGAGAGCGTGTCACGGGGCGATCCGCCACCCGCGCGGACGACGAGCGGCAGGACACCGGTCTCGACCTGCACACCCTCGGCACCGCAGAGCTGCTCGACGTATTCGAGCATGGCGGCCGGCGCCACCAACCGGAACGGGTAGTGGTGGGTGCGCGAACGGATCGTGCCGATGACCTTTTCGGGCTCAGTCGTCGCGAAGATGAACTTGACGTGCGCGGGCGGTTCTTCGACGAGCTTGAGCAGGGCGTTGAAGCCCTGCGCGGTGACCATGTGCGCTTCGTCGAGGATGAAGATCTTGAAGCGGTCGCGCGCGGGCGCGAAGATCGCGCGCTCGCGCAGGTCTCGGGCATCGTCGACGCCGTTGTGGCTCGCTGCGTCGATCTCGACGACATCGAGCGATCCGCCGCCGCCGCGGCTGAGTTCGACGCAGCTGTCGCACTGCCCGCACGGGGTGTCGGTGGGGCCCTGGGCGCAATTGAGGCAGCGCGCCAGGATGCGCGCAGACGTCGTCTTGCCGCATCCGCGGGGCCCGGAGAACAGGTAGGCATGACCGACCCGATCACCGCGCAGTGCCGTCATCAGGGGCTCGGTCACCTGCGACTGACCGATCATCTCGCCGAAGGTCTCCGGACGGTAGCGGCGGTACAGGGCGGTGGTCACCCGAACAGCCTATGGTGTGGGCCCGACATCGGGGGTGCCGATGCGCGACGCGGTTGGACGCACGTCCGCGATGACGCTACGGTCGAGCACAGTGACACGGGGTGCCCGCACGGCGGGCTGAGACCACACCCGTCGAACCTGATCTAGTTCGTACTAGCGAAGGGATGTCGCGAATGAGTGTTCGCACGCCTGTCCATCCGTCCCCCGGCGCGGCGCTCGATGCGCTGCGTGCCGCACACCCGCTCGTGCAGTGCATCACGAACGCGGTCGTCACCGGCTTCACCGCGAACGCGCTGCTCGCCCTCGGCGCATCGCCCGCGATGTGCGATCTGCCCGGCGAGGCCGGCATGTTCGCCCGTGTCGCAGACGGCCTGCTCGTCAATCTCGGCAGTCCGCGCGCCGAACAGCGCGACGGCGCCCGCGAGGCGGTCACCGTCGGCACGCCGTGGGTGCTCGACCCCGTCGCGGTCGGCTCGCTGCCGGTGCGCACGGCGCTCGCGCACGAACTGCTCGAGCATTCCCCCGCAGTGATCCGGGGGAACGCATCCGAGATCCTCGCGCTCGCGGGGCGCTCGGCGGGCGGCCGGGGCGTCGACGCGCTCGACCGCCCCGAGGATGCGGCGAACGCGGCGCGCGATCTCGCGCGGCGCACCGGCGGCACCGTCGCGGTCAGCGGCGAGGTCGACCTCGTGACCGACGGCGAGCGCGACGCGTGGATCCACGGCGGCGATGCGCTGCTGACCCGCGTGACCGGCGGCGGCTGCACGCTGGGCGCGACGACGGCCGCATTCCTGGCCGTTGCTGCGCCGTTCGAAGCGGCCGTCGCGGCCTGCGCCGTGCATGCCGCGGCATCCGAACGTGCAGCGTCGCACTCGCGCCGGCCCGGCTCGTTCGCGGTCGCGTTCCTCGACGCACTCGACGCGCTGACGCCCGACGACCTCGCCGGCGACCGCGTGCGCATCGCCGGCCTGATCGGGGCGGCCTCGTGAGCGCGTTCGACCCGAGCCTGCACCTGGTCACCGATCACCGCCTCGAGGTCGACCGGCTCGTGGAGGTCGTCGAGGCGGCCGTCGACGGCGGGGTGCGCATCGTGCAATTGCGCGCGAAGACCGCTTCGGCCCGCGAACAGATCGAGCAGGCACGCCGGCTCGATCTCGCGATCGCAGGCAGGGCGCTGTTGCTGATCGACGATCGCGTCGATGTCGCGCTCGCAGCCCGCGACGCCGGTGCGCGAGTCGACGGCGTGCACCTGGGACAGAGTGACGTGCCGCCGCTGACGGCGCGTCGACTGCTCGGTGCCGAATCGATCGTCGGCTGGACGGCGAACCGGCCGGAGCACCTCACAGCCGCCGACGCGATGCCGGCCGGCACGATCGACTATCTCGGCGTCGGCGTCATCCGCCCCACGTTGACCAAGGCCGATCATCCGACACCACTCGGCCACGACGGGTTCGCGCGACTGGCATCCGCGACGACGCTGCCCTGCGTCGCGATCGGCGGCATCGGGGTCGACGATGTCGCACCGCTGCGCGCGGTCGGCGCCGCCGGCGTCGCCGTCGTCACCGCGGTCAGTGGCGCGAGCGATCCGCGTGGGGCTGCCGCCGCGCTGCGTGCGGCATGGGACGACGCCCGATCGGAGGTGGCGGCATGAGCCGGGCACGCGTGCTCAGCATCGCCGGCACCGACCCGACGGGCGGTGCAGGGCTGCAGGCCGACCTGAAGACGATCGGCGCACTCGGCGGCTACGGCATGGCCGTCGCGACCGCACTCGTCGCACAGAACACCCGGGGCGTGCGAGAGGTGCACGTGCCACCGGTCTCGTTCTTGCGCGCACAGCTCGACGCGGTCTCCGACGACGTGCGCATCGACGCCGTCAAGCTCGGCATGCTGCACTCGGCACCGCTGATCGACACCGTGCGCGAGTGGCTCGACCGCGTCGACCCGCCGATCGTCGTGCTGGACCCGGTCATGGTCGCCACCAGCGGTGACCGGCTGCTCGACGAAGAAGCCGTCACGGCACTGCGCGAGCTGTGCCGACGCGCCGACCTCGTCACGCCGAACCTGCCCGAGCTCGGCGTGCTGACCGATCGCACCTGGGCGACGACCTGGGACGAGGCGGTGGAGCAGGCACGCAGGCTGGCCGTCGACACCGGCGCGACGGTACTGCTCAAAGGCGGGCACCTCGCTGGCGGTGAGAGCCCGGATGCCGTCGTCGACGCAAACTCCGTGCACACCGTCGCCGGCACCCGCGTCGCGACCAGCAACACGCACGGCACGGGCTGCTCGCTGTCGTCGGCGATGGCGGTGCTGCGCGCCCAGGAGCTCGCCTGGCCCGAGGCGTTGACGCGGGCGAAGGCCTGGCTCACCGGCGCGCTGCTCGCGGCCGACGCGCTCGAGGTCGGCGGCGGCAACGGCCCCGTCGACCACTTCCACGAAGCGGTGCCCGCCGCGGGGTGGGCAGACCGCGCGTGGCGGGCGGCAGAACCGGTGCGCGCCGCAACCGACCGCTGCCGGTTCGTGCGCGGCTTGCGCGAGGGCACACTCGACCGCGACGCGTTCGACTGGTACCTCGCGCAAGACGCGCTCTACCTGCACGAGTACTCGCGGGTGCTCGCGCAGCTGTCCGCGACCGCACCGACCCGCGATTCACAGGCGTTCTGGGCGGAGTCGGCGCGCGGCGCACTCGCCGAGGTCGACCGGCTGCACGCACACCACATCGACGGCGACCTGCCGGCTGCAGCCCCCGCGACAACGGCCTACACCGACCACCTGCTCGCCGTCGCCGCCCGCGGCGACCACGCCGAACTGCTCGCCGCCGTCCTGCCCTGCTTCTGGCTGTACCAGGACCTGGGGCGGCGTTGGCGCGAGATCCCCCGCGACGGGCACGCCTTCGCGGACTGGCTCGACGCCTACGGCGATCCGGCGTTCGACGTGAGCACGCGGCGCGCGATCGAATTCGCCGACGCCGCCGCCCGCGCGTCGTCGGCTGCCGGTCGGGCACGGATGGATGCCGCCTTCGCCAGATCGATGCGACTCGAACTGGCGTTCTTCACGGCCCCGTTGCAGGACCGCGTCGACGTGCTGACGGGGTGATGCTCCGCGGTCTCACCTGCCGGAGTCGTGGTCGTCGGGCGCACGGACGTCGGCGACCGTCTCGACCGGGCTGAGTCCGTCGTCGATCGTCGGGATCGCCGTCGTCGCGGTGCTCGTTGGCACCGACGCCGACAGGCGGGAGCCGTCATCACGACGCGACTCGGCGAGCATGCCGAGCGTCGGACGCCCCGCGATCACCGGGCCCTGGCCGTCGAGCGGGACGGTCAGGGTCTGACCGGCGACCGCGGTGTAGGCGGTGCCGCGCACGCTGAGCTCGACGTCTTCGCCCTCACCCGCCGCGATCGACAGCTCGTCGGCTGTGAGCGATACCTTCAGCTGGGTGCCGCGCCAGTGCAGCGTGTAGGCGAGCGAGTCCCATCCGGCAGGCAGACGCGGGTCGAACGACAGCTCGCCGTAGTGGTCGCGCATGCCGCCGAAACCACTCACGAGCGCCGTCCACACCCCGCCCGCACTCGCGACGTGCACACCGTCGGACGCGTTGTGGTGCAGGTCGCCGAGGTCGACGAAGATCGACTGCTCGAAGTAGTGCTCCGCGAGCTCCTGATAGCCCACCTCCGCCGCGAGGATCGCCTGCACGACCGCCGACAGCGTCGAATCCCCCGTGGTCAGCGGGTCGTAGTACTCGAAGTCGTTGAGCTTCTCGATGGGCGTGAAGTGGTTGCCCTGCAGGAACAGCGCCAGCACGACGTCCGCCTGCTTGAGCACCTGGTAGCGATAGATCACCAGCGGGTGGAAGTTCAGCAGCAGCGGGCGCTGCGAACGCGGCGTGTTCTCGAGATCCCACACTTCGCGCTCGAGGAACACCGCATCCTGGGGGTGGATGCCGAGGGCCTCGCTGTACGGGATGTGCATCGCCTCTGCCGCAGCATCCCACGCATCCGCTTCAGCGGGGTCGAGCGAGAGCCGGTCGAGCATGGCGACGTACTCGTCGGGCGCGTCCGCCGCCATCTCGCGCACCGTGCGCGCTGCGAACCGCAGGTTGAAGCGAGCCATCACATTCGTGAAGAGGTTGTCGTTGACGACCGTCGTGTACTCGTCGGGGCCGGTGACGCCGTGGATGTGGAACGTCTCGGGGTCGCCGTTCTCGGTGAAGCGCCAGAAGCCGAGCGTGGCCCACAGGCGGGCGGTCTCGACGGCGATGTCGACGCCCTCCCGGTACAGGAACTCGGTGTCGTCCGTCGCCCGCACGTACTTCGCGAGCGCGAAGCTGACGTCGGCGTTGATGTGGTACTGCGCGGTGCCGGCGGCGTAATAGGCCGACGCCTCCTCGCCGTTGATCGTGCGCCACGGGAACAGCGCACCGGCCTCGTTCAGCATCGCCGCGCGGCGGCGGGCGGCAGGCAGCATGAGGTACCGCATGCGCAGCGCGTTGCGCGCCCACTGCGGCGTCGTGTACGCGAGGAACGGGAGGACATAGATCTCGGTGTCCCAGAAGTAGTGCCCGCTGTAGCCCGAGCCGGACACACCCTTGGCGGACACACCCAGGCTGTCGGCGCGCGCGGCAGCCTGCGCAAGCTGGAACAGGCACCAGCGGGTCGCCTGCTGCAGATCGTCGCGACCACCGATCTGCACGTCGGAACGCTGCCAGAACGCTTCACACCAGGCGGCCTGCCGCTCGAACGGCGTGTGCACGCCCTCGCCGAGCACGCGGTCGAGCGTGCGGCGCCCCCGGTCGACCAGTTCGCGTGCGGGCACGCCGCGCGACGTGTGATAGCTCACGAGCTTCGTGACGGTGACCGGCACGCCCGCCTTCGCCTGCACGCGGAACACGTTCTTGGCGATGTCGGGTTCGACGAGGGTGCGGGCCGAGTACTCGTTCTCGGTCTCGATGACGTGGTCGGCGACGAGCGCGAGGGTCATGCCCGACTCGGCGACGCGGTACGCGAGCGCGGAGCGCAGGCCGTCTTGCCAGTACTCCTGCGGTTGCAGCACCCGCTCGTGGAACTTCTCGGTCTTGCGGGGGTCGAAACCCGCCGCCGCATGCGGCTTGGGCGTGCCGCCGTAGACGTCTTCGCCGTCCTGACGGTTGATGAGCTGACAGTTGACGGTCACCGGCGCGTCGGCGTTGAGCACCGTGACGGTCACGCGCATGACGGCGAGGTGCTTCTCTTCGAACGACACCATGCGGTCGAAGTCGATGACGACGTCCTTGCCGCTGGGGGTCATCCACCGCACGTGCCGGGTGAGCACGCCGGTGCGGAAGTCGAGCACGCGCTCGTACTCGCGCACATCGGCGACGTCGAAGGCGAGCGGTTCGTCGTCGACGTAGACGCGCATGACCTTGGCATCCGGCGCATTGACGATCGTCTGGCCGGTCTCGGCGAACCCGAACGCCTGCTCGGCGTGGCGGATCGGGAACACCTCGTGGAACCCGTTGATGAAGGTGCCGTGCTCGAGGGCATGGCGACCTTCGGGGTGATTGCCGCGCAGACCGAGGTAGCCGTTGCCGACGGCGAAGATGGTTTCGGTCACACCGACGTCGTCGAGCGAGAACTCGGTCTCGACCAGACGCCACGGGTCGACGGGGAAGCGATCGCGATCGATCATCACAGGCCTCTCGAGTGGTGACGGGGGCGGGTCACGCCACGTAGGCGGACAGGTCGTCGATCACGACATGCGCGCCACTGGCGATGAGCGTATCGGCACCGGCGCCACGATCGACACCGACGACGAGACCGCAGCCTGCGGCGGCGGCCGACTGCACACCGGAATGGGCGTCCTCGAAGGCCGCGACGCGGGCAGGGTCGAGCCCCAGTCCGCGGGCGCCCGCGGCGAACATGTCGGCGGCGGGCTTGGAGGCGAGGCCGTCGCGCTCGGCGACCGCACCGTCGACGACCACCGGGAACCTTTCGCGGATGCCGGCTGCCCGGAGCACCTCTTCGGCGTTCTTCGAGCTGGAGACGACACCGACCGGCATGCCGGCACGCTGGAGCATGTCGAGGAGCGCCAACGACCCCGGGTAGGGCTGGATGCCTTCGCTGCGCAGCACTCGCGTGAAGACCTCGTTCTTGCGGTTGCCGATGCCGCACACCGTGTCTTCGGCGGGCGCGTCGGACGGGTCGCCCCACGGCACCTCGATGTCGCGGGAGCGCAGCAGGCTCGCGACCCCGTCGTAGCGCTTCTTGCCGTCGAGGTACTCGAAGTAGTCGCGTTCGGTGTAGGGCGGCGAGACGTCCCACGCAGTGAACAGTTCGGTGAACATCGTCTGCCACGCGTGCATGTGCACGTCGGCCGTTGGGGTGAGTACGCCGTCGAGGTCGAACAGCACGCCGTCGAAGGTCAGGAGGTCAGGCAGGTCGGTCGGATCTGAAGACACCTGGCCACTGTAGCCGTGTGGTGTTTCGTGTGTGTGAGCGTGCTGTTCCCCGGGCGCGTCGCGGGCTCAGCCGGCCACCTCGAGGGTCTGGCGGGCGATCTCGAGCTCTTCGTCGGTGGGTACGACGAGCACCGTGACGGGCGAGTCGTCGGTCGAGATGACGCGGATGCCCCGACCGCGCTCATCGTTGCGGGCCCGGTCGAGGTGGATGCCGGCGAATCCGAACGTCTCGAGCGCCGCTGCGCGCACGGGAGCGGAGTTCTCTCCCACTCCCGCGGTGAACGAGACGACGTCGACGCCGCCGAGCTGGGCGAGGTAGGCACCGAGGTACGCGCGGATGCGGTGGATGTAGACGTCGAAGGCGAGCGTCGCGAACGGCTCCATGTCGCCGCGCCGCTGCACGATGTCGCGCATGTCGGAGACGCCGGCGAGCCCCTGCAGACCGCTGTTCTTGTTCAGCAGCGCGTCGAGATCGTCGATCGACATCCGTGCGCGGCGGGCGAGCTGGATCACGACCGCCGGATCGAGGTCACCCGAACGGGTGCCCATGACGAGGCCCTCGAGGGGCGTGAGCCCCATCGACGTGTCGATCGAGCGGCCGCCGTCGATCGCCGTCATCGACGCACCGTTGCCCAGGTGCAGCACGATCTGCCGGAGGCTCTCGAGCGGGCGACCGAGATGCGCCGCGGCGGCTTCGCTGACGAACTTGTGGCTCGTGCCGTGGAACCCGTACTTGCGGATGCGGTGCGCCGCGGCCAGTTCGCGGTCGATCGCGTAGGTGTATGCCTCGGGCGGCATGGTCTGGTGGAAGGCGGTGTCGAACACGGCGACGTGCGGCACATCGGGGAACGCGGCGCGCGCGGCGCGCATGCCCTGCACGGCACCCGGATTGTGCAGCGGCGCAAGACGGGCGAGGTCTTCGATGTTGATCTCGACGCCGTCGTCGACGAGCGTCGGTTCGAAGAAGCGCACGCCACCGTGGACGACACGGTGCCCGACGGCGACCGGCGCATGGTCTGCGAGCGACGGCCCTGCCTCGTCGAAGGCGCGGAGCATGAGCGCGAAGCCCGCCGTATGGTCGGCGATCGGCTCGTCCCACGAATACTCGGCATCGGTCACCGTCGGCGCGGGGCCCTCGCCGGTCGAGCCCTCACTGGCGAAGGCTGCGGCGTGCACCGTGTGATGGGCGGCACCGTGTCGCTGCCCGATGCGTTCGACGAGGCCCGACGCGAGCACCTGCTCGGTCGCCATGTCGAGCAGACGGTACTTGAACGACGACGAACCGCTGTTGACGACCAGGACGATGCTCATGCGGCACCCGCCGAGGTCTGCGCCTGGATCGCGGTGATCGCGATCGTGTTGACGATGTCTTCCACCAGCGCACCGCGGGAGAGGTCGTTGATGGGCTTGTTGAGGCCCTGCAGCACCGGTCCCATCGCGACGGCGCCGGCAGAACGCTGCACCGCCTTGTAGGTGTTGTTGCCGGTGTTCAGATCGGGGAAGACGAACACCGTCGCCCGTCCAGCGACCTGCGACCCCGGCATCTTCGCCTTCGCGACGGCGGCGTCCGCCGCGGCGTCGTACTGGATGGGGCCCTCCACGAGCAGTTCGGGCGCACGTTCGCGGACGAACGCGGTCGCCTCGCGAACCTTGTCGACGTCGGCACCCGACCCGGACTCGCCCGTCGAGTACGACAGCATGGCGATGCGCGGATCGATGCCGAACTGCGTCGCGGTCGCCGCGGATGAGATCGCGATGTCGGCGAGCTGCGTCGAGGTGGGATCGGGGATCACAGCACAGTCGCCGTAGACAAGCACGCGGTCGGCGAGCGCCATGAGGAAGACACTCGAGACGACCGAGACACCGGGCCGGGTCTTGATGATCTCGAACGACGGCCGAATCGTGTGCGCCGTCGTGTGCGCCGCCCCCGAGACCATGCCGTCAGCCAAGCCCAGGTGCACCATCATCGTGCCGAAGTACGACACGTCGGTGACGGTGTCGGCGGCCTGGCCGAGCGTCACCCCCTTGTGTGCCCGGAGCCGGGCATACTCTTCGGCGAACTTGTGCACGTGGACCGCGTCGAACGGGCTCAGCACCTGCGCAGCACGCAGGTCGAGGCCGAGTTCGAGTGCGCGGTTTCGCACCTCGATCTCTTCGCCGAGGATCGTGATGTCGGCCACACCACGTGCGAGCACGGTCGCCGCGGCGCGCAGCACACGGTCATCGCCGCCCTCGGGCAGCACGATGCGCTTGCGGTCACCGCGGGCGCGCTCGACCAACTGGTACTGGAACATGAGCGGCGTGACGACGTCGCTCGTCGCGACGCCGATCGATCGCACGAGCTCGTCGGTGTCGACGTGCTGCTCGAACAGGCTCAACGCGGTGTCGTACCGGCGTTGCGAATCGGCGGCGAGCCTTCCCCGCGTGTGGACGATGCGTCGGGCCGTCTCGTAGGTGTCGAGGTCGCACGCGAGGATGGGCAGCGACGAAGTGAATCCGTCGATCAGACGGTCGACGGGTTCGGGGAGGGCGAATGGTCCGTTGAGCACGATGCCGGACAGCGCCGGGAAGGTTCCCGACGCGTGCGCGAGCACGGTCGCCACGAGCACATCGGTGCGGTCGGCGGCGATCGTCACGATCGCGCTCTCCGACAGTCGCGGCAGCACATTGTCCATGCCCATGCCTGCGACGACGACGTGCAGCACCTCACGTGAGAGCAGCGCCTCATCACCCTTCAGCAGTCGGGCATCGAGCGAACGCATGACGTCGCGCACCGACGGCGCGACGAGGTAGTCGTCTTCGGGCACCGCCCACACGCCGACGCCGCGGTCGGCGGCATCGGCATCGACGACCGCGCGGACGGCGGCGACGACGGCATCCGTTTCGTCGGGCGCCGCCCGATTGACGATGACGGCGAACAGGCCGGCCCGCTCATGCGCGATCTCGCCGAGTGCGAGCGACGTGAGGTGCCCCATCTGTGCGGGCGTGCGCGCACCCTCGCCCTCGGAGCGCTGCCCGCTGAGCACCAGCAATACCGGTGCGCCGAGGTTCGCGGCGATGCGCGCGTTGTAGCCGAGCTCTGCGGGACTGCCGACATCGGTGTAGTCGCTGCCGACGATGACGACCGCGTCGCACTGCGCCTCGACGGCCTTGTAGCGCTCGACGATGCGGGCGAGCGCCGCGTCGGGGTCTGCCCGCACTTCGTCATAGGTGGCACCGATGCAGTCGTCGTACGCGAGGTCGACACCGTCGTGGTCGAGGAGCATCTCGAGCACGTAGTCGCGCTCCTCGGTCGAGCGGGCGATCGCCCGGAACACGCCGACGCGGGGCGTGGCGCGGCTGAGGGAGTCGAGCACGCCGAGCGCGATCGTGGATTTTCCCGAGTGACCTTCTGCCGACGTGAGGTAGATGCTCTGTGCCACGGTTCCAGTTTAGGGCGACCTCATCGGGACGCGCCCGGGACTATTCGCCCAGCACCTCGCCGAGCCGGTCGGCTTCGCCCGGGCGCATCGCGTAGGTGTGCTCGGATGCCGGATAGCGACGCTCGCGTACGTCCGCGGCGTACGCTGCGACGCCGGCGATCATGTCGGCGCGCAGGTCGGCATAGCGGCGCACGAACCGCGCCTGCGGGCCTTCTCCGAGCCCCAGCAGGTCGTGGAAGACGAGCACCTGACCGTCGGTCGCCGCGCCCGCGCCGATGCCGATCACGGGCACGCGCATGACGGGCATGATCGCCTCGGTGACTTCTGCGGGGATCGCTTCGAACACGATCGCGACGCACCCGGCATCCTGCAGCGCGAGCGCATCGTCGCGCACTCCTCGCGCGTCTTCGGCGGTGCGACCCTGCGCGCGGTAGCCGCCGAGCGCGACGGCCGTCTGCGGTGTCAGCCCGACGTGTCCGACGACGGGAACACCCGCCCGCACGATCGCGCGGGCACGGTCGACGGTGGCACCACCGCGTTCGACCTTGACGGCGTCGCAGCCGGTCTCCTTCGCGAACCGCAGCGCCGTCGCGACCGCCTGCTCGTCGCTGGCTTCGTACGAACCGAACGGCAGATCGGCCACCAGCAGCGGCGTGGACAAACCGCGCCGCGCTGCGCGGGTCAGCATGATCATCTCGTCGACCGTGACCGGGACGGTGCTGTCGTACCCGAGCACAGTCATGGCCGCGGAATCGCCCACCAGGACGACATCGACCCCGGCGGCCTCTGCGACCCGCGCACCCGGATGATCGTAGGCGGTCACCATGACGATCGGCTCGCCGCGCGCTTTCAGCGCCGCCAGATCGCCCAGCGACCGGCGCTGCGGCGCCCCGTGCGTGCTCATCGCGCTCCCGCCAGGGCGAGCTCGGCGACCGCATCGTCGACGGCCACGATGCAGTTGTTGCGGTCGACGTGTACCACGACAGGCTCGTAGCCCTCGAGGTCTTCGGCGGAGTAGTCGGCGTAGGAGATGACGATGACGGTGTCCCCCGGGTGCACGAGGCGTGCGGCCGCACCGTTGACCTGTACGGCGCCCGAGCCCCGCACGCCCTCGATCGTGTACGTCTCGAAGCGAGAGCCGTTGTCGACGTCGACGACGTGCACCTGCTCGTGGGGCAGGATGTCGGCGGCTTCGAGCAGGTCGGGGTCGATCGTGATCGATCCGACATAGTTCAGGTCGCTCGCCGTGATCGTGGCGCGGTGGATCTTCGACTTCAGCATGGTGCGTCGCATCGGGCGGTCCTCTCAGGTGGTCGTCTGTGGCGGTCAGTTCGGCCGCAGCACGCAGTTGTCGATGAGGCGTGCGCCGCCGACGCGAGCGGCGACGGCCAGCAGCCCCTCTTCCTCGACCCGATCCAGCAGTCGCAGGTCGTCGGTCGCACGCAGTTCGAGATATTCGGGCTCGATGCCGGCGTCCGCCAGGACAGCGGCGGCCGCGGCGACGAGCACTGCGGCATCCCGCTCCCCCGCCTTCGCTGCGGCGTCTGCGGCGGCGAGCGCCCGCTGGAGCGCGGTGGCCTGCACACGCGCAGCCGGGTCGAGGTAGACGTTGCGGGAGCTCATCGCGAGTCCGTCGGGCTCACGCACGATCGGGCACGCCTCGATGCGCACGGGGATGTCGAGGTCGCGCACGAGTCTGCGCACCACGAGCACCTGCTGTGCGTCCTTCTGCCCGAAGAAGGCGACATCGGGGGCCACCATGCCCAGCATCTTGGCGACCACGGTCGCCACCCCGTCGAAGTGCTGCGGTCCGCGGGTCGCACCGCACAGCACGTCGGTGATGCTCGAGACGTGGATCGTCGTCGAGAATCCGTCGGGGTACACCTCGGCGGGTTCGGGCGCGAAGAGGATGTCGACGCCTTCACCCCGCGCCATATCGGCGTCACGCTGCTCGTCGCGCGGGTATGCGCTCAGGTCTTCACCGGCGGCGAATTGCGTCGGGTTGACGAACAACGACACCACGACGAGGTCGGTCTGCGTTCGGGCGACCTGCATGAGGGACAGGTGTCCGGCATGGAACGCACCCATCGTGGGGACCAGGCCGACGATGCGCCCCGCTGCGCGCGCCTCGGCGACCGCGACGCGCACCTCGTGCACCGTGCGGATGATCCTCATCGTGTGTCCCTCTCAGCCGCAAGGACTCGCATCCGTGTCGTCAGTTCGTCGAAGAGCGGCACGAGGTCGGGGGTCGAGTCCTGCAGCGCGGCCCGCTGGCGTGCCACCGTCCTCTCGTCGCCACGAACGACCGGGCCGGTCAGTGCGGCCGCGCCGGTCGCGATCCAATTCTCGACGGTTCGTCGCACGAGCGGGGCGAGCGCCGTCCGCGAATCCGGAACACCCGCCGCGTCGGCCGCGCGCTCGGCGGCGTCGAGCAGCGCGACGAGCGCGTTCGACGCGAGCGAGGCGGCCGCGTGATACCCGGCGCGCTGCTCGTCGGCGATCTCGAACGGGTGGGCGCCGATCATCCCCGCCACGAGCACGGCGGCCTGGAGGGCCGCATCGGTTCTTCCGGCGACGGCGCACGCGGCACCTGGGAACGCGTCACCGGACTCGTCGCCGGTGATCGTCTGCAACGGGTGGATGCCGAAGTCGACATCGTCGAGTCCTGTCGCGCCCGAGGTGTGCCCCACCAGCGCGCCGGGCACCTGCCGGGCCTTGGCCGCGGCTGTCGTGATCTGCTCGTCCGGCACACAGAGGAGCACGACGTCGGCAGCCGGTACCGCGTCGGTGCGTCCGACAGGCCCGTGCACCTCGCATCCGGACGCGGTCAGGGCGCGCGCCAGCACCCGACCGAGACGGCCGGGTCCGACCAGGGCGATGCTTCCGGTCGAGGTGCTCGTGGACTGCGGCGAAGAGGTGCTCATGGCGGTGTGGCGGCGACGCCTCCCCGAGTCTGGATCCTGCGGCCCACGAAGGCAACTCCGTGACGACACGATCCGGGACTCGGGGCAAAAAGAAGACTCTCCGCGAACCCGGCAGAGCCCGGTTACCCTTGCTACGTTTCCGTCCTGGGGGAGTTGGCCTGGATGCCGCCTCGCGGAGAGCTGCGACCAGTCTAACAAGATCTCGAGGCCTCCTCCTCCCGGCGATCACCCAGCCGGCGACACCCCGCTGCCACGGGCCCCGGGCTACGATCGAGCCAGCGGGGCATCGACGCGCCGCAACCCGAACGCACGGCTGACCCGAGGGGGACGCATGTCAGACCCGTCCGCAACGTCGATCACGAGGGACTCGTTCGCCGAGGCGACCGACGCCATCGTCGAATCCGTCACCCGGGTGATCGACGGCAAGCCGGATGCCGTGCGGGCCGCGCTCGTGTGTCTGCTCGCGGAGGGCCACCTGCTCATCGAAGACGTGCCGGGCGTCGGCAAGACGATGCTCGCGCGTGCACTGGCCGCATCGGTCGAAGCGACCGTGCGCCGCATCCAGTTCACGCCAGACCTGCTGCCGGGCGATGTCACCGGCGTGAGCGTCTACAACCCCGTCGACCGCGAGTTCGAGTTCAAGGCGGGCGCGATCTTCGCGCACATCGTGATCGCCGACGAGATCAACCGCTCCTCCCCCAAGACGCAGTCGGCGCTGCTGGAGGCGATGGAAGAGCGGCAGGTCACCGTCGACGGCACGAGCCACGTGCTGCCCGAGCCGTTTCTCGTCGTCGCGACGCAGAACCCGCTCGAGATGGAGGGCACCTACGCCCTGCCCGAAGCACAGCGCGACCGCTTCATGATGCGCATCTCGATGGGCTACCCGGATGCCGCCGACGAAGCGCTCATGCTGCGCCAGCGCGACACCGTCAACCCGCTCTCGCAGCTCTCGCCCGTCACGACGTCGCCGCGGGTTCGCGAGATGATCGCCTTCGCGCGCAGCGTGCACGTCTCCCCCGCGGTCGAGGAGTACGCCGTCGCGCTCGCCCGCGCCACGCGCCAGCATCCCGACCTTCGCCTGGGCGCGAGCCCCCGTGCGACGCTGCAGCTCGTGCGTGCCGCGAAGGTGTGGGCGGCCCTCGACGGACGCGAGTTCGTCATTCCCGACGATCTCGCAGACCTGCTCGAACCGGTGCTGGCGCACCGCATGATCGCCGCACGCGGCGCGGGTGTCAGCCGTGGCCGTTCGGGGGCCGACACGATCCGCGCAGCGCTCGAATCGATCGCCTCGAGCGTGCGGGTGCCGCTGGCGACGCGATGACACGCTGATCGGCGGCCAGCACAGACGAGGACTGGGGACGAACGCATGAGATGGCTGAAGTCGTGGCCGCTGACCCTTCGGGGCACCGGCGCCGTCGCGCTCGCCGTCACCGCGTTCGTGCTCGCCCACGAGTTCAACGTGACCGAACTGCTCTATGTCGCGGTGCTGCTGCTCGCGGTGACGGCGGCGAGCGTCGCGACGCTGTATCTGATCCGGCGCACCGAGAAGATCATCCGCGCGTTCCACCCCGACGTGGCCACAACGGGCGAAGACGTCGATGTGCGCGCACGGGTCGAGATCCGCTCCGCGCTGCCCATGACACAGGGACTCTGGGAAGACCGCATCGATGCCGGACTCAGCGGTGACGCGACCGGCGTCCTCCCCGCGATCGGGTCGGGCATGGGATCGGATCGTGTCGTCGAACTGCGCTACCGCATGCGCGCCGTCCGCCGAGGCGTGCGCATGGTCGGCCCGCTTTCGGTGTCGGCGACCGACCCGTTCGGATTCGCCCGCCGCCGCCACACGATCGGCGAGCCGACGCCGCTGACGGTCGCGCCCGCCATCGTCGACCTCGGGCCGCTCACCGAACTGCCGGGTGAAGCCGGGGGCAGTCTGCACTCCGAGACCAACGAGCTGGGCCAGGGATCTGACAACCTCATCCCCCGCGCGTACATGTCGGGCGACTCGATGCGCCGCATCCACTGGCGCGCGAGCGCCCACCGCGACGAATTGATGGTGCGGCAGGAGGAGCAGGAATCCACACCCGAGGCGATCGTCGTCTTCGACCGCAGCCGCAGGCGATTCGCGCCGGTCGCCGCGCAGACCCCCGGTGAGGACCCCGCCTTCGAAACGGCGGTCTCGGCGTTCGTCTCGGCCGTCTCGCGCCTCGTCCACGAGGGATACCTCGTGACCGTCATCGACGCCGACGGGACCGAGTTCGCCCCGGCGATCGACAGCGGCGACACGATCGAAGTCGAAGGGCTCGCCGTCGCCGCCGCGACGATCGTCAGCCGCGGTGACACAGCCGCAGAAGACCTGCTCCGGCTGTTCGCCGGCACCATCACGGGCCCGCTCGTCCTCGTCACCGGCTCGCTCGACGACCGCGACGCCGCCGTCCTGCCCGCACTCGCGCACCACAGCACACTGCCGATCATGCTGGCCGTGGGCGCCGCCGACGCACAGATCGCCAGGCAGCACGAAGGCGGCTGGCACGCGGCATCCGTCCCGGCCGGCGCCGACCTCGCCGCCGCCTGGGATGCCGCCCTCGACCGGAGGTTCTCCCGTGTCCGCTGACGGCAGTCCCGACCGCCGCGCACCGACCCGTGGCGGCACGACGCGACTCGCGATCGGCCTGTTCGCAGCGCTGGCCGCCGCGATCGTGCCGCTCACCGGCGTCATCGAGGTCGCCGGCTGGCTGTGGCAGTCCGTCTTCGTCGCGGGCGGACTGCTCGCGGCCGGCTGGGTCGCGCGCCGCCTGCGTGTGCCGACGGCGGCCGTGACGATCATCGAACTGGCACTGTGGGTCGTCGCGATCACGTTCATGTACTTCCGCGACACCGCCTGGTTCGGTCTGGTTCCCACCGTCGACACGCTCCGCGAAGTGCCCACGATGGTCGAAGTGGCCACGACGCAGATCATCATGGGCACCGCCCCACTCGAACCGACGGCACCGATGACGGCCCTCATCGTGACGGCCGTCGGCATCCTCACGATCGCGCTCGACCACGTCGTCATCACCGCGCGGATGCCGCTGCTGGCGACCGTGGCCCTCATCGCGGTGTGGGTGATTCCCGCCGTCGCCGTGCCCTCGGGCGTGAACGTCCTG
Organism: Microbacterium sp. bgisy189; assembly: GCF_057707225.1. Classification (NCBI taxonomy): domain Bacteria; kingdom Bacillati; phylum Actinomycetota; class Actinomycetes; order Micrococcales; family Microbacteriaceae; genus Microbacterium; species Microbacterium sp. bgisy189. The sequence continues at coordinate 223,535 of NZ_JBYIPT010000001.1, read as the reverse complement.
TCGTTCGCGCTGTTGTCGGCGGCCGTGCTCTACACGATCCGGGCCGAGACCCGCACGAGGGAAGCACCCGGAACGGGCCGCGGCGGTGTCACGGCGCTCGCGGCGGGCATCGGCGTCGTCGCCATCACCGGATCGCTCATCACGACCCCGATCCTGCCCGAACCCGTGCTGAGCGCGACCGGCCCCGGCACCCTCACCACGATCGATCCGACCCTCGAGCTGGGCGATGATCTGCGCCAGCCGGCCGAGACGCCGGTGCTGCGCTACCGCACCAACGCGACCGACCTGCCGTATCTGCGCATCGCCACCCTGTCGACGTTCGACGGCGAGGTGTGGCAGCCCGATCGTCAGCGCACCGCCCAACTCGAAGACAGCGCGTTCGAGGAGGTGACGGCCGACGAAGGCGTGCGGGTCACCGAATACGAGACGACGATCGAAGTCACCCAACTGTCGTCGGCGTGGGCTCCGATGCCGTTCCCGGCCGTCAGCGTCGACGGCCTCGAGGGATTCTGGCGCACGATGGCCTACAACCGCACCGTGCTGACCTCGCAAGGCAACATCCGCGGCCAGGCCTACACCGTCACGACACATGTGCCGCGCCCCACGCGCGAGCAGATCCAGGACAGCGAGGCGGGCATCACCGAGACCCGCCTCGACCTCACCCAGTTGCCCGGCGACACCCCGGCGATCATCGAAGAGCTCGCGCGCGAGGTGACCGCAGACGCGACGAACGACTACGACCGGCTGCGCGCACTGCAATCGTGGTTCCGCGGACCCGAGTTCACCTACTCGCTCACGGCCCCGGTGCAGGAGGGATTCGACGGCACGGGTGCCGAGGCGCTCGAAGCGTTCCTGCAGGTCAAGGCCGGCTACTGCGTGCACTTCGCCGCGGCATTCGCGACGATGGCACGGTCGCTCGACATGCCGGCGCGCGTGGTCATCGGCTTCCTGCCCGGCGGCTACACCGGCGAGATCGAAGAGGGGCAGCGGGTCGCCGAGGCGACCACCGCGCAGCTGCACGCGTGGCCCGAGGTGCACTTCCGGGGCATCGGCTGGGTCGGCTTCGAGCCGACGAAGAGCCTCGGCAACGAGACGACGTTCCTGCCCGAGTCGGTGACCGCTCCCGACACCGGTGGCGAAGACATCGCGGGACCGACGCCGACGGCGGCAGCGACACCCTCCGCATCGGCCGCTCCGCTGGACCCGCAGGACCCGGCCGGCAGTGCCGACGCGCTCGGCGGTGGCCGGCTCGTCGACCTGCGTCCGTACCTGTTCACGCTTGGCGGGCTGCTGGCCGTCGCTGCCGCGCCCGGCCTCGCGCGCCTGGTCATCGAGCGCAGACTTCGACGGCGAGCAGCCGCCGGCAGCGTCGCCTCGGCGTGGCGCATCGTGCAGAACACCGCCATCGATCTCGGGGCCCCCGCGCCCGCCGCCGAGTCACCCAGGGTGTTCGGGCGCCGACTCGTGAAGCTCGGCGCCAAGCGCGCCGAAGTCGACCGACTCGTCGAAGCCATCGAACACGCCAGTTACGCGCCCGGCGACCGCCCGTCCGGCGATGCGCTCGTCGACGACGCGATCGCCGCGCGCCGAGCGATGCTCGACTTCGCCGAGCCCGCGCTGCGCACCCGCGCACTGCTGCTCCCGCGCTCGCTCGTCGTGCGGCCCGGCTCCGCCTTCGCCGCCGCTGCGCAAGTGCGTCGGACGCCGTCCTTCCTCACCGCCGAATAGCAACGCGGCGGGGACGACGAAGGGGACGCCGGAGTTCCGGCATCCCCTTCGCGTGCGGAGCCTCAGCTGCGAGTGGCAGGGGCCTCGTCGGCCTCACGCTCGGGCACGTCATCGCCCGAGTCGTCGGCGAACGGCTCGCCGTCGCGCGGCGCGTCATACAACTGCTGGTCGAGGATGCCCTCTCGCTTGGCGACGATCGTCGGCACGAGCGCCTGGCCCGCAACGTTGACGGCCGTGCGGCCCATGTCGAGGATCGGGTCGATCGCGAGCAGCAGGCCCACGCCCTCGAGCGGCAGCCCCAGGGTCGACAGCGTCAGGGTGAGCATGACGGTCGCACCGGTGGTGCCGGCCGTGGCCGCCGAGCCCACGACCGAGACGATCGCGATCAGCAGGTACTGCACGAAGGTCAGCTCGATGCCGAAGAACTGTGCGACGAAGATCGCCGCGATCGCGGGGTAGATCGCCGCGCAGCCGTCCATCTTGGTGGTCGACCCCAGCGGCACGGCGAACGACGCGTACTCGCGCGGCACACCGAGGTTGCGCTCGGTCACGCGCTGGGTCAGCGGCAGCGTGCCGATCGAGGAGCGCGACACGAACGCGAGCTGGATCGCCGGCCATGCGCCGGAGAAGTACTGCCGGATCGACAGGCCGTTGACCTTGAGCAGGATCGGGTAGACCACGAACAGCACGAGAGCCAGGCCGATGTAGATCGCGACCGCGAACCACAGGAGCGTCGTCAGCTTGCTCCAGCCGTAGGTGACGACCGCGGAGCCGATGAGACCGAGGGTGCCGAGCGGTGCGATGCGGATGATCCACCAGAGCACACGCTGCACGACCTTGAGGAACGATTCGGTGAACGCAACGAACGTGTCTGCCCGCTTGCCGAGCTTGAGTGCGGCGATGCCGACCGCGACGGCGATCACGATGACCTGCAGCACGTTGAAGCCGACGGTCGAGGTCAGCGCGCCGGCTTCGTCGGCACGTGTCGAGACGGTCAGTCCGAGGAAGTTCTGCGGGATGAGACCGAGGAGGAAGTTCCACCACGTGCCCACCGAGGACGGCGCCCCGGTTTCGAGCTGCGTCTGGTCGACGCGCGCGCCTGGCTGGATGGTGACGCCCAGCACGATGCCGATACTGACGGCGATGAGCGCCGTGATACCGAACCACAGCAGGGTCTGACCCGCGAGCCGGCCGGCGTTGGTGACGTTGCGCAGCTGCGTGATGCTCGCGACGATCGCCAGGAAGATGAGCGGGACGACCGCGACCTTCAGCAGCGTGACGTACGAGCTGCCGATCGTCGAGAGCGTCGCGGCGAGCGCGTTCGCGTTGCCGTCGGCGTCGGTGCCCAGCTGCAGCGCGAGCAGGCCGAGCAGGATGCCGGCGACGAGGCCGAGGGTGATCTGGAAGCCGAACGAGCGGTAGAAGGGCTTCTTGGGCTTGGGCGTGCGCGCGGGGGTCTCCGCGATGGTGGAACTCACGAGTGTTTCTCCTGGGGGTGGCGCAGGTGCTGCGTGCCGGTGGTGCGATACGACGCTATGCGCCGTCGCGCGTCGAATGCACGTGCATGACGCCTGATGACAACGCCCTCGCTTGCGCACTTTGTTCCCAATCGCGGGAAGCGGATCTGCACGCGCAACGAAAGAGCGCCTCACCCCGTCGGGGGCGAGACGCTCATCTCGTGGCGGAAGTGACAGGATTTGAACCTGCGAGGCGAGTTACCCCGCCTACATGGATTCCAGCCATGCTCCTTAGGCCGCTCGGACACACTTCCGTCGGAGATCCTATCACTGGCCGCATCGGCACCCGTCGCCCGCGCTCCCCCTTGACTGACATCACTCCAAGGGATATCTATATCTCTCAGAGGGATATCGGAGGTGGTGTCGATGCCGTTCGTCATTCTGGGCCTGCTCCTCGACGGTCCGCAGTCGCTGTACGACCTGCGCAAGCGGTTCGGCGCGGGCATCTCGCTGTTCTACAGCGCGAGTTTCGGCGCCCTGCAGCGCGCCCTACGGCAACTCGTCGACCAGGGCGACGTGACCGTCTCGGACGACACGAGCTCGGCCCGAGCCCGCAAGCTCTACGCCGTCACGCCTGCAGGGCAGACCCGATGGCGCGAGTGGATGCGGGAGCCGATCGCCGACACCGCGGATGCCGAGACCGTGATGCTCGCAAAGGTCTTCCTGCTCGGCCGGCTCGACACGGCAGACCGAGACACGGTCATCGACCTCATCCGAACGCACGCAGCGCAGGCGCAGGCGAAGCTCGATGCGCTGGCCGTCGAGGTCGATGCCGCCGCAGTATCCGTTCCCGCAGAACATCTCGAGGTGTACGCGTTCCAGCGTGCGACCCTCGACTACGGCCTGCGCGCCCACGCACTCATGCGAGCCTGGGCCGACGAGCTCGGACGCGTGACGCCGTGACCACCGCCCGTCGCTCACGACGCCCCCTGTTCGTGATCGCGGCCGTCGGCGCGGCCCTCGTCACCGCGATCTTCGCGACCGTCGGCGACGGCGTCGCGGTCGAAGCGGCCACGGGGGTGCGTGCGGCGATCGTCGACCACGGGCACACCCTGGTGTGGGCGCTGCTGACCGTCGCATTCACGATCGCGGCGGTGCGCGGCGGGTGGGTACGGCCGGCCGGCGCCGTGGCCGTCACCGCGGCGATCGTCTACGCCGTCTTCTTGTTTGCGGTGTTCCTGTGGCCGTGATCGCCGCCTGGATCGCGGTCGCACTCCTGACAGCGCTGGCCGGGCTCCAGGCGTGCGTCGCTGCGGGCGCCCCGTGGGGACGGTTCGTGTGGGGTGGTGGGCACAAGGTCCTCCCCCGCCACCTGCGCATCGGCAGCGCACTCTCGGTCGCGCTCTACGCCGGTTTCGCATGGCTGCTGCTGGCCCGGGCCGGGGTGCTCGCGGGCGGATCGGGCGCCTTCGCCGGGGTCGCGGCGTGGGTCCTGTTCGGGTACTTCTCGGTCGGCGTCGTGATGAATCTGGCATCCCGCAGCCCCGCCGAGCGCTGGACGATGGCGCCGGCCTGCCTCGCCCTGGCGCTGCTGACCTGGATCGTCGCGGCGTCGTGAGCGGAGCAACGCACAATGGTGTCATGGATCACACGGCGACCCAACGCACCTTTCGACTCACGCTCGGATCGCTGAACCAGGAGGAGCTGACGAGTGCGTTGCGGCATGCGGGCGTGCAGCTCAATGCACATGCCCGCACCCTGCTCGATCAGATCGACGTGCAGGATGGCGCGGGCCAGTCCTTGACGCTCACCGAAGTCTCCGTCGCAGACCTCGGACTCTCGGAGGGTGGGTCGTTGAGCGCTGTGTTCGCCGCGGCCGAGGTGCGCGGATTGGGGCCGTGTCCGGCCGCGACCGCTCCGTATCTGCGGTTGGCGTGGAGCGATCAGCGCCCATCCTCGGACGCCGAACTGTCGGCGGGGCGCGCACCCGATGGGTCCGTGACGGTCGCCTCACCGCCGCCGAGCGCCGACGACGAAGACCCGAAGGGCTTCTACCTTCGGGTCCTCGAGGGGGTCTCCTGGCTGCGCGGATACCGCTGCGACGACGAGCACCGGTGGGCGGCGACGGATCGATTCGTCTTCTGTCAGGCCAAGACGGTGCCTGCTCAGCGCGTGATGTAGACGCCGAGCGAGGCCAGGACGCCGAACACGGTACCCCAGAGGATGATCGAGACGATCTGCCACACGATGACCGTGTTGCGGTTCGCGCCGAACGACACCATCGCCGCCGAGGTGATCTGGCTCGGAAGGATGGTCTGGCCGAGCAGGCTCACCCCCGGCACGCCGAAGCGGTCGAAGGCGCGACGCAACTTCTGCCGACGGGCAGACTCCTGCGCAACGGGCTCATGCTCAGCGATGGCCACACCGCCTGCTCCGGCCGTCGTGCGGCGGCCCGCGACGACCTTCTCACGCACACGCGATGCCGACATCACGAACGCGAGCATCGAGATGACGTTGCCGACGACGGCTGCCGCGACCGCAACCACCGGCGGCAGACCGATGACGACACCGATGATCGCGCCGAAGTAGGACTCGACGAACGGGATCGCAGCGACGAGCATGACGGCGAGCCATTGGATGTAGGTGGGGAAGGATCCGGCGAAGTCCTGCAGCGCCTCGATCATGACGTGTCCTCTCGGAGTCGTGGGCCGCGCCGGAGGGCTCCGGAGCGGGCGATGTGTCCATCCTTCGAGACCGTCGCCGTCGGCGGCAGTGGCGCGATGTCACCTGCTGCCCGTCGATTTCGCACGTCGGACGATGACATTTGTCACTGCTCTACGCTCGGTGCCATGAGCCCCGACCGGCGCCCCGCGCGTGACAGTTCGCGCAGCGTGCGCTCCACCTGGCTGTACACGCTCGCGTCCTTCGTGTTCTTCGTCGGCTTCTATGCAGCGTTCATCGCGCTGCTCATGTTCGACAACCTCGCCGGCGCCGACGAACCGAACACGCCACTGGTGACCACGGTGATCGTGCTGCAGCTCGTCGCCGGCGCCGTGCAGGTGCGGTTCTGCTGGTTTCTGCAGGTCGGGCGCGGGGGCGGCCTGCCGCATCCTGCATGGGTGACGGCGCTGCTGGCGAGCGCGATCGCCGTCTGGACGATCGGGTTGTTCACACCTGAGACCGCGCTCCTTTCGGGTGCGGCACTGTGGACGGCGATGTGTCTCATCGCGAGCCTGTTCCCCCACCCGTGGCGCTGGACGACGGTGCTGCTGGGCGCGTTGGTGTTCGCAGGCCACATGGTGCTCGCCTCGTCCACAGGTCAGGTCGCCGCCGCCCCCAATGTCACGCCGATGATCGTGTACGGCATCGCGATGCCGTTCATGCTCATTTCGGGCCTGTGGTGGTGGCAGATCGTGGTCGAGCTCGACCGCCACCGTCGCTCGGCCGGACAGCTCGCCGTCGCGCAGGAGCGACTGCGGTTCGCCGCCGACCTGCACGACATCCAGGGACACCACCTGCAGGTGATCTCGCTGAAAGCCGAACTCGCCGAGCGGCTGCTGGCCGCCGACGTCGAGGCCGCGCGGGAGAACATCCACGAGGTGCGCACGATCGCCAAGCAGGCGCTCGAAGAGACCCGATCCCTCGTCGCGGGGTACCGGCAGGTGTCGCTCGACGACGAGCTCGAGAACGCGCGCGAAGTGCTGACAGCCAGTGGCGCGCGATGCCTGCTGCGGCTGGGCGACCTGCCGACGGATGCCGCCGTGCGCGGCGCACTCGCGTCCGTCGTGCGCGAGGCGACCACCAACATCCTGCGCCACAGCGAGGCGAGTGAGGTGACGATCGTGGTGGATGGCGGAGCCGACGGCTGGGTGATCGAGATCGTCAACGACGGCGTCAGCGACGAGCCCGGCGATTCGGGCGGCTCCGGTCTCGCGGGCATGCGTGAGCGGGTCGCGGCGGCGGGTGGCACGCTGGTCAGCGGCGTCGCGCAGGGCCGGTTCCGCCTTCGAGCGGCGCTCCCGGACGCGCCACCGCTCACGGTCGGGCCGACGGCACCGGGCGGTGCGGCGTGAGCGGCACCGCGACGCCAAACCCCGGCATCCGCCTGCTGGTCGCCGACGACGAGCACCTCATCCGCGGCGCGCTCGTCGCGCTGCTCTCCCTCGAGCCCGACATCGAGGTCGTCGCGACCGCCGAGAACGGCTCGATCGCCGTCGAGCAAGCCCTCGAGCACCGCCCCGACGTGTGCCTGCTCGACCTCGAGATGCCCGAGGCCGACGGGTTGGAGGCGGCGACGCGGATCCTCGCCCGCGTCTCGACCAGGGTGGTGATCGTGACCCGGCACGCGCGCCCGGGCGTGCTGCGGCGAGCCCTCGCGTCGAAAGTGTCGGGGTTCGTCCCCAAGTCGACCCCCGCCGAGGAGCTCGCCGATGTCATCCGGGCTGTCGCGGCCGGCAAGCGCTACGTCGATCCTGAGATCGCGGCGACCGCATTGTCGGCGGAGCGCTGCCCGCTCACCGACCGCGAACTCGACGTGATGCGCCACAGCCGGTCAACGCTGAGCGTGCAGCAGATCGCCGATCGCCTGCACCTGGCGCCCGGCACGGTGCGCAACTACCTGTCGTCCGCGATGACCAAGCTCGACGCCGCGTCGCGGCACGAGGCCGCCGAACGCGCGTGGCAACAAGGCTGGATCTGACACCGAGCTCCCGCTCACGCATTGATCAGTCAGCGCCGAGCCCGCCCGTCAGCCGTTCATGGAACGCCCTCGCCGAGGCGTTCATGCCGACGAGCTCCACCTCGATGTCGTAGCGCCGATACTTCGTCGTGATGGCGTCGAGCGCAGCGACGCTCGACGCGTCCCAGACGTGTGAGCGGGTGAGGTCGATCTGCACGCGCTGCGGATCCTGCGAGTACGCGAACTGGGTCGTGAGGTCATTGCTCGATGCGAAGAACAATTCGCCGTCGACCCGGTATCGAGCGAGCTGCCCGGCATCCGTTTCGACGACCTCGCGCGTGACGGTCGTGAAGTGCGCCACGCGGCGGGCGAACAGAACCATGGCGACCACGACCCCCGCGCCGACACCGATCGCCAGATTGTGGGTCCAGACTGTCATGGCGACGGTGCTGAGCATGACGATCGTCTCACCGAGCGGCATCCGTCGAAGTGTGCCCGGACGCACCGAGTGCCAGTCGAACGACACGATCGACACGACGATCATCACCGCCACGAGCGCCGCCATCGGAATGACCGCGACGACGTCGCCGAGCGCCAGCACCAAGACGAGCAGGAACGCACCGGCGACGAACGTCGAGATGCGGGTGCGGGCTCCCGACACCTTCACGTTGATCATCGTCTGGCCGATCATGGCGCACCCGCCCATGCCGCCGAACAGTCCGGCGAGAATGTTCGCACCACCCTGCCCCAACGCCTCGCGAGTCTTCGAGGAGTGGGTATCGGTGATGTCGTCGACGAGCTTCGCCGTCAACAGCGATTCAATGAGCCCCACGAGCGCCATCGCCAGTGCGTATGGGGCAATGATCTGCAGTGTCTCGAGCGTGAACGGCACGTCGGGCAGAAACGGAATCGGCAACGCATCCGGCAGTGCGCCCTGGTCGCCGACGGTCGGCACGTGGATGCCGAAGACGACGACCACGACGGTGAGGACCACGATCGCGACGAGCGGCGCCGGCACCGCGCGCGTGAGCTTGGGAAACAGCCAGATGATGGCCAGGCCCGCGGCCGTCAGCGGATACACGGCCCACGGCACATCGATCAGCTGCGGCAGCTGGGCGGTGAAGACGAGGATCGCGAGCGCGTTGACGAATCCGACCATGACCGAACGCGGCAGGAAGCGCATGAGCTTTGCGACGCCGAGCAGCCCGAACGCGAGTTGGAGGATGCCGGCGAGGATCACGGTCGCCAAGAGGTAGTCCAGCCCGTGGTCGCGCATGACCGGCGCGATCACCAGCGCCACGGCGCCGGTCGCCGCAGAGATCATCGCCGGTCGCCCACCGAGGAACGCGATCGAGACCGCCATCACGAACGCGGCGAACAGGCCGACGCGCGGGTCGACGCCGGCGATGATCGAGAACGCGATCGCCTCGGGGATGAGTGCGAGGGCGACCACGACGCCGGCGAGCACTTCGCGTGTCAGCATGCGCGGACTGCGCAGCGCCTGCAACACGGTCGGCTCGATGCGTGGGTGCGCAGCGGGTGCGGGCATGACGAAGCTCCGGAGAAATCGGGGGCGGGTGCGCGGGCGAGTCTATCCCGCACGCTCGTCGCCCCGACTGCGCCAGCGCTCAGCGCCGGCCGAGCGCTCCCCCGAAGACGGCGTACAGGCCGGGCACGGCCGAACTCCACATGAGCACAGCACCCAGCACCGCATCCGCCTCGCGCGTCACGGCGCCGGCCACGAGCAGCCCCGCGAACAGCACAGCGCCAAGGACGCGACGACCGAGCCGCTCCGACCGCGACGCGCGCTTGTCGGCGCGGGGGTCGCTCAGCGGCATCCGCCCTTCATCGATGCGGGTAAGCAGATCGTCGAGCCGACCGGGCATGCGCATGAGCGTCGCCGCCGTCGACATCGCCTGCGCGAGGGTGTCGCGGATGATTCCGGCGCTCTCCTCCCGCAGCAGCCTCGCGGCGTAGGGTTCGACGGCATCCCACAGGTTGAACCGGGCATCGAGCGAGCTGCACACGCCCGAGGTGAGCGACATGGCCCGCATGATCAGCAGGAAGTTGTCGGGCAGCTGCACCGGGAGGGTGCGCACCATGTCGCCGAACTCGTCGGCGAACGCGCGGAACTCGCGCGGGTCGACCTCGCGGAGCTCTGCGAAACCCATGCCGCCGAACCGCGCGAACAGCTGCGTGAGCGCCCGTTGCAGTTCGGTCGTATCGGTCCCGGGCAGCAGCACGCCGACCTCGCGCACGGCGTCGACGAGCGCCTTGCCGTCGCGCGCGGCTGCGGCGATCATCAGGCGCCGCAAGCCGGCGCGCAAGCGCGGCGAGACCTCGCCCATCATGCCGAAGTCGACGAACGTGAGGTGCCACCCGCCGCCGGGCTCGGGCGTCACGAAGATGTTGCCCGGATGCGGGTCGGCGTGAAAGCGTCCGCGCGTGAAGACCTGGTCGAACATGACGGGGGCGAACACCGCGGCGACCTCGGCGGGGTCGATGCCGGCCGCACGCAGCGCGTCGACGTCGGTGATCTTGATCGCCGTCACGTCGGCGAGGGTGAGCACGCGCCTCGTCGTGTACTCCCAAACGACAGCGGGCGCCTCGACGCGCGCGTCGTCGGCGACGTCGGCGGCGAACTTTTCTGCCCCCTCCGCCTCGTGGATGTAGTCGACCTCTTCGAGGCTCGTCTTGGCGAACTCCTCCATGAGCGCGGGCATGTCGACCCGCGATGCGACGACGTGCACGTGGCTCAGCCAGCGGGCGACGCGGCGGAGCGCGGCCAGGTCGACGTCGACGATCTGCTGGATGCCGGGGCGCTGCACCTTCACGACGACATCCTCGAACCCGACGTCACTCGCGATCGTCGGGCTGAGCCGGGCCCGATGGGCTTGCCCGAGGGATGCGGCTGCCACCGGCACCTCGTCGATCCACGTGAACGCGCGCGCGAGCGGCATCCCCAATTCACCCGCCGCAAGCTGCTCGATCTGCCCGAACGGCACGGCGGGCACCTCGTCCTGGAGACCTGCGAGCTCTGCCGTGAACTCGGGCGGTAGCACGTCGAGGCGCGACGACATGTACTGCCCGACCTTGATCATGAGCCCACCGAGATCGACAGCGAGCGCATGGAACCGTCGCGCGATGCGCTGCAAGCGCCGAGGCCGGCCGCGAGCGGCGAGACCACCGAATCCGATCCGCGGTAGGAACAGCTCGAACCACCACGTGACGATCAGGTGCCACGCGGCGAACCGCAGGATGCGGCGGTACCGCGCACGCGTCCGACCGGCTGCGGCCTCGTCGGTCGTAGTGTCGCCGGCCGCGTGGAAGGTCACCCGGCTCAGCCCTGCGCGAGCAGTCCGTAGAGCCTGCGGCGGGCGTCGTCGAGGATGTCGACGGCCTCTCGCACCTGCTCGGGGCTGCCGCTGCGGGCGACCTGCGCGGCGGCCTGCGCCAGTTCGACGCCGGCCTTCGGCAGCGCCGTGTGCCGCGACCCGTCGCGCGCGCTCGAGCCCTCCCACGGCGCCGGCTTCTCGCCCGCCTCCTCGGCGGCGGCTCGTCCCGCCTCGGTGAGCGAGTAGGTCTTGCGACCCTCCGACTCCTCAGCGCTGATCAGGCCCTCATCGGCGAGCAACTGCAGCGTCGGGTACACCGAGCCCGCGCTCGGTTTCCATGAGCCGCCGCTGCGCTCTTCGATGCGCTGAATGATCTGGTAGCCGTGCATCGGCTGCTCGGCGAGCAGCGCGAGCACCGCGGCGCGCACGTCACCGCGGCTCATGCGGGTCGTCGGACGCTGCTCGAACGTGGATCGAAGCTGATCCATCGCGTCCCACAGCCCCGCCCCGAGGTCGCCGAGCCCGAACCCGCGACTGTTTCCTGCACCGGGGAACCCCGCCCCCGAGAACGAATCGTTCATCATGCCTCCTCGTCCGAACGACTGTCAGCGATACTCAACGATATATCGTCCAGACGCGCGGCGAAAGCCCCTATCGCGCATCGAGCGCGATCGGCTCTCAAAACTTTCCCAACCTTTCCCGAATCGATTCGATACACTGGATCACATCGGCCGTCGCGCCACCCGCATCCCCACCCCGCTCTCCTTCTTCCGAGGCACCCGCATGTCCCGTTCACTCGTCACCGGCGCGCCCTGGCGCGTCATCCTGCTCTTCTCCGTGCCGTTGCTCGTCGGCAACGTGGTGCAGCAGCTGTACCACTTCGTCGACGCGATCGTCGTGGGCAGGCACCTCGGCGTGAACGCACTCGCGGCCGTGGGCGCGACCGGCAGCATGCTGTTTCTGCTGTTGGGGTTCGCCTGGGGCCTCACCTCGGGGTTCGCGATCCCCACCGCCCAGGCGTTCGGCGCCCGCGACCACGCCGCCGTGCGACGCTCGGTCGCGGCGGGAACGATCCTCACCGGCATCACGAGCGTCGCGCTCACCGTCGGCGCTCCCCTGCTGTCGCGCCCCCTGCTCGAACTGCTGCAGACGCCCACCGAACTGCTCGACGATGCGACCGTCTTCGCGCAGATCAGCTTCCTCGGCGCGGGCGCCATGATGTTCTTCAACTATCTGTCGGCCATCATCCGCGCCATCGGCGATTCGCGCACCCCGCTCGTGTTCCTCACGCTCGCGTGCCTGCTCAACGTCGCGCTCGTCATCATCATGGTCGGCCCCCTCAACTGGGGCGTCGGCGGCGCGGCCCTGGCAACCGTCGTCTCGCAGCTCGTCTCGGTGGTGCTGTGCCTCGAGTTCGTGCGTCGCCGCATTCCGGTGTTGCACGTGCGGCGCGAGGACTGGCGTGCGGCCCGCGGCGAGCTGACCCTGCACCTGCGCCTCGGTCTGCCGATGGGATTCCAGGCATCGATCATCGCGATCGGCACCCTCGTGGTGCAGGTCGCGCTCAACGAGCTCGGATCGGATGCCGTGGCCGCCTACACCGCGGCATCCCGCGTCGACGGCATGGCGATCGCGCTGCTGCAATCGCTCGGGCTCGCGGTCTCGATGTTCGTCGCGCAGAACTACGGCGGCGGGCGCCCCGACCGCATCCGCGTCGGCGTCACGCAGGCGACCTGGATGGCCCTCATCGGCTCGGTCGTCCTCGGCGCCCTGCTCGTGGTCGCCGGCGCCGCGCTCGTGCGACTGTTCGTCGGCGAGGCGGCAGAAGATGTCGTGTCGCTCGCCGCCCTCATGCTCGTCATCAACGGCGTCACCTACACCTCGCTCGGTGTGCTGTTCGTGCTGCGCGGCGCACTGCAGGGGCTCGGACACACGCTCATCCCCACCGTCACCGGCATCATCGAACTCGTCGCCCGCGTCGCGGCGGCGATCGTGCTGGGCGGCATCATGGGCTTCGCCGGCGTCGCGTGGTCGAACCCGCTCGCCTGGGTGGGTGCGGTCGTGGTGCTGATTCCCGCGTACCTGCACGCGCAGCGCGCGCTCGCGCGGATGCCGATCGCCGATCACATCTCCCCCGAGACGACCCCGATCCCGGTCGTCGGCCCCACCAACGGATCGATGTCGGTGGATGCCGTCGTCACCCGACCCGTGCCGATCATCCCGGCCGGGCGCCGCGCCCCGCGCGGACTCACCCGCATCGTCGTCGCTGAGCGGGAGCGTCCGTTTACAGGACGCGTGTGGTCACGTCGCGCGCGCTGAGGCGATCACACGCGTCCTGTATCCGGCGGTCGGTTCAGACCAGCGCGAGCAGCACGCCACCGCAGGCGCCGATCAGTACGGCGGCCCACGGCGGCATCCGCACGGCGGTCAGCAGCACGAAGCACACGGCCGCGAGCGCGAACGAGAAGACATCGGTCACGGCCGTCGTGAACACGGGCGTGTAGAGGGCGGCCGCCAGGATGCCGACGACGGCGGCGTTCGCGCCGGCCAGCGCAGCGCGGGCGAGCGGCCGCGCACGCAACGAATGCCAGAACGGAAGCACGCCGAGCAGCAGCAGGAACCCCGGCGCGAACAGCGCGAGCAGCGCGATGACCCCGCCGACAACGCCGCCCGGGCCCACGTCGGAGATGGCCCCGAGGTAACCGGCGAACGTGAACAGCGGCCCGGGCACGGCCTGCGCGACGCCGTACCCGGCCAGGAACGCGTCAGCGCTGACCCACCCGGGCGCGACGACCTCGGCATCCAGCAGCGGCAGCACGACGTGCCCACCCCCGAAGACGAGCGCTCCTGCCCGCGAGAACGCGGCGACGAGGGCCGCCGCGCCGTTCTGGGTGAGGGCTGCGACGATCGGCGCGCCCACGACGAGGACCACGAAGCCCGCCAGCGCGACGAACGCGCCGGTGCGGCCGATGACGCGCGACGAGGCCGGAGCCTCGGGCTGCATCCCCTCGGATCGGCACAGGACGATCCCGGCGACCGCCCCGACGGCGATCGCGACGAGCTGCCCGCCACCGCCGGCCCAGACCAGCGCGATCACGAGCGCCGCCCCGCCGATGAGCGCACGTCGCGTGTCGGGGGTGAGGGTGCGCGCCATGCCCCACACGGCGTGCGCCACGACGGCGACGGCGACGATCTTCAGACCGTCGATCACACCGGCGGCGATGGGACCCTCGAGCAGCGAGGCGCCGAACGCGAAAGCGATCATGACCACCGCGGACGGCAGCGTGAACGCGACGAAGGCGGCGAGCGCGCCCCACAGGCCCGCCCGTCGAAGCCCCAGCGCGAAGCCGACTTGGCTCGACGCGGGCCCCGGCAGGAACTGACACAGTGCAACCAGGTCCGCGTATTCGCGGTCATCGACCCAGCGCCGACGCTCGACGAGTTCGGTGCGGAAGTACCCGAGATGGGCGATGGGCCCGCCGAACGAGGTCAGTCCGAGCCGCAGGAACGCCGCGAACACCTCGCCCACCGTGCCGTGCCCGGGCGCTCCAGTCCGGTCAGCGTTCACCCAGTCCCACCACCACTGCGCAGACGGCGACAACCACACCGATCCGACGCCCTCTCATGTGTGCTCCCCCTGCCGACTCTGGTCGACGTTCTCACTGCCAGACACTACGCGAGCGGCGCCGATGTCGAGCGCCGGACCACGAGGGACGGAGCGACGACGCTGCGCCGGGCTGCTCCGCCCGCCATCAGGTTGGTGAGTTCGACCATCGCGAGCTCCCCCATCCGGCGCCGCGGCTGGTCGACCGTGGTGAGCGCGGGGCGGAGGCTCGAGGCGGCCTCGATGTTGTCGTAGCCGACGACGCTGAGCCGCCCGGGCACATCGACACCGGCATCGACGGCAGCACCGACGGTGGCGATCGCCGCGTTGTCGGTCGCGCAGAACACCGCCGTCGGGGCATCGCGCGATCCGCCCGCGACATCGACGACGAGCGCGGCCGGATCGTCGTAGACGCGCACCGCGCTCCCCACGCCCAGTGCCGCCATCGTCTCTTCGTACGACGATCGTCGGGCGAGGGCCGCTTCTCGCGTCGACCCGGCGATGTGCGCGATACGCCGATGCCCGAGCGCCGCGAGATGGTGCACCGCCATGCGTGCTCCGACGCGGTCGTCGTTGCACACCTGCGACACCTGCTCAGGCACCGCGCGTGGCCGCCCCACAACCACCAGGGGCAGCCTGCCGACCGCCGCGCGCAGCACGTCGGCGTCGGCGAGCCCCGACACCACGACGACACCGTCGATACCGAGCGACAGCATCGATTCCAACCGGGTGGCGAGGACAACAGGATCGCGCCGTCCGTCCGCGAAGAACACGGTCGATCCCGCGGTCGCCGCCGCATCCTCGAAGCCGCGTACGACATCGACGTGATACCCGCGCAGATCGCCGACCAGCACCCCGATCGTCTGACTGCGCCCGCGGGCCAGGGATCGCGCCCACGGATTCGAGCGGTAGCCCAGTCGGTCGGCGGCCTCCAGGATGCGCCGCCGGGTGTCGTCGCCCACGCGCCCTTCACCGCGAACGGCGAGCGAGACGAGCGACTTCGACACCCCGGCAGCGGCGGCCACGTCGAGCAGCGTCGGCTTGCGGATCACCCTTCCGTCCTACCGGGCGCTGGAGCGTTCCAGCACGTTCCAGCTGGAGCGTTCCACCACTGTTCACCGAACGGGGCCGTCGCGTACACGCGGCCGCAATAGCGTCGCCGTCGACCGCCCCAGAACGGAAGCCGATCGAAAGAGAACCCGTGCCCGTACCGACCACCTCCCCCGTCGCCGAGACCGCCGATGCCATCCCGGCGCTCGCCCACGCACCGCGCGCCCTGCTGCTCGATTTCGGCGGGGTCGTCTTCGAGACCGCGAAGCGACCGACCGGACGCGACGAGCTCGCAGACTCGCTCGTCGCGCGCCTCGCGCGCGCCGGCCACACCGTCGATCGGACGACGATGCGGGCTGGGCTGGATGCCGGGCTCACCGCACTCGGCCACTGGAAGCACGCGTCGAGCCGGCGACTCGAACCGCGCGAGATGACCCACCGCGAGGTGGTCGGCGACTTCCTCGCCGCCGATCTGCCGCCGGCTGCGCGCGCCGTGCTGGTCGCCGAGGCGGGCGACGTGCTCGCCGAGGTCAACACGACCCTCTCGACGCACCAGGTGCGCCCCGGCATCCGCGAATTGATCGACGAGGCCACGCGCCGCGGCATCCCGCTCGGCATCGTGAGCAACGCCCACTCCGGCCGCAGCCACCGTGCCCTGCTCGCCGCGCACGGCCTCGCCGGCGTGTTCGGCGTGCAGGTGTACAGCGACGAGGTCGGCATGCGAAAGCCGCATGCACGCATGATCGAACTCGCAGCCGCAGCACTCGGGGTGGCGCCCGCCTCGACGTGGTACGTCGGCGACACGCAGGACCGCGACGTCGTCGCCGGGCGACGCGCCGGCGTGGGCGCCGTCATCGTGACCGCGAGCCACCACACCGATCGCCCGCCGTTCACGGTGAACGACGTGGCCGATGCTGTCTTCCCCACCCCCGAAGGCTTGGCAGCGGCGCTTCGCGCTTCAGCCCCCGCGGGCTCTGCTCCGACCGTCCGCGTCGACGCGCCGACGCCCGGCCGCCCGGCCCTGCTCATCGACCACGGCGGCGTGATCTCCACCTCCGTCCCCGACGACGCGCTCATGGAGGCATTCGCCGAACACCTCGCGGGGCTGCTCGACGGTGACGACGAACGGGTCACACCCGGTCGTGCACGCGAACTCGTCACGCTGGCCAAGCAACGCCACAGCGACCGCAAGCGCGAGCAGCGGGCCGCGCTCGACGCCGGCGGCGAGAACCTCGAAGTCGACGCCACCGTGTTCTGGCGCGACCTCGCCGGCGAAGGACTGTCGACCCGCGCGAGAGCAGTGCTCGAAGCCGAAGCGCACGACCTGATGTTCCGCTACGGCCGCGCCAAGAGTCGCCGCACCCTGCGCCCCGGCATCCGGGCGCTGCTCGAACACATGCGCAGCGAAGGCATCGCGGTCGTGGTCGTCTCGAACACGGTCAGCGGCCGAGCCGTGCGCGCCGAATGCGCCGGCCACGGCATCGACCACCTCATCGGCGCCTACGTGTGCTCGGACGAGAACGGCCACCGCAAACCCGACCCGCACATCGTGCGCGAAGCGCTGCTGATCGCCGGGTCCGACCCCGCCGCCACCTGGTTCGTCGGCGACAAGCCCCACAACGACGCCGAAGCCGCCCAGGCGCTCGGCATCGCGAACCGCGTCATCGTGCGGGGCGGGTCCACCGACGACGACGCGGTCGACGCGGCGCTCGCCAACGGACGCGCCACCCTCGTCATCTCAGCGGCCGACGAGCTCATCTCGCTCGTCGCCGCCGTCCCGACCGCCGCCTGACCCTCCACCACCCGAGCCACCCGAGCCACCCGAGCCACCCGAGCCACCCGAAGGATCATCATGACCACGACCACCCCCACCTACGAGCGCGCCGGCGCCCTGCGCGGCATCGGCGCCCCCGGCGGCGACCTCACGACACCGCAGAAACTCATGATCTTCGTGCTGTCGATGGCCCTGTTCGGCCTGTCGAACATCATCCTCGAAGTCATCCCCGACGTCTCGGTCGGCCCGATCGACGTCTCGGTGAGCTATTTCGTGTTCGTGCCACTGACCATGGTCGCCCTGTTCTCACCCTTCTGGGCGGCCCTGGGCGCACCCCTCGGCGAGATCATCTTCACCGACCTGCTGATGGGCGACTTCTCGGGCCTGGCAGAAGTCGAGGGCTTCATCCAGATGTTCCTCGCGCTCTACATCGCCGGAACCGTCATCCGCAATCCGCGCAGCCGCGGTCAGATCTGGTTCGGCGCCGTCCTCGTCGTGCTGATCGACAAGGCGCTGTCGGCGATCGTCGACCTGTCGAAGGTGTGGATCGGCCTCGAAGACGCCGAATTCGTCGAGGGCCTCCCCGAGTCGATCCTCGCAATCGAAGGCATCGGGTTCGGCGTCGACATCCTCATCAGCGGCATCCTCTTCGGCGCGATCCCCGCCATGTGGCTCATTCCCGCCCTGCACGGCAAGATCGAGCCGCTGCTGGGCGTGCGCCCCCGCGTGCCCGGCGAGCCCGTGCCCGGCGCCGCGCCGCGCGCCGGCTGGTTCGTCGCCGTGGCCGTGCTGCTGGCCGTCGCGTCGTTCTTCTTCGCGTTCCTCGAGGCCTGGGATGTGAACATCGGCGTCGTCGACGGCGAGTTCCGCGACCAGTTCGGCGACGGGTTCCTGTGGGTAAGCGTCGCCGCCATCGTCGTCCTGCTCGCGATCGCGACGGCCCTGTTCGCCGCCCACCGCCGCCGTGCCCGCGGAAAGGCGAGCCCGCGCGCATGAGCGGCGACCCCATCGTCCGCATCGAGAACCTCTCGTTCCGATACCCGGGCGCCGACCACGACACGCTCCGCAACGTCAACCTCACGATCGACCGCGGCGACTTCGTCGCGATCGTCGGCAGCAACGGCGCAGCCAAGACCACGCTGTGCAAGACGCTCAACGGACTCATCCCGCACTACTGGTCGGGCGAGTTCGCAGGCTCGGTCACGGTGGACGGCATCGACACCTATGAGTCGTCGGTGGCGGAGCTGTCGACGACCGTCGGTTACGTCTACCAGGACTTCCAGAACCAGCTCGTGCGGCCGACCGTGGCCGATGAGGTGTCGTTCGGCCCTGTGAACTTCGGGCACACCGACCATGCCGAGCGCACGGTCGAGGCGATGGAGGCGATGGGGATCGACGCACTGTCGAACCGATACGTGTGGCAGCTGTCGGGCGGCCAGGCGCACCTGACCGCCCTGGCCGGTGTGCTGGCCCTGCGCCCCGAGATCATCGTCGTCGACGAACCCGTCGCCGAACTCGACCCGGCGCGTGCGGAGGAGATCTACCGCCGGCTCCGGGCCCTCAATCGCGACCACGGCGTGACCGTCGTCGTGATCGAGCATCACGCCGAGTTCATCGCACGGTACGCGGAGTCGGTCGTGCTCATGGCGCACGGCGCACCCGTGTGGCATCTGCCCACCGGCGATGCGCTGCAGCGCATCGGCGAGCTCGAAGCCCATGGCATCCCCGCGCCGCAGGCGATCGCCGCGGTCCACGCGCTCGGTGTCGCGGCCGCGCCCCGCGATCCGCAGGAGGCCGCCGACCTGCTGCGGGAGCGGGGCGTCGAGGTTCGTGAGCGCGCACTCGCACCCGTCGACACCGCCGCGACACCTGCCCGCGTCGTGGCGACCGCCACCGGCATCCGTCACGGCTACCGATCGGTGGGCGGTGCGATCACCCCTGTGCTCGACGGCCTCGACCTCGACCTGCGAGACGGCGACCGGGTCGCGCTGGTCGGCGGCAACGGGGCGGGAAAGTCGACGCTCATGAAGCTGCTGGCGGGCATCGTCGTCGCCCGCGAAGGCGACGTGCGCGTCGAAGGGCGCAGCACGCGCGACGTGTCGGCGCGCGAGATGGCGCAGACCGTCGCGTACCTGCCGCAGCATCCGCAGACGATGTTCTTGAAGGGCAGCGTGCGCGACGATGTGGCGCTCGCCCCCCGCAGTCGGCGCGAACCGGATGCCGAGGCGCTCGTCGAGCGGGTCCTGCAACGCGTCGAACTCGACGCACTGGCCGACCGCGACGGCCGACTGCTGTCGGGCGGCCAGCAGCGCCGAGCGGCGCTCGCGATCGGTCTCGCGATGCGCCCGAGCCTGCTGCTGCTCGATGAGCCGACCTCCAGCCTCGACGTGCGCAGCCGCGACGATGTGACCGCGATGCTCGCCGACCTCTCCGACACGATCGCGTGCGCCGTGGTGGCGACCCACGACATGCAGCTCGTCGCCGAGTGGGCGACACGGGTCATCGTGCTCGCGGACGGCCGTGTCCGCGCCGATCTCACGCCGAGGCGTCTGTTCGCCGACGATGCGCTACGCGCCGAGACACGCCTGCGCCCGCCGCAGATCGCCGAGCTGGGTCACCTGCTCGGCATCGATCCGGTGCCGCTGTCGGTCGCCGAGTTCACCGCGGCCGTGCGCGTACCGCAGCTGACCGGTGCACGACTTGCGGGGGTGGCCTGATGGCGCGCACCCATCACGATGTGCTGTCGGTCGAGTGGGTCAAGCTCGAACTCATCCGCACCGCCTACGCGACCCGTGGCGGCGTGTTCGCGGCGATGGATCCGCGCGCGGTCGTCGTCTGGTACCTCGCGATGGCGATCATCCCGTGGTTCACCCACAACATCACGGTGCTGGCTGCACTCTTCGGCGTCGGCGTCATCGCGATCGTGCTCGCACGCGTGGGACCGCTCATCCTCGGCCTGTTCGTGCTCGGTATGGGCATGGAAGTCGTGTACATGTCGATCGCGGCATGGCTGTTCGGCGGCAACGTCGACACGCTCATCGCGTTGGCGGCCCTCAACCTCAAGCTCGGGATCGTCGCGCTCGCCAGTATGGCCGCGTTCGTCTCGCTCGACCCCGAGAAGCTCTCCGACGCGCTGCTGGCGTTCCGGATGCCGCAGATGCTCGCGTTCGGCGTCAGCTACGGCTACCGCATGCTGCCGATCCTCATCGAGGAGTTCAGCACCGTCTTCGAGGGGTACCGGCTCCGGCAGGCGCCGCCCGAGAAGCCGGGGCTGCTGAAGTGGCGTTCAGGCGTGCAGTACGTGCGCATGACGGTGCTGTGCTTCTACCCGATCTTCCTCAACACGGCAGCCTCCGTGCGCACCACGGTCGAGGCCCTCGAGACGCGGGGCTTCACGCGAGCCGGCGGTGATGCGAACAGCCGATCGTTGCGGATGCAGCGGCTGCAGTTCGGGTGGATCGATGTCGTCGTGTTCGTCGCGACGCTGCTCGCAGTCGCCGTCTCGTTCTGGATCGGCGCGACGTGGCCGCTGTACCGATGAGCTATTCGCGGAAGTCGTCGGGGTCGACGTCGTCGAGAAACCGTTTGAACTCCTCGACGTTCTCCTCGGATTCGTCGCCGTCACCGGTGATGTCGGGAACGCCCGCTTCTTCGAGCACTTCGTCGGCGACCCAGATCGGCGCGCCGGTGCGAGAGGCGAGGGCCACGGCATCCGACGGGCGGGCGTCGACGCGCAGGTCGCCGGCGCCCGCGCGCAGCCCGATCTCGGCGTAGAAGGTGCCGTCGTCGATGCGGGTCACCTCGACGCGGTCGACGTCGGCGCCCAGGGTTTCGAGCATCGCCCGCATGAGGTCGTGGGCGAGCGGCCGCGGGGTGGCGGCGCCTTCGAGGGCGATGAGGATCGAGGTCGCCTCCTGCGCACCGATCCAGATCGGCAGGATCCGCCCCTCCCCCGGAAGCTCGTCGATGGGCTTCAGCAAGATCACGTGCTGGCCGGACTGATCCAGCGCCACCCCGGCGACGCGCACCTGCACCATCAGCAGTCTCCGTTCCGTGTCGCGAGCCATTCGAACAGCCCCGTACGCCCAGCCTGTCACACCGGTTCGGGACTGTCGCGGTGCGCGGCGCGGCTTGACGGCGCCGCCCGCCGGCGAGGTGCACCGGCTCGAGCAGAAGGTCGATGATCTGACCTCCGTGCTCGAGCAGCGACGCGACTACTGTGAGGTTCATGGTCAGGCGCGGCGCGAATCAGCCGAGCGTCAGGGGTTACAACCAGGCGCTCGTGCTCGACCGCGTGCGCCGCTCTGGCGGGCTCAGCCGCGTCGAACTCGCGGCGTCGACGGGCCTGTCGGCGCAGACGGTCTCGAACATCACGCAGCGTCTGCTCGAAGCCGGGATCATCGAAGAGGCCGGGCGCACGCTGCCAGGAGACCGTCAGCAGGCCGGGCCGGGAAAGCCGCGCACCCTGCTGCGTCTGGTGACGTCGAGCCGCTACGCGGTGGGCGTACACCTCGACCCCTCGCTGCTGACGATCGTGCTGTTGTCGATCGATGGCACCGTCGTCGCACGGCGCAGCAGGCCGACCCCGAGTGCGTCCGACCCGAATCGCACCGTGCGTCTCATCACGAAAGAGATCGAATTGCTGCTTGCGACCGCCGACGTCGATCGCGAACCGATCGTGGGCATCGGCATCGCCGCCCCCGGCCCCATCGATGCCGAGCGGGGCATCATCGTCGACCCGCCGAATCTGGGCGGCTGGCACCGTGTGCCGCTGCGCGACGCTGTGGCCGAACGCACCGGCTTTCCCGTCGTCCTCGACAAGGATGTGACGGCGGCCGCGGTCGCCGAGCGGTGGATGGATGCCGCGGGCACTGCAACCAGCTTCGCCTTCCTGTATCTGGGCACCGGCCTCGGCATGGGGCTCGTCGTCGATGACGAAGTCGTGCGCGGGGGTTCGGGCAACGCGGGCGAGATCGGGCACATCGTGGTCGACCCGTCCGGACCGACGTGCGTGTGCGGCCAGCGCGGCTGCATCGCCGTCAGCTGCACACCGGCTTCGCTGGTCGAAGATGCCGAAGCCCTCGGCATCCTGCCCGCCACCCGGGTCGGCAACGATCCGCGCACAATCGACGACGCCTTCTCGGCACTGGTCGACCTCGCCGCCGCCGAGCACGCCGGGGCGCTCACGGTGCTCGAGCGCGGTGGCGAGCGCATCACGCGCGCACTGGCGGTGGTCTGCAATCTGCTCGACGTCGACCGCGTGATCGTGGGCGGGCCGCTGTGGGCGCGACTGTCGCCGTGGTTCGAGCGCCAAGTGCCTGACGCGCTCGCCGACCTGCTGGTGACCCGCAGTGTGCGCCGGGTGACGGTGACGGGAACGAACGCCGGCGACGACGTCGGCGCGATCGGTGCCGCATGCCTCGTACTCGACGAGGCCCTCACGCCCAGGCCAGCATCGCTCTTGTTGGCCTGAGGTCTTGACACCGATATATCCATTCGGTTGACTTATCAGGTCTCAGGGGGGCGCCATGAAAACACCTGCAGCAGTGACCACGACGGCCGTCGCAACGGTGGCCGTTCTCGCGCTCGGCGGGTGCACCGCCGGTGACGAGCCGACCGACGGGTCGACGACCATCACGGTCGCGTACTCGAAGACCGACTCGTTCACGGTGCTCGACACGCTCCTGAACACCGCGAAGGAGCAGTTCGAGGCTGAGCACGAAGGGGTCACGGTCGAGCTCGAACCGATCACGGCGACGGATGACGATTACAAGACGCGTCTGCAGCTGTCGCTCGGTTCGGCCGACACCGCGCCGGACGTGTTCTACGAAGACACCTTCAATGTTCGCAGCGACGTCGAGGCTGGCTACCTGCTCAACCTCGACGACCACCTCGCCGACTGGGAAGACTGGGGCCAGTTCGACGAGGGTGCCAAGGCCGCGGGTCAAGGTGAGGACGGCAGCGTCTACGCGCTGCCGCTCGGCACCGACACTCGTGTCATCTGGTACAACAAGACGGTTCTCGAAGCTGCCGGGGTGGGGGTTCCCTGGCAGCCCGAGAGCTGGAATGACATCCTCGACGTTGCTGCGAAGATCAAGGCCAGCCAGCCGGATGTCGTGCCGTTCAACATGTACGCGGGCACGGGCACCGGTGAGGGCACCGTGATGCAGAGCTTCTACGAGCTGTTGTACGGCACGGGTGATGGGACGGGCCTGTTCGACGATGAGTCGGGCAAGTGGGTCGTCGAATCGCAGGGCTTCGTCGATTCGCTCACGTTCTTGCAGACGCTGTACGACGAGGGCTATGCGGTATCGCCCGACAAGGCGCTCGATCCGAATGTGTGGCAGGCGGTGTTCGGCGAGATGTTCCCGCAGAACACGCTCGGCGCGACGGTCGAGGGCTCGTACACGCCGTCGTTCTGGATCGAGGGGGGATCCTACGAGTGGGCTGATTACGGCGACGTCATGGGGGTGGCGCTGTTCCCGACGCAGGAGGGACAGGAGCCGGGTGGCGTGAGCATGTCGGGCGGCTGGACGCTCGCGGCATCCGCCTACACCGAAGAACCCGACCTCGCGTTCGAGTTCATGGCCACGGTCATGAACAAGGAGAATTCGCTCTGGTACGCGGTCAACAACGCGCAGATCGCGGTGCGCACCGACGTGGCGTCGGAAGCCGAGTATCTCGAGGCGAACCCGTTCGTCGGCGCGGTCAGCGAAGCCGTCGCCGTCACACACTTCCGTCCCGCCAACAGCGACTATCCGCAGATCTCGGTCGCTGCACAGCAGGCGACGGAAGCCGTCATCACCGGCCAGCAGACCCCGGAAGAGGCGGCTGCCGCCTACGACGCCGCGGTGCGCCAGCTGGTGGGCGACGACCAGGTCATCGTCAAATAGGAGGATGACCGCCACGACCCCGTCGCAGGGGGAGACGATCGGGCCGGCGACGCAGAACAGATCAGCACGCAGTGCTCGCACCAGCAGAGAGGCAACGCCTGTCAGAGCGTTGCCGCTGGTGCCGGCGGTGGGGCTGCTGCTGATCTTCCTCGCCGGTCCGATCGGATGGGCGTTGGCGGGCTCGCTCAGCAACCGGGCGCTCAGCGGCCCGCGCGCCGCGAACCCCGAGTTCATCGGGATCGATAACTTCACGCGCCTGTTCGCCGATCCGGCGCTGCCGGTGTCGATCGGTGTGACGGTGGTCTTCGTGGTCGGCTCGGCCGTCATCGGGCAGAACGTGCTCGGGATGCTGCTGGCCGTGCTGTTCCGGGCGGGTAGTCGCCCCGTCGCCGGCACGGTCGGTGTGCTCGTCGTCGTCGCATGGGTGCTGCCCGAGATCGTCGCCGGCTTCATCGGGTATGCGTTCCTCTCGGCCGATGGCACGCTCAATCAGCTCCTCGGCGCGGTCGGCATCGAAGGCCCGAACTGGCTCTATGCCTTCCCGGTGCTCGCGATCGTGCTGGCCAACACCTGGCGCGGTACGGCGTTCTCGATGATGATCTACCGCGCCGCCCTCGACGACGTCTCCCCCGACGTGATCGAATCGTCGATGCTCGACGGCGCGAACGCATGGCAGCGGTTCCGACTGATCACCCTGCCGATGATCCGCGGCACCGTGTTCACGAACCTCATGCTGACGACCCTGCAGACGCTGTCGGTGTTCACGCTCATCTGGGTGATGACCGCAGGTGGGCCGGCGGGAACGTCGAGCACGCTGCCGGTGCTCGCGTACACCGAGGCGTTCCAGTTCGGCGACATCGGCTATGGCAACGCGATCGCCGTCGTCATGCTGGCGCTCGGCGCCGTGTTCTCGGTGCTGTACGTCGTGTCACTGCGGCGGGCGGGTGATCGCGCGTGACGGCCGTGAGCATCGCCGCCCCCACGCGTGCCGCAACAAAGGTGTGGGCGAACATCGTGCTGCTGGCGATCGGCATCCTGTTCGCGCTCCCCCTCGCCTGGGTCGTGCTCGCTGCGGTCGATCCGGCGGCGACGTACCAGGTGAAGCTGCCCGAACAGGTCACGCTCGACAACTTCACGGCCGTCCTCACCCCCGAGCTCACCCTCGTCCCGTTGCTGAACAGCCTGTTGCTGTCGACGGGCGCGGCGGTGGTGACGGTCGTCGTGGCGGTGCTCGCCGCCTATCCGCTCTCCCGCTATCGGTCGCGCTGGGGCGGCACGTTCTTGTACACCGTGCTGTTCGCCAGCTGCCTGCCCATCACCGCGATCATGGTCCCCGTCTACAGCCTGTTCGTACAGCTGCGCCTGATCGACAAGCCATGGGCGGTCGCGCTGTTCCTCGCGGCGAGCTCGTTGCCGATGGCACTGTGGATGACGAAGAACTTCATGGACTCGGTGCCGGTGAGCCTGGAAGAGGCCGCGTGGGTGGACGGCGCGAGCGCTATGACGGCGCTGCGACGCATCGTCGTACCGCTCATGCGCCCCGCCTTGTCGGTCGTGTTCGTGTTCGTGTTCCTGCAGGCGTGGGGCAACTTCTTCGTGCCGTTCGTTCTGCTCTACTCCCCCGAGTGGCAACCCGCCGCCGTGTCGATCTACTCGTTCTTCGGGCAGTACGGCACGGTCGGCTACGGCAGACTCGCGGCCTATTCGCTGCTGTACTCCCTGCCCGTGCTCGGCCTGTACCTTCTGGTCACACGCGGACTGGGCGGCACGTTCGCCCTGTCTGGCGCCGTCAAGGGCTGACCTCCCCCGTTCCCGACTCCCACCCGCTCCCGAGAAGGACTCCATGCATCGCAACGACCGACTGACGCTGCAGCGCATCGACCGCGTGTTCGGCGACCGGCTGCGCCCTGCCGCGTACCGCGACACCGCCGGGCTGGAGTTGACCGCGTGGGAGGTGCCGGGCGAGCCCGTGCCGTTCGCCGAGGCGATCCAGGAGTCGTACACGCCGTTCACCGTCGGGCAGGCGTGGGGCAAGCCGTGGGGCACTGTCTGGTTCCACGTGACCGGGACGATTCCCGACGAGTGGGTGGATGCCGCCGGGGCCGACGTCGAACTCGTCATCGATCTGGGGTTCGACGAGTCCGGCCCGGGCTTTCAAGCAGAGGCGCTCGTCTTCCGCCCCGACGGGACGATCGTGAAGGCGATCGAACCCCGCAACAACACGGTGCCGCTGGCCGGCGTCGCCGCGGCCGACGGCTCGATCGATCTGTACATCGAGGCGGCCGGCAACCCGAGTGTCGCGGGTACCTTCACGTTCGCGCCGACACATCTCGGCGACCCCGCCACGGCGGGCGACGAACCCATCTACCGGCTCGAGGCACTGTTCCTCGGGTTGCGCGAGGTCGCAGTGTGGGAGCTCACACAAGACGTATGGACACTGCGCGGCCTCGTCGACGTGCTCGAACCCGACCGGACGCGGCGCGCGCGGGTGCTCGCGGCGCTTGTGCGGGCAGCCGACGCGCTCGACCCCGACGACGTGCCCGGCACTGCCAAGGCGGCACGCGCCGAACTCGCCGAGGTGCTCGCGTCACCGGCCGCGGCATCCAGCCATGTCGTGACGGCGATCGGTCACGCGCACATCGACTCGGCATGGCTGTGGCCCGTGCGCGAGACGGTGCGCAAGGTGGCCCGCACGTTCTCGAACGTGCTCGAGCTGATCGACCGCGAGCCCGGTTTCGTGTTCGCGGCGTCGTCCGCCCAGCAGTACGCATGGATGCAGGAGTACTACCCCGAGCTGTTCGAGCGCATCAAAGCGCAGGTCGCGGCCGGCCGGTTCGTTCCGGTGGGCGGTATGTGGGTCGAGTCCGACACGAACATGCCCGGTGGCGAGGCGATGGCGCGCCAGTTCATCGAGGGCAAGCGGTTCTTCATGGAAGCGCTCGGTGTCGAACCGCTCGAAGTGTGGCTGCCGGACTCGTTCGGCTATTCGGCGGCGCTGCCGCAGATCATCCGTTCCGCGGGATCGAAGTGGTTCTTGACGCAGAAGATCTCGTGGAACGAGACGAACCGCATGCCGCACCACAGCTTCTTGTGGGAGGGCATCGATGGCACCCGCGTCTTCACGCACTTTCCTCCCGTCGACACCTACAACGCCGAGCTGTCTGCCGCAGAGCTCGCACTGGCCGAACGCCAGTTCGCCGAGAAGGCGCATGCGTCGCACTCGCTCGTGCCGTTCGGGTGGGGCGACGGAGGCGGCGGCCCGACGCGCGAGATGGTCGCAGCGGCCCGGCGCACGGCCGACCTGGAGGGCTCACCGCGGGTACGGATGGCCTCCCCCTCAGAGTTCTTCGCCGACGCCGAGGCTGAATACCCGGATGCGCCGGTGTGGTCTGGCGAGCTGTACCTCGAGTACCACCGCGGCACCTACAGCGCACAGGCCCGCACGAAGCGCGGCAACCGTCGCAGCGAGCACCTGCTGCGTGCCGCCGAGCTCTGGGCGACGCTCGCGACCGTGCGAAAGGGCGCCGCGTACCCCGTTGACCGTCTTCGCACGGCGTGGCGGACGGTGTTGCTGCAGCAATTCCACGACATCCTTCCCGGCACCTCGATCGCCTGGGTGCACCAGGAGGCCGAGCGCAACTACGCCGCCGTCACGCAGGAGCTCACCGAGATCATCGAGTCGTCGGTGCGGGTGCTGGTCGGCGAGGGGGACCGCACGCTGACGGTGCGCGCCGCAGAACTGGGCGCGTTCGAGCAGATCCCAACGCAGGTTTCGCCGCCCGTCCTGCCCGAACGTGACGGAGACGGGTGGGTGCTGCACGCCCCGACCGTGACGTGGCGGATCGCGGCCGACGGCACCATCGCGGGATGCCGACTGCACGACGTCGCCATGGCCCGCGACGGCCGCGAACTCATCGACCCAGCGCACCCCGCGGGCGTACTGCAGCTGCTGCGCGACACGCCCCGCGACTGGGACGCGTGGAACATCGACGCGGAGGACTCGGGTGCTCCGGCGACCGAGCTGCGCGACGTCGAGCACGTCGAGATCGACGGCGACACGATCCGCATCACCCGCCGGTTCGGCGCATCCACCGCGGTGCAGTCGCTGCGCGTCGACCCCGTCTCGGGGGCCCTCGACATCACGGTGCGGCTGGACTGGCACGAGCGGCAGAAGATGCTCAAGCTCGCGTTCCCGCTGCGCGTGCGGGCCGACCGCGCCGAGTCCGAGATCCAGTTCGGGCACGTGACGAGGCCGGTCCACGCGAACACGTCGTGGGACGTCGCCCGGTTCGAGACGGTCGCGCACCGGTGGATGCGACTGGCCGAGGGCGACTTCGGGGTGAGTATCGCCAACGACGCCAGCTACGGACACGACGTGCGCTCCGGCGCCGGTGCCGGCGGCGGACGTGAGACGGTCGCACGGGTCACGCTGGTGCGTGCACCGCTGTTCCCCGACCCCGAGGCCGACCAGGGCGCGCACGAGTTCACGGTGTCGCTGCTGCCGAACGCACCGATCGGCGCGGCCATCGCGCAGGGGCTGCGGCTGAATCTGCCGGATTGGGAGACGCGGGGCGCGCACGGCATCGAACCGGCTGTCAGCGTGGGCGACGGCGGGGTCGCCGTCGAAGCCGTCAAGCTCGCCGAGGACGGGTCGGGCGACGTCATCGTGCGGCTGTACGAAGCGCTCGGCGAGCGCCGGGCCGCGACACTGCTCACCGGATTCGACTGGTCGGGTGTCGACCAGGTCGACCTGCTGGAGCGGTCTGTCAAGCAGGACGCGATCGACACGCTCGATTCCGACGGGGTGAGCCTGCGCCTCGACGCGTTCCAGCTCGTCACGCTGCGCTTCCGTCGCT
Organism: Microbacterium sp. bgisy189; assembly: GCF_057707225.1. Lineage (NCBI taxonomy): Bacteria > Bacillati > Actinomycetota > Actinomycetes > Micrococcales > Microbacteriaceae > Microbacterium > Microbacterium sp. bgisy189. Next base: position 194,160 of record NZ_JBYIPT010000001.1, on the reverse strand, counting down.
GACGCGGTGCCGACGGGTACCGTCGGAGGCATGGTCGCCCAGTCCCGTCGCGCCCGCGCGTCACGCCCCGCTGCGCGCCTGACCGTCACGTTTCGTCTCGTCGCTACGCTCCTCGCTCAACGACCGAGCGCAGCGACGGTCGTTGAGCGAGCGGAGCGAGACGAAACGCGTCAGCCCGCGAAGAACGCGCCGGCGACGGCGCTGAGGTCGTGCAGGTCGGCGGTGCCGGCGAGTTCACGGGCCGAGTGCATCGACAGGATCGGGATGCCGACGTCGACCGTGCGGATGCCGAGACGCGTCGCCGTGATGGGGCCGATCGTCGAGCCGCACGGCACCGCGTTGTTCGAGACGAACTCCTGGCTGGTCACACCAGCGGTGTCGCACCAGCCGTTCCAGGCCGCAGCCCCGACACCGTCGGTCGCGTAGCGCTGGTTCGCGTTGATCTTGAGGATCGGGCCCGATCCGAGGAGCGGCTGCACGACGGGGTCGTGCCGGTCGGCGTAGTTGGGGTGCACCGAGTGCCCCACGTCGCTCGACACGCACCACGATGCCGCGAGCGCTCGGTGCTGCTGGTCGCGGTCGGCGCCGAGGGAGAGCTGGATGCGTTCGAGCACGTCCGCGAGGAACGGCCCTGCGGCACCCGAGCGGGTGGCCGAGCCGACCTCCTCATGGTCGAACACGGCGAGCATCGCGATGTGCTCGCCGTCGAATCCGTCGGCGACTGCTTCGAGGGCGACCAGCCCGGCGTGCACCGAGGCGAGGTCATCGAGGCGGCCGGCCGCGAAGAACGCGTCGTCTTTGCCGAACACGGCGCCGCGGGCGGTGTCGGCGGTGACGATGTCGTAGCCGCGGATGCGGGCGGCATCCACCCCCGCGGCTGCGGCGAGCTCGGCGAGGATGTCGGCGGTGCCGGCCTCCCCCAGACCCCACACCGGCTGTGTCTGCTGCTGCTTGTGCAGCGCGAGGCCGTCGTTGACCTGGCGGTCGAGGTGGATCGCCAGTTGCGGCAGGCGCAGCAGCGCGCCGGTGGCGGCGAGCGCCTCGGTGCCGTCGTCGAGGACGAGCCGCCCGGCCAGGCGCAACTCGCGGTCGAGCCAGGAGTTCAGCAGCGGGCCGCCGTAGATCTCGACACCGGCCTGCAGCCAGCCGCGGCTGCCGGTGGTCGGCTGCGGCTTGAGCTTGAAGGCCGGCGAGTCGCTGTGCGCGCCGAACACGTGCACACCGGTCGCCGCGGTCGCGGCGGTCGGCACCACCCACGCGAGCACTGCGCCGTCTCGCACGACGAGGTACCGCCCACCGGGCTGCTCGGGCCAGGCTTCGCCTTCATCCAGCGCCGTGAAACCGGCATCCGTCAGCCGCCTCGCGACCTCGGCAGCGGCATGGAAGCTCGACGGCGAGGCCGCGACGAACGCGGCGAGGTCTTCAGCGTGGGCGAGGGCGGCGGGCGTGACGGTCACGCCTTCGATCGTAGTTCGCGGGTGATTGACTGGAGGCATGCTCCGCCGCGCCGCCGCCCTGTTCCTCGCCGTCATCCTCACCACGGCCGCCGCAGGGTGCGCGCCGCAGGAGCCGACCGGATACTTGAGCGTCGAGACCGGTAGCGACATGTCGGCGGTCGAACTCATCGACACGCTCGAGTCCACGCCGATCGACGACCGCCAGGCGAGTATCACCGCGTCGGTGCTCGCAGACCGGGTGCTGTACACGAATGGGGTGGTCGAAGAGGAGTATCCGCTTCCCGACGATCTGTTCTACCTGTCTGTCGCGCCGTACGTCTCCCAGACGCACGACTGCTTCTTCCACAGCCCGACGACGTGCCTCGGAGAACTGCGCTCCGGCGAGTTCGACGTCACCGTCGTCACCGATACCGGCGAGATCCTCGTCGACGAGCCGCGCACCGCCGCCGACAACGGCTTCATCGGACTCTGGCTGCCGAGCGGCCTGACCGCCACCTTGACCATCACCGGGGTGCAGGGCACGGCATCGGCCACGATCGGCACCGGGCCCGAAGACCCGACCTGCATCACGACGCTTCGGCTGCGCTGAGTTCGACGCCGAGCCATTCGGCGAGGTCGCGGAGCTCGGCATCCACCATCTCGCGTTCGTCGTCGTCGAACGGGGTGAGCTCGTGCACGGCCTCGACGACGAGCTTCTCCTTCTTCTTGTCGAGCGCCGCATCGACGAGCCCCACGAACCGGTCGCCGAGCAGGATCGGGTGCGCGAAATAGCCGTACCGGCGCTGCGCCTTCGGCTTGAACTGCTCGAGCACGTAGTCGAACTCGAACAGTTCCTTCAGCCGCGGCCGGTCGAACAGCATGCCGTCGTACGGGTTCAGCAGTGCGACGCGGCCACCCGGGTCGTCGTCGAGGGTGGCGAGCGCGTCGGGGTCGACACGCCACTTCCACGCACTGCCTTCGACCTCAGCGGGCTCCCCCGCCTCGCCCACCGGCGTCCAGGGCGACTTGCGCTTGGCGATCCCCGCCGCCTGCAGCCTGCGCCGCTCCAGCACAGCCCCGGCCTCGTCGTACCCGAGCTCAGCGACACCGGCGTAGGCGCGCTCGGCGATGTCCCACACACGGTTCCGGCCACGCCGCCCGACGATCGCCACCTCGGCTCGATGAGAGAGCAGCTCGAGCATCCGCGGCACTTGGTTGGACCCGTACCAGCCGGCTTCGTCGTTGCCCGCGACCTGACTGGTGTCCTCCAGATCGGATGCCGCCAACGGTCCGTCTGCCCGCAACCGCGCCAGCAGGTCACGGCGGAAGCGCGCGTTGGCGTCGAGCCATTCCTGCGTCTGCGGGCGGAACTCGCGCCGCCGCAGCCGCGGCAGCAGCGCAGGCAGCAGGCTCGCCGGGCGGAATCTCCCGTCGAACTCGAACAGCGCTCGGTCGTCCTCGACCGCCTTCTGCAGATGGCCCGGCTCGTACCCGAATCCGATACGCGCCCACAGCACCGTGTGCTCGCACGGGGCGATCACGGCCGTCGGATCGATCTTGACCGACCCGATCTGCTCGGCCACCTCGACCACGTCGCCCGGACGCTCCGCGTCGAGCAGCTGCGCCCGCACCGCGATGCGGCGCGCCTGATCACGGGTCAGCCGGTGCATGCGTGAAGCGTAGCGGCCGTCGCGGACATGGGATCTCGATACACCGCGGCCGCGCCGCGGCACTCGATCACCGGCTGGGCACCGCGGCTGCGCCGTTCCCGGTGGTTGCGTGCGCCACCGCAGGCGGCGCGTATCGAAACCCGGGGAACCCGTGTCAGCGGTCGGTGACCTCGCGACCCAGGCGCTGCGACGCCCATACCGGCAGGAGCGAGAACAGGATGACGACGGTGGCGACGACGTTCACCATGCTGGCCTCATTCGGGCGCGCCATCTGGTTCATCATCCACAGCGGCAGGGTGTCCACGCCCGGCGGCGCCGTGAAGATCGTCACCACGACCTCGTCGAACGAGAGCGCGAAGGCGAGGATGCCACCGGCGATGAACGCCGACCGGAACTGCGGGAAGGTGATGAGCCGGAACGTCTGCCACGGCGTCGCACCGAGGTCCCGCGAGGCCTCCTCGACGTTCGGGCTGAGCCGGCGGAGGCGGGCGAACACATTGTTGAAGACCATCACGATGCAGAAGGTCGCGTGCGCGATGATCATGCCGAAGTAGCCGACCTGGATGCCGATGGGCTCCAGCAGCTGGTTGTACGTGTTGTTCAGCGCGACACCGGTGACCACACCGGGCAGGGCGATCGGCAGCACGACGAGGAGGTTGACGGTCTGCTTGCCGAAGAACGCGTACCGCTGCAGCGCGAAGGCGACGAGGGTTCCGAGCACGAGGGCGATCGCGGTGGCGCCGAGCCCCACCAGGATCGAGTTCCAGATCGCGAGGCGGATGGGTTCGCTGACGAGCGCCTTGCCCCACCATTCCAGCGACAGCCCGCGGATGGGCCAGCTCGCGATGCGCGCCTCGTTGAACGAGTTGAGCATGACGAGGGCCAGTGGCACGTACATGAACACGAGCACGACGGCGACGATGACCCCGAGGCCGATCTTGGCCGAACGCGAAAGCCTGAGCATGACGACCCCTTACATCCGCTCCAGCGCGCCGCTGCGCTGCACGCTGAGCAGGTAGACGATGACGAACACGATGGGCACGACCGAGAAGGCGGCAGCGATCGGCGGGTTCAGGTTGATGTTCGACGCGATGATGCTGCCGATCATCTGAGTCGAACCGCCGACGAACTTCGCGGCGATGTAGTCGCCGAGGCTCAGCGAGAAGGTGAAGATGCTGCCGGCGATGATCGCCGGCTTGATGAGCGGCAGCACCACGGTGCGGATGGTGCGCCAGGCACCTGCGCCGAGGTCGGCTGCGGCGTCGAAGAGGTTCGGCGGCAGCTGGCGGATCGCGGTGTACACCGGCACCGCCATGTACGGCAGCCAGAGGTAGGTGAGGGTGAGCACGACGGTCGTCTCACTGAATCCGGGACCGGTGATCCCCAGGGGCGCGAACGCCCAGTTGAAGAAGCCCTCTTCGGTGAAGGTGACGCGCATCGCCAGGATCTTCACGAGGTAGCCGGCCCACAGCGGCAGCGTGATCGCCACGGCGAGCACCGCGCGTAGCCATGGCCGTGCGATCTTGGCCATGAAAATGCCCAGTGGCACCGAGATGAGGATGCTGAGTGCGGTCACCGCGAGGGCGATCACGAGCGTCCGCACCGCCGTCGACAGGTACGCGGGGTTCGCGACGAGCTGCTCGAAGTTGCGGGTGGTGAACCCGGGGGTCACCTTCGATGTGAACGGGTCGGTGGTCCAGAACGCGGTGACCAGCAGCATCACCAGCGAGAAGATGTAGATGCCGACCAGCCACAGCATCGGCAGGGCGAGCAGGCCCGCCAGCTGTGCGCGACGCTTCATGTGCGCGTTCCCTTCGTGAATGTGGGGGTGGATGCGGGTGGGCGACCGGCGCCGACCACCCGCATCCGGTCAGGGCGTCAGCCCTTGACGGTGAGCCAGGCGTCGGTCCACTGCTGGAAGTTCGTGCAGGTGACGTCGGTGCGGCCGTCGATGCACTGCTCGATCGGGGTGGTCCAGAACCACACCTTCTCGAAGTACTCCTCGTCGAGTGCGTTGTAGTACTCGCAGTGCGCGGCAGCCTCGTCGTTCAGGTCGCAGAACGCGGCGTTGGCCGGAGCCATGCCGAAGTTCATCGCGATCGCGCCGTTGACCTCGGGCGAGCTCGTGTAGTCCATCCACGCGTACGCGCAGTTGGGCGCGTCGGACTCTGCCGACAGCATCCACGCGTCCGACCAGCCGGTCGAGCCTTCTTCGGGCAGCACCGACTTGTACTTCTCGTCTTCGGTGAGCTTGCGCAGCACCTCCCACGAGGTGCCGAGCACGGTGTTGCCGCCGACGAACGACGTGATCTGCGCGGCGGGGTCGGCCCAGTACTCCGAGACGATGCCGTTCTGCTGCTTGAGCAGCTCGATCGCAGCGTCCAGCTGGGTCTGGTCCAGCGCGTACGGGTTCGTGATGCCGAGGTCGGGCTGAGTGGCCATGAGGTACACGGCGGCGTCGGCGATGTAGATCGGCGCGTCGTAGGCGATGACCTTGCCGGCGTAGGGGCTGTCTGCCTCCCACGCGACCGACCAGCTCGTCGGCTCTTCGGTGACGACCTCGCTGTTGTACTGCAGGATGTTCGCGCCGCGACCGATGGGCACACCGTACGACTTGCCGTTGATGGTGTCGTACAGCTGGCCCTTCATGCCGGGGACGATGTCGTCGCCGAAGTTCTCGATGAGGTCGAGGTTCAGCGGGGCGACGTCGCCGCCGGCGATCAGGCGCAGGCTCGCGTCGCCGGATGCCGAGACAAGGTCGTAGTCGCCGGTGCGCATGAGCTGGACCATCTCGTCGCTCGTGCCGGCGACACGGCGGTTGACGGTGCAGCCGGTGTCTGCGGTGAACTGGTCCGACCAGGCCGGCTCGACGAAGCCGCTCCAGGCGACGATGTCGACCGAGCCTTCGTAGTCGCCCATCTCTTCGTGCATGGGCACGTCGGGCACGTCGATCTGCAGGCCGCCGGGGGCGTCGCCGCCACCGCCGTCGGTGGTGGTGCCGCTGCAGGCGGACAGGGCCAGGGTGACGGCCGCGATGGCCGCCGCGCCGGCGATCAGTCTGCTGTTCATGGATCGCTCCTTGTTTCTCTGGTGGTTTCCGAGGTGGTGCGGGTGGGGAGTCAGGGCAGGACGGCGGCGTGGTCGGCCGCCCAGGCGACGCGGACGCGGTCACCGCGGGTGACGTGCACGTCGGCTGCGGGGTGGTGGGTGTTCTGCGTCTCTGCGATCAGGCGCAGCCCGTCGGCCGCGTCGACGAGCACGCGGGTGGTGGGCCCGGTGTAGACGATCTCGGCGACGGTGCCCTCCACGACGACGTCGCCGGCGGTCGTCGGGGCGTCGGCATCCCGCTCGAGCAGACGCACCCGCTCTGGGCGGATGCTGATGGCCGCCGCGGTGCCGGTGAGCTTCTCGGCGACCGGCGCCGGGAGGATGTTCGACAGCCCGAGGAACCGTGCGACGAATTCGGTCTGCGGGTACTCGTAGACCTCACGGGCGGTGCCGACCTGTTCGATGCGGCCGTCGTTGAACACGGCCACACGGTCACTCAGGGTGAGCGCCTCCTCCTGGTCGTGCGTCACGAAGATGAACGTGATGCCGACGTCGCGCTGGATGCGCTTGAGCTCGATCTGCATCTCTTCGCGCAACTGCTTGTCGAGCGCCCCGAGCGGCTCATCGAGCAGCAGCACGCGCGGGCGGAGGATGAGGGCGCGGGCCAGCGCGATGCGCTGCCGCTGTCCGCCCGACAGCTGGTGCGGCAGTCGGTCTGCGACGTGACCGAGCCGCACCTGGTCGATCGCCTCGGCGACGGCGGCCTGGCGTGCGGCGCGGGACTGGCCGCGCACCTTCAGCCCGTAGGCGACGTTCTCGGCGATGGTCAGGTGCGGGAACAGGGCGTAGTCCTGGAACACGGTGTTGACGGGACGCTGGTGCGGCGGGATGCGGGTGATCTCGTCGCCGCCGATGCGGATGCTGCCGCTCGTGACGTCTTCGAACCCGGCGATCATGCGCAGCACGGTGGTCTTGCCGGAGCCGGACGGCCCGAGCATGGAGAGGAACTCCCCCGCCTGCACCTCGAGGTCGAGGTCGTGGACGGCCGTCATCGATCCGAAGGTCTTGGTGACCTGTGACAGGACGACGTCACCTCGACCGGCGGTGTGGGCCGCGCTGTCGGCGGCGGTTCCGGGTGCGGCAGTGGGCGGCATTTGCAGAACTCCTCGGGACGACTCTGTGCTCCAAGCACGAGTAAACATATAGAAACAGAGGTTATATTTCAAGCGTGTGTCCAGATCGTGTCGGTCGCTCGCTGCCGCGACGGACCCCGGTGAGAGGATGGAGAGCGTGACCAGCCAGCCCACGGCATCCGAACGACGCCCGCACCGCCTGCAAGGGGCGATGTTCACGTCGATCGGCGAACAGGGACGCGCCGAACTCGTCGAGAAGCGGCTGGCCGACGCCATCACCGGCGGCCATCTCCGCGCCGGGGAACGCCTCCCCTCCGAGGCCGACCTGGCCCGCACCATGGGGGTCGCCCCCGTCACGGTGCGCGAAGCCCTGCTCGGCCTCCGCGCGCGCGGACTCGTGGTCACCAGGCGCGGCCGCCACGGCGGCAGCTTCGTGTCGGAGTCTGCCGACCCGTTCGCGTTCGCCCGCGAGGCGCTGCGCGCTTCGAGCGGGCTCGCGCTGCGCGATCTCGCGCTGCACTACGCCGCGATCACGGTCGCGGCGGTGCGGCTCGCGGCACGCCGGTCGGCGCCGAGCGAGATCGACACGATCCGCGCCAAGATGGGCCGCCTCGACACCGAGGATGCCGGCCTGTGGCGTCAGACGATGGACGATCTGCAGCTGGAACTGGTCGCGCTCAGCCAATCCGCACGGCTCACCCGGGACCAGATGCGCCTGCAGGCGGAGCTCTCGCCGCTGCTGCGCCTGCTCGACGGCGACACGCGCGCCCGGCAGCGCACCCTGCTCGATGCCACCCTCGACGCGGTTGCGGACGGCGACGACGTCGAGGCCGCCCGGCTCACCGAACTCGCCGTCACCGAGGCGACACGTGCTCTGCTCACCCTGCGAGCGCAGAACGACGAGACATGACCGTGACACGGCGTGTGTACGATGCCGTCACACAGCCACCCGAGGAGACCCCCATGTCAGCGACCCGTTCCGTCGACGTCGCCATCGCCGATGCGGCGCTCGACCGTGCCGTCGAGACGGTCTCGGCGTACTTCGCCGCGCTGCTCGAGCCGTTGCAGTCCCACGCAGATCGGATCGCCGCCGAACTCGGCGACCAGGGCGACGAGCAGTTGACGGTGTCCCGGCTCGACGATCTCGTGCAGCCGCACGCGATCGGCATGCTCGACCACCCCACCGAACCGGTCTACGGTGCGGGATTCATCGCGGAAGTCGGCCTGCTCTCCGACGCCGCAAGCCATCTCGCCTGGTGGCAGGGCGCTGACCGCCGAAAGCTCGTCTTCCCTGCGCAGTCGGTCAAGCAGGCGATCGACTACCGCGACCTGGAGTGGTTCCGGGTGCCGCAGGCGACGGGGCGCCCCCACGTGGCGGGGCCGTACGTCGACTACCTCTGCAGCGACGAGTACACGATGACGGCGGCCGCGCCGGTCACCGTCGACGGCCGCTTCGCTGGTGTCGCCGGCCTCGACGTGCTCATCGAGACGATCGAACGCCGACTCACTCCCCCGTTGCACGCCCTCACGACGCCGCTGGTGCTCGTCAACGGCGTCTCCCGGGTGCTGGTCTCCACCGACGACCGGTTCTCGGCCGGCGACGTGCTGCGCGCAGACCGCGTCGACATCGCAGAGCGTCGCGCGTGCCGCCACGTCGACCTCGAGGTGCTGCGCCTGGCCTGATCCGTTTCCGCGTCTGTCAGCCGCGCAGGGCTTCGGCGATCGGGGTGTCGCCGGCGTTGAAGCGCACGGTGCGGCCGATCGTTGCGGGCTCGTCGACGGCCGCGGCGGTGACCGCTGCGACATCGGCGCGTGAGACGGATCCGGATGCCGTGGCCTCTGCGTCGATGCGCCCCGTCGGTTCGTCGAGTGTGAGGGTGCTGGGGGCCAGGATCGTCCAGTCGAGGTCGCTCGCGCGCAGGTGCTCATCAGCGGCGGCTTTCGCCTCGGCGTATGCGAAGAACGGGTTGTCCGGGTCGATCCCGTGGTCTGCTCGGGCACCGAAGTACGAGACCATGAGGTACCTGCGGACGCCTGCCGCAGCGGCGGCATCCATCGACCTGATCGCGGTGTCGCGATCGAGTGCGTACGTGCGGTCGGGGTTGCCGCCCCCGGCCCCGGCCGACCAGATCACGATGTCATGGCCGCGCGCGAGATCAGTCAGCGCTGCGACGTCGAGGTGCTCGACGTCTGCGACGAGCGGGGTGGCCCCGGTCGCGGCGACGTCGTGTTCGTGTTCCGAGTTCCGAACGACGGCGGTGACGTCGTGTCCGGCGTCGACGAGCAGGGGTTCGAGCAGCAGGGCGACCTTGCCATGGCCGCCGATCAACAGGATGCGCGACATCCTTCGAGCCTACGCTCCCCTGCTCGCTTCGGCTCCGGCCGCAGCTCCGACGAGACGGCGGTGGCGAACGAGGGCGGCGACCGCCCGCCACCCCACGAGGGTCACCGCGAGCACGATCGCCGCGACGATGATGAACGCCGGTGCCGTGCCCTGACCGGATGCGGCGCGCAGCAGCATCCCGCCCGCCAGCGTGACCGCCCACACGCCGACACCCGTCCGCAGCGGCGCAGTCGGTGCACGCCATGCGAGCGTGAGCAGCCAGCCGACCGCCAGGCCGGCGAGGAAGGGCCACGCGGTCGTCCACAAACCGAGCAGCGGATGCTCTTCGTGGCTGAGCCGACCGGTGAGGGCGAAGCCCGTCACGAAGACGACGTCGGCGAGCGCCGCGAGCAGCACGAGCCGTGCGCTCACGCGGCGACCTTCTTCTTGTCCTTCAGGCGCATGCCGCCGGGCTTGGTCTCGACGGTGAACAGGCCGACCGCCTTGACGAGGTCCGACAGCTTCGCGTAGCCCCAGTTGCGCGAGTCGAAGTCGGGCTGCTGCTTGCGCACGAGCTGACCGACGGTGCCGAGGTTCGCCCAACCGTCTTCTCCGGCAGCGTGCGAGGCGGCGGTGCGCAGGGTGGTGACCAGCTTCGCGTCCTGTCGCAGCTTCGCACCCGGCACCCGCTCGCGCGGCGCCTCGGGGTCGAGTGTGTCGGGCTCTTCGAGCACCTCGAGGTAGGTGAATTGGTCGCACGCGTTGCGGAACGCCTCGGGGGTCTTGCGCTCCCCGAAACCGTAGACGGTGACGCCCTCCTCGCGAATACGGGATGCCAGTCGCGTGAAGTCGCTGTCGCTCGAGACGATGCAGAACCCCTGGAAGCGGCGCGTGTACAGCAGGTCCATCGCGTCGATGATGAGGGCACTGTCGGTCGCGTTCTTGCCCGTCGTGTTGTCGAACTGCTGGATCGGCTGGATGACGTGGTCGGCTGCCGCGTCCTTCCAACTGCGCAGGTTCGGCTTGGTCCAGTCGCCGTAGACGCGCTTGACCGAGGCGGTGCCGTACTGCGAGATCTCGGAGAGGACTGCGCCGATGCGGGCGGGCGAGACGTTGTCGGCGTCGACCAGGACGGCGAGCAGGTCGTTGGGCTGTGCCATACGTCCAGCATGTCAGTCTTCCGCCGTGTCGGCAGTGGGCGCTACGCTGACGCCATGAACCGATTCTGGGGGATCGGGCTCTTCGCGATGGGGATCGCTGGAGCCGTTGCGACGTGGCATGCCTGGGTGCCGTGTCAGACCGATCACAGCAGCCCGGCCTGTTACACCGCGATGGACCGGCCCGCCAACGGCGGCATCCTGTTGGCCTTGTGGATCGCGGCGATGCTCGTGGCCGCGGTCGCCACGTTCTTCAGCCGCGGCACGGCCACGATGGGCGCGATCATCGCGCTCGGCATCGTGGTGCTCGCCAACCCGATGACGGAATACGGCATCTGGTTGGGGATCGCCGGCGGCCATTGGGACACGCCACCGGGCACCGGGTACACGCAGTCGGCGGCCTTCGCCTTGGCCGGGATCGTCGTGATCGTCGCGTACGAGATCTCGCGTGTGCAGCGCCGGGCGCGGGCTCGGGATGCCGCACAGCTCGCCGCCGCGCGCGGCATCCTCGCGTCGGCGCACTGACTCCTGGGGCCGCCCGGACCCGCCGGCATCGTCAGACGCCGGTGGGCCGCCCGTACGCCTCGAGCCACCGCAGCCAGACTTCGCTGAGTGTCGGGTAGGCGGGCACGGCGTGCCAGAGGCGGTCGATCGGCACCTCGCCGACGATCGCGATGGTCGCCGCGTGCAGCAACTCGGCCACGTCGGCGCCGACGAAGGTGGCACCGATCAGCACGCCGCGCTCCGTGTCGACGACCGCGCGCGCCTGACCGCGGTAGCCGTCGGCATGCGTGGACGCACCGGCGACCCATGACAGGTCGTAGTCGAGCACCTCGACCGCGACACCGTCCGCTTCGGCGGCTGCGGCCGTGCGACCGACCGCCGCGATCTCAGGGTTCGTGAACACGACCTGCGGCACGGCGCCGTGATCGGCGGTCGCCGCGTGCGCCCCCCACCGGCCGTCGTCGACGGCAGCCCCGCGTGCGCGGGCGGCGATGGCATCGCCCGCAGCTCGCGCCTGGTACTTGCCCTGGTGGGTGAGCAGAGCCCGGTGGTTGACGTCGCCCACTGCGTAGAGCCAGGACGACCCCCGCACGCGCATCGTGTCGTCGACGTCGAGCCAGGTGCCCGGTTCGAGCCCGATGCTGTCAAGCCCGAGGTCGCCGGTGCGCGGCGTCCGCCCGGTCGCGACCAGGATCTCGTCTGCGCGCACCTCGCCGTCCGGCAGCGCGACGAGCACCCGTCCGTCGGGGTCACGCTCCACTCCGACCGGCTCGACGCCCAACCGCACATCGACGCCGTCGGCGCGCAGCGCCGCCCGCACAGCCTCGCCCGCGATCGGCTCGAGTCCGCCGAGGACCCCCGATCGCACCAGCATCGTCACGCTCGTGCCGAACGAGGCGTACGCCGTCGCCAGTTCGCACGCGACGACGCCGCCGCCCACGATCACGAGCGACCCGGGAACCTCGCGCACAGCCGTGGCCTCACGGCTGGTCCAGGGGCTCGCATCGGCCAGCCCGGGAACATCGGGCAGAAGCGCGGCAGACCCTGTGCACACCGCGACGGCATGGTTCGCGCGCAGGACGGTGCTCCCACCTGCACTGTCGGTGACGGTCACCTCACGCTCGCCCGTGAGGCGTCCGTGGCCGCGGACGAGGTCGATTCCCGCGTCGTGGAGCCACCGCACCTGCCCGGAGTCGTCCCATTCGTGCACGATCTCGTCGCGGCGCCGCAGCACGGCGGCGACGTCGACTCCGCCGGCTGCGGAAACGCCCGCACCCGGCGCATGCACAGCCGCCTCGCGCGCGGCTCCGGCGCGCAGCAGCACCTTCGACGGCATGCACGCCCAGTAGGAGCATTCGCCGCCGACGAGTTCGCGTTCGACGATCACTGCTCTCAATCCGCCCCGCACCGCCCGATCGGCGACGTTCTCTCCCACCGGGCCCGCGCCGATGACGATCAGGTCGTATGCATCCTCAGCCATGTCCTCTCACTACCCGAGTGTGACGCCGAATGCCAGCCCCGTGCGCGATGTCGCACGGCTGTGGTTGGGTGGGAAGCCCCGACCCGGAGGATGCCATGGCGATCGAGTTCCGCTCCGTGACCAAGCAGTTTCCTGATGGCACGGTCGCGGTCGATGACTTCAGCCTGCGCATTCCCGCACACAAGACGACGGTCTTCGTGGGGTCGTCCGGGTGCGGCAAGACCACCCTGCTGCGCATGATCAACCGCCTCGTCGACACGACATCTGGCGAGATCCTCATCGACGACGAGCCCATCACGGGACGCGACCCGGTGCAGCTGCGCCGCAGCATCGGCTACGTCATGCAGAACGCGGGCCTGCTCCCCCACTTCTCGGTGCTCGACAACGTCGCGACGGTGCCGGTCTTGAGTGGCACCCCGAAGGCCAAGGCGCGCGAGCGCGCCCTCGAACTGCTCGACGTGGTCGGCCTGGACCGCAGCCTCGCGGGCCGGTACCCTCGGCAGCTGTCGGGCGGTCAGCAGCAGCGCGTCGGCGTCGCCCGCGGCCTCGCCGCCGACCCGAACATCCTGCTCATGGACGAGCCGTTCGGCGCCGTCGACCCGATCGTGCGCAAGGAGCTGCAGGCCGAGACGCTGCGTCTGCAGCGCGACCTCGACAAGACCGTCGTCTTCGTCACGCACGACATCGACGAGGCCTTCCTCCTGGGCGATCAGGTCGTCATCCTGCAGAAGGGCGCCAGGATCGCACAGGTCGGCAGCCCCAGCGAGATCATCGAGCGTCCCGCGAACGACTTCGTGCGCGACTTCGTCGGACTCGAGCGCGGGTCACGGGCCCTGCGCACGAAGCAGACGACAACCGGCACGGTGCTGGTCGATGACGCGGGTCGCACGCAGGGCGTGCTCGTCGAAGGCGACGGGTCACCGTGAGCTGGATCCTCGACAACCTCGACCTCATCTGGAGCCTGTCACTGGATCACCTGCGGCAGAGCATCGTCCCGATCGTGCTCAGCTTCATCATCGCGGTGCCGATCGGCTGGTCGGCGTTCCGGTACACGAAGCTCCGCGGACCGGTACTCACGACGGTCGGGCTGCTCTACACGATCCCGTCGCTCGGGCTGTTCGCGGTGCTCGCCGCGAGCTTCGGCTTCCGCATGGACAGCGAGATCAACCTCATCGTGGCGCTCACCATCTACGGCGTCGCGATCATGGTGCGCTCGGTGACCGACGGACTCGAATCCGCAGACCCGAGTGCCCGCGCGGCGGCCGTCGCGGTCGGCTACGGTCCGTGGCGCCGATTCTGGGCCGTCGAATTCCCGCTGGCCGGTCCGGTCATGCTCGCGGGGCTTCGGGTCACCGCCACCTCGACGATCTCGCTCGCGACCGTCGGCATCCTCATCGGCATCCAGAACCTCGGCTACCTGTTCACCAACGGCGGGCAGCGTCGGATCATCCCCGAGGTGCTCGCGGGCGTCGTCGCCGTCGTCGTCATCGCGATCATCGTCGACCTGGTGCTCGCCCTCGCCGGGCGCCTGCTCATGCCGTGGCTGCCCACCCGCGCGGCCACCCGTCGTGAGCGCCGCGCCGCACGCTCCGCGAAGGCGGCGATCGCATGAACCTCTTCATCGATGCCTTCGCCTGGATCTTCTCGCCCGACCGCGCGACCGGCTCGCTTCCCCTCTGGGAGGCGATCGTGCAGCACCTCGCGTTCACGTTCGGCTCGGTCGCGATCGCCGCGATCATCGCGATCCCCGTCGGCTGGCTGATCGGCCACACGGGCCGCGGCCGTGACTTCGCCGTCGCACTCTCGGGCGCGGCGCGCGCGATCCCCGCCCTCGGACTCGTCGTGCTGCTGTGGCTCGTCCTCGGCGTCACCCACAAGACCGAGGCGGCCGTCGCGTCGTTCGTCGTGCTGGCGATCCCGTCGATCCTCGCCGGTGCCTACGCCGGCTTCGAAGCCATCAACCGCACCACGATCGATGCCGGGCGCGCTGTCGGCATGACAGCATGGCAGGTGCTGTGGAAGATCGAGGTGCCGCTCGGACTGCCGCTGCTGATCGGCGGACTGCGCTCGGCGACCCTGCAGGTCGTCGCCACCGTCACGATCGCAACGTACGTCGGCCTCGGCGGGCTCGGCTTCTACATCCTGCAGGGCATTCCCCTGCGCCGCTTCGACCAAGTGCTCGGCGCATCCATCGTCGTGATCGCGCTCGCCCTCATCCTCGACGGAATGTTCGCCCTGCTGCAGCGCGTTGTCGTTCCACACGGCGTGACCGCGCGACCGGCGCGTCGACTCACCCCGCTCCGGCGCCCGTCGGTCGCCACTTCTTGAGACCCTGCATCACAACCACCACACGGAGGTACCCACCATGTCCCGCACACGCACACGCACCCGCCTCGCGCTCGCGCTCGGCACGGCGGTGATCGCCGCGGTCGCCCTCACCGGTTGCGCCACGAGCGACCCGCTCTCCGGCGACGAGCCGGACGGCGACACCGGCGAGACGAGCGACACGATCGTCATCGGCTCGCAGGCCTACTACTCGAACGAGATCATCGCCGAGATCTATGCGCAGGCCCTCGAAGGCGCAGGCTTCGAGGTCGAACGACAGTTCAACATCGGGCAGCGCGACGCCTACCTGCCGTCGCTCGAAGACGGGTCGATCGACCTGTTCCCCGAATACACCGGCAACCTGCTGCAGCACTACGATCAGGCGGCCACCGTGACCAGTTCTGAAGAGGTCTATGCGGCGCTCGCCGACGCACTGCCGGATGGGCTCGCCGTACTCGAGCAGTCTCCCGCGACTGACCAGGACTCGTACAACGTGACGGCCGAATTCGCTGCCGAGCACGACCTCAACGCGATCGGCGACCTCGCGAACGTCGACGGCACCCTCGTCCTCGGCGGCGCGCCCGAACTCGAGGAGCGCCCGTACGGCCCCAGCGGCCTCAAGGACAAGTACGGCGTCGACGTGCAGTTCCAGGCCACCGGTGACACCACGGTCGACGAACTGGTCGCCGGCAACATCCAGATCGCCAACGTCTACAGCGCCGACCCGCGCATCGAGACGCAGGACCTCGTCACGCTCACCGATCCGGACGGCCTGTTCCTGGCATCGAACGTCGTGCCGCTGGTGAACGGCGACTTCGCCGACGACGCTGCGGCCGTCATCAACGACGTGAGCGCCGCCCTCAGCCCCGAAGGCCTTGTCGCGCTGAACGTGCAGTCGACCGTCGACCAGCGTTCATCTGCCGACATCGCGACCGACTGGCTCGCGGAGAACGGCCTCGGCTGACCTTCGAACCCACACGATCCACGCGAGCCCTCATGGTCTGCCCCGCAGATCGTGAGGGCTCGCGAAATGTATGAGGGCTCGCGAAGGCGTCAGAAGGCGCGAAGGTTGGCGTGCAGGCCACCGGCCTCGAAGTCGCGGCGCAGGATGCCGCGGCGACGCAGCACCGGAACGAGTTCGTCGAGGGTGCGGTGCAGGGTGACCGGGTGCAGGTCGCCCCACAGCAGCACGCCGTCGTTGCCCCACTCGCCGAGCTCTTCGATCATGTCGGCGAACTCCTCGGCCGTCCCGACGAACCCGGTGCGATCGGAGATGCGTCCCGCTTTGGCGAGGGCGGAAAGATGCGCCCGGAGCGGCGTCGACGAGACGTCGCGGTCACCGGTGAGCCGGCGGATGCTGCCGTGCGAGACGTGTTCGCCAAAGACACCGAGGTCGAGCGGGCGGTCGAGATCGAGCGCCGTGAGGTCGGTCTCGAGGTCGCTCGATTGCTTGCGCGCGATCGCCAGCAGGGCCGCATCGTCGGGGGCGGCAGACGCACCGACGATGCGGTCGGCCTCTTCGATGCTCGAGACGATCACCGGTTGGATCGCGAACATGATGCGGATGTCGTCGGCCGAGCGGCCGCGTTCGACTGCCGCCGCATGGATGCGCGCCCTGTAATCACGGACGCTCTGCTCGTGCAGGGGGGCGAGCGCGAGCTGGATGTCGGAGTTCGCGCCCGCGAATGCGAGCCCTCTGCCGGATCCGCCCGGTGAAGCGATAGCCGGCTCGCCATGCTCGAACGGGATGGCGTTGAGTGGGCCGTCGAACGCGAAGTACTCGCCGCGGTGACGCACGGCATCCATCTTCGAGCCGTCCGCGTACACGTCGGTGGTGGTGTCGGCGACGAGGGCGCCGTCGTTCCAGCTGCGCCAAAGTGACCGCAGACCCGCGAGCCACTCTTCGGCGCGGTCATACGCGGCGTCGTGCGCGAGCGGCGGCGCATCACCGAAGTGGCGCGCACTGCCGGTGTCGGTCACGACGTTGAGCCCCAGCCGGTGCCCCGACAGATGCTGCAGCGTCGCGAACTGACGCGCCGCCGTGTAGGGCAGCATCGCCGCCGGATTGACGGTCGGGATCACACCGAGGTGACGCGTCGCCTGGAACAGGTACGGCGCGAGCATGAGCGGGTCGTGCTTGGGCCCACCGAACGCGTGCCGCACCCGCAAATCGATCGTCTCGGGCGACCCCATCGACGGAGCGTCCTCGATGAGCAGAAAGTCGAACCCGGCCTGCTCCAACAGCTGTGCAGACTGTGCGTACAACGCAGGCGTTGTCCAGTCGTGGCCCCAGTCCCAGCCAGCCGCGCCCCACCCCTGCGGGCCGAAGCCCCGGGCCAGGAACCAGCCGAAATGCTGCAGGCTGGTCACGCCGACACTGCCGCCGGCACGTCCGCGGGCGCGACGGCCTCGAGCACCTCGAGCGCGGCCGTCACATCGGCGATCAGGTCGGCGGCATCCTCAATGCCGATCGACAGGCGCAGCGTGCCGGGGTACACCCCGACGGCCGCCTTCTGCTCGGCGTCGAGCAGCGTGTGGCTCGTCGAGCCCGGGTGCAGCACGAGGGAGCGGACGTCGCCGATGTGTGTCATGTGCGTGAAGACCTCGAGCGCCTCGACGAACCGCTCCGCGGCCTCGTCGCCGCCGCGCAGCGTGATCGTGAACACGGCGCCCGGGCCTGCAGGCAAGTAACGCTCGACGAGCGCATGCTCGGGGTGACCGGGCAGATCGGGGTGGTCGACCTGCGCCACCTGCGGGTGCGCGGCGAGCGCTTCGGCGAGGGCGCGGGCATTGGCGGTCTGCCGTTCGACGCGCAGGCTGAGGGTCTCGATGCCCTGGCCGATCAGGAACGCGTTCAGCGGCGACGGCGTGGGGCCGAAGCGGGGCGCGACGCTCTCACGGGCATAGGCGATGCGGGCGTCGCCGGCGGCGCGGCCCGCGAAGCTCTGCGTGCAGCCGCGGGGAACCTCCGTGAGCTGCGGGAACAGCACGCCCGTCGAGGCCGCATCGAACCGTCCGTTGTCGATGATGACGCCGCCGAGCACGGCACCGTGACCGGCGAGGAACTTGCTGGCCGAATGCACCACGACATCCGCGCCGTGCTCGAGCGGACGCAGCAGGTAGGGCGTCGCGAGCGTGTTGTCGATGACGAGCGGGATGCCGTGACGGTGCGCCACCTCGGCGATCGCTTCGATGTCGAGGATGCGGTTGGGTCCGTTCGAGATCGACTCCGCGAACAGGGCGCGGGTCTCGGGACGGATGAGGCGCTCCCACGCTGCCGGATCGTTCAGATCGTCGACGAAGTCGGTGGAGATGTCGAAGCGCGACAGGCTGTCGACGAGCAGACCGCGGGTGCCCTCGTAGATGTGGTTCGACGAGACGATGTGCTGCCCGGCCGACACGATGCTCATGAGTGCCACGGCGGTCGCGGCCTGACCGCTTGCGAGCAGCAGCGCCTGCGAGCCGCCCTCGAGGTCGGCGATCGTGCGTTCTACGGTCTCGACCGTGGGGTTGCCGATCCGCGTGTACGCGTACCCCTCGCCGTTGCCGAAGTGCGCGGCCGCATCGCCGTACTCGCCGAAGCTGAAGCCGGCCGTCAGGTAGATCGGGGTTGCGCGCGGCGTCGCGCCGCCGCTCCCTTCACCCGCGTGCACCTGCCGCGTCGTGAACCCGGTACAGTCCGCTGCGCCCATCGTCGACCTTCCCATTCGTGACTCGACACCCCATCGTGCCGCCTCCCGCGCACCCGACCTATCAGGGTGTCGTCGTGTTACGGCGGGGCGCCGATAGCGTGAGACGCATGGGGATCCGCACGCCGACGCGCCTCGACACCACGCCGCTCACCTGGACCTGCGTCAGCATCATCGGCGACATTGTGTCGTGGCTCTCGTGCTGAGCCCCCTACCCTTGACCAAGCCCCGACCCGAGGAGACGACGTGTCCACACCGCATCAGGCCGCACCCGGTTGGTATGCCGACCCGCAAGACTCGCGATTGCTGCGTTGGTGGGACGGCTCGCGCTGGGGCGTGCAGACGACCCCCGCACGCACCACACCCGGCGCGGTGGTGTCGGCTGCGCCCGGCTCGCAGGCGGCCGTGCGATATGCGGCGCCGCAGACGACGGCACCCGGGTACGAGATCCCGGTCGGCGCGTGGCGCACTCCGATCGACAACCGGCCGATCGTGAACGGGATGGGCGAGGCGATCAAGGTCGTCTTCGCCAAGTACGCCCAGTTCGACGGACGCGCGAGTCGCAGTGAGTACTGGTACTTCACGCTGTTCACGGTCATTTGCTTCCTGGGCGGAGCCATCGCGGTGCTCGTGCCGTTCATCGGCTTCCTGGTCGCGTTCGCGCTGATCGCCGGCGCCCTCGCCGTGTACGTGCCGACCCTCGCCGTCACCGTCCGACGGATGCGGGATGCCGGGTGGACATGGCCCTGGATCTTCCTCTCGCTCGTTCCCGGCGGCTCGATCTTCTTGATCGTGGTGTGCTGTCAGCCCAGCAAGTATCCGTGAACGGCAGACGCCCCCCACCTCGACTGAGGTGGGGGGCGTCTGTCTGCGATCAACGGGCCGCGAGCTGCGACTTGTCGTCGTCGGAGACCTCACCACTCTCGGAACGCAGCGCGGCATCGGCTGCCTTCAGGGCGCGGTTCTTGCGGATCGCGAGGACGACGAGCGCGACACTGACGGCGACGAGCACGAGGTAGATCCACGGCTGTTCGAGGTTGAACTCGCGCAGGATCGTCCGCGAGTTGGTGATCAGGATCACGCTGCCGACGAGGGCGCCCAACAGCGGGAGCGAGACCTTGCGTACCAGGTAGGCGGCGAACGGCGCCGCGATGACGCCGCCGGCCAGCAGCGCGAGCACGATGCCGAAGTCGATGCCGGCGGTGCCGAGTGCCAGCAGGAAGCCGACGCTCGCGGCGACCGTGACTGCGAACTCCGCTGCCGAGACCGAACCGATGACCCGTCGCGGGTCCATCTTTCCGCTCGAGATGAGCGTCGGCGTCGCAACCGGTCCCCAGCCGCCACCACCGGTGGCGTCGATGAAGCCGGCGAACAGACCGAGCGGAGCGAGCAGCACACGGCGCGGGCGAGCATCACGGGCCACGCGCGGCGGCCGGCGGAACACGAAACGCGCGATGACGTAGACGCCGAGGGCGAGCAGGATCAGCGCCATCCAGGGCTTGGCGGCGTCAGTGGCGAAGCCGGTGAGCACGTGGGCGCCGACGAACGCGCCGATCGCACCGGGAATCGCGATCCACCCGACGACCCGCCAGTCGACGTTGCCGAATCGCCAGTGCGCGAAGCCCGACACAGCGGTCGTGCCGACCTCTGCGAGGTGCACGGACGCCGAAGCGACGGCGGGCGCCACACCGGCGGCGAGCAGCAGCGTGCTCGAAGTGACGCCGTACGCCATGCCCAGCGAGCCGTCCACCGTCTGCGCGGCGAGCCCGACAAGGGCGAAGATGATCAGTCGTTCCACGGTGAGTCTCCAACGTTCGGTGCCGACCACCCCACATGATCGGACTTACTGGATCAAAATAGTCCTGTTTCGGCCCGTGCACCAGCAGAGATTTCGCAATGTGTCGTCGGCCACCGACATCAGGCAAGAT
Organism: Microbacterium sp. bgisy189; assembly: GCF_057707225.1. Classification (NCBI taxonomy): domain Bacteria; kingdom Bacillati; phylum Actinomycetota; class Actinomycetes; order Micrococcales; family Microbacteriaceae; genus Microbacterium; species Microbacterium sp. bgisy189. The sequence continues at coordinate 173,467 of NZ_JBYIPT010000001.1, read as the reverse complement.
CAGACCATGCGCATCACAGCAAAAGCGGACTACGCCGTCCGTGCACTGGTGGTGCTCGCCGCCCAGGAACCCGATGCGCCGATGTCGGCAGATGCGATCGCCGACCAGCAAGCGATCCCCGTCGCCTTCCTGCTCAAGATCCTCGCCGACCTGCGAACGGCGCGGCTCGTCAAGAGCCGACGCGGTGCGACGGGGGGCTACACACTCGCCGCTCCGGCAACGACCGTCACCATCGCCGATGTGATCCGGGCCGTCGAAGGTCCGCTCGCCGACGTTCGTGGAGAGCCACCGGAGAATCTGGACTACCCCGCGCCGACGAGCGCCCTGCGCGAGGTCTGGCTCGCGACACGCGTCGCCTTGCGCGACGTCTTGGAGCGCACGACTATCGCCGACGTCGCGACCGACCGACTCCCCCCGCACGTCACTGCCGCGCTCGACAGCCCCGGCGCGGATCGTCGCCGCTGAGGTTCTCCGCCGTCGGCGGCCGGAGACCCGTCACAGACGCCTGGTAGCGACCGGGTCCATGATCTGCAGCGCGGGCGTGAGCGCCTCGCGCTGGTCGAACACGAAGCAGTCGCCTTCCCAGTGGGCGCCGCCCATCTGCTCGAACCAGCCGAGAATGCCGTCTTCGAGCTGGTAGGCCTCGACGCCCGCTTCGCGCAGTACGATCGCGGCCTTCTCGCAGCGGATGCCGCCGGTGCAGAAGCTCACGACGGTTTTGCCTGCGAGCTCGTCTCGGTGCGAGGCGACCGCATCCGGGAACTGCGTGAAGCGGTCGATGCGCCAGTCCACGGCATCCGCAAAGGTGCCGTAGTCGACCTCGAACGCGTTGCGGGTGTCGAGCATGACGACCTCGCGCCCGTCGTCGTCGTGCCCCTGCTCGAGCCAGCGCTGCAGCGTCACGGGGGTGACGGCGGGGGCGCGACCGTCGGCGGGCACGACCGTGGGACGGTCCATGCGGATGATCTCGCGCTTGACCTTCACGAGCATCTTGCGGAACGGCTGGTCGTCGGACCAGCTCTCCTTCGTCGTGAGTGCGGCGAAGCGTTCGTCCGCGCGCAGTGCGTCGACGAAGCCGCGAACGGCGTCCGCTGGACCGGCGAGGAACAGGTTGATGCCTTCCTCGGCGAGCAGGATCGTGCCCTTCAGGCCGCCGGCGTCCGCGCGCTCGCGCAGCACCTCGCGCAGCCCGGCCGGATCAGCGATGGGCGTGAAGCGGTAGGCGGAGATGTTCAGGACGGATGCCACGGCACCACAGCCTACGCGCCGCTCGGCCCCGGTCGTTGACCGAGCGCGACCTAAACGCCCGCCGGCATCCGCTCCGAGATCGCGCTGAGCGCGGCGATCTCGTCGGGCGCGAGTTCGAGCCGGGCACCCGCGAGGAGGTCGGCGACCTGCTCGACGCGCGACGCCGATGCGAGCGGCGCGACCACCGTCGGCTGCACGCGCAGCCACGCGAGGGCGACGGCTGCGACCGACGCGCCGTGGCCGCCGGCGATCCGCCCCATCGTGTCGATGAGCTGGAGCCCTTCCGGAGTCGCATACGCGGCGGCCGCGCCCGCGCGGGGCGAGGCGTGCCCGTCGGTCTCGACGGAGCGGTACTTGCCGGTGAGGAACCCCTTCGCGAGCGAGAAGTACGGCACGACGGCGAGGTCGAACTCGGCGGCGACCGGTGCGATGTCGCGCTCGAACTCGACCCGGTGCACGAGGTTGTAGTGCGGCTGCACGGCGACCGGCGCTGCCACTCCCAGTTCGTCGGCCAGCCGGATCCACTCGCGAATGCGGTCGGCGCTGTAGTTCGACACTGCGACGTTACGCACCAGGCCGTCGCTCACAAGCGCGCCGAACGCGGCAACGGTCTCTTCGAGCGGGGTCGCGGCGTCGTCGAAGTGGGCGTAGTAGAGATCGATGCGGTCGGTACCGAGGCGGCGGAGGGATGCTTCCGCGGCGGCGCGCACGTTCGACGCCGACAGTCCCTTGAAATCGGGATGCTGACTGACCTTCGTCGCCACGACCACGTTCTCGGGGCGGCGGGAGGCCAGCCACTCCCCGATGATCGTCTCACTCTCGCCGCCGGCGTGCCCCGGCACCCACGCCGAGTACGAGTCGGCGGTGTCGATGAAGTCGCCGCCGCCCTCACGGAACGCGTCGAGCACAGCGAAGGAGGCGTCACGGTCGGCGGTCCAGCCGAACACGTTGCCGCCGAGCGAGAGGGGAAGGACGTCGAACTCTCCGATACGGGTCATGGTGGTGACAAGTCCGCGCGCGGGCGGGCTATTCCATCCCGACGCGCGCACCAACTCCGCAGATTGGCACGACGCCCGCAGGATTCGGCGATATGGGTGCGGAGACGCCGACATTCTGCGGAGTTGGTGCCATCGCGATCGCTTCACGGCTCCCGGCATCTATTCACCGGAATAGAACCTGTGGGCGTACCGTTGCACGCGTCATGCAACGCTTCGGAACCCTCTCGTTCGGTCATTACGGCCCCCTCGGCGGCGGCAGGCAGCTCAGCGCCGGCGACTCGCTGCATCAGGCGATCGACCTCGCACAGGGCATGGACGACCTCGGCGTGAACGGCGTGTACTTTCGGGTGCACCACTTCGCACGCCAGCAGGCATCACCCATGCCGCTGCTGTCAGCGATCGCGGCGCGCACGAGGCGCATCGAGATGGGCACGGGCGTCATCGACATGCGCTACGAGAACCCGCTGTATCTGGCCGAAGAGGCCGCCGCCGTCGACCTGATCTCCGACGGACGACTCGCACTCGGCGTCAGCCGCGGCTCACCCGAGACCGTCGTCCGCGGCTACGAGGCGTTCGGCTACACGGGGTCGACCGACCCGCGCGGGGCCGACATCGCCCGCGAGCACTTCGACCTGTTCTTGCGCGCCATCGAGGGCGAGGGCCTGGCCGAACGCGACAACCAGAGCCCGTTCGGCGGCGGCACCGGTATGCAGCGCATCGAACCGCACTCCCCCGGCCTGCGCTCGCGCGTGTGGTGGGGCGCCGGCAACCGCGACTCGGCGGAATGGGCGGGCAGGATGGGTGTGAACCTCATGTCGTCGACCCTGCTCACGCAGGCCGACGGTCGCCCGTTCGACATCCTGCAGGCAGAGCAGATCGATGCGTTCCGGGCGTCGTGGAAGGATGCCGGGCACGCCGGCACGCCGCGAGTGTCGGTGAGCCGCTCGGTCTTTCCGATCACGACCGCCGAGGACGAGCTGTACTTCGGCCACAGCCAGGACGGCGACGGCATCGGGGTCATCGACGGCATGCGCTCCACGTTCGGCAAGACGTACGCAGGCGCACCCGACGTGCTCGTTGAGCAGTTGCAGCAGGATGCCGCCGTCATGTCGGCCGACACCCTCATGCTGACGATTCCGTCGCAGTTGGGTGTCGAATTCAACCTGCGCATCGTCGAGTCCTTCGCGACGCACGTCGCCCCCGCGCTCGGCTGGCAGTCCACGCTCGCCTCGGCCTGACGCCCGTCGCCCGTGCGCAACTCCTGAGTTTTCACGCCGCCCGCCCGCGCCGACCGCGAACTCTCGCGGCGCGCGGCAACCGGCATCTCGGAGACTCAGGAGTTGCGCACACGGCCCCGTTGCGACCGAGCGACGGAAGGCGCACCCTGGGTCGATGGGAACCCTCTGCTACACCGCAACCGTCTCAGTCGACGGGTATGTCAACGACGCCGACGGCGATTTCCAGTGGTCGGGACCGGGTGAGGATGTCTTCCGGTTCCACATCGAGCGGATGGCGCCGATCTCCGCCGAAGTGCTCGGGCGCAAGACCTACCAGCTCATGCAGTACTGGGACACCGATCAGGACGACTGGGGTGCCGACGAGCAGGAGTTCGCCGACCGTTGGCGGCGCATCGAGCACGTCGTCGCCTCGTCCACGCTCGCTCCCGGTGACATCACCTCGCCGACTGGTCGTCTCGTCGCCGCGCTCGACCTCGACGCGCTCGCGCAGCTCGTCGCCGACGCAGACGGCGAGATCGAGATCTTCGGGCCGACGACCGCCGCACCGGCGATCCGGGCGGGCATGGTCACCGACTTCCGCTTCTTCATCGTGCCGAAGGTCGTCGGCGGTGGCACGCGCGCGCTGCCCGACGACGTCGATCTGGACCTCGACCTCGTCGAACTCCGCACGTTCGAGAACGGCATCACCCTGCTGCACTACCGCGCCCGGTGACCGCACCGGTCGGACCGCTCCCCTACGGTTGAGGCATGCTGATCGCACCGCTCACCGCATCCGACCGTGCCGACTGGCAACCGCTGTGGGACGCGTATCTGACGTTCTACGAGACCGACCTCGATCCCGCGATCACCGAGACGACGTTCAGCCGTCTGACGACCCCCGGATCCGGCCTGCACGGAGCGATCGCGCGCGATGCGTCGGGCACGGCCGTCGGGCTGGTGCACTGGCTCACCCATCCGGCGACCTGGTCGACGAGCGCCTACTGCTACCTCGAAGACCTCTTCGTCTCGGCCGACGCCCGCGGCGCCGGTGCGGGCGCAGCCCTCATCGAGCACGTGCGAGCATGGGCCGAGCACGACGGTGCGTCGAAGGTCTACTGGCTGACGGCCGAAACCAACGCGACGGCCCGCCGGCTCTATGACCGCGTCGCAGCGCGCACGGGGTTCGTGCACTACCAGATCGCGCTGTGACCGGGCCAATCAGTCGCGCGATGTGGCGTTGACGGCGCCGGAACGCTCCTGGCCTGACAGCGCGGCGATCGCGTCCATCATTCGCGCCGTGATCTCGCGGCGGGCCTTGCCGTCGGCGACTCCGTCGAGATCGGAGAGGTCGAGCGGGGCACCGAATCGCACCTCGAGGCGAGGGCGGCCGGGCAACAGGTGCCCGAAAGGCTTGACGGTGCCCGTCGCGACCAGTCCCACCGGCACCACCTGGGCCCCTGTGTCGCGCGCCATCCACGCCGCACCGCCGTGTCCTTCGTGCAGCTTGCCGTCGCGCGAGCGAGTGCCCTCGGGGAAGACCGCGAACACGCTCCCGGCACGAAGGATGCCGCTGCCCGCCGAAAGCGCCGCACGGGCGTCACGGCCCGTCGAGCGATGCACCGCGACACCGCCGATCGATGTGAAGAACCAGCGGCGGAACCTACCGAGCACACCGGGCCCCGTGAAGTACGCCGACTTGATGAGGAACTGCACCGGCCGAGGCGCCGACGTCGGGATGATGACGGTGTCGAGGGCCGCGAGGTGGTTGCTGGCCAGCAGCACGGGACCGGTGTGCGGCACATGTTCGCGCCCGGTCACCCGTGTCCGGTAGATCAGCCAGAACAGCGGGCGCAGGATCGCACGGCCCGCGAAGTAGACGGCACCGGGTCGCGGGGCGGGCGCGGGTGGCACGACGGCTTCGGTCACTCCGTCACCCTATCCATGCCACAGGCCACGGCCTCCAATGGCACAAGCAACGGCGTCCAATGGCACAGGCCACGGCATCCGCCCCGCTCACTCGCTGACGACCGCCCCGGCACGCAGCACGCCGTCGTGCAGCTCCAGCACGCGGTCGGCGAGCGCGACGATCGAGGGGTCGTGGGTCGACAGCAGCACGGCGACGCCGTCGTCGTGCGCGATGGAGCGGATGAGCTCGATCATCTGCTCGGCCGTGTGCGAGTCGAGCTGGCCGGTCGGCTCATCGGCGAGCAGGATGCGGGGCGATCCGGCGAGTGCACGGGCGATGCCGACGCGCTGCTGCTGCCCGCCCGAGAGTTCTGCTGGGCGCTGCTTGGCGTGTTGGGCGAGTCCGACCCGCTCCAGCAGGTGTGTGACCCGCGCGGCGCGCTCGGACGGGTCGGCGCCCGCGATCCGCAACGGCAGTTCGACGTTCTCCTCGGCCGACAGCGCCGAAATGAGTCCGAACGATTGGAACACGTAGCCGATGTCGTCGCGGCGCACCCGGTCGACGTCCCGCTCGGGCGCCTCGGTGACAACGACGTCTCCCACGCGCACGGTGCCGGTCGTGGCGGGCTGGATGCCGCCCAGCACATGCAGCAGGGTCGTCTTGCCCGCGCCGGAGGGGCCGACGAGCACGACGAACTCTCCCGGTTCGAGGGTGAGCGTCGCCTCGGCGAGGGCGTGCACGTCGCCGGCGGGCGTCTTGTGCACGACGGAGAGCCCGGTGGCGTGCAGCAGCGCGGTCTCAGACATCGTCATGATCCTTCCGTTCGCGGAGGCTCCGGCGCGTGGGCGCGCTCTCGGGAGAGGGCGTTTCGTCTCGCTTCGCTCGCTCAACGACCGGGGACTCCGCCGCGCCGGCCTGCCCCGGCCAGACCCCGACGTGGTCGGGGTTGAGTTCGAGGCGCACCCGGTCGCGCAGCGAGAGGCGCTGCAGGTATTCGCTCGGCAGCTGCATGCGGCCGACCTTGTCGAGCACGACGAACTCTTCGGCCATGGCGTGCTCCTGGCCCTCATCGTCGGTGTGGGTCCAGCGCAGCACTTCGGTCGAGGTGCGACCGTCGCGGATCTGCACGGTGCGCTGCACGTGCTCAGAGACGGCGGGGTCGTGGGTGACGATGAGCGCGGTCGTGCCGAGTTCGCGGTTAACGGATTCGAAGGTGGCGAGCACTTCGGCAGACGCATGCTCGTCGAGGTCGCCGGTGGGCTCGTCGGCCAGCAGCACGCGCGGGTGGTTCGCGAGTGCGACGGCGATCGCGACGCGCTGCTGCTGCCCGCCCGACATCTCTGCGGGGCGGCGGTCGGCGCAGTCGGCGACGCCGGCGAGCTCGAGGAGGTCGCCGGCACGGCCGATGTCTGACCGGTCGCCGCCGATCGCGCGCGCGAGCTGGACGTTCTCGGTCGCAGTCAGATAGGGCAGCAGGTTGCGGGCGGTCTGCTGCCACACGAACCCGACGACCTCGCGCCGGTAGTCGACGCGCTGCCGCGACGAGAGGGCGGTGAGGTCACGCCCGGCGACGGTGGCTTTGCCGGCGGTGGGGGCGTCGAGCGCCGACAGGATCGTCAGCAGCGTCGATTTGCCGGAGCCTGAGGCGCCGACGAGGGCGACGAGTTCGCCGCGTTCGACGAGCAGGTCGAGTCCCTGCAGCGCCTGCACCTCGATGTCGGCGACGGCGAAGATGCGCACGAGGCCTTCGCACACGATGTCTGGTTCGGTCATCAGTCCTCCTCGGTTCGAAGAACGGTTGCAAGTGAGGTCGTCCGCGCCGACAGCACGCCGGCGACGACGGCGAGGCCGAGTGCGAGGGCGACGACGGCGACCAGCACCGCGGTCAGCACCGGGTCGATCACGGGTGCCGGCTGCACCGATCCACCGGTGAAGGGCCGCAGATCGATGGATGCCACGGCCAACAGCGGCAGTGCGGCACCGAGCAGCAGGCCGCCGACGAGCGCCGTCACCCCCAGTGGCGCGAACTCCCACGCGACGATGCCGCGGGCAAGCCTGCGGTCGAGTCCTTGCGTGCGCAGCAGCGCGATCACGCGCGAGCGCGCGTCGCGCGAGACCCCGGCGACCAGCAACAGCGCCAGCACCGAGAGTGCGGCTGCCCCGGCGAGCGCCGACAGCAGGACGACGCGCAGTGCGCTGACGGCGGGCGAGGACCGGATCTCGGCGCTCGAGGCGTCGAGCAGTTGCGTCGCGTGGTTCTGCCCGACGGCGTCGTCGAGAGCTGCGGCGACCGCGGCCGGATCTGCACCGTCGGCCACGTCGACCATCACGACCCTCGGGTGGAAGCCGAAGCCGGTCAGGTCGGTGTAGTCGCTCGCATCGACGAGGACGAAGTTCGTCGACATCGACATGCCGGGGATGCGTTCGATGACGCCGACGATGTCGGCATCGCGTTCGCCGATCGTCGCGGCACCGCCGCCGATCTCATCGGACAGGTCGCGCGAGACGATGATGTCGATCGGATCGGCGCCGGGCTCGATGCGTCCGGCGGGCACCGCCGACACATACCCGCGCTGCACGGCGGCAAGGCCTTCCACCTCGGCGGTGACCACGAGCACGCTCTTGCGGCCGTCGCCTGCTTCGACTGTGAGGTAGTCGCCGCGCTGCACGCCGACGGCGTCCTCGACACCGTCGACACCGCGCAGCCGCTCGATGACGTCGGCCTCGAAGTACGGCCCGGACAGCTGGATGTCGGCGCCGACGTCGCGCTGGGCGGCCACTGCGGCGCCGCGGTCGACGGTCGCGAGCACGATCGATGAAAAGACGGCGATCGCGACGGCGACGAGCATTGCGAGCACTGCCGTCGTGCCTGCCGCGGGGTCGCGCAGGTTGCGCGCGGCGCCGACGAGCGAGACGACCCCACGGCCACGGCGTGCGATCGCGAGGGCCGCGGTGAGCGGCACGAGATGCAGTCGCACGACGACGAGCGCGAGCGCGACGGTCGCGAGCAGCGGCGCCGCCACCACGAGCGGGTCGATGCCCGCGGTCGCGTCGCCGATGCCGCGCACGACCAGCAGCACGACCGCAAGGACTGCGAGCAGCACGACCGTCGCTTCGGTGAGCACCCTCGCCCGACCGTGCGCCCGCGGATCGGCGTCACGCCGTTCGCGCAGGTTCGTGCGCAGCGAGAAGGCGAGCGCGAGTGCAGGGGCGAGGCCGACGAGGACCGCGACGATGGTCGGCAGCGGTCCGGCATCCTCGGGGGTGAGGACAACCCCCGCCGCCGCGCCGACGGCCGCAGCGGGCAGCCCCAGCAGTGCGCCCTCGATGAACAGCAGGCGGCGCAGCCGTGAGGCCGGCGCCCCGCGTGCCGACAGGAGGGCGAGGTCGACGCGTCGACGCCGGATCATGAGGGTGCCGGCCAGCACGATGATCGAGACGGCGACCGCGAGCGGCCCGACGGTCGCGACCGCGAGGATGGCGCCGGCGCTGCCTGCCCGGGCAAGCGAGGTCTGCAGCACGTCGCGCACGTCGGTCTCGAACCGGCCGCGCTGCGTGCCGGTGGTCTCCAGCGGCACGGCGCCGGCGGTCGCACCCCGGACCGCGGACAGCAGGTCTCCGGCATCCGCCTGGAGCGCTCCCTCGCCGTCGACGGGATACCAGGCGACGAGCGACCGGCTCATCTCCCAGATGTTCGTCCAGCCCGCAGGGTTGACCCAGGCGACCGCAGTCGCGGTGGGTCGACGATCGCCGTCGTCGAAGTAGGTGGCGGTCAGTGCAGGTGGCAGGTGCAGCCAGCGTTCGGCGTCGGGATCGACGGCCTCGACGGTGCCGACGAGCCGCATCGTGGGCAACAGCTGCCAGTTCATCGACGCGGGGCGTGCAACCGACATCGGGATGCCGCGTTCCTGCCCGACCGGCCACCCCATCCGCTCCGCGGCGTCGACCGCGAGCACGATCTCGATCGGTTCTCCGGAGTCGGGCTGCCCCTCTGGTACGCCACCGGGATCAGTCCATGCCGACGGCCACGCTCCGTCGACGAGCTCGAGGTGCGAGGTCGCGGCCGGTTCGGCGAGCAGTTGCACGACCGACAGCGGATCGTCGGCGGGGATCTGCCACGGCACAACCATGACGGGGTCTTCGACGACGTAGAACTCGCCTTCACCGGCGAGCCCTGCCAGCGCCGGGTCGAAGTCGGCCCGATGGTCGGCGAGCGCCTGCCCCACTGCACCGAGTTCGTCCGCGGCACCGTCGTCCCAGCGCTCGACAACGGCGGGGTCGTCGGCCGCGCCACCCATGATGCCGCCCAGCACCTCGACCGTGAGGTCGCGCGAGGTCGGCGCGATGCCGTCGATCTGATGGGCGACCTCGGCGCGCTCCACCGCCACGAGCGCACGCGGCGCAGCGGCGATCACGAACGCGGCCACGGTGACCAGCACGACGATGACGAGGGCGGCGCTGCGCGGTGTCGCGAGGCGACGTCGCAGCAGGTGGAACAGTCCGGGCGAACGTGTCATTCGTCCTCCCGCAGCGCATGGGCGAGGTCCGTGGGCGCCCTCACCGACAGGGCGATCGCGCCGAACAAGGCGACGACGACCACCACCATGACGATCATCGGCACGGGCGGCACGACCAGCGAGACCGTCACATCGTCGGGCAGTCTGCCGTACGCGATGCGGACGAGGGATGGCACCACCAGCACCGCGGTGACGATGCCCGCGAGCACGCCACTGACGACCCCGAGCACCACGGTCGCGAGATCTTCACGCGCCCGCACGCGGGCCGCGCCCCGGCGACCGAGACCCAGCAAGGCCAACATCGCGAGTTCGCGCGAGTCATCGCGGCGCCGCGAGCGACGCAACAAGAGCACCGTGACTGCGAGCAGCGCGGCCGCCCCGGCGGCGAGCAGCAGCGAGAGCGCGGCGCCGGACGCCTTGGCGTCGGCACGGGGATCGGCCACGATCGGGCGCACCCCCGGAAAGGCCGATTCGACCGCGACGGCAGTCGCTGCCGGCTGCTGGGTCGCGAGCCACACCTCGTTGGGTGGAGCCTGGTCGGCGCCGGCGACCATGAGCGCCGGCAGATCGACCACGACACCCTGCCCCGTGGGGGTGCCCGGCAGGAGCGCCGTGATGCCGGCGAGTTCGAAGTCGGCGTCGAGGGTCGGCTGCGTCAGCGGCAACGTGAAGGTATCGCCGACCTCGAGCCCGAGATCGGCGGCGAGACGCTCGGTGACGACCGCGGGCAGCACGCTCACCGCGCCCGGCGCGACGACATGCATGGGTGCCGCGTCGAAGACGATCGCGGTCTCGCGGAGCACCAACGTCGCCCCGTCGACGGCGACATCCGCGGTCGTCGTCGCCGACGGGGCGAACCCGGCCAGGTCGAGGGTCGAACCGCCCGACGATGCGGCGACACGAACATCGTCATCCGCCGCGAAGTCGAGGAATCCGACCTGTATCGCCGCGAGCCGCCACGTGCCCTCCGGTGGCGTCAGCGAAGCCTCGAGCCGCTCACTGGTGGGGTATTCGACGATGCCGCCTCCTCTCCCTGCCTGCTCCGCGTTGGCCGCGTACCCGGTCCAGATCGACCCGTGCTCGTCGATGAGGGTCGGCGTCACGAAGACAGGTGCGTAGACCTCGATCGGATCATTCCCCTCCCCGAAGTCCCACACGCCCAGCGACGGCACGGTGAGCGCCAGTTCGAGATCGGCACCGGTCAGCGGCACGCCGAACTGTTCGACTGCGACGAGCTCACCGATGCGTTCGGGGTCGATCAGGCCGCCGATGTCAGACATGACCTCGCCCAGGGTCGCCGATTGTGCAGCCAGCACCGTGACGCGCTGGTCGCGCGTGCGCGAGAGCACGCTGCGCGCGGTCATCGCGGCATCCGCATCGGCCGTCGCGATGAGCTCTGCCAGCGACACATCGGCGGGGATCGTCGACACCCGCACGTCCGTACCGACACGCACGTCTTCGGGCGTGCGGCCGAGCGCACCGACGGAGCCCTGGTAGGTGATCCCGACGGTGAGCGCACCGACCGTGAAGGCCACCAGGATCAGCGAGAGACCGTGCCGCGCGGGCCGACGTGAGGCCAACCGGAGCGGTGTGACGGGGTGGATGCCGCGGACGCCCGCCGTGGCGGCGGCGACGAGGCGCTCCACGGGTGTCGTCAGCAGCAGGGCCATCGCCGCCACGAGCAGCAGGACGAGTGCGGGCGCGACGGCGACGATCGGGTCGAGCACGAGGGAGCCGTCGCTTCGGACGACATACGGGTCACCGGTCTGCGCGAACTGCCATGCCGCGACGCCCGTGACCACCGCCCCGAGCACGACTGCCGAGATCAGCGCGGCAACACGCGCCCTCGTCGTGCGGCTGTCGGCGACGCGCCGCGTGGAGATGGCAGCGACGATGGATGCCACCACTGTCGATCCGGCGATTGCGGCCACCGGCAGCAGCCATCCTGCGCGCACCCCGAGGAGCGCACCGATCCCGAGCGCGACGAGCACACCGATCGCGCCGGCAACGAACGCGACGGCTGCCGCTTCGAGGGCCGCACTGCCGCCGAGTGAGCGTGCGCGTGCCCCGCGGGCGCGCAGCAGCTGCAGTTCGAGGCGTCTGGCGCGGGCCGGTTCGACCGCGACAGCGGCGACGACGACCCCGACGATGACGATGAGCAGCGCCAGCGAGATGGCGGCAGGTCCCCGCCCCTGTTCGATGTCGGCCTCGATCGTGGCGAGCAGATCGCGCAACGGGCCCGACACCTGCACGCGGGCATCGACCGCGTCGCCGACGTCGGAGCCGATCTCGGCGAGCGCGGCGCGCGCGGCGCCGACGCCTTCTCCGGTGATGCCGGGCGCCGTCGTGACGGCGATCGCGCCGTCTTCGACGGTGACGACCAGTGCGTCACCGGCGCCCCGCGCCGCGATCGAGTCAGCGGCCGCAGCGGCGAGCATCTCCTGGTCGACCGCTTCGTTCGGCGTGAGGACGGCGCTGATCGATCCGCCGGCCGCCTGCAGCGCGGCGCGCACTTCGACGGCTTCGATGGCCCGCACCGTGATGACCGATCCGAGCAGGACTGCGACCGAGACGGCGACCACGACGGCGAGCGCGAGCAGGGGTGCTGCCGCATCGCGGGCGCGCGCCCACGCGAATCGAGGCCACCCGATCACTGTGCCTCCCCGCGCATATGGGCACCCTATCCGAGGGCGTGCAGGAGACTCACAGGTTGTGGTCTGACCACAGACGATTTCTGCGCGATAATGGGTGTGTGACCACTGTCCGCCCCACCGCATGCAGCGCCATCTCGAGCGCATCGAGGGTAGAGATCCTGCACCTCGTGCAGCAGCGCGCGCGGCGGACCTTGGCCGAGTTGACCGATGCGACGGGGTTGCACGCCAACACGGTTCGCGAGCACGTGCAACGGCTCATCGACGACGGCTACATGGTCGCCGAACCCGAGCGGCGCACGACCCGGGGTCGCCCCCGCGTGCTCTACAGCGCCGCCACCGACACGCCGAGCGACGTGCAGGCTCGGCGCGTGGCGGCTGCGGCCGAGCGCGGCGATCTCATGCGGCGGGTACTGCCGGCGACGTCGCCGACGCATCTGGACACCGACGCGCTGCACCAGATCGATGCGATCGTCGAAGACCTCATGGATGCCGGATTCGACCCGATCGTCGACGAAGACGAACTGACGATCGACCTCACGCCCTGCGCCCACGCCGCGGCGCAGGCCGAGCACCGCGAGCTGCTCTGCCGCGTGCATCTGGGCCTCATGCAGGGGGTGCTCGATGCCGCCGGCGGGCCACTGTCGGTCGACGGCATGCGCTCGTCGTGCGATCCGGAGCAGTGCGTCGTGCAGCTCATGCTCGCGGAGCGGGCGACGAAGGTCGCGTCGGATCAGCCTGCGGCCTGACCGACTCGAGCTCCACCCGCACGCGCTCCGCGCCACTGTAGAGGTTCAGCGTCTCACCGCGCACGAACCCGGCGAGGGTCATGCCGGTCGCCCGCGCCAGGTCGACGGCGAGCGAAGACGGCGCCGACACGGCCGACAGCAGGGGGATGCCGGCCATTGCGGCCTTCTGCACGAGTTCGAAGCTCGCGCGACCCGACACCTGCAGCACCGTTCGTCGCAGCGGCAGCATCCCCGCCGACAACGCCCAGCCGATCACCTTGTCGACGGCGTTGTGGCGGCCGACGTCTTCACGAGCGACGAGGAGGTCGCCGCGCTCGTCGAACAGGGCGGCGGCGTGCAGGCCACCGGTCTTGTCGAACACGGTCTGCTCCGCTCGCAACCGGTCGGGAAGTGTCGCGAGCAGCGCCGCGTCGACCTCGAGGTCGTCACCGGCGAGGACGTACCGGCTCGAGGTGCGCACGGCATCGATCGAGTCCTTGCCGCAGACACCGCACGCGCTGGAGACGGTGAACGACCGGTCGCGACGCGGGGGCTCGACGCCAGGCCCGAGCGTGACATCGAGCACGTTGTAGGTGTTGTCGGCACCGCCGGTGCCGGGGCCGCCGCAGTGGATGGCGGCGGCGAGATCGCCCGCCGCGGTGATCACGCCCTCGGCGGCAAGGAAGCCCGCGGCCAGTTCGACGTCGTGCCCCGGCGTGCGCATCGTGACGACGTAGGGCTGCCCGCCGAGCCGGATCTCGAGCGGCTCTTCGACCGCGAGGACGTCAGCGCGCCTGGTGGCCCCGTCGCCGATGCGAACGCGGACGACAGGAGTTCGCGCCGTGATGCGGCCCATCTCAGATCACGTCCCTCCCCCATTGCAGGCCGCCCGCCCATTGCGGGGGTAAACCGTCGTTCGAGCGTAGTCCGCATTTGTCACGGCCCGGGCCGTCGCGCGGGCTCGCGCGACTCGGTAGCGTGACCTTCAGACGCTCGAAAGGACCTGCGCCGGTCCTCCCCGGCGCGCTCGAAAGGACCCGCGATGGACTTTCTCGATCCGCTGCTGCTGGCCCGCTGGCAGTTCGGTCTCACGACGCTCTATCACTACCTGTTCGTGCCGCTGACGCTCGGCATGGCGCTGGTCGCCGCGATCTTCCAGACCGTGTGGCACCGCACCGGCGACATCCGCTGGCTGCAGCTGACACGACTGTTCGGCAAGATCTTCCTGATCAACTTCGCGATGGGCGTCGTCACCGGCATCGTGCAGGAGTTCCAGTTCGGCATGAACTGGTCGGCGTACTCCCGGTTCACCGGCGACATCTTCGGCGCACCGCTGGCCTTCGAGGGCCTGCTCGCCTTCTTCTTCGAGGCCACGTTCATCGGGCTGTGGATCTTCGGGTGGGACCGACTCCCCCGCATCCTGCACCTGCTGTCGATCTGGATGGTCGTGGTCGGCTCGACCCTGTCGGCCTACTTCATCCTCGCCGCCAACGCGTTCATGCAGAACCCGGTCGGCTACACCCTCAACGCCGAGACCGGGCGGGCCGAGCTCACCGACTTTGTGGCGGTGCTCACCAATCCGGTGGTGCTCGCCGCGTTCCCGCACACGATCTTCGCGGCGTGGATGTTCGCCGCGGCCGTCGTGATCGCCGTGTCGGCGTGGCACCTCAGCCGCGGACAGCACTTCGAGCCGATGCGCAAGTCGCTGCGGTTCGGCATGTGGTTCATGATCGTCTCGTTCGCCGGCGTCGCCCTCAGCGGCGACCAGCTGAGCCTGGTGATGGTGGAGACACAGCCGATGAAGATGGCCGCCGCCGAAGCGCTGTGGAACACGGCCTGCGGAGCGGATGCGTCCTTCTCGATCTTCTCGATCGGCACCCCCGACGGCACCGAGGAGATCTGGTCGCTGCGGGTGCCGTATCTGCTGTCGTTCCTGTCGACGCAGACGTTCGACGGGTGTGTGGAAGGCCTCAACGATCTGCAGGCCGAGTACACCGAGATGTTCGGCGGCGGCGTCGACTACATGCCGGTCATCTGGGTCACGTACTGGTCGTTCCGCTGGATGATCGGCCTGGGTGGGGCCGCGACCCTCGTCGCCGTCGCGGGTCTCTGGGTCACGCGCAAGAACGCGAAGCGCCCCGTGGCGAAGTGGATGTGGAAGGTCGCGATCTGGGCGGCGCCGCTGCCGCTGCTGGGCAACCTCGTCGGCTGGGTGTTCACCGAGATGGGCCGCCAGCCGTGGATCGTGTTCAGCCTCATGCTCACCGAGGACGGTGTCTCGCCGTCGGTGCCGGGCTGGCAGGTGCTCACTTCGCTCATCGCCTTCACCCTCACCTACGCCGCGCTCGCGGTCGTGGAGTTCGGCCTCATCCTCAAAGCCGCCCAGAAGGGGCCAGAAGAGGTCACCGAGCCCGGCTCGAAAGCCGACGCACCCGACGAACTGCCGACGACGGTCTACTAGGAGCACACCATGGATCTCG
Source organism: Microbacterium sp. bgisy189 (assembly GCF_057707225.1). Classification (NCBI taxonomy): domain Bacteria; kingdom Bacillati; phylum Actinomycetota; class Actinomycetes; order Micrococcales; family Microbacteriaceae; genus Microbacterium; species Microbacterium sp. bgisy189. The sequence goes on along the minus strand of NZ_JBYIPT010000001.1, from coordinate 157,722 downwards.
CCTACCTCTGGTTCTTCATCGTCGGAGTGCTCTTCGTCGGCTACTTCGTGCTCGACGGGTTCGATTTCGGCGTCGGCATGTCGCTCCCCTTCCTCGGCAAAGATGAGGTGTCGCGCCGCCAGGTCATCAACACGATCGGCCCCGTGTGGGACCTCAACGAAACGTGGGTCATCGTCGCCGGCGCGTGCCTGTTCGCCGCGTTCCCGGAGTGGTACGCGACCCTGTTCAGCGGGTTCTACCTGCCGCTGCTGGTGATTCTGCTCGCCCTCATCGCCCGCGGCGTCTCGTTCGAGTACCGCCATCAGCGCGACTCGCTGCGCTGGAAGCGGGGCTTCGACCGGATGATCTTCTGGGGTTCGGTGCTGCCGGCGCTGCTGTGGGGCGTCGCCGTCGGCAACATCGTGCAGGGCGTGCCGCTGGATGCCGACCACGAGTTCACCGGCACCGTGCTCACCCTCTTGAACCCCTACGGCCTGTGGGTCGGCGCGACCACGCTGCTGCTGTTCTGGCTGCACGGCGTGTACTTCATCGGGCTGAAGACCGACGGGCCGGTGCACGACGGCGCGCAGGCGCTCGGCAAGAAGCTCGCGATCCCCGCGGTGCTCTTCGCCGCCGGCACCGTGGTGTGGACCATCGTCATCGCCGCGGGCCGCGAGGCGCCGCTGCTGTGGGCGGTCATCGTGTGCGGTGCGATCGCGGCGGTGGCACTGCTGGCATCCGTCGCCCTGAACTGGGTCGACAAGGACGGCAAGGCCTTCGCCGCGGGCGCCGTGACGATCGTGTTCGCCGTGCTCACGCTGTGGCTGGCGCTGTTCCCCTACGTCATGCCGTCGTCGGGTGACCCGGCCGGGAGCCTCACGATCGAGAACGCGTCGAGCACCGACTACACCCTCACGATCATGAGCTGGGCCGCACTCATCTTCTTGCCGCTCGTGCTGCTGTACCAGGGCTGGACGTATTGGGTGTTCCGCAAACGTGTCACCCGCGCCCGCATCGAGCAGGCCGAGGCCGTCGCCCACTGACCTCGTCCGTCGAGGTGACGGGATGAGCCAGTCGGAATGAGCGAAGATCGAAGCATGGGTGCTGACGGCGGGCGAGTACGCGGCCCGGTCGATCCCCGATTGCTGCGGTATGCGACGGCATCCCGCGGGTTCTTCGTCGCGATCGGCGCCATCGCGCTCGCACAGACCGCCGTGATCGTCGCGTTCGCCTGGTTGCTCACCCGCGCGATCACCGACGCGATCGACGGGCTGCCGCCCTCAGCGCTCGCCCCCACCCTCGGCGCACTGGCCGCCGTGATCGCCGCCCGCGCACTGCTGCTCTGGGTGCGCGAGGTCGTGGCGGCCCGCGCCGCCGCCCACGTCGAACTGCAACTGCGCGCGAATCTCGTCGCAGCCGTCGGGCGGCTGGGCCCGGAATGGCTCGCCGCGCACAACAGCGCCCGCCTCGCGGTCACGGCGGGCCGTGGCCTCGAAGCCCTCGACGCCTACTTCGGCCGCTACCTGCCGCAGCTCGTGCAGACGGTCGTCGCGACGCCGCTGCTGTTGGCGGTCATCTGGTGGCACGACGCGGTCTCGGGGTTGACGGTGCTGTTCACCCTGCCGCTCATCCCCCTGTTCATGGTGCTCATCGGCCTCGCGACGCGAGCCGTGCAGCAGAAGCAGTGGCAGACCCTCGGACACCTCGCGGCCCGCTTCTCCGACACCGTCAACGGCCTGTCGACGCTGAAGGTGTTCGGTCGTCACCGCCGCGCCGTCGACACGATCGGCACCGTCACCGACACGTACCGGCGCGAGACGATGCGGGTGCTGCGGGTGTCGTTCCTGTCGGGGTTCGCGCTGGAGTTTCTGGCATCCATCTCGGTCGCGATCATCGCCGTCACGATCGGCTTCCGCCTGATCGACGGCACCCTCGCACTGTTCGTCGGCCTGTTCGTGCTGCTGCTGGCGCCCGAGGCGTACCTGCCGCTGCGTCAGGTCGGCGTCCAGTTCCACGCGGCCGCTGAGGGCGTCGCCGCCACCGACGACGTCTTCTCGGTGCTCGATGCCGCCCGCACGGTGTCGAGTGTCCAGAACACGCGGATGACGGATGCCACCGAACCGCGTGTCTTGGACACTCGACGACCCGGTGTGCTCGAGCTGAGGGATGTGCGGGTGCGGCGAGGGGAACGGATGCTGCCGGGGGTGTCGTTCACGGCGGCGCCGGGGACGGTGACCTTGCTGCAGGGGGCGAGCGGGGCCGGCAAGTCGAGCGTGTTCGCCGCGCTTCGGGGTGCGGCGAGGTTCAACGGGGCGATTCTGCTCGGCGGCGAACCGGCACCGGTCGATGCACCGGCGACCTGGCTGGCCTGGGCGGGCCAGCAGCCGGGACTGATCGCCGGCACCGTCGCGGGTAATGTCTCGATCGGCGACGACGCACCGGATGACGCCTTGCTCACCCGCGCGCTCACGGTCGCGTGCGCCGACGGCATCGCCGCCGACCTCGACCTCGGTGTGCAGGGCGCGGGGCTCTCGGGCGGTCAGGCGCAGCGGGTGGCTGTCGCGCGCGCCGTCTACCGCCACCTGCGTGGGCAGGCCCAGGTCGTCGCCCTCGACGAGCCGAGCGCAGCGCTGGATGCCGGCACCGAAGCGGCGCTGTGGCGTGGCATCCGGAGCCTTGCCGATGCGGGGGCGACGGTGCTGCTCATCTCTCACCGCGGCTCCGCCGAACGGATCGCCGATCGGGTCGTCACCCTCACCGGTGTGCGCGATGAGACGGCGGTGACGGCATGACCGATCACCTCGAAGCGCCCGCGACCACGCGGACCGTACTGCGCACCGCCATGCCGGGGTTGCGCAGGTTCTGGCCTGCCGCGGCATCCGCATTCCTCTCCGAAGCCTCGGCCGTCGCCCTCCTCGCCGTCAGCGCGTGGCTCATCGTGCGTGCCTCCGAGCAGCCCCACGTCATGTACATCACAGCGGCCGTCGTCGGTGTGCGGGCCTTCGCGCTGTCGCGTGCAGCATTCCGCTACACCGAACGCCTCTCCAGCCACGATGCCACGTTGCGACAGCTCGCCGTCACCCGCACCGACCTGCTGCGCCGCCTCGTGCCGCTCGCACCCGACGGCCTCGCCCGTACCCGGCGAGGCTCGGTGCTCGGCACGCTCGTGGACGACGTCGATGAGCTGCAGAACCTGCCGCTGCGCGTCGTGCTGCCGCTCGTGTCGTCTGTCACGGTCGCGGTCGGTGCCATCGTGCTCGTCTCGTTCGTGTGGTGGCCTGCGGCCCTGACCCTGCTGGCCTGCCTCCTGATCGCCGCGGTCGCCGCGACGGCGTGGGGATGGGCCGCCGGCTCCCGCGCCGAGCGTCGGATCGCACCGTTGCGAGCACGCCTCGCGGATGCCGTCATGGACCAGCTCGGCAGCCTCGACGTGCTGATCGCCTATGGTGCCGAGCGTGCCGGCCGTGACCGGATCGCCGCCGCCGACGCCGCGTTGCGCCGTGCGGTCGTGCGGCGCGCCGGGGCGCAGGCGGGAACGGCGGCGGTCGTCTCGCTTGCGGCCGGTGCCGCATCGCTCGCGGCCCTGCTGGTCGCGACGCCCGCCGGTGCGCCCCCCGGCCCGTCACTGGCGGTCGCGGTGCTCGTGCCGATGGCCGTGTTCGAGGTGTTCGCGGCCGTCCCGTTGGCTGCTGCGGCGTGGCGGCAGGTGCGCACGGCCGCCTCCCGCGTCGCCGAGGCCACGCCGTCGACACTCCCGAGCGGCATCGTCGCCGACCGCGAACCCACCGGGGTCGCCCTACCGCTCGGCGACGGAATCGCACTGCGCGGGGCGACGGTGCGTTGGCCGGGCGCAACGGAGCCCGCACTGCACGGCGTCAACCTCGACGTGCGGCCCGGTGAACGCCTGCTCGTGGTCGGTTCCAGCGGCGCCGGCAAGTCGACGCTTGCCCACGCACTCGTCCGCTTCCTCGAGGTCGACGGCGGGTACACGATCGGCGGCGTCGACGTGCACACCCTCGCGCCCGACGACGTGCGGCTCACGGTGGGCCTGTGCGAACAGCGCCCGATGCTGTTCGACGAGGACATCCGCCAGAACCTCCTGTTCGCGCGCGACACCGCGACCGACGCCGACCTCGAAGCGGTGCTCGAACGGGTCGGGCTCGGTCCGTGGCTGCGCGAGCGCGGCGGGCTCGATGCCCGGGTCGGCGAGCGCGGCGGGCTCGTCTCCGGCGGTCAGGCGCAGCGCATCGCGCTCGCGCGTGCGCTGCTGCACGGCTTCGACGTGCTGGTGCTCGACGAGCCGACGGCAGGCGTGGATGCCGCGGCATCCGATGCCCTGCTCACCGACCTGCTGGGCGCGGTCGCGCCCGATCAGGCCGTCGTCCTCATCTCGCACGTGACCCCGCCGACCGGCATGGTCGACCGCACGGTGCGCCTGGTCGACGGCCGCCTCGCGGCCTGACGCGCGAGCCCTCACACTTTGCGCGAACCCACCCAGTTTGCGCGCGTGAATCGTGAGGGTTCGGCGAAGGTATGAGGGTTCGCGGAAGGAGACGCGCGTCAGAGGTCGCGGCCGAACGCCTGCACGCCCTCGTGCGACGGGATGGGTGTGAATCCGACGCGTGGGGAGAACGCGAGCGCGCCGGTGTTGCCGGCCGAGGCGACGACGTGGGCCGGTGACACCGGGTCAGCCGGGGAGCAGGCGGACGTCGGCGGGGTCGACGGCGAGGGCGACGGGGATGCCGGGGCGAAGGCCCAGGTCGGCGACGACCTCGACGGGCAGCTCGGCGACGACGGCGGGTGCGTCGGTGTGCACGCGCACGCCCGACGGGGTCTGCTCGAGACGGGTGACGCGGGCGTGCCAGCGGCCGGGCTGCGCGGCGTCGAGCCGCAGCACGCCGGTCCAGGTGTCGGCCGCGGCCCCGGCGATGCGCACGGCGCCGGGGCGGAACACGGCGACGAGCGGGTCACCGTCGCGCCCGGATGCCGGTGCCGTCCCCTCCAGCACGACCGGCGCGCCGCCGTCGTGCGCGGCGACCCATCGCCCGTCCAGCAGCCTGCCGGTGACCCGGTTGACGCCCGAAAGCGCGGCGGCGAACGGCGTCGCGGGACGGTTCAGCACGTCGCGCACGGCGCCGTGCTGGGTGACGCGACCGGCTTCGAGCACGACGAGGCGACTGGCGAGAGACGCCGCATCGACGGCGTCGTGCGTGACCAGCACGGTCGTCACCCCGCGCAGCACGTCCGCGAGCACCGCGCGGATGCCGTCGGCGGTTTCGGGGTCGAGCGAGGTGAGCGGCTCGTCGAGCAGCAGCACGTCGGGTGCGACGGCGAGCGCCCGGGCGAGCGCGACGCGCTGCCGTTGCCCGCCCGACAGCTCGGACGGCCGGTGGTGCCCGGCGCCGCCGAGCCCCACCCGCCACAACAGCTCGTCGGCGTGATGCGACGCCGCGGCCTTCTCCACGCCGCGGGACCGCGGGCCGAAGGCGACGTTGTCGCGGGCACTGAGATGCGGGAACAGGCGAGGATCCTGCCCGAGCAGCACCGTGCCGCGACGGTGCACGGGCACGCGCGGCCGCGGATCCGCCACGGTGCGCGCCCCGATCCGCACGACACCGCCGCTCAGCGGCACGAGCCCGGCGATCGCCTCGACAAGCGTCGACTTGCCCGCCCCCGACGGCCCCATGACCGCAACGGTCTCGCCGGCATCCGCGTGCAGTGTCGCGTCGAGCCGGCGGGCGGCGACGGCGACCTCGGCGTGGAGAGCGCTCACCGCGGCACCTCCGCACTGGGCCCGCCCGGACGCCATGCCCGCACGAGCAGCAGCACGGCCAGCGCCGTCACGAGCAGCAGCAGCGACAGCGCGACCGCAGTGCCCTGCGAGACACCGGCACCGTTGAACGCGGTGTAGATCGCGAGCGGCATCGTCTGCGTGACGCCGGGGGCGTTGCCGGCGAACAGCGCCGTCGCACCGAACTCGCCGACCGCCCGGGCGAAGCACAGCACGGTGCCGGCGACGAGGCCGGGCAGTGCGAGCGGCAGCGTGACGCGCCACAGGATCCGCCACCTGCCGGCGCCGAGCGCGGCTGCCGCCTGCTCGTATCCGACCCCGGTCGAGCGCAGCGCGCCCTCGAGCGCGAGCACGAGGAACGGCAGCGCCACGAAGGTCTGCGCCAGCACGACCGCGACCGTCGTGAAGGGGATCTGGATGCCGAGGTCTGCCAGCACCGGTCCGAGCCATCCCCGCCGCCCGAACAGGAACAGCAGTGCGACGCCGCCGACCATCGGCGGCAGCACGAGCGGCACGGTCACCGCTGCCCGCAGCACCGCCGCCGTCCGCGCCCCGGCGCGTGCGATGAGCAGGGCGAGCGGCACGCCGAGCACGAGGCAGAGGGCCGTCGCGACGACCCCGGTCTGCAGCGACAGCGCGAGGGCCGCCAGCGCTTCGGGTGCCGTGACGTCGCGCCACAGTGTCGCCCATTCGACGCGTCCGACGAGCGCTGCCAGGGGCACGACGAGCACGGCGAGGCCGAGCACGGCCGGCACCGCCAGCACCTGCGGCACGTACCCGCGCGCTGCCGATCTCATGCCCCGCGCACCTGTGTCACGGCGCGCCGAATCCCAGCTCGCTCAGCACCGCTTGTCCGGCGTCCGACAGGACGAAGGCGATGAACGCATCCGCGATCTCGGCGTCAGCCGCCCCGTCGAGCGCGACGATCGGGTAACGGTTGACGACGGCATCCGCCCAATCGGTTGCGACGGATTCGACGTCGTCGGTGGTTGCGGCGTCGGTGACGTACACGAGGCCCGCGTCGGCCTCGCCGGTCGCGACCTTCGTGAGCACGGCGGTGACGTTCTGCTCGAAGCTGTCGACCGATGCCGTCACGCCCTGGTTCTCGAGCAGGGTGTCGGCAGCGGCGCCGCACGGCACCTCGGCTGCGCACAGGACGACGTTCAGGGCGGGGTCGGCGAGATCGGTGAGCCCGGTCACAGCCCCGGGATTGTCCGCGGGCGTCACGAGCACGAGCGTATTGGTCGCGAACAGCTCCGCATCCGCTGCGAGGCCGGCATCGGTGATCTTGGCCATGTTGTTCTCGTCCGCCGAGGCGAACACATCGGCCGCCGCGCCTTCGAGAAGCTGCGTCGCGAGGGTCGACGAGCCGTCATAGCTGACGGGCTGCACGTCGACGCTGGGGTGCTGCCGCTCGAACCTGATCGCGAGTTCGTCGAAGGCGGCTTTCAGCGACGCCGCCGCGAAGATCGTGAGATCACCGTCGAGGTCGGGGCCCGGCGTGCCGGTGACCTCGGGGGCGTTCGGGTCGATGTCACTCGTCGAACCCGGGTTCGTGGCGCAGCCGGATGCCAAGAGGGCGACGGCGGCGAGTACGGCGATCGTGGTGATGACGCTGCGCATGTCAGCCTTTCGGGGCTTCGACGATGACGGTGGTGGCCTTCACGACCGCGACGGCGAGCGAACCCGGTTCGAGGGCGAGGTCGCGAACTGCCTCGGCCGACATGAGCGAGACGATGCGGTGCGGTCCGGCCTGGATGTCGACCTGCGCCATGACGCCGTCGACCTGTACGCGTGTGACGAGTCCGGTGAGCCGGTTTCGCGCGCTGGAGAGCCGGTCGGCGGGATCGTGGGCGGTGCGGGCGAGATCGGCGGCGTGCGCGGCGAGCGCAGCCCCGGGGATCTCGGTCGGAGTCGCACCCGTCGTCGGCAGGGTGCCGGCATCCACCCAGCGGCGGACCGTGTCATCGCTCACCCCGAGCAGACGAGCAGCCTCAGAAACCCGATATGCGGACATTTTCTCAAACTATCACCGCATCTGCGGTCGCAAATCCTCCGTTGCGCCCACGCGCGTACGCTGGTCGCATGTCGTTCCCGCCCCTTGTAGAGCCTGTCGCGGCGCTGTCGGCACACGAGCGGGAGCGCACGTCACGGCACGCCGCCCTCGCCGGCTTCGGCGACCTGGCGCAGCGTCGTCTCGCTGCTGCGCACGTCGCCGTCATCGGAGCCGGTGGGCTGGGATCGCCCGTCATCCTCGCGCTCGCGGCGGCAGGCGTCGGCACGCTGACCGTGATCGACCACGACGATGTCGACCTCTCGAACCTGCAGCGTCAGGTGCTGCACCGCACGACCGATGTCGGCGCCCCGAAGGTCGACTCCGCGGTGCGGGTCGCCGGCGATCTGTCTCCCGACACGACGGTGCACCCCGTCCGGGCGCGACTCACCGCCGCGAACGCGGCCGAGTTCCTGACCGGCGCCGACCTCGTCGTCGACGGGTCCGACAGTTTCGCGACCCGCGTCGACGTGGCCGCGGCGTGTGAACGCCTCGGCATCCCGTTGGTGTGGGGCGTCGTGCAGGAGTTCCACGCCCAGGTGACCGTCTTCTGGTCGGCACCACCCACCGGCGACGCGGTCGTGCTCTCCGACCTGTACCCACCCGAGACTGTCGGCGATCTGCCGTCGTGCGCCGCGGTGGGCGTGCTCGGCTCACTGTGCCTACAAGTCGGCGGCATGCTGGCGACCGAGGCGATCAAGCTCATCACCGGCATCGGCGACCCGCTGCTCGGGCGCATCGCGGTGGTCGACGCGCTGCGCGGTACCGTGCGCGAGGTGCCACTGCATCCCGCCGTCGCAACTTCGGAGATCGGCACAACTTCGGATGCCGGAGGCGGAAACGCTCCGAAGAACGGCGAATCTCCGACGCTGCGCGAGGCCGAAGCGCCCGCGCCTGCGCTGATCCCCGAACTGACCGCCGACGAGATGCTCGCCGCGCAGGATGCCGGCGCGACCCTCCTCGATGTCCGCGAACCGTGGGAGACGCAGACCGGCATCGTCGCCGGCTCAGAGGTCATTCCGCTGCAGCAGTTCCTCGCCGACCCGGGCGCGGTCGGCACCGACCCGGTCGTCGTGATCTGCGCCCACGGCATCCGTGCCCGCCACGCGGCCGAGGTGTTGCGCTCTCGCGGCGTCGAGGCCTCGGTGCTCGCGGGCGGGCTCGCCGCGTGGACGGCATGATGGGCGACCTGCGCACCGTCGAGGCGCACCTCGGGGCCGTGCTGGATGCCGTGCGTCCCACCGATCGCAGCACGACGACGCTCCCCCAGGCCTTCGGCCGCACCCTCGCCACGGCCGTGACGGCAGCGGTCGATGTGCCCGTCTTCGACAACTCCGCCATGGACGGCTTCGCGGTGCGCTTCGCCGACGTGGCCTCGGCGACGCCCGACAGCCCCGTGACCCTGCGGGTCGTCGCCGATCTACCCGCGGGCACGCAACACGATCCGCCACTCGGCCCGGGTCAGGCGGCGCGGATCATGACCGGCTCCCCCGTCCCCACCGACGCCGACGCGATCGTGCCGTTCGAACACACGGCCGGCGGGCTCGAGGATTCGCTCGAAACCGTCGTGGTGCTGCGCGCTCCCGCCGCCGAAGGCGCGCACGTTCGTCGGCGCGGCGAAGACCTCCACACCGGCGACGAGGTGCTGCCGGCAGGCATCCGCCTCGGCGCGTGGCAACTGGGTGCGATCGCTGCGGCCGGGGTCGGCACCGTGACGGTCTCGGCGCCACCACAGGTGCTGGTCGTCTCGACGGGCAGCGAACTGGTTGCCCCCGGCACTGCGCTGCACCGCGGGCAGATCCCCGAGTCGAACAGCACGCTCATCGCGGGGCTCGTCGCCGAGGCCGGCGGACACGTCGTGCACGTGGCCTCGGTCGACGACGAGGGCAGCGGGCTGCGCGGCCTCCTGCGCGAATACACGGGTGAGCGGCTCGACGCCGTCGTGTTCACGGGTGGCGTCAGCGCAGGCGCGTACGAGGTCGTCAAGAACGAACTGGCCGACGCGATGACGTTCTCGAAGGTCGCCATGCAGCCCGGCAAACCGCAGGGGTTCGGCGTCACGTCTGAGGGCACGCTGCTGTTCGGACTGCCGGGCAATCCGGTGAGCGCGGCCGTGTCGTTCGAAGTTTTCGTGCGGCCCGCGCTGCTGGCGATGCAGGGCCGCGGCGATCTCGCACGGCCCGTGCTGCGGCTGCCGGCATCCACGTCGTGGCGCACACCGCCCGGCCGCCGCCAATACCTGCCCGCGGCGATCAACCGCACCGATCCTGCACACTGGACCGTGGGGCCAGCAACGCGGGGCGGATCGGGATCGCACCTGGCCGGCGGACTCGGCCGCGCTGAGGCGTATGCCGTCGTGCCTGCCGAAACCGAGGCAGTGACCGCGGGCGATCTCATCGACGTGCTGCTGCTGGAAGGATGAGCACCATGGACTTCACCCACCTGGATGCCGCCGGCAACGCCCACATGGTCGATGTGACCGCGAAGCAGCCGACCGTCCGCGAAGCCACCGCCCGCGGGTTCGTGCGCTGCGCGCCCGCAACGCTCGAAGCCCTTACCCACGGCACCGTGCCCAAGGGCGATGTGTTCGCGGTGGCGCGGATCGCCGGCATCCAGGCTGCCAAGCGCACACCCGACCTGTTGCCGCTGGCCCACGTCATCGGCGTGCACGGCGCCGCGGTCGACCTCGCCGTCACGAGCGACGGGGTCGAGATCAGCGCGACGGTGCGCACCGCCGACCGCACCGGCGTCGAGATGGAAGCACTCACGGCCGTCTCGGTCGCGGCGCTGGCGATCGTCGACATGGTCAAGGGCATCGACAAGACCACCGTCATCGAAGACGTCCGCATCACGGCGAAATCCGGCGGCCGCTCGGGCGACTGGGTCCGCCCGGAATGACCGCGGCGATCCTCCTCGCCGGCGGCCGTGCGCGCCGCCTCGACGGTGAGGTGAAGCCGCTGCTCGAAGTGGCGGGCCGCTCGCTGCTGGCAACGGCCGTGGATGCCGTCACCGGCTGCGATCCGATCGTCGTGGTCGGGCCGGTGCTCGACTTCGACCTGCCGGTGCGATGGGCGCGCGAGGAGCCTGCCTTCGGTGGCCCCGCTGCGGCCGTCGTCGCCGGAGTCGATGCGCTCGGTGCGACGGATGCCGAGTGGACCGTCGTCCTGGCCTGCGACCTGCCGGGTGCCCCCGAAGCCGTCGCGCGGCTGCTGCGAGACCTCGCGCTCCTTCCCGCGGATGCCGACGGCGTGTGCCTGGCCGACGAATCCTCGCGTCCGCAGTGGCTGACCGCGATCTACCGCACCGCCGCGCTGCGGCGCGCGGCATCCGCGATGGCAGACGGCGGTGCGGGCGCGTCCATGCGCGATCTGCTCGCCGACCTCGCGATCACGGTGCTCGCAGCGCCGGCAGCCGAGACCGCAGACGTGGACACGTGGGAAGATCTGAAGCAGGCGCGGCTTCGCGCCGCGCCTGGATCGGAGTCGTCATGAACGAGCGCACCCTGCCGCCCGAGGCCCTCGACGCGTGGGCCGATGCCCTGCGCGCACGGTTCGATCTCGGACCCGATGACCTGCCCGTCTCACTCATCCTTGACCTCGCCCGCGACGTCGCGAACGGCGTGGCCCGCCCCGCCGCGCCCTTCAGTGCGTTCGCTGCGGGCCTGGTCGCGGGTCGCGCAGGCGGCACGCCGGAGCAGGTGCGGGATGCGGTGGCCGCCGTCACCGAACTCGCAGCCGAGTGGGAGGGCTGATGGCCCGCATCCGCTACTTCGCCGCGGCCGAAGAACTCGCGGGCACCGCCGAGGAATCGCGCACCGAACCGACCCTCGGCGCGTTGCGTGCCGCACTGGCGGCGGAGCATCCGGGCCTTGCCGCGATCCTGCCGCGTTGCGCCGTGCTCGTGGCCGGGTCCCGCACGGGCGACGAAGCCGCCTTGCACGATGACACGCTTGTCGACGTGCTCCCGCCGTTCGCCGGCGGCTGACTCAGCCGCCCAGGCCCTTCCACGCCGTCGTGCCGTCTGCCTCGACCTGCCGCTTCCAGACCGGCAGATCGGTCTTGATCGACTCGATGAGCGCCCGGCACACGTCGAACGCCTCCGCGCGGTGCGCGGTCGCGACGACGATGACGACGGCGGCATCCCCCACCGACAGTCGCCCGACCCGGTGACTGACCGCGACGAAGCCGTCGGCCTCGCCCAGCGCCCGCTCGGCGAGCGCATGGAGCGTCTGTTCGGCGTCGGGGTGGGCGGAATACTCCAGCGCGATGACGGCGCCCGACGCGTCTGGGTCGTGATCGCGCACCGTGCCGACGAAACTCACCACCGCGCCCGCGGTGGAATCGTCGACGGCAGCGAAGTGCGCGGCGAGATCCAGCGCCGTGTCGCTGATCCGCGCGATGCGCACGGCCATCAGTGGTCACCCCCGTCCAACTGCGCGATCACGTGGCCGGCGACCGAAACGATCACCGGCATCCCCTCGGCGACCGCCTTCGGCGACCCGGGAAGATTCACGATCAGCGCACCGCCCGCGACGCCGGCGAGCCCCCGCGAAAGCATGGCCGCGGGCTTGATGGCGGCGCCCTGACGTCGAAGTTCTTCGGCGATCCCGGGAACCTCGCGTTCGAGCACCACTGCGGTCCCCTCGGGCGTGCGGTCTCGGGGCCCGATACCGGTCCCCCCGTTCGTGACGATGACTCTGGCGCCCTGCGTGATCGCGTCACGCAGTGCCGCAGCGACCGGTTCCGCCCCATCCGGGACCACGGTCGCCTCCGCGCACGTGAACCCGGCCTCGACGAGCGCCGCGACGGCGACGGGCCCCGACGTGTCCTCTCGCGCACCCGCGGCCGACCTGTCGGACACGGTGATGACAGCGGCCGGGATCATGCCTTCAGCCTACGGCCACCGCCCCGCGCGACGGATCCTCACCCGGCGTGCTCGGCCGCCGACTCGGCGGCGCCCGTGATGCGCGCAGCCATGCCGCTGAAGATCGCGCCGTGGAAGGGCAGCACCGCCAGCCAGTACAGCCGGCCCGCGAGCCCTTTCGGAAAGAAGACGGCCCGCTGGTCGTACCGCGCGCCGTCACCATCCGGATGCACGCGCATTTCGAGCCACGCGAGCCCGGGCACCCGCATTTCGGCGCGCAGGCGCAACAGGCGGCCGGGTTCGACCGCCTCGACACGCCAGAAGTCGATGGCATCCCCAACCGCGACACGGTCGCGGCTGCGTCGGCCGCGCGCCAGCCCGATCCCGCCGACGAGCCGATCCATCCACCCGCGCACCGCCCACAGCCACGGCGACGAATACCACCCGTTGTCGCCACCGATCCCCGCGACCACTGCCCACACCCGATCGGTCGAGGCGGTCGTGCGCACCTCTCGTTCATCGGTGAACACGGTGCGCCCCGCCCACTCGGGGTCGCTCGGCAGCGGGTCGCTCGGCACGCCACTGACGTCGGCGTCCTGCCAACTCGTCTCGACCGCGTCGGCGTCGATCCGACCGAGCGCGAGCGAGACAGCCTCCCGGTACGGTGTCAGTCCGTTCTCGGGCCGCGGAATGAGGTCGTCGACGGTGTGATCCTTCATGACGCAGTCGTGCTGCAGCGACGCGATGAGCGGGCGTGCGATGCTGCGCGGCACCGGTGTCACGAGGTTCACCCAATGCGATGCGAGCGCCGGTGTCAGCACCGGCAGGGCAGCGATCGCACGCTGTCGCAGTCCCGCCTCCACGGCGTACCCGTTCATCATCTGCCCGTACCGCAGGACGTCGGGCCCGCCGATGTCGACGGCCCGATTCACGTCTCCGCGCACCCGCGCGGCGGCGAGCAGGTAGTGCAGCACGTCGCGCACGGCGATGGGCTGGATGCGGTTGCGCACCCATTTCGGCGCCGGCATGTAGGGCAGGACGTCGGTCAGGTGCCTGATCATCTCGAACGATGCCGACCCCGACCCGATCACGACTCCCGCCTGCAGCACGAGGGCGGGCGTCACGGCAGCGAGGAAGCAGTCACCCACCGCCACCCGCGACCGCAGGTGAGGGCTGAGTTCGACGCCGTCGGGATGCAGTCCGCCGAGGTACACGATGCGGCCGACGCCCGCCGCATCCGCCGCCGACGCGACCGTCTCAGCGGCGTCGAGGTCACGTCGTTCGAAGTCGGCGCCGCTGCCCATGCTGTGCACGAGATAGAACAGCACATCGACGTCGTCCACCGCCGCGTCCACGGCATCGCGGTCATCGGCCGACCCGACGACGACCTCGACGTCGTCACCCCACGCGAATGCGGGCAGCCGCGCCGGCGAGCGCACGAGCACGCGCACCCGGTAGCCGGCGGCGAGCAGCCGTGGGACGAGCCGCCCGCCGATGTAGCCGGTCGCCCCCAGCACGAGCGCCCGCGGCGGGGAGCCGTCGGATCGCGACACCGCCAGCAGCGCCGGCTCGCGCCCGGTGGGTGTCGTCAGTTGGGGGTCGGCAGTGTCCATGTGCGTCACGGTAGGTCAGGCGCACGCCGCGCACGACCCGCTTGACGAAGCGGGTCGGCTCTGTCATGCGGCCAGTCCGCGTGCTGTTCGAACCGCACGACGACGGCTTTCGAGGTCGGTGTGCCCGAGACGTCGGCGACCGAGTCCAGCGGCACGAGCACGTTCGTCTCGGGGTAGTAGGCGGCGGCGTTGCCACGTGGCGTCGAATAGGGCACGAGCCGGAAGGCATCTGCCCGCCGCTCCTGCAGCCCGTCGGGTCCCTCCCACTCCGACACGAGGTCGACGAGGTCGCCCGGCGCGAAGCCGAGCGCGGCGATGTCGTCGGGGTGGGTGAGCACGACGCGACGGCCGTCGTGGATGCCGCGGTAGCGGTCGTCCTTGCCGTAGATCGTGGTGTTGTACTGGTCGTGCGAGCGCAGCGTCTGCAGCAGCAGCCGCCCCTCGGGCACGCGCGGGTATTCGAGCGGGTTGACGGTGAACTGCGCCCGCCCGTCCGGCGTCGCGAAACGGCGGGCATCGCGCGGGCCGTTCTCGAGCATGAGCGTGCGTCCCTTCGCGATGCGCTGTTCGAAGTCCTCGAAGCCGGGCACGACGTTCTGGATGTGGGTGCGGATGCCGGTGTAGTCGGCCTCCAGCGCGGCCCAATCGGCACGGGGCCCGCGTTCGGCGAACAGCCGTGCGCTCAGGCGTGCCACGATCGCGACCTCGCTCGGCATCCCCTCGCCAGGCGGGTCGAGGCGGCCGTGCGACGCGTGCACGGCACCCATGGAATCTTCGACCGTGACCTTGCGCGCATCGCCACGCCTGCCGTCACGGTCGGTGCGGCCGAGCGTCGGCAAGATGAGCGCGCGGCGCCCGGTGACGACGTGCGAACGGTTGAGCTTCGTCGATACCTGCACCGTGAGATCGACACGCCGCATCGCCGCCTCGACGACGGCGGTGTCGGGGGTCGCCGAGATGAAGTTGCCGCCCATGGCCATGAAGAATCGCACCCGGCCGTCACGCATCGCGCGGATCGAGTCGACCGTGTCGTGCCCGTTGGCGCGGGGCGCGGCGAACGAGAACTCCCGCTCGAGTGCGTCGAGGAACGCGGGCGCAGGCTTCTCGTAGATGCCCATCGTGCGGTCGCCCTGCACGTTGGAGTGCCCACGCACCGGGCACACACCGGCACCTGCACGCCCGATGTTGCCCTGCAGCAGCAGCACGTTCACGACGTCGCGCAGGGTTGCCACCGAGTGCTTGTGCTGCGTGAGCCCCATCGCCCAGCACACGATGGTGGATGCCGATCCCCGCACGATCTCGGCGACACGGCGCAGTTCGGCTTCGGGCAGCCCCGTCGCCGTCTCGAACTCGCGCCAGTCGGCGTTCGCCATCGCCTGCCGGTACGCCTCGAACCCGGACGTGTGCGCCTCGACGAAGGCGTGGTCGACGACTCCGCCGTCGCGCGCCTCACCCTCGAGCAGGTGCGCGCCGATGGCCTGGAACAGCGCCTGGTCGCCGCCGAGACGGATCTGCACGAACTCGTCGGCGAGCGCGGTGCCGCCCAGCAGCACGCCGCGCGGGGTCTGCGGGTTCTCGAAGCGGAGGAGTCCTGCTTCGGGCAGCGGGTTGACGGCGATGATCGTCGCACCGCGCTGCTTCGCCTTCTCCAGCGCCGACAGCATCCGAGGGTGGTTCGTGCCGGGGTTCTGCCCCGCGATGATGAGCAGGTCGGCTTCGTGGATGTCGTCGAGCGTGACGGTGCCTTTGCCGATGCCGAGCGTCTGCCCGAGCGCGGATCCGCTCGATTCGTGGCACATGTTGGAGCAGTCGGGCAGATTGTTGGTGCCGACGCCGCGCACGAGCAGCTGGTACAGGAATGCGGCCTCGTTCGAGGTGCGGCCCGACGTGTAGAAGACGGCCTCGTCGGGGTCGTCGAGTTCACGCAGCGCGTCGGCGACGAGGTCGAGCGCCTCGTCCCAGCCGATCGGACGGTAGTGGGTCGCACCCTCCTCCAGGAGCATGGGCTCGGTCAGCCGCCCCTGCTGCCCCAGCCACCAATCGTCGTGGTCGGCGAGATCTTCGACAGCGTGCTGCGCGAAGAACGCCGGCGTGACTCGGCGGAGCGTCGCCTCCTCGGCGACGGCCTTCGCGCCGTTCTCGCAGAACTCCGCGATGTGCCGCTTGTCCTCTTCTGGCCAGGCGCAGCCCGGGCAGTCGAACCCGTTCTTCTGGTTGACCCGCAGCAGCGTCTCGGCGCTGCGTTTGAGCCCCATCTGCTCCCACGAGATCTGCAGCGCGTGCAGCACCGCCGGCACGCCGACGGCGACCTCCTTCGGTGCGGTCACGCGCAGCTTGGATTCGTCGATATCGACGTTCGGAGGCCTCGTCGCCATACCCCCAGGCTACGCCCCCAGACCGCCCGGGTCAGCGACGGCCGGTACCGAAGACTCCCCGGATGACGCTGTTGATGATCGTGGTGGTCGTCTTCGACCCGAGCACCTGCTCGAGCACACTCTTCTCCTGGCGGCGGCTGGTGCGGCTGGTGCCGGCGGTCTTCTTCAGCAGCCGGTCGTACTCGGCCTGCGCCTTCTTCTCTGCGGCGGCCTTCGCCTTGTCGATCGCCGCCTGCTGCTTGGCGTACTCGGCGTCGACCTTCGCCTTCTCCAGCGCTGCCTCTTCTGCGGCGGCCGCTTCGGCGGCGGCGTTCATCTTCGCCGTCAGCACCTCGCGCGCCGACTCGCGGTCGATTGCGGTGCCGTACTTCGGCTGCAACGGCGAGGATGCCACGGCCGCATCGATCGCGGCATCCGGCGTCGGCGACATCAGCCCGAGCGGTGCGCGCAGGCGCGTCCAGGCAACCGGCGTCGGCGCGCCCTTCTCACTCATGACGGTGACGATCGCCTCACCCGTGCCGAGCTCCTGCAGGACGCGCTCGAGGTCGTAGCCGCTCTTCGGGTACGTGCCGACGGTCGCCTTCAGCGCCTTCGCGTCATCGGGCGTGAACGCGCGCAACTGGTGCTGCACGCGCGAACCGAGCTGGGCGAGCACATCCGATGGGACGTCCTTCGGGGTCTGCGTGACGAAGAAGACGCCGACGCCCTTCGAGCGGATGAGCCGGACGGTCTGCACGATCGCGGAGAGGAAGTCCTTCGACGCGTCCTTGAACAGCAGGTGCGCCTCGTCGAAGAAGAACACGAGCTTCGGTTTGTCGAGGTCACCGACCTCGGGCAGCATCTCGAACAGCTCGGCGAGCAGATACATGAGGAACGTCGAGAACAGCGCGGGCTTGTCGGCGACGCCGGGCACCTCGAGCAGCGAGATGATGCCGCGCCCATCGGGTGCCGAGCGCAGGAAGTCCTTCACGTCGAACTCGGGTTCGCCGAAGAAGACGTCGGCGCCGTCGTCGGCGAAGGTGATGAGCTCGCGGAGGATGACGCCCGCCGTCGCCGACGACAGGCCGCCGAGGCTTTTGAGCTCCTCCTTGCCGTCGTCGCTCGTGAGGTAGGTGAGCACGGCGCGCAGGTCGGAGAGGTCGACGAGGGCGAGTCCGTTCTCGTCGGCGTAGTGGAAGACGAGCCCGAGGCTCGACTCCTGCGTGTCGTTGAGGCCGAGCACCTTGCTCAGCAGCAGCGGACCGAAGCCCGATACGGTGGCGCGGACGGGCACGCCCTTGCCGATGCCGCCGAGGGCGAAGTACTCCGTCGCGGATGCCTCGGGCTTCCAGTCCTGGCCGATGCCCCTCGTGCGGGCCAGCAGCTTCTCGCTCGGCTCCCCCGGCGTCGCGACACCCGACAGGTCGCCCTTAATGTCGGCGGCGAACACGGGCACGCCCTTCGCGGCGAGCTGCTCGGCGAGCCCCTGCAGCGTGCGGGTCTTGCCGGTGCCGGTGGCGCCGGCGACGAGGCCGTGGCGGTTGGTCATCGCGAGCGGGATGCGGATCTGCACGGCCGGGTCGGGTGCGCCGTTGACGAGTGCGCCGAGGTCGAGGGTGGCGGCGTCGAACGCGTAGCCGGCCGCGACCTTGGCGACCTCCTCGGCATCCAGCGGGGCGTCGGGGCCGGGCTCGGCGGGCTGTGCGGGCTCTGCCGGCGTCTCGGGAACAGGAGAACTCTCGGTGACAGGAGCTTCTGCGGCGGCATCGTCCTGTTCCGGTGATTTCTCCTGCGTTGCGGATGCCGCATCCGCCGGTGCTGCGACGTCTGCGGCCGGTGAGGTCTCCTCCGCCGGCGCGGCGCCGCCGGCAGCCTTCGCCTTCGCAGCCGCTGCCTCTGCGGCGGCCAGCGCGGCCTTGGCCTGCGCGGCTTTGAGCTGGGCCTCGGCGGCTGCGGCTTCTGCGCGCAGCCGCGCGAGTTCTGCTTCGGCTGCGGCGACGGCGGGGTCGGGCGACTCTGACGCGGTCATGCCGCTCAGCCTACTCAGCGCCGCCCGTCCCGTTCATCCGTGCCGACGGGTTGATCCGCGCGACGTGCACCGGCACTTCGGCGCGAACGAATCCACAGCGAACCCGCTCACGTGCGGCGCTCGTGGCGGACCGGCAGCAGGCGCAGGCGTGCCCGACCGCTCAGCAGCATCGGGAATCGGAACCCGATGGGGCCCTCATAGAACCGCTGTGCCTGCGACGTCAGCAGCAGCGCACCGGACTCGTCGACGTCGAGGTCGAGATCGACCGCGAGGTGAAGGTCTCGACGTAGATGCCGCGCCGGTGCGGCCGCGTCACTCCGTGGCCTCGTCCGCGCGCGCCTGCAGCAGCGCGCGTTCGCGTTCACGGATGAGGGGCACCGTGAACGCGCCGGCGACCACGAGCGCCATGCCGACGCCGACGAGCGTGCCGCCGACCGTGTCGCTGAACCAGTGCGCGTGCACCTGCGTGCGGCTGAAAGCCATCAGGAGCGTCCACGCGGCACCGACGATCGCGACCCACACCCGCGGAAAGAGCAGCACCGCGAGGGCTGCGATCGTCGCCGCATTGGCCGTATGCCCTGACGGGAATGACCCGTGGTCGCTGATGACGAGCATGTCTTCGGGGCGCGCGCGACCGAAGATCGTCTTGAGCACCTGCACGGCCGCGGCGCTGAGCGCCGACGCGACCACGAACATGAGGCCCGACCAGGGGCGGCGGATCAGCACGAGCAGCGCGGCACCCGCCAGCGGCACGACGTACGTGGCGAACCACCCGCCGCCGACGAAGTTCATGAACAGCGAGATGTCGCTGAGCACCGGCGCGAACAGGTTGACGAACCCGTTCCACCACACGTCGACGTCGATCGGGTCGGCTTCGAGGGCGATGAGCACCCCCAGCACGACCGCCGCGAACACGAGGCCCGCACCGACGACGGCGCACCGCAGCCCGATCGAGATCTCTTCATCAGTCACCCGGGCAGTCATCGCCCCATTGTGCCCCACCGGCGCGATCAGGGCGCGAGGCGCTCCACGGTGCGCGGTCGCACGACGAGCCACAGCGACAGCACGGCGATCACCGCACAGCCGACCATGACCGTCGCCATCGTGGTCGCGGTGATCTCCGAACCTTCCGCGAGCGCACCGACGAGCGGGGTCACGAGGCCCGCGACGCCGAAGTTGACGGCGCCGATGACGGATGCCGCGGTGCCCGCCGCCTTTCCGTGACGATCCAGCGCCAGGACCTGCACGTTCGGGAAGGTGAACCCGCAGGCGGTCATGAACAGGAACAGCGGCACGATCGTGCCCCACAGGCCGAGGTCGAGCTGGTCGGTCACGATGATCGCGGTCGCGAAGACCACGAGCGCGGCGGTCGAGCACGCCAGCACCCATTGCGGACCGAAACGCGCCGCGAGGCGGGATGCCGTCTGCACGCCGATCACGAGCCCGACCGAGTTCGCGGCGAACAGCAGGCCGTACTGCTGCGGATCGAAGCCGTAGGTCTCCTGGAACAGGAACGACGAAGCCGACAGGTACGAGAACAGGCCAGAGAAGGTCATGCCGCCGATGATGAGCACGCCGACGAACACGCGGTCGCGGAAGACGCTGCGGTAGCGCTGCAGCACCGTCGTCGAACCTTTCTCCTGACGGCGGGCCGCCGGCAGGGTTTCGGGCACGAGGAAGATCGCGGCCAGCAGCATCACGACGCCGTACACGGCGAGCACGACGAAGATGCCGCGCCAGGGCATGACGGTCAGCAGCGCCGATCCGATGAGGGGCGCGACGACCGGCGCGACCCCGGAGACGAGCGCGAGTCGGCTGAGCATGACCACGAGACGACGACCACCGAACAGGTCGCGCACGACCGCCATCGCGACGACCCCGCCGGCCGCGGCGCCCATGCCCATGAGCACGCGTGCCGCCGTGAGCAGTTCGAGGCTCGGCGCGAGCGCGGCGGCGAGACTGGCGAGCACGTGGACGGCGGTGACCGTCAGCAGTGGCACGCGGCGACCGACCTTGTCACTGAGGGGACCGACGATCAACTGCCCGAGCGCGAAGCCGATCATGGTGCCGGTGAGGGTCAGCTGGATCGCGGCCGCGGTGGTGTGGAAGTCCTCCTGCAGCACGGGGAAGGCGGGCAGGTACAGGTCGACGGTGAACGGGCCCAACGCGGTCAGCGCGCCGAGCAGGATGATGTAGACGACGCGACGCGACGTGGGGATCGCGTCGCCGGGGTGGAGCACGATCGGTGCGGTGGCCGGGTCCGCTCCGAGGGTGCGGATGGCGCCGGTCGCGGTCGATGCTCGTCGGGCGGGCTGCTGAGTGGGGATGGAGGCGGTGTCGCGCACGGGATCCAGACGGTGTTGCTTCGAGTGGTGCCGCCGGCGAATCTCGAATCGATTCGAGCCGACACTTCGAGTCTAGCCCGCCTCCCAGCCTCCTGCCTGGGCGCCCGCATAGGATGGAGGCAATCCCACGTCGCCGGCTTCAGACCGGCCCTCCCGAAGCGAGATCACCTGCAATGACCCCGACTTCCGACAAGCGCAACAGCGGCAACCCTGCCACGCAGGCGCAGATCAACCTCACCGTCAAGCAGCAGCGCGAGGCGCAGAAGCAGGCGAAGCTCGCCGAGTACCAGCGCCAGCTCGCCAAGCGCAAGCGCAGCAAGCTCGTCTGGTGGATCGTCGGCATCACCGCCGCGATCGTGATCATCGGGCTCATCGTGGCATCCATCGTCTTCGCGCCGAAGCCCCCCGCCCAGTACACCGAGGGCGGCGACGGCACCGAGATCACCGGTGTCGAGACCTTCACGAACGAGACGTTGCACGTCGAGGGCACGGTCGACTACGCGCAGACGCCCCCGGCCGGCGGTCCGCACGCCAACGCATGGCTCAACTGCGGCATCTACTCTGAGCCGCAGACCAACGAGAATGCCGTCCATTCGCTCGAGCACGGCGCCGTCTGGGTCACCTACGACGCAGCCGCCCTCAGCGACGACGACCTCGCGACTCTCAAGAGCTTCCTGCCGAGCAGCTACGTCATCCTCTCCCCTTACGAGGGTCTGCCCACCCCGATCGTGCTGAGCGCCTGGAATGCGCAGCTGCAGATCGAAGACGCCGACGACGAGCGCATCGCGCAGTTCTTCGAGGAGTACTGGCGCAACCAGAACGCGCCCGAGCCGGGAGCCCTGTGCTCGGCGGGCATCGACGGGCCCGGCAAGCAGTCGTGACCGACACCTCGCAAGGCGAGCCGTCGACGCAGCGCTCGCTGCCGCCGTGGTGGGCGGTGCTGCTGGTCGCCCTCGCGATCGCCGGCCTCGCGTTCGCGATCGGCCGGTTCTCGACTTTCGGGTCCGCGGCATCCGTGCCCGGCACTGACTCGGCCGAGGCGGGCTTCGCACGCGACATGCAGATCCACCACGCGCAGGCCATCGAGATGTCGATGACGATCTACCGCAAGACACAGGACGAGAACGTGCGCATGCTCTCGCATGACATCGCGACGGCGCAATCCGCCCAGCGCGGCGAGTTCTACGACTGGCTCGTCAAGTGGGGGCTTCCGCAGGGCGGCGGGCGCCTGATGGCATGGATGGATGCCGCAGACACCGGTCACGACCACGGCGGCACCGCCGAGGACCCCGCGAGCGATGAAGAGCTCATGGCATCAATGGGCATGGCGAGCACCGACGAGCTCGCCCAACTCGACGCTGCGACCGGCACCGAAGCCGACTGCCTCTACCTCGGACTCATGATCCGCCACCACGAGGGCGCGCTGCCGATGGCAGAGGCGCTGCTCGACCTCGGCAGCGAGCCGCGGGCCCTGCAGGTCGCCGACGGCATCATCGCCACGCAGTCCGCAGAGATCGATCTCATGCAGTCGTTGCGCGCCGGGCTCGCCTGCGAGGGCTGAGCCCGACGCGCACGGGCGGTCAGTCGGTGGAGCTGTCCACCGGCGTGCCCGCGTCATCGAGCACGAACGTGACCTCGAGCGTCACCTGCCACGACGTGATCTGCCCCGCGCGGATGTTGACGACGTGGTCTTTCACCCACGCACCCTCGACGCCGCGCAGCGTGTCGCCTGCGCGCTCGATCCCCTGACGGATCGCGTCTTCGAAGCTCGTCTCAGACCTCGACGTGATGGTGGTGACTCTCGCGACAGAACCCATGATGTCCTCCTCGGCTCGGGTACGGGACCATCCCCGCGTTCCCACCGAAGCGCACTCCGGCGGTGCACGACAGCCCCCTTGACAACACGGCGAACGGGCGGCATCCCGATGAGGATGCCGCCCGTTCGCGGTGTTCGGGCCGGTTCAGCCCTTCGTGGCGCCTGCCAGCAGGCCGCGTACGAAGAAGCGCTGCAGCGAGAGGAACACGATCAGCGGCACGATCAGCGCGATGAACGCACCGGCCGTGAGCAGATACCAGTCCTGGCCCCGGCTGCCGGTCATCTCGGCCAGCAGCTTCGTGATCGGCGCCACGTTGCCGTCGGCGAAGATCAAGGCCACCAGCAGGTCGTTCCACACCCACAGGAACTGGAAGATCGCAACCGAGGCGATGGCGGGGGCCGTCAGCGGCAGGATGATCCGGAAGAAGATCTGGCCGTGACCGGCGCCGTCCACACGCGCGGCCTCGATGACCTCGCCGGGGATCTCCGACACGAAGTTGTGCAGCAGGTAGATCACGAGCGGGAGACCGAAGATCGTGTGGGCGATCCACACCTGCGCGTAGCCGGCGGAGCCGAACGCTTCGATGATCGGGAACCCGAAGACCGTACCCTGCGCGAACAGCTGCAGCAGCGGGATGAGGGCCATCTGGATCGGCACGATCTGCAGCGCGAACACGCCGATGAACAGGATGTTCTTGCCGCGGAAGTCGATCCACGCGAACGCGTACGCCGCGAGCAGCGCGATACAGATCGGCAGGACGACGGCGGGGATCGTGATCGCGAACGAGTTCACGAAGGCGCCGGCCATGTCGAGCTGACTGTTGCCGGTCTGCAGCGCTGTCGCGTAGTTGTCGAGCGTGAAGCCCCAGTTGGAGAAGATCGTCCACCAGCCGGTGTCGTTGATCAGGTCTGCGGGGCGGAACGACGTGAGGAACAGTCCGAAGGTCGGCACCGTCCAGATCGCGGCGATGACGAGCGCGGCGATCGTGGCCCAGGGGGAGGTGAGCCGCTTCTTCGTGCCGGCGAGGTCACCGCCCTTGTTGCCGCGGTTGCGGCGCTTCTCGTCGACCGTGAGGGTCGCGGTTGCGGTGGCCATCAGCGGATCTCCCTCTGCTTCTTGATCTGCACGGCGTTGTACACGACGATCGGCAGCACCAGCAGGAACAGGATCAGCGCGAAAGCCGCCGAACGCCCCGCTTCGAAGCTGCGGAACTGCGTGTACATCTCATTGGCGAGCACCGACGAGTTGTTGGCACCGGCGGTCATCGTGCGGACGATGTCGAACACCTTCAGCGAGGCGATCGAGATCGTGGTCAGCACGACGATCAGCGATGGTCTGATGCCCGGCACGACGACGTTTCGGAATTTCTGCCAGCCGTTCGTGCCGTCCAGTTCTGCGGCTTCGAGCTGCTCGGTCGGCACTCCCTTGATGGCTGCCGACAGCACGACCATCGCGAAACCGGTCTGGATCCAGATGAACACCACGATGAGCCACAGGGTGTTCCACGGGTCGTCGGCGAGGAAGTTGTACGGCTGTCCGCCGAACCAGACGATCACCTGGTTCAGGAAGCCGATCTGCTCCTGGTCGGAAGGCCGCGACGTGTACATGAAGCGCCAGATGATCGACGCACCGACGAACGAGATCGCCATGGGCAGGAACACCAGGATCTTGTAGTACTTCTCACCCCGGGTCTTGTCGATGAAGTAGGCGTACGCGAGACCGGCGATCGTGGAGACGACGGGCGCGATCAGCACCCACAGGATCGTGTTGATGATGACGCGGACGTTGGCGGACTGCGTGAAGATCCACTCGAAGTTCGCGAGCCCGACGAAGGTCGTGCCGCGCGAGTTCATGAACGCCTGCGCGATCGTCTGGATCGTGGGGACGACCAGGCCGATCAGCAGCAGGATGATCGCCGGCGCGAGAAAGCCGACGAGTTGGAACATCGAGCCCGCGCCGTCGCGCGCCCGGCGGTCGAGGAAGAAGAACAGCAGACCCAGCACTGCAGCAGCAGCCATGGCCTCGTACCACGACTGGAACAGGAAGAGGACGAGCGCAGGCCCGACGATGCAGGCGATGAGCCGGATGACGGTGTACTTCGTGCCCTTGCGCGGCGCGATCTCGATGAAGAAGAGGATGAGCGCCACTGCGGCGACGAAGACGCCGACGATGACGACGATCTCCAGCCATGGGTTCAGGGTGGAGAGCCACCGGAAGAAGTCTTGGACGGACATGAGCAACCTTTCGACTGCGACGTCGGACTCGGGCGGCGCCCGTGGGGACGCCTCGGGGTGGGAAGCGGGGCCGCCCTCGAAAGGACGGCCCCGCGGGTCAATGACGGATCACTCCGACGGCCAGCCGGCCTCGATCTGTCCGAGGACGGTGTCCGTCGACGAGCCGTTGACCCAGTCGACCATGCCCTTCCAGAACGTGCCCGCACCGACAGCCGACGGCATGAGGTCGGACGCGTCGAAGCGGAACGTGGTGGTGTCGGCCTGCAGGATGCTGATGGCTTCCTTCAGGATGTTGCTCGATGCCTGCTCGGGGTCGAGACCCTTGTTGGCGCTGATGACACCGCCGAGCGCGACACGCGCGTTGGCCCAGTCGGAGCTCGAGAGGAACTCCTGCACCTTCTGCGTGGCCTCGGAGTCGTCGAACGCTGCGACGATCTCGCCACCGCCGGTGACGACAGCACCATCGCTGGAGCCGCCACCCTCGAACGGGGGCATGATGAACGCCCAGATGTCACCGTCTTCGGCAACCTCGCCACCGGCGTCGGTGATGAAGCCGTCGTAGAACGACGCCTGGTGGTGCAGCGCGCAGTCGCCGTTGACGAGAGCGGTCGCCGGGTCGCCGAAGGGCGTCGTGACGATCGACTTCACGTCACCGAAGCCGGCGTTGACGTAGTCGGGGTTCAGCGCGATCTTGCCGAACTCCTCGAACGCCGACGAGATCTGCGGGTCGGTGAAGGGCACCTCGTTGGCGACCCACTGGTCGTAGACGTCGGGGCCGGCCTGGCGCAGGACGAGGTCCTCGATCCAGTCGGTTCCCGGCCATCCGGTCGCGGCATCCGAACCGAAGCCGATGCACCAGGGCGCCTTGGCCTCATCGGCCTGGATCTGCGCGGTCAGGTCGAGCAGTCCCTGCCAGTCGGTGGGGACTTCATAGCCCTTCTCGGTGAAGTACGACGGCGAGTACCAGATCCAGCCCTTGACGCTCGCCATGAGCGGTGCGCCGTAGAGGGTGTCGTCGACCGTCGCGTAGGCGCCCCAGTCCTCGGACCAGCCCTCTTCGACGTTCGCCTTGACGGCGTCGGGGGCCTCGACGAGGTACCCGCGCGCTGCCATGTCGGCCATGAGGCCGGGCTGCGGGAAGATCGCGAGGTCGGGGGCGTTGCCACCCTGTGCACGAACCGCGATCTGCGCCTCAAACTCCTTCGACGCTTCGTACTGGATGTCGATGCCGTTCTCTTCCTCCCAGTCCGCCCAGGACTGTTCGAGCAGTTCGGCCTCGGTGTCGGCGATCGTGCCGTAGACGGTCACGACGCTGTCGCCGGTGTCCCCCGAGTCACCGTCGTTGTTGCCAGTCGATCCCGGGCCGCCACTGCAGCCCGCGAGCGCGAAGCCTGCGGCTCCGATGATTGCGATGGGTGCAAGCATTCGACGCTTTGACAGCCCCATGTGATTCCTCCTCGTTGAGTGCTCGGAAAGTTCCGCGGTGCACACCGGTCCCATAGGGAACCGATTCCAGGCCACACTATGAGAGCGGAACCATCCGCACAACCGCACGACACATCACAACCGAGTAACACTGTTTTCCTGCGGCGCATCGATGGGTGCCGGAGGATGCAACCGGTTCCAGATTCTGCACCGCATCCTGTAACGTGCGATGCGAACTCGAGGAGGAGTCCATGGCCGGCATCGCCGACGTCGCCGCACTCGCGGGCGTGTCGAAAGCGACGGCGAGCCGGGCCCTCTCCGGCAGCGGGTACGTCTCCGCCGCGACGCGGGAGCGCGTGCAGCAGGCGGCGCAGGAGTTGGGATACGTGCCGTCGACGAGCGCCGTCAGCCTGGCGACAGGACGCACCCGGAATGTCGGCGTGGTCATGCCGCGGCTGAACCGGTGGTTCTTCGCCGAGGTGCTCGAGGGCATCCAGCACGCACTCCTCGAACGAGGCATGGACCTCACCCTCTATGACGCGACGCCCGGCAGCGCCGCGCGTCGACGGATCTTCGAGGAGTTCCTCCCCCGCCGGCGGTTCGATGGGCTGATCGCCGTGGGCCTGGAACCGGCCGAAGCCGAACTCGACGCACTGCTGGCCCTCGGCAAGCCGGTCGTGAGCGTCATCGGCGCACAGGAGCGCACGAGCGTCGTCACCCTCGACGACGCGCACGCGGCATCCCTCGCCACCGCGCACCTGATCGCGCTCGGGCATCGCCAGGTGCACTTCCTCGGCGGCGGCTCCCCCCATTGGCCGCATGTGGAGGCCGCGCGCTACGGCGGCTACCTCGACCAGATGGAACGCGCCGGCCTCTCAGATCACGCGGTGCGTACGCCGTCCGAACCGTCGATGCCGGCAGGGTTCGCGGCCGCAGTCGACCTGCTCAGCGATGTCGAGCATCGACCGACGGGCATCGTGGCGGCGTGCGACGAGGTCGCGATCGGCGCGATCATCGCGGCTCGTCGTCTCGGCATCCTCGTCCCCTCGCAGCTCAGTGTGATCGGCATCGACGACCATGTCGACGCCGAGATGTTCGCGCTGACGACCCTGCGGCAGCTCCCGCGCGAGCAGGGCAAGTCGGCGGTATCGCTGCTCATGCGCCACCTCGACGATCCGGATGCAGATCCGCTCGTGATGCGACTCAAGCCACGGCTCGTCGTTCGCGGGTCGACGGGCGCGGTCGCCGGCGCCGCCTCTGCAGCGGTCATGGACAGCGGTCGCGGCCCGATCTGATGCAGACGCGACGAAGGCCCCCGGAATCAACCCGGGGGCCTTCGTGCAGAGGAACCTGAATTACTTCAGGGTCACCGAAGCGCCGGCCTCCTCGAGGGCAGCCTTCGCCTTCTCGGCGGTCTCCTTGTTGGCGCCCTCCAGGACAGCCTTGGGAGCACCGTCGACGACGGCCTTGGCCTCGCCGAGGCCGAGCGAGGTGAGCTCGCGGACGACCTTGATGACCTGGATCTTCTTGTCGCCAGCGGCCTCGAGGATGACGTCGAACGCGTCCTTCTCCTCGGCCTCTTCGGCGGGGGCACCACCGGCGGGGGCGCCGGCAGCGGCGACCGCGACGGGAGCGGCGGCGGTGACGTCGAAGGTCTCCTCGAACGCCTTCACGAACTCGGACAGCTCGATGAGCGTGAGCTCCTTGAACGCGTCGAGCAGCTCGTCAGTGCTGAGCTTTGCCATGATGATTCTCCTTGAATTGGGGTTTTGCTATGCCGGGACCCGATGTCAGGCCGCGGACTCCTGCTTCTCACGCAGCGCGTCGACCGTCCGAACGGCCTTCGACGGCAGCGCGTTGAAGACGAATGCCGCCTTGGTCATCGAGGCCTTCATCGCACCGGCGAGCTTCGCCAGCAGGACTTCACGGCTCTCGAGATCGGCGAGCTTGCTCACCTCGGCGGGCGAGAGCGCGGCACCGTCGAAGTAGCCGCCCTTGATCACCAGCAGAGGGTTAGCCTTGGCGAAGGCACGCAGGCCCTTGGCGACGGCGACAGGGTCACCGTGCACGAAGGCGATGGCGGACGGGCCCTTGAGCTCGTCATCCAGCCCCTTGACCCCGGCGTTGTTCGCCGCGATCTTGGTCAGCGTGTTCTTCACCACGGCGTATTCCGCGTCCTGACGGATGCTGTTGCGCAGCTCCTTGAGCTGGGCAACCGTCAGACCGCGGTACTCGGTCAGCAGAACGGCGGTCGAGTCCTCGAAGTTCTTCGTGAGCTCGGCGACCGTTGCTTCCTTCTGCGCCATGGCCACTCCTTATGTGTACGAGACGCTCCGCGG
This sequence comes from Microbacterium sp. bgisy189, assembly GCF_057707225.1. Lineage (NCBI taxonomy): Bacteria > Bacillati > Actinomycetota > Actinomycetes > Micrococcales > Microbacteriaceae > Microbacterium > Microbacterium sp. bgisy189. The sequence continues at coordinate 128,880 of NZ_JBYIPT010000001.1, read as the reverse complement.
TGGCGGGGCGCCGGCCGAAGTCGTCGTCGCAATGAAAAAAGCTCCGGCGCAAGCGCACGGAGCTTTGGGATCCGGTCTCCCGGAAAGTTCAGTGTCACCTGCGCGGGCCCCTGCATTGCAGAGCTTCGATCGTCATGCGTTTGCACGCACGCCGATGACCGACGGTCTTTGGCTTACGCACCACTGTACCCGCCGTCGAGGCGTTCCCCAAATCGCAGACCCCGCCTTCGAAACAGGAGATCTCACCGGAACAGGACGATTCCGAGCACATGGTCCTGTCTCCGGGATTTCTCCTGGTGCGGTGACAACTGCGGTCACGGGTGTCGCACGGGATCGAGGTCGGCGGGCGCGTCTAGGCTCGATGACATGACTCCCGAACTGTCCGCGCGCATCGTCGCGGACTCACGGGATCGGGTCGCCTGGATCCGGGCGCGCTCGCGCGGGATCACCGCGACCGACGTGGCACAGCTCACGAGCGGCAAGGCGATCGGCCGGGCAGCGGATGCCAAACTCATGGGTTCCGGCTTCTCGGGCAACGCCTACACCGACCACGGCAGGCGTCGCGAGCCCGAGATCGCCGCCTGGGTGGCGGCGACCCACGGCATCCAGCCCTCTTCAGCGCTGTTCCACGCCGTCGTCGAGAAGCGTCATCTCGCGACACCCGATGGCATCGCGGTCGACGGCGGCGGCCGGGTCACGCTCGCCGAGATCAAGACGACGAACAAGTCGTGGCGTTCGGTCCCCCGCGGATACCTGCGCCAGGTGTGGTGGCAGCAGCATGTGCTGGGCGCCGAGCGGACGCTGGTCGTCTGGGAGCAGCACGACGATTTCGTGCCGGTGCACGACGAGCCGAAGTGCGCCTGGATCGATCGCGATGAGCGCGAGATCTCGAAGCTCGTGGGGCTCGCGACCGACCTGATCGACGAACTCTATCGCCGCACACAGTTGGCCAAGCGCCCTGCGGCGCCCGCGCAGCGACCGCGCGAGCCGTTCCGGGCGCTCGCGCTCGCAGACTGACGCACCGCCGCCGAATCGCGCCCGCCGGGCCGCCGACCCGGCACGCCCGGGCGAAACAAGTTGACGTGCGTCAACGTTTCCTTTATCGTTGACGCACATCAACTATTGACTTATCTCAACGATCTCGCGCGTCGCGCGGGGAGGCGGTCGCATGTCCTCCACAACTCCCGAGCACGGACCGGCCATGAAGCCGCGCCAGGTGCTCGAAGCCCTCTCCGGTCTGCTGCTCGGCATGTTCGTGTCGATGCTGGCATCCACCGTCGTCTCGACCTCTCTCCCGGTCATCGTCCACGACCTCGAGGGTGATCAGAACGCGTTCACCTGGGTCGTCACCGCGACCCTGCTGACCACGGCGATCTCGACCCCGATCTGGGGCAAACTCGCCGACCTGACCAATCGCAAGGTGCTGTACCAGGTCGCCATCCTGATCTTCGTGCTCGCGACCGCCGCCGCCGGCTTCGCTCAGGATGCGGGAACGCTCATCGCGTTCCGCGCCGTCCAGGGCCTCGGTGCGGGCGGACTCGCCGCGCTCAGCCAGGTGCTGATGGCCGACATCATCAGCCCGCGCGAGCGCGGTCGCTACATGGGCCTGTTCGGCGCGGTCATGGCGGTTGCGACCGTCGGCGGCCCGCTGCTCGGCGGCCTCATCACCGACGCATTCGGCTGGCGCTGGAACTTCTTCGTGGCGCTCCCCTTCGCAGTGGTCGCGCTCATCATGGTGCAGCTCACGCTGCGGGTGCCTGCCCGCCCCACCAAGCGCGCCCGCATCGACTACCTCGGCATCGTGCTGCTGTCAGCCGCCGTATCGCTCCTGCTCATCTGGGTCACGAGCGCCGGCACCAGCTTCGACTGGTGGAGCATCGAGACCGTACTGATGGTCGGCGGCGCACTGCTCGGCGCGATCCTGTTCGTCATCGTCGAACTGCGCGTCTCCGAGCCGCTCGTGCCGCTGTCGCTGTTCCGCAACCGCACGTTCACGCTGTCGGTCGTCGCATCGATCGCGACCGGGATCGCGATGTTCGGCGCCTCGGTGTTCCTCAGTCAGTACATGCAGCTCGCCCGCGGCGCCACGCCCACCGAGGCAGGACTCATGACGATTCCGATGATCGCCGGGCTCCTCCTCGCCTCGGTCGGGGTCGGCGGCCTCATCACCAAGTACGGACACTGGAAGCCCTACCTCGTGGTGGGCGCGGTCTCGCTGACCGCCGGGGCCTTCCTGCTCTCGACGATCCACTACGACACCGACTTCTTCCTGGTGTCGGTCTACATGTTCCTGCTCGGCGCCGGCGTCGGCATGACGATGCAGAACCTCGTGCTGATCGTCCAGAACACCACCGCCGCAGAACAGATCGGCGCGGCGAGCTCGGGCGTCACCTTCTTCCGCAGTCTGGGCGGCACCATCGGCGTATCGGTGATGGGCGCGGCGCTGGCAGCCCGCGTCACCGAACTCATGGCGGACGCTCGCGAAGCCCTCGCCACCGCGATCGCCGGCCTCGGCGCCGAAGGCGCGACCTGGGCGGATCAGCTCGGGTCGGGCACCCTCCCTCAGGTGTCGGAGATGCCCGAGGCGCTGCAGGTCATCATCGAGGACGTCTACGCCCAGGGCATCGCACACTCGTTCCTCATCGCCGTTCCGTTCGCCGTGGTGAGCCTGATCGCGATCCTGTTCCTGCCGAACGTGCCGCTCACGCGCATGACGACGACCGAGCGGATGCGGGCGAGCGAAGCCGACCTGGCGACGGTCTCGGTTCCTGAGGGGATGGACGCGCTCACCACGACTGGTTCGGTGCGCACGACCGCGGCACGAGATGATGGTCGGGATGACTGACACACTCGGCACCTCTGATGAGCGGGCTGACGCCGTGCACCTCTTGGAGGCGGAATTCGGCGAACTCGGCAACCGCTTCCGGCGACTGATGCACGAGAACGCGCAGCGGGTCAGCCCCGGAATGCTCCCCGCGGCGTACAAGGTGTTCACCACGATCGCCCGACGAGACCAGGTCACGCCCTCAGCACTCGCTGATCACATGCTCATGGACCGTGGACAGCTCAGCCGAACGCTGCGCGAGTTGGAGGAGCTCGGTCTCATCACCCGCTCCCCCGACCCCGCCGACGGACGTTCCAGCCTGCTGTCAGCGACGCCGGAAGGACACGCACGCCTCGCGGCTGCCCGCGCACCCCAGGAGGGGCTGCTGACGGACAAGCTCGCCGAGTGGAGCGTCGAAGACATCCGCAGCCTCACCCGGCTGCTGCATGCGCTGACGGCCGGCATCCAGCCTGGATCGGGTGAGCCGTCGTCGCAGTGAGATTCTCGCCGCGGTAGCACCCGCGTAACACGGGCGAGACACGAACACGGTTGACTGGTGCCCGAACCAGACGACCGCGGTGCCGACGCAGGCACTGCGTGGAAGGAGCGACCGATGCGATTCCGGCCGCTGCGAACGGCATCCATCGCGGATGCGCCACTCGCCGATGTCGACACCCCGCCCTCGCACATGCGTGCCGTCGTGTACGACGCTCCCGGCGGCCCTGACGTGCTGCATGTCGCCGAAGTGCCGGTACCGGCGCCGATGCTCAGCGAACTGCTCGTGCGCGTCGTCGCCGCCGGCACGAACCCGATCGACGCGAAGACCAGGGCCGGTGGCGCCATGAACGCCGCCGCAGCCGGTCCCGTCGTTGCTGGCTTCGACTTCAGCGGCGTCGTCGTCAAGGCGCCGTACGAGGCCCATCCGCTGCAGCCGGGCACCGAGGTGTACGGCATGGCGGCGTTCCCGCGCACGACCGGCAGTTATGCCGAGTACGTCGTCGCACCCTCGCTCTCGGTCGCACGGAAGCCGTCGACACTCTCGCACGTCGAGGCGGCCGGTGTGCCGCTCGCGGCGCTGACCGCGTGGGGGCTCGTCGTCGAGACGGCGCACGCGCACGAGGGCCAGCGTGTGCTCATTCACGCCGGATCGGGCGGTGTCGGTCATTTCGCCGTGCAGCTGGCGGCCTATTTCGGTGCGCACGTGACGGCGACCGGCTCGGCGCACAATCTGGCGTGGCTGCGCGAACTCGGCGCGAGCGTCGCGATCGACTATGCGACCACGCGCTTCGAAGATGTCGTGACCGACGTCGACGTCGTCATCGATCTCGTGGGCAACGTGCACGACGACACCGGCACCCGGTCGCTCTCGGTCGTCCGTCCGGGCGGACTGTACGTCATGGTGCCGACGGGGGCGTGGCCCGACTACGCCGAACACGCCGCGCGTGCCGGCGTGCGCGCCACCTCATACAAGGTGATCCCCGACGGGGGCGTGCTCGCAACCCTCGGCCGCCTGCTCGAATCCGGCGCGATCCAGGTCTTCATCGACAAGGTCTTCGACCTCGACGAGGCGGCCGCCGCGCACACCGAGCTCGAGCGCGGGCACTCCAGAGGGAAAGTGGTGCTCAAGGTCGCAGAGGCCTGAGCGAACGCCGACCGGCGTCGATCACCTCGTCAGCCACAGCCTCGAGCAGCGCGGAACGCAGGTTCCACTGCTGCCAGTACAGCGGCACGTCGATCGGGTCGCCGCCGAGCCGGACGAGCTCGCCCGATTCGAGTCCGCGGTCTGCCTGCAGCGTCGGCAGCATCGCCCACCCGAGACCGAGCTGCACCGCGGCGGCGAAGTCGTGCGAGGCGGGCACGAAGTGCCGTGGCGGGATGGCCCCGGCACCGTGTGCGCGGAGCCATCTGGTCTGCAGGTCATCGCGACGATCGAAGTCGATGACGGGCGCGTCGTCGAGTGAGGTCGAGTCCACGCCGTCCGCGAACCATCGGTCGCGGAACCCACGGGTTGCGACAGCCTCGTAGCGCAGTGCACCGAGTACGCTCACACGACAGCCGGCGACGGGGGTACGGCGTGAGGTCACGGCAGCCATGACGGTTCCCGATTCGAGCAGTCCCGCGGTGAAGTCCTGGTCGTCACGGTGCAGGTCGAAGACGACGGGATGCCGGGCGCTGACGCGCGCGAGGGGTTCGAGCATCCAGGTCGAGAGGGAGTCCGCATTGACCGCGAGCGGGATGCTGATGCGGTCGACGTCACCGAGCTCGGCGACGGCATCGTGCTCGAGCAGCGCCAGCTGGCGGGCGAAGCGGATGACAGCATGCGCCGCATCGGTGGCGCGCACCGGTTTGGCCCGCACCAGCAGCACCCGTCCGATCTGCTCTTCGAGGGCCTTGATGCGCTGGCTCACCGCCGAGGGAGAGATGTGCAGGCGACGGGCCGCGGCATCCATGCTCCCCTCGTCGATGACGACGGCGAGCGTCTCGGCCAGCTCGGCGGGGATCCTCACCTGAAGCTCTGCTTATGCACCATCAGAATCATGAACTGGACTGTACCTCAGTGTGGCCGTAGTTTCGAGACGTGCTCACCTCCGTCATCGCCGGCTTCGGCCTCGGCCTCTCCCTCATCGTCGCCATCGGCGCGCAGAACATGTTCGTGCTGCGCCAGGGGATGCGCCGCGAGCACGCCCTGCTCGTCGCGACGATCTGCGCGCTCTCCGACGCCGCGCTCATCGTGCTCGGCGTGTCAGGACTCGGCGCGGTGCTGCAGGCGGTGCCGTGGCTCATCGACGCCGTTCGCTGGGCGGGATTCGCCTTCTTGCTCTGCTACGGACTGCTCGCGGCGCGCAGGGCATGGCGTCCCACCGGGCAGAGCCTGCGCGTGGGCACGTCACCGGAACCTGCTGGATCCGGGGGCACCACGGGCCTCGCCACGCGCACGCGGGCCCTGCCGATCGTGCTCACCTGCCTGGCGCTGACGTGGCTCAATCCGCACGTCTACCTCGACACCGTGTTCCTGCTCGGCTCGATCGCCAGCACGCACGGCGACCAGCGCTGGTGGTTCGCCGCGGGGGCTGCCGCGGCGAGCGTTGTGTGGTTCTTCGCGCTCGCGCTCGGTGCCCGGCGCCTCGGCAGATGGCTCGGCACACCGCGCGCCTGGCGCGTGCTCGACGGCAGCATCGCCGTCGTCATGATCGCGATCGCGATCAGCCTCGTCCTCCCCCACTGATTCCGCCCCGCGGAGTGGTCCGACAAGGCACGATGGAGGCATGAGACGCGTCCACGTGATCGTCCGAGGCACGGTGCAGGGCGTCGGCTACCGCTACACGCTGCGCATGGTCGCGGCCGAGGCCGGGGCGTCGGGGTGGACCCGCAACCTGCGCGACGGCACCGTCGAGTGCGAAGTCGAGGGCACGACAATGCAGGTCGACGAGGTGCTGGCGTGGATGGCCGAGGGGCCGCCCGGTTCGCACGTGGAGGGCGCGTCCGTGACCGAGATGGATCCGCTCGGCACCTCAGGGTTCGAGGTGCGTCGGGATCGGTGACATGCGAGAAGCCCCACCCGCGGGAGCGGATGGGGCTTCTCGATCTCGATACACCGCGCTGCGCGCGGCACTCGATCACCGTTGTCAGGCGAGCGCGTTGACGTCCAGCGGGATGCCGGGGCCGAACGTGGTCGACATCGCAGCCTTCTGGATGTAGCGGCCCTTCGAGCTCGACGGCTTCAGACGCACGATCTCTTCGATCGCGGCGTTGAAGTTCTCGCCCAGCTGCTCGGCCGTGAACGACGCCTTGCCGACGACGAAGTGCACGTTGGCGTGCTTGTCGACACGGAACTCGATCTTGCCGCCCTTGATCTCCTCCACGGCCTTGGCCGGGTTGGGGGTCACGGTGCCGGTCTTGGGGTTGGGCATGAGGCCACGGGGACCGAGCACCTTACCCAGACGACCGACCTGGCCCATGAGCTCGGGGGTCGAGACGGCCGCGTCGAACGCGGTCCAGCCACCGGCCACCTTCTCGATGAGCTCGGGGCCACCGACCTCGTCGGCGCCGGCTGCGATGGCGGCTTCGGCGGCAGGGCCGGTCGCGAACACGATGACGCGAGCGGTCTTGCCGGTGCCGTGGGGCAGGATGACCGTGCCACGAACCATCTGGTCCGCCTTGCGCGGGTCGACGGAGAGCTTGAGGGCGACCTCGACGGTGGAGTCGAACTTCTTCGAACCCGTCTCCTTGGCGAGGGCGACGGCCTCATCCGACGTGTAGACCTTGTCGCGGTCGATCTTCGCCGCGGCGGCCTCGTAAACCTTGGACTTTGCCATTATCGTTCTTCCCCTCAGCCTTCGACCGTGATGCCCATGGAACGGGCGGTGCCGGCGATGATCAGCGAGGCGGCCTCGATGTCGTTCGCGTTCAGGTCGGGCATCTTCGTCTCGGCGATCTGACGGACCTGCTCCTTGGTGAGCTTGCCCACCTTGGTCGTCAGCGGGTTCGCCGCCCCCTTGGGGACGCCTGCGGCCTTCTTGATGAGCTCCGCGGCCGGCGGGGTCTTCAGGAGGAACGTGAAGCTGCGGTCCTCGTAGACGGTGATCTCAACGGGGATGACGTTGCCACGCTGCGACTCGGTCGCGGCGTTGTACGCCTTGCAGAACTCCATGATGTTGACGCCATGCTGACCGAGCGCGGGGCCGATCGGCGGCGCCGGGTTGGCTGCACCGGCGTTGATCTGAAGCTTGATCAGGCCGGTCACCTTCTTCTTCGGTGCCATTCTTTTTCCTTTCAACGAATCGGATGCCAGGCATCCGTTCTCCCGCGCGCCCGTGTGGCGGCGGTGTCTGCACCGGAGCGCGCGGCTCCGGAATCCTTTACTGCTTGGTGACCTGGTCGAACGAGAGCTCGACGGGGGTCTCGCGCTCGAAGAGCGAGACAAGGACGGTGAGCTTGCCGCGCTGCGCGTCGATCTCGCTGATCGAACCGGGCAGGCCCGCGAACGAGCCTTCCTTGATCGTGATGGTCTCGCCGACCTCGAAGTCGACCTCGGTGACGACCGAGCGGGCCTGCGTGGCGGCACCCTTGGCGGCACCCGCCTTCGCCGGAGCGACCTCCTTGACCTCGACGAGCGACTTCAGCATGTTGAAGGCCTCTTCGAAGCGCAGCGGGGTCGGGTTGTGGGCGTTGCCGACGAAGCCGGTGACGCCGGGCGTGTGGCGCACGACCGACCAGGTGTCTTCGTTGAGCTCCATGCGCACGAGCACGTAGCCGGGGATCCGGACGCGCGTGACCATCTTGCGCTGACCGTTCTTGATCTCGACGACGTCCTCCATGGGGACCTCGATCTGGTAGATGTCGTCCTCGACCTCGAGCGTCGACTTGCGCTGCTCGATGTTGGCCTTCACCTTGCGCTCGAAGCCGGCGTAGGAGTGGATGACATACCACTTGCCGGGCATCATGCGCAGGTCTGCCCGGAACGCCTCGTACGGGTCTTCGGGCTCTTCGTCGTCGCCGAGCTCGGGGCCGTCGTAGGGCGTGATGTCGTCGGCGTGCGCGGCGGCCTGCTCGGCCTGCTCCTCAGCGAGCGAGTCCTCGAGCACCTCGGCGGCGGCCTCGGCCTCAGCGGTCTGGTCGATCTCGAGTGCGTCGTTCACGATCGCGTCTGCCTCCGGGTCGTCGGTGTCGATGTCGTCGAGGTCGTGGTCGACGCCGTCTTCGTCGTCGCCGTCCTCGTCGACGATGTGGATCGCCGTGTGCTCGGCGGCGTCGGCGGAGCGCTCCTGGCTCTCGAGGACGTTGCCCTCCTGCGCCTCATCGTCCTCGCTGGACTGCTCAGCGGCCGTCGCCCAATCGGCGTCGTCGACATATCTTTCAGACACTTGCGTTCTCTTCCATCGGAGGCTGGATGTCGGTCGTCCCGCATCCGGGCTGTCGGTGATCCCGATCAGCTCGGCACGCCGAAGACGACGTTGACCACCCAGGTGAACAGGAGGTCGAGCCCGTAGACGATCGCCATCATCACGACGACGAAACCGAGCACCACGCCCGTGAACTTCAGCAGCTCCTGACGGGTCGGAGTGACGACCTTGCGGAGCTCGGCGAAGACCTGGCGGATGAACAGGGCGATCCGCTGGAAGAAGTTGAGCTTCTTCTCGCGGGGTGCATCGCTCGCGGCGACGACTTCGCCCTTCGGTTCGTCCTGGACCATCAACCCACCTGTATGACTTTTCGTGTGCCAGCTGTGTGCTGACGCGCAGGGCGGACAGGAATCGAACCTGCAACCTGCGGTTTTGGAGACCGCTGCTCTGCCAATTGAGCTACCGCCCTAGAGGTCTTTCGACCCGGGGTGCCTGCCTTCCCACCGTAGCCGTGACCGGACCGAATCCGACTCCCAGGCATGGCGAAAGCATGCAGACAACTGCGTCGTCCAGTGTACGTCATGGTCGCAGGCCCGCGCGAATCGCGGCGGGCGAGTCAATACGGCTGGACGCCACCGCGATCGGGCTCCTCATCGCGCGAGAACGCGCGACCCGACAACGCATGTGCCTTGATGCGCACGTAGTTGAACTTCAAGGTCGGGATCCATGGCTTCAGGGGCAGCGCGTCGGCCGCCTCGATCTCCGCGCCGGTCTCCAGCCGGTGCGCGGTGCCCCGGACGACGACGCTCCACGCATCGCGCTCGGTGTGGTCGTCCGCCTCGAACAGCACCTCGTCGTTGATGGTCAGCTCGGTGAGTTTGCTGCCCTCAGCGGTGCGGAACACGATCGTCTCGGCATCCACCACGAAGTTCACCGGGAAGATGTCGAGCACGTCGCCTACCCGCGTCACGAGTCGCCCGAGTTCCTGCTGCGCAAGATGGTCCCAGCACGCCTGCTCGGAGAGGTGGGTGACCGGATCGCCGCGTTCTTCCATACCCCCATCTTCTCGATGTCCGCCGCGCGGCGAAAGGGGCGGGACCGAGATCGGTCGCCGCCCCGTTGGCGTGCGGCTCACGCTCCCGTACGGATGAGCTTCTTGTTCACGAACTCGTCTGCACCCAGCAGGCCCAGCTCGCGGCCGGTGCCGCTGCGCTTGACGCCGCCGAACGGCAGTCCCGCCTCATCGGCGAGAACCAGGTTGATGTAGACCATGCCCGCCTCGATACGGTCGGCGACGCGCTCGGCCTGCGCGGCATCGGTCGTGAAGACGTACGAGCCGAGGCCGAACGGCGTGCCGTTGGCGATGCGCACGGCATCGTCTTCATCGCTCGCGCGGTAGACGACGCCCACCGGACCGAACAGTTCCTGTCGGTACAGGTCCATCTCTTCGGTGACACCGGTGAGCACGGTTCCCGGGTAGAACGCGCCGTCGCGCGTTCCGCCGACGACGACTTCAGCGCCCTGCGCGACGGCGTGCTGCACCTGCTCATCGAGCCGCTCGGCGGCCGCGAGCGACGACAGCGGCCCGAGCACGGTGTCTTCGGCGAACGGGTCGCCGACGACAGCGGCGCTCATCCCCGCGGCGAACTTCTCGACGAACGCGTCGTAGTACTCGTCGACGACGATGAAGCGTTTCGCGGCGTTGCAGGACTGCCCGACGTTGTCCAACCGCGCCGCCACCGCCTGCTCGACGACGGCGTCGAGGTCGTCGGTCGACAGGAGGATGAACGGGTCGGAGCCGCCGAGCTCGAGCGCGACCTTCTTGAGGTTGCGACCCGCGACCTCGGCGACGGCCGCACCGGCCCGCTCGGAACCGGTGACCGAGACACCCTGCACGCGCGGGTCGGCGATGACGTCGGCGGCCTGTTCATTGGTGAGATAGACGTTGACGTACACACCCTCGGGGAAGCCGGCATCCCGGTACATCGTCTCGATCGCCGCCGCCGACTCGGGGCACTGCGGTGCGTGCTTGAGCAGGATGGTGTTGCCGAGCAGCACGTTCGGCGCCGCAAAGCGGGCGACCTGGTAGTACGGGAAGTTCCACGGCATGACGCCCAACAGCACGCCCAGCGGCGCCTTGCGCACGACAGCGGTGCCGTCGCCCTCGATCGTCAACGGCGTGTCGGCGAGGATCGCGTCGACGTGGTCGGCGTAGTACTCGGTGATGTCGGCGGCGAAGTCGACCTCACCCTCCGCCGCTGCGAGCGGCTTGCCCATCTCGCGCACGATGATCGCCGCCAGCTCGTCGCGGCGCTCACGGTGCAGCTGTGCGACCTTGCGCAGCCCCTCGGCGCGCTCCGCACCGGTGGACGTGCGCGCCCAACCGCGGTACGCGGCATCGGCCGCGGCGATCGCCTGCTCGACGTCAGCGTCTGTGGCGGTCGGGTACGTGGCGAGGGTCTCGCCCGTTGCGGGGTTGACGATCGAGTAGTCGGTCATGGTTGCTTCCCTCTCGTGGTGGTGTGCGACCGGCCCGCTCACGCGGGGATCAGGGTGTACTTCGTGGACAGGAATTCGTGGATGCCTTCGAGGCCGCCCTCGCGACCCACACCCGATTGCTTCACGCCGCCGAACGGGGCGGCCGCGTTGGAGACGACGCCCGTATTGAGCCCCATCATGCCGGTGTCGATGCGATCGATCATGCGGTGACCGCGCGCCAGATCCGACGTGAACACGTACGAGACGAGCCCGTACTCGGTGTCGTTCGCCATGCGCACGGCCTCATCCTCGTCGGTGAACGTCGCGATCGCGAGCACCGGGCCGAAGATCTCCTCACTGAGGATCTCGCTCCCGGCGGCGATGCCCGACAACACGGTCGGTTCGAAGAATGTGCCGGGGCCGTCCACGGCCGCTCCCCCGACGTGCAGGGTCGCGCCGCGCGCAACGGCGTCAGCGACGAGGGATGCCGCCTTCTCGACCGCCCGGTCATCGATGAGCGGCCCGATCTGCACACCGTCGTCGGTGCCCCGCCCGATGCGCATGGCGCGGACGCGGTCAGCGAGACGGGCCGCGAACTCCTCGGCGACGTCTTCGTGCACGATGAAGCGGTTCGCCGCGGTGCATGCCTGCCCGATGTTGCGGAACTTCGCCAGCAACGCCCCGTCGACCGCCTTGTCGAGGTCGGCGTCGTCGAAGACGACGAAGGGTGCGTTGCCGCCGAGCTCCATCGACACCCGCAGCACGCCCTCAGCGGCCTGCGCGATGAGCTTGCGGCCGACCGGAGTCGACCCGGTGAACGACAGCTTGCGCAGGCGCGGGTCGGCGATGATCGGCGCCGACACATCGGCCGAACGGGTCGTCGTGACGACGTTGACGACGCCGGCCGGCACACCCGCCTCTTCGAGGATCGAGACGAACAGGAGCGTGGTCAGCGGGGTCAGTTCGGCCGGCTTCACGACAACCGTGCAGCCGGCGGCGAGCGCCGGAGCGATCTTGCGGGTCGCCATCGCGAGCGGAAAGTTCCACGGGGTGATGAAGAAGCAGGGACCGACGGGCCGCTGCGAGACGACCATGTGCCCGGTGCCCTCGGGATTGAGTCCGAAGCGCCCGCTGATGCGCACCGCCTCTTCACCGAACCAGCGCAGGAACTCGCCACCGTAGGCGGCCTCGCCACGCGCTTCGGCCAGCGGCTTTCCCATCTCGAGCGTGATCAGCATCGCGATCTCATCGGCCCGCTCCTGCACGAGATCGAACGCCCGACGCAGGATCTCGCCACGCGTCCGCGGAGCGGTGGCGGCCCACGCCGCCTGTGCGGCAACGGCGGCATCGAGGGCGCGGATGCCGTCTTCCGGCGTCGCGTCGGCGACCTGCGCGATCGGCGCGCCTGTGGCCGGGTCGATGACCGCGAAGGTGCGGCCGGCCTCGGCATCCTGCCATCGTCCGTCGATGTAGAGGCCGGTGGGGATGCGCTCCAGCAGCGCCTGCTCCGTCGTGGGGGCGGTGTCGATGGCGACGCTCATGCGTGACGTCCCTTTCTGAGGCTTTCGGGGGCTTCGATCGACAGGGTCTCGCCGCGGAAGAACCCCGGGCGCACGACGGACTGCCAGATCATGATGACGATGCCGACGAGGATGACGGCGACGCCGAGGATGAACACGAGCCCCAGTCCGCCCACGTTCGAGCCGCTGCCGTAGGCGGGGTCGGCGCTGTCGACGAGGGTGATGACGAACAGGACGGCGAGGATCGCGCCGCCGACCAGCGGGAACAGGAACGTGAAGAAGAAGCTGCGCGCCGAGTCGAACCACTGCTTGCGGAAGTACCAGACGCACGCGAATGCGGTCAGGCCGTAGTAGAAGCAGATCATCATGCCCAAGGCGGTGATCGTGTCCCACAGCACGTTCTCACTGATGAGACGCATGACGGCGTAGAACACCGACGCGACGACGGCCGAGACGACGGTCGCGAACCCGGGAGTGAAGAAGCGCGGGCTGACCTTGGCGAACACCGGCGGCAGGGCGCCGTAGTACCCCATCGCGAGCAGCGTGCGGGCAGGGCCGACCGCGGTGGACTGCAGCGACGACGCCGACGAGGTGAGCACCGCGAGCGACACGAGGAACGCGAGCGGCCCCAGCACCGGCCCCGACAGGTAGAAGAACACGTTCGCCTGGATGTCTTCGTTGCCGAGGCCCAACTCCCCTGTGCCGACCCCGGCGAACGAGAGCAGCGAGAGGGAGATCAGCAGGTAGAGCGCGACGACGATGAGGACCGTGACGGTCGCGGCTCGCCCGGGCGTGCGCTCGGGGTCCTTCGTCTCTTCGTTCATCGTGAGGACGACGTCCCAGCCCCAGAAGATGAAGATCGACAGCGACAGGCCCGCGACGACCGCGGTGAGCGAACCGACCGCGAACGGGTCGAACCAGCTCAGCTCGATCGGGCTCGCGTCGAACGCGGTGCCGTTCGCGACGTGCACGAGGGCGACGACCGAGAAGATGACGAGTACGAGCACCTGGAACCCGACCAGGAAGTACTGCAGACGCTGCGTCGTCTGCAGGTCGCGGTACGAGACGATCGTCGCGCCCAGCATGAACAGCAGACACACGCCGACGTTGATGAACGGGTTGAACGCGAGGTCGGCGATCCACCCGGGGCTGCCCGCGAGCTGGTCGATGAGCAGGAAGAGGAATTCGACCGCGATGCCCGCAAGGTTCGAGAGCACCAGGACGGTCGCCGCGACCAGCCCCCAGCCGGCCATCCAGCCGATCCACGGCCCGAACGCTCGGGTCGCCCACGTGAAGGACGTACCGGCATCCGGGATGGCGCGGTTGAGCTCGCGGTAGCCGAACGCGACCAGGAGCATCGGGATGAAGCCGACGAGGATGATCGCCGGCACCTGGAACCCGACCTCGGAGACGGTGGGCCCCAAGGATGCGGTGAGGGTGTAGGCCGGCGCGATCGTCGAGATGCCGATCACGACGGCGCCGATCATGCCGACCGTGCCGGGCGAGAGTCCCTTGTTGGAGGTCGTTTCGGTGCCTGGTGCCGGCGTTGGCGCGCTCATGCGGGGGCTCCTTCGCCGGTGCGAGTGCGAGGCACGACGATGACCGGGACCGGCACCTCGTGCAGCATCTTGGCCGCGGTCGACCCGAGGAACAGCCGCTTGGGCTGTGCAAGGCGGCTCGAGCCGACGAGCAGGAACTCACCCGGATGCCAGTCGAGGTGCGAGACGGCATCTTCGATGCTGTCGCCCTCGGCGACGGTGACGTCGACCTCGAGCCCGTCGGGCAGCGTCGTCTTGGCCGCAGTGAGCACATCGCGAGCGGCCGTCGAGCCTGCGATGCGGATCGCACCGGTGTCGGCGCTGGGCGGCAGGTCGACCGCGAGTAGGGACAGCAGGCGCACCGACGCGCCCGTCGCGGCAGCCAGCGCCGACGCGTCGCTCATGAGGGCGTCGGCGCCGGGGCGGGTGCCCACGGCGACCGTGAGTCGCGGGATGCCGACCTCGGCGGCGACCTTGCGAGCGCCGCGCGGCACCAGCACGACCGGCACATCCGAAGAGTGGACGAGCTCGCTCGTGGTCGCACCGAGCCGGTGGCGTCCGCGGGACGCGCCGTCGGCGGCACCGACGACGATGTGGGTCGCGTGGAGCTCGTCGGCGAGCTCGTTGAGGCCCTCGGCGAAGGACTCGCTCGCACGGACGTGCGCATGCGCGGTCACCTCGGCGGGGATGCGGTCGATCGCGCCGGCGATCCACTCCTTCGCCTGCGTCTGCAGCATCCGCCCGTAGGACGCGTCGGGCGGCGTGATGACGCTGCGCGGCGAGGGGAGGATGATCGCGACATCGAGGATCGCGCCGGTCGCCGCGGCCAGGCGGGCGCCGACGGCGACCGCGTCGCGACCGGTCTTGGTCGCCGTGTAGCCGACGACGACGCGTCCGGTCATGCCTGACGCTCCTCGACGATGCGGCTCGCGACCAGGCGCCCCATGCGGATGGCACCATCGACGTGCTGGTACCCGGCGCCGGCCATGTCGCTGCACGCGAAGTGGATCGGTCCGACCGGCGTGCGCAGGTCGGCGCCGTAGCGGTGCAGCCCGCCGAGGTCGAAGCTCGCGGCGTACGCGCCGCGCGTCCACTCCTCGGCGCCCCAGTCGCTCTCGAAGTAGACGAGCGGGGTCTTCGCCTCGGGCCCGTAATAGTGCGAGAGCGATTCGAGGATGCGTTCCTTGCGCTCCTCGGCCGAGACGCGGAACAGATCGTCGGCGTTGCGGTCGGAGACGAAGCCGACGAGGGTGCCGCGTTCGTCACCGTGGTTCGTGTTGTCGTACGCCTCGTGCGAGATCTCATACGGGCTGAACGCGGTGCCCGACAGGCCCTGCTCGCGCCAGAACGGACGGTCGTAGACCGCGTGCACCTTGATGACGAAGCCCATCGAGATGTGCTGGTGCATCTGCTGCTTCAGGCGCGGCAGCGGCGGGGTGAACTCGATCCACGGGTAGAGGATCGGCGCGTGGGCGAGGATCGCGTGCCGCGCCCGCACGACCAGCCCGCCGTCGGTGAGCACCATGACGCCGTGCTCGCCCCACTCGATCGTGTGGACGGGGTGGCCGAGCCGCACGTCCTCACCGAGGCGCTCGGCAAGCAGCAGCGGGACCTGCTGCAGGCCACCGACGACGCGCTCGTCGAGGATGAAGTCGGCGTCGACGAGGTTGCTGAAGCTGCCGGCGCTGGCCGCCATGAGCAGCGCCTGCAGCGTCGAGAATGCGTAGGCGGGCTTGGTGAGCATCGCGCCGGCGATGAACAGCGCGATGTTGTCGCGCGCCTCCTGATCGTCGGTCTGCTCCTCCAGCCACGCCTCGAACGAGATGCGGTCGAGGGCCTCGGCGTCGGGGTGCTCCCACGGCTGGTCGGGGTCGACCTGCGCCACGAGCGCGTCGAGCACCTCGATGAGCCGCACGATCTCGCGCTCGGTCTCGGGAGCGACCGGGAAGATCTCACCGGTGAACCGGGTCAGTTCGCCGTCGCGGCCGATGTAGACCGACTCGCCCTCGCGGTAGCGGCTGTAGGTCTCCAGTCCCAGTTCGGCGAGCGTCTCCTTGAGCGCATCCTGGTCGGGAGAGACCCACTGGCCGCCGACCTCGAGCATGGCGCCGTCGACGACGTCGGTCCACAGGCGCCCACCGACACGGTCGCGCGCTTCGAGCACGACGACCGACAGCCCCGCCTTCTTCAGTTCGTTGGCTGCGGTCAGGCCGGCAGCACCGGCGCCGATGACGACGACATCGCGCGCGATGGTGTTCATGGGATTCTCCTTGATGGCCCTCGGTCGTTGAGCAAGCGAAGCGAGACGAAACGCTCAGTTCGCGGCGAGCGCGGCGGCGACGACGTCGAGGCCTTCGTCCAGCAGCGCGTCGCCGATCGTGAGCGGCGGCAGGAAGCGGATGACGTTGCCGAACGTGCCGCAGGTGAGCACGACGACGCCCTCGGCGATGCACGCCTTCGCGACGGCGCCGGTGAGCGCCGCGTCGGGGGCGCCGGTGGCCGGATCGGCGAACTCGACCGCCATCATCGCGCCGGCGCCGCGCACCTCGGCGATGCGGGCATCGGTGGCCTGCAGGTCGGTGAAGCGGGCGCGGATGCGGTCGCCGATCTGCTGCGCGCGCTCGACGAGCCCCTCGGTCTCGTACGCGTCGATGGCGGCGAGCGCCGCCGCGCACGCGACCGGGTTGCCGCCGTAGGTGCCGCCGAGGCCGCCGGTGTGGGAGGCATCCATGATCTCGGCGCGTCCTGTCACAGCGGCGAGCGGCATGCCGCCCGCGATGCCCTTCGCGGTGGTGACGAGGTCGGGCACGACGCCGAACAGCTCGCTCGCGAACATCGCGCCGGTGCGGGCGAAGCCGGACTGCACCTCGTCGGCGATGAAGACGACGCCGTTGGCGGTGCACCACTCGGCGACGGCGGGCAGGAACCCGTCGGCGGGCACGATGAATCCGCCCTCACCCTGGATGGGCTCGATGATGACGGCGGCGAGGTTGTCGGCGCCGATCTGCTTCTCGATGAGGGTGATGGCCCGAGCCGCTGCGTCGGGCCCGGTGAGGCCGTCGCGCAGCGGGTACGACGCGGGGACCCGGTAGATCTCCGACGCGAAGGGGCCGAAGCCGCTCTTGTAGGGCATGGCTTTGGCCGTCAGCGCCATGGTGAGGTTCGTGCGGCCGTGGTACGCGTGGTCGAACGCGACGACGGCCTGACGGCCGGTGTGCTTGCGGGCGATCTTGACCGCGTTCTCGACGGCCTCGGCGCCCGAGTTGAACAGCGCGCTCTTCTTCTCGTGGTCGCCCGGGGTGAGCCGGTTGAGGGCCTCGGCGACGGCGACGTAGGAGTCGTACGGCGAGATCATGAAGCACGTGTGGGTGAACTGCGCGGCCTGCGCGGCGATCGCCTCGACGACCTTGGGGTGTGCGGCACCGACCGTGGTGACGGCGATGCCGGAGCCGAGGTCGATGAGCGAGTTGCCGTCGGCGTCGACGATGACGCCGCCGCCCGCGGCGACCGTCGCGACGGGAACGGTGTGCCCGACGCCGGCGGCGACGGCCACGGCCTTGCGCGCGAGCAGCTCCTGCGAGCGCGGGCCGGGGATGGCGGTGACGAGGCGACGCTCCTGCGGCAGCGAGGGGCCGCCGACGGGAGCGGTGGCGAGGGTGTCTGCGGTCATGGCGACCAGCGTAGGGACGACGGACCCGGCAGTCGCTGGCCGTCGTGTACATTTCAGACACAGCGTTGTACACACTGGAAGGTGAGCGGATGCCGACTCCCCCCGCACCCACCCTGCGCGCATTGCTGGCTCGACCCGACCTGCAGCTCACGCTGGCGGGCGACGAGTCCCGTCTGGCCGAAGGCGCCCTCGACGCTCCCCTGCGCTGGGTGCACAGCTCCGATCTGCCCGATCCCACCGCCTTCCTCGTCGACGGGCTCGTGCTGCTGACCACCGGCACCCAGTTCGCCGATGCCGAAGACGACGCTGCCGCCGCAGAATACGTCGAGCGCCTGCAGGCGCACGGGGTGCGCGGGCTGGGTTTCGGCACCGAAGTCGTACGCGCCGGCATCCCACCCGCGCTGCTGCGCACGTGCGAAGCCGTCGGCATGCCGCTGTTCGAAGTGCCGTACCGCACGCCGTTCATCGCGGTCGCCCGCGCCAACGCGGAAGCGATCGCCGCTCAGGCGTACTCGCGTCGCAGCTGGGCACTCGACGCGCAGCGCGCCATCTCACGCGCGGCGCTGCGCCCCGACGGGCTGCGGGCGACCGTGACGGAGCTCGCACGACAGCTCGACCAGTGGGTCGGCCTGTTCGACGGTGCCGGCGCGCTCGTGCAACAGCATCCGGCCGCCTCACTGCCCGCAGGGGCGCTCGACGAGCTGCAGGTCGACGTGCAGCGCCTGCTGCAGAGGGGACACGGGTCGGGTTCTCGCGTCGCCGTCGGCGGCGTGCCGTTCTCGCTGCAGACGCTCGGATCGGGCGGACGGCTCAGCGGGGTGATCGCGATCGCCGGCGAGACCCCGGCGACCGAGGCGCGCGATCTCGTCACGGCCGTGACGGCACTCGCCGAACTCGCCCTCGCCCACAACGTCGTGCTCGGCGGCGCACGCGACGCGCTGCGAGAGGCACTGGTGTCGATGCTGCTCGCCGGACACACCGACGTCGTGGCGCGGGTCGCGGCGCAGGCCTGGGGACCACTGCCGGCGGGTGAGGTCGTCATCGCGTGGGCGACGGTGCAGCCCGAACGCACCGCCGCGCTATCCGACTGGCTCGCGGTGCGCGCCGCAGACGACGCAGTGTTCTTCGGGCGCATCGACGACGGCATGCTTGTGGTGTCCACCGACGCCGAGCTGCCCGATCGCATCGCCAACGAGTTCGACGCGACCGTGGGCATCGCCCCGCGGCATCCGCTGTCTGCTGCGCGCACCGCGTACCGGCAGGCACGCACGGCGCACGCCCGCGCCCGCTCCGGCGAGGCCGCGCGCTTCGCGGATCTTGCCGATCAGGGGATGCTCGCGGCGTTGCACACCGACGACGCGCAGGCACTCGCCCAGCGTCTGCTGCAGCCCGTGCGCGAACACGACCGTGCGCAGGGCACCGCACTGGAGCAGACGCTGCGGGCATGGCTCGCCCACGACGCGCAACTGGATGCTGCCGCACGAACGCTCGGGGTGCACCGTCACACCGTGCGCGCCCGCGTGCAGCAGGCGCAGGAGCTCCTCGGACTCGACCTCGCGTCCTTCCCCGCACGCGCCCAGCTGTGGGCCGCCTTCTCTGCCCTCGGCTGAGCCCGGCGATCGCGAGACTTCACAGATGTCACGTTTTCGCGCGGGAATCGTGACATTCGTGAAGTCTCGCGGCGTCAGGCCTGCGGGGCGTGCGTCTCGAGGAAGTCGTAGAGGTCCGTGGTGTCGACGCCGGGGAACGACCCGGTGGGAAGGGTCGCGAGCAGGGTGCGCGGCGTGCGGACGTTCGGCCACGCCTTGTCGCGCCACTGCGTCTCGAGCTCGGCCGGCGCACGACGGCAGCACACCTCGACGGCGTGCCGCGAGACGCCGCGGTTGGTCGAATCACGCCCGATGAACCATTTCGTGTCGTCGAAGCGCACGCCCACACTCACCGAGTGCGCCCCCTCGCTGGAGGCCTCGACGCGCGCCGTGCACCAGTACGTGCCGTTGCCGGTGTCGGTGTACTGGTAGTACGGGTTGAACTTGTCGGGGATGTCGAAGACGACGCGGCTCGTCCATTTGCGGCAGCACATCTGACCTTCGATGGACCCGAGCCGGTCGGCGGGGAAGTTCACGTCGTCGTTCTCGTATGCCTTGGTGATCGTGCCCGATTCGTGCACCTTCAAGAAGTGCACGGGGATGTCGAGGTGCCGTGTCGCGAGGTTCGTGAAGCGGTGGGCGGCGGTCTCGTACGACACGGCGTACGCGTCGCGCAGGTCTTCGATCGAGATGGCTCGGCGTGACTTCGCGTCCTGCAGGAACCCTGCGGCGTGCGATTCGGGGATCAGGAGCGCACCGGTGAGGTAGTTCGTCTCGACGCGCTGGCGCAGGAACTCGGCGTACGAGCGCGGCTCGCTGTGGCCGAGGATCCGGCTCGACAGCGCCTGCAGCACGGCGGTGCGCGAGTCGGCTTTCGCCGGCACCGTGCTCGACAGGTACAGGCGCCCATTCTTCATGTCGGCGACGCTGCGGGTGGACTGCGGCAGGTCTGACACGTAGTGCAGCGTGAAGCCGAGGTGCGCCGCGATGTCGGAGGTGGTGCGCTGCGTGAGCGGACCACCCGGATGGTCGACGGCCTGCAGGATCGACTGGGCGTGCGCTTCGAGTTCGGCGAAGTAGTTGTCCTGCGTGCGCATGAGGTGTCGCAGTTCGACGTTCGCACGGCGAGCCTCCTCGGGCGTCGCCGAACGCTCGTCGTTGAGGCGCTCGATCTCACCCTGCAGCGAGAGCAGCGCCTTGAGGACGTCGTCGGGGATCGCCTTGCCGATGCGGAACGGCGCGATGCCGAGCGCCTGGAACGTCTGTCCCTTCATGGCGCGCTCGAGGGAGATCTCCATCGTGGAGCGTTCGTCGAGCGGCTGCGCCTCCAGCAGCGCGTCGATCGTCGTGTCGAGCGCTTTGGCGATCGTGCGCAGCAGGGTGAGTTTGGGTTCGCGCTTGCCGGTCTCGATCATCGAGAGCTGGCTCGGAGCGCGCTCGACCGCGGTGGCGAGCTCGTCGAGCGTCATCCCCCGCGTCGTGCGCAGCTGCCGGATGCGGCGGCCGATCGTGAGGGCGTCCGCCTCGTCGAGCGGCTCGTCGACGGATGCCGGGGTCTCCAGGGTCGTCATGACCGGAATTCTGTCACGAACGTAGAAGAACAGCAAAACTTCACACGTGATTTGGTGAAGCATGGCGTCATTCTTCACCCAAAGTGGATGCAAGCCGCCGGGTCACCGGCATCCGACAACGCACAGAAGGACAGGGCCATGGCTCCCACCGCAACGGGCATCGCGCCCATCACCACCACCCTCCACACCGGCATGACGCCCGCGATCGAGATCGTCGGCGCACTGCGACCCCGCTACGACGAGATCCTCACGCCCGAGGCCGTCGAATTCCTCACCGCGCTGCACCACCGGTTCGCCGGTCGCCGCCACGACCGTCTCGCCGACCGCATGCGTCGTCGCTTCGAGATCGGCAACGGGCACGACCCGCAGTTCCGCGACGACACGGCGCACATCCGTGAGGACGCCGACTGGCGCGTCGCCGGCGCAGGGCCCGGGCTGGAGGACCGCCGCGTCGAGATCACCGGACCCACCGACCCGAAGATGACCATCAACGCGCTGAACTCCGGCGCGAAGGTCTGGCTGGCCGACCAGGAGGACGCGACGAGCCCCACGTGGCGGAACGTCATCGAGGGGCAGCTGTCGCTGTTCGACGCGATCCGCGGCCAGCTCTCGTACACCTCCCCCGAGGGGAAGGAGTACGCCGTCACGGCGCAGCGCACGCCCACGATCGTGATGCGCCCCCGCGGTTGGCACATGGTCGAGAACCACATCCAGTTCACCGATCGCACCGGCCGCACGCTCTCCGCGTCGGGTTCGCTGGTCGACTTCGGGCTGTACTTCTTCCACAATGCGAAGCAGCTCATCGCGAACGGCCGCGGCCCGTACTTCTACATCGCGAAGATCGAGAGCGCCGAAGAGGCGAAGCTGTGGGACGACATCTTCACCTTCAGCGAGCAATACATCGGCATCCCGCACGGCACCGTCCGTGCGACCGTGCTGATCGAGACGCTGCCGGCGGCGTTCGAGATGGAGGAGATCCTGTTCGAGCTGCGCGACCACTGCGCGGGCCTGAACGCGGGGCGCTGGGACTATATCTTCTCGATGATCAAGAACTACCGCGGGCGCGGCGCACGCTTCGTGCTGCCCGACCGCAACAAGGTCACGATGACGGTGCCGTTCATGCGCGCCTACACCGAGCTGCTGGTGCAGACCTGCCACAAGCGGGGAGCTTTCGCGATCGGCGGCATGAGCGCATTCATCCCCAACCGCCGCGACCCCGAGGTGACCGCCCAGGCGTTCGAGCGGGTCGCTGCCGACAAGAAGCGAGAGGCCGGCGACGGCTTCGACGGCACCTGGGTCGCCCACCCCGACCTGATCCCGGTGGCGATGGCCGAGTTCGACGCGGTGCTGGGCGACAGCCCGAACCAGGTGAAGCGTCAGCGCGACGAGGTGCACGTGACCGCGCGTCAGCTCATCGACTGCCACATCGGACTGCCGATCACCGCAGAGGGCGTGCATGCCAACGTATCGGTCGCAGTGCGCTACATCGAGGCGTGGCTGCGCGGGCAGGGCGCTGTGGCGATCGACAACCTCATGGAGGATGCCGCGACCGCCGAGATCAGCCGCTCGCAGGTGTGGCAGTGGATCCACCAGGACCGCCAGACCGAAGACGGCACCACGATCACGCCGTCCTACGTCGAGCAGTCGATCCAGCAGGTGTTGGGCGAGGTCGACCGCACCGACGGCGACCGGTTCGACGAGGCGGCCGAGGTGTTCCGCGACGTGGCACTGGGCACCGACTTCCCGACGTTCTTGACGCTCGGGGCCTACAACCGGTACCTGACCGAGACCGACTGACCCGCACCGGCCGGCTGGGGGGCAGCGAAGGGGCGGATGCGTTGCGGCATCCGCCCCTTTCGTCCGCCCGTCTTTCGGCTGCCCCGTCAGGTGATGAGGCCGCGCTCCATCGCGAGCGTGACGGCACGCGTGCGGTCACTCACGCCGAGTTTCTCGAACATCCGCAGCAGGTGCGTCTTCACCGTCGATTCGCCGATCCCGAGGGCGACGGCGATCTGCTTGTTGCTGCGACCGTCGCGCACCAGGCGCAGCACATCGAGTTCACGTTCGCTGAGCGCCTGCGCGGCGGGCTGCCGCATGCGCTCGACGAGGCGCACGGCGACCTGCGGTGACAGCGCGGTCTGCCCCTCGGCGACCGAGCGGATGCCCGCGACGATTTCGTCCTGCGGCGCCGCCTTCAGCAGGTAGCCGCTGGCTCCGGCTTCGATCGCCGCGAGGATCTGATCGTCGGACTCGTACGTCGTGAGGATGAGGATGCGGGCACTACTGCCCGACTGCACGAGCCTCGTCGTCGCACCCACGCCGTCGAGGACGGGCATGCGGAGGTCCATCAGGACGACGTCCGGCTTGGTCTCTTCGACCACCTCGACGGCGGCGGCCCCGTCTGCCGCCTGACCGACGACCTCGAAACCGGGCTCGTCGTCGAGCAGTCCGACGAGTCCCGCCCGCACGATGGGGTGGTCATCGGCGATCACGAGCCGGATCATGCCGTCCCCGCCTGACGAGGCCCGGGAAGGCTGACGGTGAGCGCCGTGCCGCCGCCGTCTCGTGTCACGACGTCGAAGTCGCCACCCGCGAGCGCCACCCGTTCGCGCATGCCGTCCAAGCCGAACCCGGCGCGCGCCGTCGCGGGGTCGAAGCCGCGACCATCGTCGGCAACCGTCAGCGACGCCGACCCGTCGACGCTCGTTCGCACCTCGACCTCGACGCGGCCGGCATCCGCGTGCTTGCGCACGTTCGCGAGCGCCTCCTGCAGGCACCGCAGCAGCACGATCTGCGTCTCACGGTCGACGGGCGCGTCGACGTCGAGCCGCAGGTCGACCGCGAAGCCCACCTCGACCCGGAACCGCTCGGTCAGGCGACCCAGTGCATCGGCGAGCGCGGTCTCGGACGAGACAGCCGCGGTGTGCACGACCAGTTCGCGCGCCTCCCGCAGGGCGTCGCGGGCGAGGTTCTCAACGGTCGACATCGTCTCTGTGGCTGCATCGATCCTGCCGTCCGCGGCTTGTCGCGAGCCCCGCTCGGCGAGGATGACGAGGCCCGCCAGTGTCTGTGTGACCGTGTCGTGGAGGTCACGCGCGATGCGCTCACGCGCTTCGGCGGCGCCCCGTTCACGACTGAGCACTTCGACCTCCGCCTGCGCCGCGGTGAGCTCGCTGATGAGGCGGTCACGCTCGACGCCGTACTCCATGACGCTGCGCAGCCACAGACCGATACCGATCGAGAACGCGCCGACGAGGCCACCGGTCATGCTCGCGAGGAAGAGCCCGCGCGTATTCAGCCCCGACGAGATCAACGTCCCCACGGTGATGCCCACCGCCATCGCGATCGTCGCGAACACGGCTCCTCGCCGCGTCGGCGCCAACAGCCAGCAGATCGGGTTGACGAGCGCGGTCGCCAGCGCGACGAACGGGCTGCCCGCATTGCCGATGAGCATCGCGACCGCGCACGCACTCGCGAATGCGACGAAATGCGTGGAGCGCCCTGCTCTGGCTGCGGGGTATGTCAGGAAGATGTAGCCGAGCCCGACGATCGCGATCGCGACCGCGACGAGGGCCGGCGCGAATGCCGCGAAAGCAGCGGCGTCGGGGATGGCGATCACGGCGATCACCGCGAGCACGCCGACGGCGGCAACGTCCCACCAGCGCGTGTGCGTCATGTTCACAGAGGCTACGCGGCGCCGGGGACTCACCTCGTCAAGCACGACCGAGCCGCCTGGATCGACATCGCCCGGGCCAAGGTCTGCTGTGCGCGCATGCGAGAGCGCCGCGTGAGCGATCGGCCGAAATGATTCGCTCACGCGGCACCCTTCCCCCGCCGACCACCTGACTACGGGCATGCCTGCCCGGAGTACCTCAGCATTCGCGGCATCCCCCAGTTCGTGCGGCCCCCACCGCACAGACGCCGCGACCGACGCGGACGTCGATCGCACCGAGGTGTCGAGTGGTGATCACCCTTCGATCCTCCTGTCTGCTCGCAGACTTCGACAGCCGCCATCAGTCGGAACCGGTGTCCACCATTCGGTGGACACCTCGAGCATTCATCTCGATCCGCCGACACACCATCGTGAGATCGAGTTTCATGCGCGCTGACACCCAGTACTCGACAAAGAATTGACGGACATGCCTGTCCGGTTGTGTGGAAACCCGAGAACTCCCATCCCCGCTCCGCCGCGCCCGCTAGCTTCCTGCCTGTTCGCCGACATCAAAGGAGATTCGTATGCGACGCACGATGGCGTGGGCGGCAGCTGGGGTATTGACCCTGAGCCTGCTCGCCACCTCCCCCGCTACCGCCACGACCGGATCGTTCTACGACCCACCCGCCGACCTGCCAGCCGCCAACGGCGAGCTCGTCCGCGCCGAGCCGATGCAGCTGGCCGCGTCCGTCTCGTTCGGAGGCAGCATCGCACCGCTGCCGGGCGCTGCCACCCGCATCATGTATCGGACGACCGACATGAACGGCGCCCCAGCCGCCGCATCGGGCGTGTACATCGAGCCCACCGTGCGCTGGCGCGGTGACGGCGAGCGCCCCCTCGTCGCCTTCGCCGCGGGCACCCAGGGCCAGGGCGACGCGTGCGCACCGTCGAAGACCCTCGAATCGGGGCTCGTAGTCGAATCGGGCGCCGTCGCCGTCGGGTATGAGATCCCCAGCATCTACGGCCTCCTCGCGCGCGGCATCGCGGTCGTCGTGACCGACTACATCGGCCTCGGCACGACCGATCGCGACCACTCCTACGTCGTGCGGCTCGACTCTGGGCACGCCGTCCTCGACGCCGCCCGCGCCGCCGACGACGTGCCCGGCGCATCGGTAACCGCGTCCTCGCCGATCGGCCTGTTCGGCTACTCGCAAGGAGGCGGTGCAGTCGCCTCGGCTGCCGAACTCGCAGCGACCTACGCGCCCGAACTGCCGATCAAGGGTACGTTCGCAGGCGCCCCGCCCGCCGATCTCGCCGCGGTGTTGCGCTCGGCCGACGGCACCTCGCTGACCGGCGTCATCGGGTGGGCCCTGAACGGTCTGGCCCAGTACGACGCCGAGTTCGCCGCCGCCGTGACGCCCGAACTGAACGAGAAGGGCGTCTCGACACTCGAAGCGCTGAAAGCGGCCTGCATCGGCGACGCGATCATCACGAGCGGGACTGCGTTCAACAAGACGTCGTCGTGGACCACATCGGGCGAGAGCCTGTCGCAGCTCGCCGCGCGACTGCCGGCCGTGCGCGACAGCCTCGCCGAGCAGCGGATCGGCACCATGCTCCCCAACGCGCCCGTGCAGATCCTCACCGGCACGAAGGACGACATCGTCGCCCACCCGCAGGCCAAACAGCTCGCGTCGGACTGGTGCGCACAGGGAGTCGCGGTGACATACGTGCCCGTCATCCAGCCCGTCGGCAGCGGCGGCACGGGGCTGAACCACCTCGCGCCGATGATCACGCGCGCCGCGCTCAGTCAGCAGTGGCTCGTCGACCGACTCGAGGGCGACCGCACGAGCGGCAACTGCAGTTCGCTGCGCTGGCTGCCCTGACGCAGTGACGACACTTTCGGGCGGATGCCGGAAACACCCGGCATCCGCCCGACGCGCACCCTGCGGGGCCACACCGCGACCGGCGCGCCGACTACGCTCTAGATCGTGACCGAACGCGCTCCCCTGTCCCGCAAGCTCTCGAACATCGCCGAGTCGGCGACCCTCAAGGTCGACGCCAAGGCGAAGTCACTGCAGGCCGCCGGCCGCCCCGTCATCTCGTACGCGGCGGGCGAGCCCGACTTCGCGACACCGCAGTTCATCGTCGACGCCGCCGCCGAGGCGCTGCGCGACCCGGCGAACTTCCGCTACACACCCGCCGGCGGGCTGCCCGTGCTGCGCGAGGCGATCGCCGCGAAGACGCTGCGCGACTCGGGGCTCGAGGTCGCGCCGAGCCAGGTCATCGTCACCAACGGCGGCAAGCAGGCCGTGTACCAGGCGTTCCAGGCCGTCGTGAACCCGGGCGACGAGGTGCTGCTTCCCGCGCCGTACTGGACCACCTACCCCGAGGCGATCGCGCTGGCCGACGGCACGCCCGTCGAGGTGTTCGCCGGTGCCGACCAGGACTACAAGGTCACCGTCGAGCAGCTCGAAGCCGCCCGCACCGAAAAGACGACCGTGCTCGTGTTCGTCTCGCCGTCGAACCCGACCGGATCGGTCTACACGCCCGACGAGGTTGCGGCAATCGGCCAGTGGGCCCTGGAGCACGGCATCTGGGTCATCAGCGACGAGATCTACCAGAACCTCATCTACGAGGGCGCCCGCGCCGTCTCGATCGTCGAGGCCGTGCCGGAGCTCGCAGGCCAGACGATCCTGGTGAACGGCGTCGCGAAGACGTACGCGATGACCGGCTGGCGTGTGGGCTGGATGGTCGGTCCCGCCGATGCGATCAAGGTCGCCGCCAACCTGCAGTCGCACCTCAGCTCGAACGTGAACAACGTGGCGCAGCGTGCAGCGCTCGCGGCGCTCACCGGGCCGCAGACCGAGGCCGAGCAGATGCGCGAGGCGTTCGATCGGCGCCGCCGCGTGATCGTGTCGGAGCTTGCGAAGATCGATGGCGTGACGGTGCCGAACCCGCTCGGCGCGTTCTACGTGTACCCCGACGTGCGGGGGCTCCTCGGCCGCGAATGGGCGGGCGTCACCCCGACCACGACGCTCGAGCTGGCCGATCTCATCCTCGAGCAGGCAGAAGTCGCCGTGGTGCCCGGCGAGGCGTTCGGGCCCTCCGGCTACCTGCGCCTGTCGTACGCCCTCGGCGACGACGCTCTGCTCGAAGGCGTGCAGCGCCTGCAGCGCCTGTTCGCCTGACCTGGGAGCGGTCGGCTCAGAGTTCGATGCCGACCAGCACCGGCTCTGGCTGCAGGATGAGGCCGAACTCGGCCTGCACGCGCTGCTGCACGAACCGCGCGAGTTCGGCAACCTCGCCGGCGGTCGCTCCGCCGCGGTTGGTGAGCGCGAGGGCGTGCTTGGTCGACAAGCCGGCGCGCGAGCGCGGGAGTTTGAACCCCTTGCGCAATCCCGCGTGCTCGATGAGCCACGCCGCACTGACCTTGACGTCGGGCTCGGAGCCTGCCGTCGATGGCAGCTGCCCATCCCAGGTGTGGAGCGGGATGACGGCATCTTCGCGGGTTTCGACGGCCATCGGCCAGCGCGGGCACGCGTCGGGAAGCGTGCGCGCGAACGAGGCCGAGATCACGGGGTTCTGGAAGAACGACCCGGCGCTGCGGGTGTCGGGGTCCCCGGCATCGAGCACCATCCCCTTCCCGGCACGGATCGCGAGGACCGTCTCACGGATCCACGCGGGTGTGACGAGCGCGTCGTCGTCGAGACGCAGCGCCTGCCGCAGCTGCTCCCCCCGCACCGGGATCGGGTCGTGGCCCACGACGGTGAGCTCGAGCGTGAGCGACACGATGACCGCCACACGTTCAGCGACGCTGCCGTAGTGGTTCTTCAGCACCGAGGTGCGAAGCCCGAGGCCCAGATCGGATGCCGGCACCACAGACAGGTCGCCGGTGGACTCGTCGAGCAGTTCGACCTCGACGAGGGTCTGCACGATCTCCTGCCCGTAGGCGCCGACGTTCTGGATCGGTGCGGCGCCCGCCGATCCCGGGATTCCCGACATCGCTTCGATGCCGGCGAGGCCGCGGTCGACCGAGTATGCGACGACCGCGTCCCAGTCGTGGCCGGCCTCGATCTTCAGCCGCACGGTTCCCTCGACCGGCGAGGCGACCTCGGTGATCCCCTCCGTGCGCACGAGGACGATCGTGCCGTCGAACGGTTCGTCGGAGGGCAACAGGTTGGAGCCGCCGCCGACGACGAGCCACGGTTCACCGTCCGCCCACAGTGCTCGCAGCGAATCGACGAGTTCGTCGCGCGTGCGGGCCTCGATCATGCGCGTCGGAGCGCCACCGACCTGCAGCGTGGTCAGCTGCGCGAGCGGAAGCGGCGTGATCTCGGGCATGCGTTCAGGCGGCCCGGCGCACGCGCACCTGGGCTTTGCCGAGCACGACCGTCTCACCGTGACTGACCGTCAGGTCGACGCGCACCGTTTCGTCGTCGAGCGCCCCGATCTTCGCGGCCACGGTGACGTCGGCGCCGCCCTCTGCATCGACGACGACGGGGCGGGTGAAGCGCACGCCGTACTCGAGGATGCGACCCGAGTCACCGAGCCATTCGACGATCGTCTCGACGGCGAGTCCCATCGTGAGCATGCCGTGCGCGAGGACACCCGGAAGGCCGACTCGTGCTGCGACGTCGTCGCGGTAGTGGATCGGGTTGAAATCGCCGGAGGCACCCGCGTAGCGCACGAGGGACTCTCGCGTGAGATGGATGGTGCGCTCGGCGACGACTGCACCGACTTCGAGGTCGCTCATGCGTCTTCACCTCCGACCAGCAGCACCGAGATGGCGGTGACGACGTGGGCACCGGTGTCGTCGGTGATCTCGGATTCGCTCGTGACCATGGCGCCCTTTCCGAAAGGTCGCACCCCGGTCACCGACAACTTCGCGGTGAGTGCGTCACCGGCGACGATGGGGCGCGTGTACCGGAATCGCTGCTCGGCGTGCACGGTGCGCTCGAGGACGATGCCGGAGTCCGGAAGGTTCAGCAGCTGCTGCAGCGTCAGATCTTGCACGACAATCGCGAAGGTCGGCGGCGCGACGACGTCGGCGTAGCCGAGCGCCTGCGCTGCCGTCGTGTCTTCGTGCTGGGGGTCGGTCGCGAAGACGGCGCGGGCGAAC
This sequence comes from Microbacterium sp. bgisy189, assembly GCF_057707225.1. NCBI lineage: Bacteria > Bacillati > Actinomycetota > Actinomycetes > Micrococcales > Microbacteriaceae > Microbacterium > Microbacterium sp. bgisy189. The sequence continues at coordinate 99,076 of NZ_JBYIPT010000001.1, read as the reverse complement.
TCGCGCACCTTCTCTCGTCCGACGAGATACGGGGCGGTGGGCGGGAACTCGCGTCCCACCAGCTCAGGGTTCACAGACACCCCCCGATCCTACCGAGCCGACCGGCCGCCCCGACCCTTCCACGCCTTGACGGCCATCTGCGTCGCGATGAAAACGAGGAAGCCGGCGAACAGCAGGTTCGCGGCGAACGGGTCGAGGTGCAGTGCGATCCATGCGCCGAGCGCAGTCGTCGTGCATGCCGCGACGCCGATGAGCGCAGCGGCCGGCAGATCCACGTTCTTGCGTCGGATGTTGCCGATCGTGCCCGAGATGGCCGTCGGGATCATCATGAGCAGCGAGGTGCCCTTCGCGATCACGTCGCTCGTGCCGAACAGCAGGATCAGCGCCGGAACGACGATGATGCCGCCACCCACGCCGAGCAGACCCGACAGGATGCCGGTGATCACACCGAGCACGACCAGCCCGACGCCCGACCACACGTCGATGTCGAGTCCCGCGTCTCGCGACGGGATGACGATGAAGAGCATGATGACGACGACGGCGAGGAAGCCGATGAAGCCCCAGCGCAGGGCGTTCTGCGGGAGGCGTGCGAGCAGCCACGTGCCGATCTGGGCTCCCACGACAGCCCCCGCGGCGAGGACGAGCGCCGGAATCCACGCGACCGAGTCGCTGAGCGCGTACGAGACGACGCCGACGCTCGCAGTCGGCACGATCGCGGCCAGCGACGTGCCTGAGGCCAGTCGCTGGTCGAAGCCGAGGATGAGCACGAGCAGTGGAACGATGACCGTGCCGCCGCCGACGCCGAACAGGCCCGACAACAGTCCCGCCGCCAGGCCCACGGCCAGGCACGTGATGATGAACCGGGGCGTGCGCTCGCGCACATCGGACCCCTCACCCGCGAGCGGACTCACGCTTCCGGCACCTTCGGCGCCGGTGCTGCCGATGCGGCGGTCTGCTCGCCTGACAGTTCGTCAGTCACCGACTCGGCGGACTCGTCAGCGTGGTCGAGGACAGGCTCGTCTTGCGCGTCGATCGCATGCTCGAACTGGGACTGGTACAGCCGCCAGTAGGCGCCCTGTTGCGCGATGAGCTCGTCGTGGTTGCCCTGCTCGACGATGTCACCGTGCTCCATCACGAGGATGAGGTCGGCGTCGCGGATGGTCGACAGCCGGTGCGCGATCACGAAGGAGGTTCGCCCTTCGCGCAGCGCCGACATGGCGTGCTGCAGCAGCAGCTCGGTGCGGGTGTCGACCGAGCTCGTCGCCTCGTCGAGGATGAGCACCGCGGGCTGCGCAACGAACGCGCGCGCGATCGTGATGAGCTGCTTCTCACCCGCAGACACGTTCGCCGCATCCTCGTCGAGGACCGTGTCATAGCCCTCAGGAAGCGAGTGCACGAACTTGTCGACGCGGGTGGCGACAGCAGCCTCTGCGACCTCTTCGTCTGTTGCGGACTGGCGACCGTAGCGGATGTTCTCGCGGATGCTGCCCGCGAACAGCCACGGGTCCTGCAGCACCATGCCGGTGCGTGAGCGCACGTCGTCACGCGTGAGCTGGGCGATGTCCTGCCCGTCGAGCAGGATGCGCCCGCCGTCGAGCTCGTAGAAGCGCATCAGCAGGTTGACGAGCGTGGTCTTTCCGGCACCGGTCGGACCGACGATCGCGACCGTCTGACCCGGCTCGACGCGGAACGACAGGTCGCGGATGAGCGGCTTGTCGGGGCTGTAGGCGAACGAGACGTGCTCGAACTCGATGACACCGGGGCCGGGGACGAGTTCGGGGCCGTCTGCGTCGTCGGCGTCTTGCTCGTCCTCGTCGAGCAGTTCGAACACGCGCTCTGCCGAGGCGGTGCCGGACTGCACGACCGCGGCCATGCCGCCCAGCTCGGACAGGGGCTGGGTGAACTGCTGCGAGTACTGGATGAACGCCTGCACGCTGCCGAGGCTCAGCTGCCCCGCTGCGACCATGAGCCCACCGAGGACGGCGATGCCGACGTAGGTGAGGCTGCCGATGAACATCATGCCCGGCATGATCATGCCGGAGAGGAACTGCGCCTTGAACGCGGCCTGGTAGAGCTCTTCGTTCTCTTCTTGGAACTTCTCGCGGCTGTCGGCCTCGCGACCGTACACGCGCACGAGCGCGTGGCCGGAGAAGGACTCCTCGACACGCGCGTTGAGGCGCCCGACCTTGCGCCACTGCGTCGCGAAGGCCTTCTGCGAGCGAGGTCCGATGATGCCGAAGATGACGCCCATGAGCGGCAGGGCGACGAGCGAGACGAGCGCGAGCTGCCACGAGATGGAGAACATCATCGTGAGCACGCCGACGACGGTGAGCACGTTGGTGATCGCCGTCGACAGCGACTGCTGCATCGTCTGGGTGATGTTGTCGATGTCGTTCGTGACGCGCGAAATGAGCTCACCGCGTTGCACCTTGTCGAAGTACGACAGCGGCAGACGGTTGATCTTCGCCTCGACGTCCTCACGCAGACGCCACATCGTGCGCACCATGATGATGTTGATGACGAAGCCCTGCAGCCAGGTGAGGATGGCGGAGCCGACGTAGATCGCCAGCACGCCCACGACGATCCACTTGAGCTGTTCGAAGTCGACGCCGGCGCCGACCTCGAAGTTCTGCATGGCGCCGACCATGTTGGCCATCTCGCCCTGCCCGGCCGCCTCGAGCGCCGCGACGACATCGGCCTGCGAGGTGCCCGCCGGGAACTGGTCGGCGAGCGCAGTCGAGAAGACCCCCTGGAAGATCACGTCGGTGGCGGCACCGAGCACCTTCGGCGCGATGACGGCGAGCACGACGCCGATGGCGCCGAGGATCGACACGAAGACGAACGCGGCCGCCGACGGACGCAGCAGTCCGATCATGCGCTTGAAGCTGGGGCCGAACTGCGACGCCTTGCCCGGTGCCACACTGTCCCAATCGCCCGAGTTCAGGCGCGCCTGCTCGGCGAGTTCGAGCTCGAGCTTCTCGTCTTCGCTGAGGGTCTCGGTCGTGTTCACGTTCTCCCCGGCGCTCATGCGTCAACTCCGAGCTGCGATTCGACGATCTCGCGGTAGGTCTCGCTGGTCTCGAGCAGCTCTTCGTGGGTGCCGAGGCCGACCATGCGGCCGTCTTCGAGCACGACGATGCGGTCCGCATCGGTCACCGTCGAGATGCGCTGCGCGACGACGATCTTCGTGATGTCGGGCATCTCACGCCACAGCGCCTGTCGCAGCCTGGCATCCGTCGTCAGGTCGAGGGCAGAGAACGAGTCGTCGAACACGAGCACGTCGGGGCGTCGCACGACGGCCCGCGCGATCGAGAGTCGCTGCCGCTGACCGCCCGAGACGTTCGTGCCGCCCTGCGCGATGCGCGCGTCCAGGCCACCGGCCATTTCGGCGACGAACTCCCTGCCCTGCGCGATCTCGAGGGCGTGCCAGAGCTCTTCGTCGCTCGCATCCTCCTTGCCGAAGCGAAGGTTGCTGGCGACGGTGCCGGTGAACAGGAACGCCTTCTGCGGCACGTAGCCGATGCCCTGCCAGAGCCGGTCGAGATCGGCTTCACGCACGTCGACGCCGGCGACGCGCACAGCGCCCGCCGTCGCGTCGAACAGGCGCGGGATCAGCGAGACGAGCGTTGACTTGCCCGACCCGGTCGAGCCGACGATCGCGACGGTCTCGCCGGGCGCGGCGCGGAAGCTGATGCCCTGCAGCACCGGCACGTCGGCCCCGGGATAGGTGAAGGTGACGTCATCGAACTCGACGGTGCCTGGAGCGGTGAACTCGGTGATCGGCTGCGCCGGGCGCTCGAGTCGGTCATCACTGTCGAGCACTTCGCCGATGCGGTCGGCCGACACGGCGGCACGCGGGATCATGATCGTCATGAACGTCGCCATGAGCACACCCATGAGGATCTGACCGACGTACTGCATGAAGGCGAACAGGGTGCCGATCTCGACGTTGCCGGCATCGACCTGGATGCCGCCGAACCAGATCACGCCGACGACGGTCACGTTGAGCACGAGCATCGCGAGCGGGAACATGATCACGAACAGCGAACCGACCTTGCGGCCGACGACCATGATGTCGGTGTTGGCGACGCGGAAGCGGTCTTCTTCGATGCGCTCACGTACGAACGCGCGCACGACGCGCACGCCGGTGAGCTGTTCCCGCATGATGCGGTTCACGTTGTCGAGCTTGGTCTGATACGCGCGGAACAGCGGCACCATGCGGCTGATGATGAGCACGGCGATCACGAGCAGCACCGGCACCGAGACGGCGATGAGCCAGCTCAAGCCGACGTCCTGCTGGACCGCCATGATGATGCCGCCGATCGCCAGCAGGGGCGCGGTGACGAGCATCGTGGCGCCCATCATCGCGAGCATCTGCACCTGCTGCACGTCGTTGGTGTTGCGCGTGATGAGGGTGCCGGGGCCGAAGCGCGACACCTCACGTTCGCTGAAGCCGCTCACCTTCTGGAAGACGTCGCGGCGGATGTCGCGACCGACGCTCATGGCCGCACGCGCCGCGAAGTAGGTCGCGATGATCGAGGCGACGATCTGGCCGAGGGCGATGCCGAGCATGAGCACACCGTTCGACCAGATGTAGGCGGTGTCACCGTTGGTGACGCCCTTGTCGATGATGTCCGCGTTCAGTCGGGGCAGGTACAGCGAGGCCATCGCCGAGGCGAACTGGAAGATCAGCACGCCCGCGAGCAACAGCTTGTACTGCCGCAGATAGCGGACGAGGAGTTTTCCGAGCATGCGCGAGCTTCCCAGACGGCGACGGAGGAACGTTTCATCCTAGCCCCGGACCTCCGACATCGGGTTCGCCGCATCAGGTCGGATCGGAGGCCATCTCCCACATCTTCGGCGAACGCCACAGCGCGCTGGTGGTCAGCGACCGGATCATCTCCATCTCCTTGGGCAGCCGGTTGTAGAGCTTCATGAACAGCTCTTCGGCCTCCAGCAGCTCCGCCGTCCAGTCGCGGCGGTTGATGGCCATGCAGGTGAAGAAGTCGGCATCCGAGAAGTCCAGCCCTTCCCAGTTCAAGTCTTCGTAGCGGGGCATCCAGCCCAGCGGGCTCTCGACGGCGTGCGCCTTGCCGCGGGCGCGGCCCACGATCCACTGCAGCACTCGCATGTTCTCGCCGAAGCCGGGCCAGAGGAACGTGCCGTCCTCGTCGCGGCGGAACCAGTTCACCTGGAAGATGCGCGGCGGGTTGGGCACCTTCCGACCGAACGAGAGCCAGTGGTTGATGTAGTCGCCCATGTTGTAGCCCGCGAACGGCAGCATCGCGAACGGGTCGCGGCGTACGACACCCTGCGTACCGAATGCCGCGGCGGTCGTCTCGGAGCCCATCGTCGCCGCCATGTACACGCCGTAGGCCCAGTTGAAGCTCTGCGTGATCAAGGGAATGGTGCCGGCTCGGCGCCCGCCGAACACGAACGCGCGAATGGGGACGCCGGCCGGGTCGTCCCACGACTCGTCGAGGGCGGGGTTGAGGGTCGCCGGCGAGGTGAACCGGGAGTTCGGGTGGGCCGCCTTCGTGCCGGATTCCGGCGTCCAGTCATTGCCCTGCCAGTCGATCAGGTGCGCCGGTGTCTCACCGTCCATCCCCTCCCACCACACGTCGCCGTCGTCGGTGAGGGCGACATTGGTGAAGATCGTGTCGCTGCGCACGGATGCCATGGCCGCCGGATTGGTGGCGTTGGAGGTGCCGGGGGCGACCCCGAAGTACCCGGATTCGGGGTTGATGGCGTACAGCTTGCCGTCATCGCCCGGTTTGATCCAGGCGATGTCGTCGCCGACCGTGGTGACCTTCCAGCCCTTGTCGGAGAACGCCGGCGGCGGCACCAGCATCGCGAAGTTCGTCTTGCCGCAGGCGCTCGGGAACGCGGCGGCGACGTAGGTCTTCTCCCCCTCCGGGTCGGTCACCCCGAGGATGAGCATGTGCTCGGCGAGCCAGCCCTCATCCCGCGCCATCGACGACGCGATCCGCAGCGCGAGGCACTTCTTGCCCAGCAGCGCGTTGCCGCCATAGCCGGAGCCGTACGACCAGATCTCCCGGGTCTCGGGAAAGTGGACGATGTACTTCTCGTCGGGGTTGCACGGCCACGCGACATCCTGCTGGCCGAGCGCGAGCGGGGCTCCCACCGTATGCATGCACGGCACGAAGTCGCCATCGGCGCCGAGGACCTCGGCTGCGCCCTTGCCCATGCGCGTCATGATCTTCATGCTCACGACGGCGTACGGCGAATCGGTCAACTGCACGCCGAGGCGCGCGATCGGCGATCCGAGCGGCCCCATGCTGAACGGGACGACGTACATCGTGCGGCCGGTCATGCAGCCGGCGAACAGGTCGCGGAGGATGCCGCGCATCTCGCGCGGGTCCATCCAGTTGTTGGTGGGTCCGGCATCCTCCTCGCTGCGCGAGCAGATGAAGGTGCGCTCCTCGACGCGGGCGACGTCGCTCGCATCACTGCGTGCGAGGAAGCTGTTCGGGCGCTTGTCGGGATTGAGGCGGATGAACGTGCCGGCCTGGACGAGCTCCTCGCACATCGCCTCGTACTCTTCATCCGACCCGTCGCACCAGTGGATGTCGGCCGGCGTACACAGCTCGGCCATCTCCTCCACCCAGGCGATGAGTGCTTCGTTCGTGATCCACACCGGTGTGCTCATAGCCCGAGCATGCCCGCTGACGGCGCCGGGCGCCAGGGTTGCGCGTCGATGCGAACCATCGCCCGTCGCGGGCGGCGAACGACAAAACCCCCGATAAATCGGGGGTTCTCATCTGTAGCAGGAGCGGGGCTTGAACCCGCGACCTCACGATTATGAGTCGTGCGCTCTCACCAACTGAGCTACCCTGCCGCGACGCACCCGAAGGTGGTGTGCGAGCCCCGAGTCAGGATTGAACTGACGACCCCTTCCTTACCATGGAAGTGCTCTGCCACTGAGCTATCGGGGCGTGCTGCCCGCGTGCGGACAACTCATCGAGAATACCACCCACGCGGCGTCCCGACGAATCGAGGTCAGCTCCCCGCGTGCTCGAACATCCACGCCATCGGGTCGACCCGGGTGGTGCCACCGAGCAGCACCTCGAAGTGCAGGTGCGCACCGGTCACCTTGCCGGTCGCGCCGACCGTTCCGAGCACGTCGCCGACGCTCACGGTGTCGCCGGGCGCGACGTTCAGCGAGCCGTACTGCATGTGCGCGTACCGGGTCGAGACGATCTCGCCGTCGATGACGTGGTCGATCATGACGTTGACGCCGTAGTCGCCGCCGGCCTCCGTCGCGATGCGGACGGTGCCGTCGGCGATCGCATGGATCTCGGCGCCGGCGCCGGGCGTGAGGTCGACGCCGTTGTGTGCCGACGCGAACGTCGCGAGGTAGCTCGACGAGCCGTAGGCGGCCGAGATCGGCACGCCGACCTCGAAGGGCCACTGCACGTCGGCGTTCGGGTTGTTCACCCAGGTGTTCGCGAACTGCGTCACGCCGGCTTCTGCGGCGAGGTCGGCGAGCGAGGCGACGTTGTAGGTGTCGGTGCGGTTGAGCGCGAGCGCCTCGGTGTCCGACGCGGTGACGTACGCCTGGATGTCGGCTTCTTCTTCGGTCGCGGCGGTGCCGACGGCGCGGATGTCGGTGGATGCCGACGACGCAGCGAGCGCGGCGGGTCCTGCGGTGCCGAAGGCGAGCAGCCCGACCACACCCATGACGCCGATCGAGAAGGATGCCGCGGTGATGCGGCCGGCGATCGCGCGCCCCGAGATGCGACGGCGCGGCGCCAGGTGCACGGCGGGAACGAACTCGGTCGGTGCGCTCGCGGCCGTGCGGACCGGAACCTCACCCGTGAAGGAGAAGAGCCGTGCGGCGCGCTCGAACTCGTCGACGCTGCATTCGGACTGTCCGGCGAACGTCGCCGGCACGACGACGGGTTCGAGGACGGGCTCGTCGTGCGCCAGTTCCTGCGCGGCGGGAGCGGGCACAGAATCGCCGGGCGTCGCGATGGTGCGAGCCCGGCGTCGGAGGGGACGTGCGGGGACCTGTGCGGTCACGTCACCGTGAGTGCCGGCTGAGGCGATGACGGTCGCGATGACGGCGGCCTGTGCGGTCGCGTCGACGATCGGCGTTTCGACCGCGGGCGATGCCTCGTTCTGGGCCTCGACGACGGGGGCATCGACAACGGATGCCGTCGTCTCGACCTGCGCACCCGCCTGCTGCCGACGCCATTCCGCGCGCGTCATCGCAGCCTGCGCGACGGGCGCAGTGGCAGCGAGACGGCTGGAGCGGCGCGTGGGCGCGGCGTCAGCCGGTCGGGGGGCGAGGGTCAAAGGGCAGGCTCTCGTCGTTCAGCCGAGCGGGGGTCTCGGATGGGCTTCATCGGGGGCTTCGATCACTTCACCGTCGGGCCGGCAAAGGTAACGATCGGGTAAACACTATCGGCATCCGCCTGGGAATGCCATGGACGACTCACCGATATATGACCGCGGCGAGTCGCTCGAACAGTTCAGGCGCGGCCGCGAGCGTCATCGTCCGCCCGGGCGCCCCGTCGGGCTGACCACCCATGCGCCCGCCCGCTTCGAGGACGAGCAGGCCGCCGGCGGCGTGATCCCACGGGTACAGCCCCCGCTCGAAGTACGCGTCGAGCCGGCCGGCCGCGACGAACGCGAGATCGAGTGAGGCGGCCCCTGCACGACGGATGTCGCGCGCCAACTCGAACGCGCGGGTCACACGGTCGAGATCGCCCGCGCGGGTCGCAGGGTCGTAGCCGAATCCGGTCGCCACGAGCGCGCCGGCGGGGCCCGGTTCGCTCACCGCGAGGCGCTGCTCGCCGAGCCACGCGCCGCCGCCGCGCGTCGCGTGAAACAGCTCGCCGGTCGCCGGATTGTGCACGACGCCGACTTCGGCGCGCCACGAGCGGGCGTCGGGCTCACCGGTGACGGCGGCGATGCTCACTGCGTAATGGGGGATGCCGTAGGCGTAGTTCACGGTGCCGTCGATCGGGTCGACGACCCACGTCACGCCGGTCTCACTGCGCGCGGCGTCGGACTCCTCGCCGAGGAAACCGTCACCCGGGCGCGCTGCGGCCAGACGGTCGCGCACGAGCTGCTCGACCTCGCGATCAGCCTCGGTGACGATGTCGGCGATCGTCGACTTCGTCGCGGCGATCGACACCCCCTCCGATCGCCTGCGGCGGGCGAGCGCACCTGCCTCACGAGCGATCTCGAGAGCGAGCGGCAACAGGTCGGGGGCATCCACCATGCCTCCACGCTACGCGCACTACCGTGGTGCCATGAGCGCCGCCCCACCCATCCACGACGTCGTCATCGTCGGCGGAGGCCACAACGCCCTCGTCGCCGCCGCCTACCTCGCCCGCTCGGGGCTCAGCACCGTCGTGCTGGAGCGATTGGACCACGTCGGCGGGGCGGCCGTGTCGGAGCGCCCCTGGGCAGGCGTCGATGCGCGACTGTCGCGCTATTCCTACCTGGTGAGCCTGCTCCCCCGCCGCATCCTCGATGACCTCGGCATCTCACTGGAGCTTCGCCGCCGACGCTATTCGTCGTACACGCCCGACCCGCACGACCCGGCACGCGGCATCCTGGTCGACAACGGCGACGCGTCGGCGACCGCCGCATCGTTCCTGCGCACGACCGGGGATGCAGACGAGGCGGCCCGATTCGCCGCGTTCTCGCAGCGGATGCTGCCGCTGTCGCGCACGTTGTTCCCCACCGTCACCGAACCGCTGCGTCGTGCAGGCGACGTCCGTGCCCTGACTGCGGACGACGACCTGTGGCGAAGTGTCGTCGAAACCCCGCTCGGCACGTTGCTGCGCGACTCGCTCGAGACGGACATCGCCCGCGGCATCGCCCTCACCGACGGACTGATCGGCACCTTCGCAACGGCCGACGACGTGTCGCTGCGGCAGAACCGCTGCTTCCTCTATCACGTGATCGGCGGCGGCACCGGCGACTGGGACGTGCCCGTCGGCGGCATGGGGCAGGTGAGCGGCGCGCTCGAGCGGGCCGCTCGGGATGCCGGCGCCGACCTTCGCACCGGCGTCACCGTCTCCGCCATCACCCCCGACGGCGAGGTGACACTCGACAGCGGGGAGGTGATCCCTGCCCGCCTCGTGCTCGCCGGCGTCGGCCCCGCCGTGCTCGACGACCTGCTTGCCGCGGGCGGCGGCGATGCCCTCGGCGCCGAACGCCCCGAGGGCGCGCAGGTGAAGGTGAACATGCTGTTGCGGCGACTCCCCCGGCTGCGTGATGAGTCGGTCGCGCCCGAAGCGGCGTTCGCCGGCACGTTCCACATCAACGAGACGCTCACGCAGCTCGACGCCGCGCATGCCACGGCCGCAGGCGGTGGCATCCCCGATCCGCTCCCCGCCGAGATCTACTGCCACTCCCTCACCGACCCGAGCATCCTCTCGCCTCGGCTGCGAGAAGAAGGCGCCCACACACTGACCCTGTTCGGTCTGCAGGTGCCGCACCGGCTCACAACGGGCGTGGACCGCGACCGCGTTCGCGACGACCTCCTCACCGCGGCGCAGCGCTCACTCGACGCCGTGCTCGCGGAGCCGATCTCCGATGTGCTCTATGAAGCGCCCGACGGCAGCCCGTGCATCGAAGCGAGGACCACGGCAGACCTCGAGGAGTCGCTGGCCATGCGCGGCGGCGACATCTTCCACGGGTCGCTGTCGTGGCCGTGGGCCGGTGACGATGAGGCGCTCGAGACGCCCGCGCAACGCTGGGGCGTCGCCACCGCGCACCCTCGCATCCTGGTGTGCGGGTCGGGCGCGCGCCGCGGCGGTGCCGTCAGCGGCATCGGGGGCCACAACGCGGCGATGGCCGCGCGCGAAATCCTCGCGCGCTGACCGTCACTCGCGACCCCTCAGCCCCAGGTTCGCGAGCCCTCGCACTATTCGCGAGCCCACACGATTCCGGACGCAGAATCGTGTGGGCTCGCATCAGCTGTGTGGGCTCGCCGCTCAGCGCGGCGGCGCGGGCGGCGGCGGATAGCTCTGGTATCCGGGCTGCGCGTCGGGTGCGGCGGGCGGCTGGACGGGATCGGGCAGCGGCGGAGCGGCAGGCACCGACGGCTGTTCGATCGCGGCCGGTGCGGGCGCCGCCTGCGGAGCGCCCTGCGGGAAGGTCGGCTGGCCGGTGTAGTAGGCGTTCCAGTCGGGCGCGCCGTCGGGCATGACCGGCAGCGGGGTACGTCCGTCGGCGTAGGTGGGCCAGGCGACCGGCCCGGGCTGCGGCACGGCCTGGGCGACGGGCTTGGGCGTGCGCGGCGCGAAGAGCGCATTGACGAGCGGCACGAGTGCCGTGCCGACGGCGGCGAGGATCGCGAGGGCGACCACGATGCGCCAGTACAGGTCGCCGAAGTCGGTGTACTCGTCGAGCATGAGCGGCAGGACGAGCAGCACGACGAGGATCACGACGAGGGCGATGGTCACATACGTGACGATGCTCGTGAAGGTCGTCTGGTGGCGCAGGTACGCCTTCGTGAACAGCCACACGTGCAACAGGGCAAGTTGGACGATCACGACCATGAAGAAGAACTTCGAGAACCGGTCGAAGCCGCCCATGAAACCGTCGTACGGCATCCAGATGAGGAACGCGCCGAGCAGCAGGATCACGACCCACGACGTCATGCTCGCAAGCGCCAGCCATGCAGGTCGGCGCGATGCCAGGCTGGCCTCGAGGATCGAGATCCCCGCGAACGCGGCGAGCAAGAGGATCGTGAGGAACGCCTTGCCGATCATGCCGTCGGCATCCCCGATCAGCACCCACACGACGCAGACGACCGCCGCCGCGATCAGCGCGCCGATCGCGACCCAGATGGCCGCGCGCAGCAGCTTCGACGATGACGGACTGGTGATCGGTTCACTCATTGCCTGTTCCTCCCCCGCGGCGTCGCCGCTGCGACCATCCTGGCACGGAGACAGCGCGGAACGACGAAGGGCCCCGCATTCGCGGAGCCCTTCACAATCGGTGGCGAGTGAGGGATTCGAACCCCCGAAGTCGAAGACGGCTGATTTACAGTCAGATCCCTTTGGCCACTTGGGTAACTCGCCAGGCGCACCCGCCCGGCTTGTGCAGTCGACCGGAGGCGCGAGTACCTATCTTAGCCGCACGTTCAGCAGTGCGAAAACCATGCCCGTCACGGCTCGGCGATGCGCTCCACGAACGCCTCGATCCGGTGTTTCGTGCCGTCGATGCGACGGTCCACGCTCGCCCGGATCTCGCCCGGCGCGAGCGGCGCCGCGAGCCGCACGTTCTCGTGGCACGACAGGTCTGCGCAGATGTACGTGCCGACGCTGTCGCCTCGGTCTCCGGCATCCCCGGCTCTGCGCGCCGTGAACAGCGCAACCTGATCGCCCGGCTGCATCGTGTGGCAGAGGTTGCACATCGCCGGGTGCGCATGCGACGAACCGCCACCGGCGCGCAGCACGATGCCGGTCGCGGCGCCGTCGAGTTCGGCGACGAGGTAGCCGCGACCACGCGTGCGAGGATCGCGCCACGCGAAGAAGTCGAGGTGGTCCCACTCGACGAGAGGAAAGTCCAATGGCAGCGCGAGTCGGTCCCGCTCGTCGTCCGATGCGTTGACGAGCACCGCCCGCACCTCGTGTTCGGTGAGGGCCTGCATGCGGTCAGTCTACGAAACCGGGCGCGGTCAGCCGCTCGCCCAGATGAACAGCGCAATGGCGACGATGAGCCCCAGCACGGTGCCGACGATCGGCCATACGTAGCCGGCCTTGCGCGTGAACGCGATGACGAGCCCGACGATGCCGAGCACAGCGGCCAGTGCCCCGCCGAGGATCGCGATCGGCAGCGCGGCGAACAGGAACCACACGAAGTTCTCGTCGACCGTCGCGGTCAGCGCGAGCACGGCGATGCCCGGCACGATGCTGAGGCACGCGACGATGACGGCGACGACGCCCCAGGCGCGCTGCGCAGTCACGGACACGGGGGGCGTTGTCATGCCCACACCCTACGACCCGGCCGGGACGCGGCTCGGTAGACTCCTCGGCATGGCTGACTCTTCGTTCGACATCGTCTCCAAGATCGACCGCCAGGAGGCGGACAACGCGCTCAACCAGGCGCGCAAGGAGGTCGAGCAGCGCTACGACTTCAAGGGCACCGATGCGTCGGTCGAGTGGAGCGGCGAGGCGATCCTCATCAAGGCGAACAGCGAAGAGCGCGCGAAGGCCGTGCTCGACGTGTTCCAGTCGAAGCTCATCAAGCGCGGCATCTCGCTGAAGTCGCTCGACTCGGGCGACCCGCACGCCAGCGGCAAGGAATACCGCATCGTCTCGACGCTGAAGGAAGGCATCTCGCAGGAGAACGCCAAGAAGATCGGCAAGATCATCCGCGACGAGGGCCCGAAGTCGGTCAAGTCGCAGATCCAGGGCGACGAGCTGCGCGTGCAGTCGAAGTCGCGCGACGACCTGCAAGAGGTGCAGCGTCTGCTCAAGGCCGCCGACCTCGACGTCGATCTGCAGTTCGTCAACTACCGGTAGGCCTAGTCGGGCGTTGAGACGTTCATCACCGACGCCTTCGCTGATCAGGCGTAGCGAGGTTTTCTGACGTGCTACCAGGAATCCTCGGCGCATTCGAGACGCCCATTGCGGGTGCGAGGCTGGTCATCATTCCGGGCTGCTGTTCGCCTGCTCGGCGATGTCGGTCAGTGCGAGGATTCGTGCCTCGAGCGCGCGCAGAAGTGGTTCGCGTCGGGTGGTCTTGAGCAGCTCGTTGATGTATGACTGCGCCAGGCCTGTCGCGACGAGCCCGGCGTAGGCGCTGTCTTCGATTTCTACGACGAGGTCGCTGACGGCGTCGACGTCGTCGGCGACAATCGCGTGAAGGAGTCGTGCGGCGAGGCGTTCCGGCGCGTCCATGTCGGATCCTCCTTCTCTTGTGGGTTTCTGAGGTCGCGTGTGCCGCGCGGTGAGGGGTCTCTCCCGTCGTGCGGACGAGACCCCTCACGCGTGGTCCTTGCTGCGGAGGCGGCCATGATCGCGGCGAGGTCGCCTGCGATCGCGGACGCGGTCACGCGTCGATGCTGCGGTTCTCCTGCTGGACGATCTTGTCGCCGCTGGTGATGCCGATCTTGCGCGGCTTGGCGCGCTCAGCGATCGGGATGCGCAGGCGCAGCACCCCGGCGGTGTAGTCGGCATCGACGTGCTCAGTATCGAGCGAGTCCCCGAGAACGAGCTGTCGGCTGAAAACACCCCAGGTGCGTTCGGCGGCGACGGAGTTCGCGGCATCCGGCATCCGGCTCAGGCGTTCGGCTCGGATGGTGAGGACGTTGCGTTCCACATCGATGTCGAGCTTGTCCGGCTCGATGCCGGGCAGGTCGAGTTCGACGACGAACTGGTCGCCCTCGCGCCACGCGTCAAGCGGCATGCTCGACGGGCGGCTGACGGTTCCGAAGACCTGCTGTGTGAGGCGGTCGAGGTCGCGGAACGGGTCGTGTTGCAGCAGCATTTCGGATCTCCTCCTGTTCACATGTACTGGTCGACATTCGACGATCTATATCGAATGCAGTAGATTTTGTACCTCAACTTGGACAGCAATGCAAGTACTGTTCTCAGTGAACGTCGGAGGTGAGCGGTGATGTCGGAACCGGATCGAGACCCGGGCCGGACGCGGGGGGTGTATAGCATCGCGATCGCCGCGGAGCTGGTGGGCGTGGGCATTCAAACCCTCCGCTTGTATGAGTCCCGCGGACTCGTCGACCCAGCCCGCAGCGCGGGCGGGACACGGCGATACAGCGACGCCGACGTCGACGTGCTTCGGCGCGTCGTTCGCCTCCTCGCGGAAGGCGTCAACCTCGCCGGAGCACGCCAGATCATCCAGCTCGAAGACGACAACCACGCCCTCCGAGCGATCATTGCCGCCTCTAAGAGTACGAACGGCGAATGACGCGCACGCAGTCGCGACTCCACTGCGACGGGGAACGCCAGGGGCACGCGCGACCGAGTGCGATCTTGCGAGTCGAGAGCTGCCCGATGTCGATGCGACGTTGCTGGATGCTTTGGTTGACCGCATCCGCTTCGTCGTTCGAGGCCGTGACGAGCGCGACGCGCTTGCGTTGTCCCATCCAGCGGAACCACGCGTCAACCATCTGTTCGCGTGCCGCATCTTCGCTCGCGCTCGCTGAGACGGCATCGTCAGCCGTACGCGATGAAGCGCGCGGTCGTGCCGCGGAACGTGCTCGGGGTCTGGCCGGGCAGGGCGGAGCCGCTTGGGGGGCCGGGCGGCGACTCCGAGCCGTCGTGCGCGAGTCGGCGGTGGGTGTCACGGCGGGTACCTCGCAGGCGCATGATCTCGCCGGCACCTGACAACAGCCGGGCGGTGATCGGCTTGAAAGACGGGATGGCGACCGGCTTGCGACTATGCGGCTTCAGCATGGCTCTGACATTCGATGCAGGCGGCCGCGGACGGCAGCACCTCGAGTCGCGCGGGCGCGATCTGGTTCCCACACCGGACGCAGCGTCCGTACGTGCCGGCAGAGATACGGTTGAGCGCCGCGGTGATCTGGTCGACGGCGAGGCGGTGGGATGCCGTGGCCTGGTAGGCGACCGGGTCGACGCTTGGCGCAGCGAACGGCTGGAGTTCCTGTATCGCCAACAGCCGCTCGTCGAGCTGCCGCTCGAGCTCGCGCTGCAGTGCAGCGATCGGGACGGTGTCGGGCGTTTCGATGGTCATGAATCCTCCTGGATAAACAAAATCGCGCCGCAGGTGCGACGCGATGGGGTGTCCGGTTCGACCGGTTCGACGGAACCAGTCTCACGGAGGCGCGGCGCCCCAGGCGAGCGGCGTGGACAAGCCACCCGCGACGCTCTGCCGGGGCGGGAGCACCTCGTGGCGTGCGCCAGCGACGTCGGCCACTGCCGTCACGACGGAGGCGTCGATGAGACGCTCCGTACGGTGGCGACAGGTGTTCGTGGTCATGGTCATCACCATAGCCCGGTTGCAAAAAAAGGCAAGTCAGCGGATTTTTTTGTGCAAGGGGGTCGCGAGTTGACATTCTCTGGAAGGCGGCTATGGTCGGGGGTTCACCCGCCAGCCAATCAGGGGAAGTGAGGCATCATGTCAGGCAGGTCACCGCGTGCGCGCGACGCCAAAAAAGTGGCGCAGTCGTCGCCGAAGCAGAAGCGCGCCGAGAAGCGCGCGAGCGCGCAATCCCGAGCGTTCATCAAGCCGCGCAAGGGCGCGTCCGGTTGACGAACGACGCGGGCTCCTCAGCGCGGGGAGCCCGCGGCACCCCCGCTCGACGCGCGCCAGGAAGACCTCTTCGAGCGCCGGCTGCTTCTGCTTCTGCTGTTCGAGCGGTCCGGTCAACAGCTCGATCCATCTGGCTGCCATGTCGGCGTCCTTCGCTGATGTCCATGAACCCCTGATCGCGCAGCCCGGTGACGCAACCCTCCCCGCGAACAAGCAGCGGACCCGACGGGTCAGCGCAGCGCGCCGCGGCGCAGCCAGCGCTCGAGCTGCGCGTACGCGTCCGCACGCGGCTCCGGGCGCGACAGGAACAGGTCGTGGATGCCGTCGGTGATCCGCACGATCGTCACGGCCCGTCCGATGCGGGTCGCCGCCTTCGCGATGTCGTCGACGACGAGCACGGAGTCAGAACGCGTCATGGCCTCGTTCCACTGCACGGGCGTCGTGGTGCGGGTCGACAGCATGACGAGCGTCGGGCACCCGACATCCACACCCGCAGCGATCCGGGCGTGGCCGCGCACGATCGCCGCCAGCCAGCCGGGATGCGTCGGAAAGCCACGCTCGGGCCGCCACGCCGCACGGTACTCGGGCACTGGCAGTGCGCCGATCTCGGTCTGCGCCCGGGTGTAGAACCCGAGGTCGACCTCGGGGTGCGTCCCCAACGGATCAACCGCGGCCCGCCATTGGACGAGCGGCGCGAGCGCTTGGCGCGCGAGGCCACCCACCTGCAGTTCGAGCCACGGACTGTTGAGCACCAGCGCGTCGGCGACGCCCGGATGCCGTGACGTCCAGAGCGTGAGCGTCAGACCGCCGGTCGAATGACCCATCAGCACGAGCTTGCGCCGACGACCGCCGCGCACCGCAGGATCGTGACCCATCGCGACGAGTGCTGCACCGATGTCGAGGTCGTACTCGTCGAGGTCGGCGACGTACCCCGGTGTCTGCCCGTCGCGCAGGCTCCGACCGTACCCGCGCAGATCGACCGCATGGAAGCGCGCACCAAGACGGGTCCAGAAGCGGGCCAGTTCGGTTTGGAAGAAGTAGTCCGACCAGCCGTGCACGTACAGCACGTCGACATCACGCAACGCTCCGGTGAGCGCGGCGGTGAACGACGGCATCCGGCGCACGAGGGTCGCGACCGCCCCCGCGGGCTTGGCGCCGTCGAGTTCGAGCGTCACCTGCTCGAACCCGGCTCCCAGGATGTCGGGCGACCAGACCATGCCGTCAGCGTACGCGGTGGGGCGGACGCGGCGCTCCGGAGCTACTCGCCGCGCGAGATCGAGACCATCTCGTCGCGTTCGACGACCTTGACTCGGGCACGATCGTGCGGTGCACCGAGCGCGATCTCGTGCTCGTCGAGTCGGTGCCAGCCTTCGAGGTCAGTCCACGCGACACCCCGGCTGGCGAGCAGTTCGACGACTGCCGCCTCGGAGGGATCCTCCGGGCTCCACCACGACCCCTGATCGTTGATCAGGTGCCGGACCGTCTCCATCGCATCAGACTTCGTGTGGCCGATCAGCCCCACGGGACCGCGCTTGATCCACCCGGTCGCGTACACGCCGGGCACACGCTCGTTCGAACTCTTGCGCAGCACCTGACCCTCGTGGTTCGGGATGACGCCGTGCTTCTTGTCGAATGGCACACCTTCCAACGGTGAGCCGAAGTACCCCACGGCCCGGTAGAGCTGACCGATCTGGACCGTCCGCAGCTCACCGGTGCCCTCCACACCACCCTCGCCGTCGGGTCGCGTGCGCTCATAGACGAACGACGAGACGTTGCCCTCGGCATCCTTCTGCACTTCGACAGGCTTGGCGTAGAAGTGCAGGTGGAGTCGGCGTGAGGCCTCACCACCCGCGTTGTTCACGCTGGGGCGCTGCCGCCAGGACTGCAGCACGCGGTCGATCACCATGACCTGCTTGTTCGAGGCGATCGCCGCCTTCGAGGCCTCGTCGTAGTCGAAGTCCTCGTCGTAGACGACCATGTCGACGTCGCGCAGTTCGCCGAGTTCTCGCAGCTCGAGGGGGGTGAACTTAACCTGGGCGGGGCCGCGGCGGCCGAACACGTGCACATCGGTGACCGGCGACGCCTTCAGACCTTCGTACACGTTCGCGGGGATCTCGGTGGGCAGCAGGTCATCGGCGTGCTTGGCGAGCACGCGCGCCACATCGAGCGCGACATTGCCGTTGCCGATGACGGCGACCGACTCGGCATCGAGCGGCCATTCGCGAGGGTAGTCGGGGTGCCCGTCGTACCAACTCACGAAGTCGGCCGCACCGTACGAACCGTTCGCCTCGATGCCCGGAATGTCGAGGTCGGCGTCGCGGACCGCCCCGGTGGCGAAGATGACGGCGTTGTAGTGCCGCTTGAGGTCGTCGAGCGTGATGTCGGTTCCGAAGTGCACGTTGCCGAAGATGCGGATATCACCCCGGTCCAGCACTTCGCGCAGCGCGTTGATGATGCCCTTGATGCGCGGGTGGTCTGGGGCGACACCGTACCGTACCAGCCCGTAGGGCGCCGGAAGGTGGTCGAACAGGTCGATCGACACATCGAACTTGCGCTCCGCCTTCAACAGGATGTCGGCCGCGTAGATGCCGGCGGGTCCCGCGCCGACGATGGCCAGCCTGAGCTTGGTCATTGGAGTCCTTCCGAAGGGCGCGGGACGAGCGTCGCGCGGGTCAGTGGGAACGGTCGACGACGACCTGGGCGAACCGGGTGAGCGCCTCGCGGACCGGCCCGTCGGGCAGTGCCTCGAGCGCGGCAACGGCCGCTTCCGACCACTCGACGGCCAGTCGCCGTGTCGCCTCCGTGGCACCGTGCTCTCGCAGGCGCCCGAGCGGCTCGTCGAGGATCGCCGGATCCGCACCGTCGGCGATGCGGGCGACACCGTCGTCGATCGTCGCCTTCAGCGAGCGTGACGCGGGGTCATCGGCGCGGCCGAGCAGCAGGTACGGCATGGTCGGCACACCGGCACGCAGATCGGTGCCGGGCACTTTGCCGGTCTCTTCGGCGTCGGCTGACAGGTCGATGACGTCATCGAGCAGTTGGAAGGCGACACCCACCTTCTCGCCGAAGTCCAGCACCGCCTGCTCGTACGCAGCCGGCGCGTCCGAGAAGAGGACGCCGACCTGCGCTGCGGCCGCGATCAGCGAGCCGGTCTTATCGGCGAGCACCTGGATGTAGAAGTCGACCGGGTCATCGCCGGCCTGCGCGCCGAGCGTCTCGTGCATCTGGCCGAGCACGAGCCGCTCGAAGGTGTCGGCCTGCAGACGGATCGCGCGCTCCCCGATCTGGGCCATGAGCTGGCTGGCGCGGGAGAAGAGCAGGTCGCCCGTGAGGATCGCGACGTTGTTGCCCCAGACGGCGTGTGCGCTGGGCACGCCGCGGCGGGTGTCGGCACCGTCCATGACGTCGTCGTGGTACAGCGAGCCGAGATGAGTGATCTCCAAGGCCGCGGCGCCCGAGATGACGTGATCGGTGGTGCCGTTGCCGAGTTGTGCCGTGAGGATCGCGAGCATGGGTCGCAGTCGCTTGCCGCCGGCCTCGTACAGGTAGCGGGTGGTTGCGTCGGCGAGGGCATCGGTCACCCTGAGCTCCACCGCGAGCGCCGCTTCGACGCGTTCGAGTCCGTCTTCGACGGTTCGCAGGAGCTTGCGCTGCTTCGGGCCCGCGAGGATGCGCTCGGTCATGCCGATGCGGCCCGCAAGCTGCGAGCCGGGCGCGGAAGGGCTCGGAGTCACCCTTCCAGCCTACCGGGCCGCGCCGACGACGGTCAGCGGCCGGTCACTGCGCCGGGCTTGGTTCCCCGGTGCAGTGCGACGATGCCGCCCGACAGGTTGCGGTGTGCGACATCCGACCATCCTGCCTCGCGCATCCACCCTGCCAACGTGCGCTGGTCGGGCCAGTCCCGGATCGACTCGTTCAGGTAGTCGTACGCCACGGCGTTCGAGCTGAAGGCGCGCGCCACGACGGGCAGGACGCGGTTGTTGTAGAAGCCGTAGAGCGCGGCGAACGCACGCGACGGCGGGTGTGAGAACTCGCAGATGACGACCCGCCCACCGGGCGCGGTCACCCGCAGCATCTCTGCCAGCGCGACCTTGGGCTCGATGACATTCCGCAACCCGAACGAGATGGTCACCGCGTCGAACTCGTCGTCGTCGAACGGAAGGGCCGTCGCGTCGGCCTGCTCGAACGAGAGATTCGGGATGCCGCCGTGCCGACGACGCCCCTCGGCGATCATGCCCCGCGAGAAGTCGGCCGCGACGACGTCGGCGCCGCCGCGGGCGAGCGAGACCGAACTGGCGCCCGTGCCTGCCGCGAGATCGAGGATGCGCTGCCCCGGCCTCGGGTCGATCGCCCTCGTGGTCGCGATGCGCCACAGCTTGTCGTTGCCGAGACTGAGCACCGTGTTGGTGCGGTCGTAGCCTGCGGCGACCTCATCGAACATGCCGCTCACGCGGGAGGGGTCCTTGCCGAGATCGGCGCGGTTCGGCTCTGCAGTCACGGTTCGAGCCTAGGTCACCGAGGGACCCGGGTACTCGGCGGGTCGGTCGAGCACCGAGAGCCAATGGCGGGCGGTGCGCGCATCGAAGGGCGGCTCGTGCGCGGTGACCGCGCGAAGCAGTTCATCGGCGGTCGCTTCGAGCCGCGCCATCACCGATGGCGGGTATCCGTACGCGACACTGTGCTCCTCCCATTCGTCGACGTCGTCGATCCAAATGCCGCGGCCGGCGTGGTCGACGACATCCAGGTCCATGTCGATGCCGCCGGGTACGCCGTCGCGCCATCCGGCATCCCAGGCGAGGTCGATGTAGACGCGGGTGGGATGCGGCGGCGCGTTCATCGTGAGCGCCCAGGTGCCACCGGGTGGGAGCAGGGTGACGTTGCCGAACTCCGCGACGAACTCCCGGCCGGGGCGAGCACTCCCCCACCCCGGATGCTGCCCGAACCAGTCACCATGCGCGTCGGCACCGAGATACCGGCAGTCGTGCACCCAGTGCGGCGACCCGTCCCACTTGCGCCAGACGAACCGCAGACGCGTTCCGGGTGCGGGTCGCTCGTCCATCCCCCGAGTGTGGCACGCGGCGCGGCGCGGTCGCCGCGGCCACCGGTCGTAGGCTGGACAGGTGAGTTCCGCTCTGCCGCCCGTCAAGCTGTGCGTCGTGACCCGCGAGGTCGATCCGGGCACGGTCGAGGAACTGCTTGAGCTGACATCGCCGCGTGATCCGCTCGTGTGGTCGCGACGGGGCGATGTCATGGTCGGCGGTTCCGCTGTGGCGGAGATGACGGCCTCGACCGCGGCCGAGGCGGCACGCTGGTGGCGCGGGGTCTGTGACAACGCCGAGGTCGACGACCCCGTCGGACTGCCCGGCACCGGACTCGTCGCCTTCGGCGCGCTCCCGTTCGACGCCCGGTCGGGCCGCAGCGGCACGCTGCGCGTGCCCGAGGTGCTCATCGGCCGTCGCGGCGGTCACGCCTGGATCACGCACGTCGGGCTCGGGTCCGCCCCGACGGCCGATGCACCGCGGCCCACGCCGTTCGGCGCGCATTGGGCGCCGACGCTCGGCCCCGGCACCCTCACCCCGGAGGGCTACCAGGCAGCCGTGCGCGCAGGCCTCGACGCGATCGCCGCCGGGGAGGTCGAGAAGGTGGTGCTTGCCCGAGACATCGCGGGCACCGTGCCGCCCGGCGCAGACCTGCGCCGGCTGGTGCGCGCGCTTTCGACCGCTTACCCCGACACGTGGACGTACGCCGTCGACGGACTCATCGGCGCGAGCCCCGAGACGCTCGTGACCGTCGCGGGCGGCACGGTCACGGCCCGGGTCCTGGCGGGCACCACCGCGCGCGGTGCGGATGCCGACGCCGACACGGCGGCATCCCTCGCCCTCGCGACCAGCGTGAAGGACCTCGACGAGCACGAGTACGCGGTGCAGTCGGTGCTGCGTTCGCTGCGCCCGCACACGTCGGCGCTCGTCGCCGCGGAGGAGCCGTTCACCCTCAAGCTGCCGAATGTCTGGCACCTCGCCACCGACGTGGAGGGGACGCTGAGCGACGCGGCGTCGGCGCTCGACCTGCTCGGGGCACTGCATCCCACCGCCGCCGTCGCCGGCACTCCGACCCAGGTCGCCATGGACGTCATCCGCCGGCTCGAGCCGTTCGATCGGGGGCTGTACGCGGGACCGGTCGGCTGGATCGACGCCGCCGGTGATGGCGAGTGGGCAATCGCGCTGCGCTGCGCGCAGTTCGACCTGTCGGCGATCCCGCCGGGCGGTCGCGACGACATCCCGTTCACTGCTCATGCCGGTGCGGGCATCGTCGCCGGCAGCGACCCCGAGACCGAGATGCTCGAGACGAGGGTGAAGTTCCGCCCGATCGTCGACGCCCTGGCGTGAGGGTCAGGCTCACTTCTTCGATAGCTGACGCAGTGCAGTGTCCTGGATGTTCTTGTGTGCAGCCGTCCGACGTGCGATCAACGCCTTGATCGCCTTCGTCTTGTCGGCACCGTCCGGCAGATCCTGCGCCTCCGCCAGTTCTCCCTCGATCTCGTCGAGCTGGCGTAGCCACCAGATGTCATTGAACAACCGGAACGCTTCCAACGCATCCTCCGCGCCGACTCGGTCTGCGTTCAAGAACCGCTCGGACAGCCCCGCTGCCACGGCGGCTGGTCCCCAACCGTCCAACTCGCTGATCTTGGCACCGTTGATGTACACCAGCACATACGAATCGCCTTCCACCACCGGCGCTTTCGTCTCGCTCCAGCAGAGCTTGCCGTCGACGACCACGAACTGCTCACCGTTGC
Source organism: Microbacterium sp. bgisy189 (assembly GCF_057707225.1). Taxonomy (NCBI): domain Bacteria; kingdom Bacillati; phylum Actinomycetota; class Actinomycetes; order Micrococcales; family Microbacteriaceae; genus Microbacterium; species Microbacterium sp. bgisy189. The sequence continues at coordinate 76,059 of NZ_JBYIPT010000001.1, read as the reverse complement.
GCTCGAACGTGCCATCCTCGGAGACGATCTCGCCGCTGTCCGCATCGATGTGCGCAGGGATGAGGGTGTTCCCGTCCGGGTAGAGGAGCACGTAGCCGGCCTTCGTGAGCGGCTTGCCCGGCGAGCTGAGATTCACACGCCACGTCATCACCCGGTCGTTGTCGCCGTCGATGAGCTTGTCGACAGTGCGTCCGATGAGTTTCGTGGCTGTCTTCGCAACCGTGACCCAAGCCGCGCCTGCGGGCCCGGACACCGCAAACACCGGTAGCGCGGCGGCTGTCGCCGCGGCGTCCACCCAGGACTCGAACGTCTTCTTGTTGAATCGGTCGAACGCGAAGCGAATTGTCACGTCGAGCTCTTGGCTGAGTTCCGCGGGCGAATAGTAGACGACGTCGGATCCGGGTTCATCCGCCCGAGAACTGAGGAGCCGCCCGTACTCGAGACGTTGGTACATGTAGTGCATCGCGAGTGGCTTGGCGTTCTGCAGCAATGGGCTGCGAACCGCCGACGTCAAGATCGCATCCCGTCCGCGTTTGTGCGCGTCGTCACCTGGAAACACGCTGACGATTCGGATGCTGAGCGGTCGACCCGGCCGGATTGGTGAGGGCTTCGGTCCCTTCGTCGACTCGTCGGGGAGGACGACGTGCGAGTCGAGCACCTCGATCGCGTCCTCGAACACACTGATCGCGTCTTTTGCACCGACTAACGGCATCGTGAACTCCCCAGTCCCCATCGGCGCCCGGGTCGGCGCCACTCACAATGAGTAGTAGTCCTCTTACGTGCAACGGTCAAGACCCGCACCCGCGGGTCCGAGCCGACGATTGGCTCAGACCGTTCAGCGAGACGAAACGCCCGCCACCGCTCAGGTGGCGGCGAGTCTCGCGCGCTCGGCCGCAACGTCGAACGACGCCGCGGGCCACTGCGGATCGATGCGCTCCAGCGCATCGATGACGAGCTGTTGCACGGCGAGCCGGGCGTACCACTTGCGGTCGGCTGGGACGACGTGCCAGGGCGCCACTTCGCTCGAGGTTCGCTCGAAAACCGTCTGATACGCGGCCATGTAGTCGGGCCACAGCTTGCGCTCATCGACATCGCCCGGGTTGTACTTCCAGTGCTTGTCCGGTCGGTCGAGCCGCTCCATCAATCGGGACTTCTGCTCGTCGGGCGAGATGTGCAGCATGACCTTGACGACGTGCACGCCGCTGATGTCGAGATGCGTCTCGAACGCGTTGATCGCGTCGTACCGGCGTTCGATCTCATCTGGCGACGCCAGTTCGCGCACCTTGCCGATGAGCACGTCTTCGTAGTGCGATCGGTCGAACACACCGATGTACCCGGCCGCCGGCACCTCCTTCTCGATGCGCCACAGGAAGTCGTGTGCGAGCTCTTCCTCGGTCGGCTTCTTGAAGGCCTTCAGATGCACGCCTTGCGGGTCGGTGGCGCCGATCACGTGCCGCACGATACCGCCCTTGCCGGCAGAGTCCATCGCCTGCAGCACCAGCAGCAGCGACGGCGAGCGCGGGTTCGCCCGGCTCTGGGCGAACAGGCGTTCCTGCAGTTCGTCGAAGCGCCCCTCGGCGGCCGCGAGATCCCTCTCGCCCTGCTTCTTGCCACCGGTGTAGCCGGGCGTGGATGCCGGGTCGACATCGGCCAGTCGGAACCCGTCACCGACCCGCAGCAGTTCGGTCGGTTCGGTACTCCACACGTTCGCGCTCATTCCGCCATCATGGCGGAAGCCCACCTCAACGTTCCAGAGCGACCTCGATGAGCTGCCGGCCACCGACCGGCGAGGTGAGCGCCTGATCCAGCGCCGACCGGGTCGCGACCCGTTGATACTCCCAGCCGTACGCGGTTGCGAGTTGCTCCAGCCGGACCGTGTGCGGGGTGTACAGCACGCGATCCATGGCATCCGCGCCGGCCACCGTCGCCACTTCGAGCCCGTCGAAGATCGTGCCGCCGCCGTCGTTGCCGACGATGACCTGAATGCGGGGCTCGACCTCCCCTGGAGGCAGCAGCAGCGCCCCGACGTCGTGCAGGAGGGCGAGATCGCCCGAGAGCACCCGCGTGACCCCGGAGGCGCCGCCGGACTGACTGGCCAGTGCGATGCCGAGGCCCGTCGCGACCGTGCCGTCGATGCCGGCGAGTCCGCGATTGGCGTGCACCGGCACCTTCTTGCCACCCAGCAGCTGGTCGGCGACCCGCACGAGACGCGACGAGGCGAACAGCAGCCGGTCGTGCGGCCACGTCGCGCGCCACACCGCATCGACGAGCGCCGCGCGGTCGATCCGGGCCCGGATGATGCTGAGTTCGGCAGAGATCGCACCGAGTCGCGTCTCGGGTTCAGCCGACGCAAGCGCGTCTGCGTCCGGGGCCGCAGGGCTCAGGTCGACGGCGGCGTCACGTGATGCCCGCATCCACGCACCGAGCCACTCCTTGTCGGGGTCTCCCGGCGCCACGGCGACGGCATCCGCAGCCACCGTCGCACCGTTGAGATTGAGTGGTTCACCGGGCCCGCGCACGGCGATCACCTCGACGTCGTCTCGCGAGAGCACGGCGGTGACCTCGCGGCTGAGGGTCGGGTGCCCGAAGACGACGACGCGCTCGATGCGCCCGCCGAGATCGCCGTCCGTCAGCAGTGCGCGATACCCGTGCACGACGTGGCGCCCGAACCGCGAGCCGCTGACGATCTCGGCGATCAGCGGCCACGCGCCGGCGTGCGCGAGCGACTCGGCGGACGGACCGGCGTCGGCGCCGGCGACGACCACGGTGCGCGGTCCGCGATCGAGCATCGTCGGCGCGTCATCGGCATCGGCGGGCAGGTCGGACTCGCCCACGCCCCCGCCGCCCTGATACAGCGCACCCCACGGCTGCGGCTCGTCGGCGACATCGACGATCGCGTCCTCTGCGGACGCCTCCGTGGGTGGCACCTCGACGCCGAACCACGTCGGCAGGGCACCGGCGAGCGGTTCCCGCACGGGAAGGTTCAGGTGCACGGGCCCGGCGGCGCGGGCTCCGACGCCGAGTGCCGCAGCGAACGCGTCATCGGCGAGCGTGCGGAGCATGACGGTCTGCTCCGCCGTGCCGTCATCGTCGATCGCTTCGGGGACTGGCACATCGGCCTCGAACCGCATGTTCGGCGAGAAGATGCCGGGTTGGCGGGTGGTCTGGTTCGCGCCAACACCGCGCAGTTCGGGCGGCCGGTCAGCTGTCAGCAGCAGCAGCGGCACACCGGCGTGATGGGCCTCGAGTGCGGCGGGCAGCAGATTCGCGACGGCAGTGCCGGACGTGCAGATGACCGCGGCCGGCACACCGGTCTCGCGGCCGATGCCGAGCGCCGTGAACCCCGCAACGCGCTCATCGATGCGCACATGCACCTGCACGCGCCCGCGGGCTTCGAGTTCTGCCGCGGCGAGCGCGAGCGCCTGCGAGCGGGACCCGGGGCTGACGACCACGTGCGCCACGCCCGCATCGACCAACCGGCCGAGGAGGGCAGCGGCCGCGTCCGTCGCCGGCGCCCGGTCGAGTCGGTCGGTCATCTCAGGCGCGGGTGTCGCGGCCGTCGCCGTCGTCGTCGGACGTGCCGCTATCGGACGGTGTCGGGGAATCGGTTGCAGGATCTTCACCCGGCTCGACGGCACCGTCGGCGGCGTGCCAGCGCGGGTCGTCGTCTTCTGCATCCAATGCGGCGAGCTCTTCTTCGAGCCGGCGGATGCGCTCGTCCTGGTCGGCGATCGAGCCGATCGAGCCGAGGAACTCGGGGTTGTCGTCGGGAGCCCGGAACACCGGCATGGTGCGCTTTCGGGCACGTCCGACGACGAACCACAGGATGCCGCCGAACACCGGCAGCAGGATGATGATGAGGATCCAGACCGGCTTGCTCACGCCGCGGTGCCGCGTGGGTGCCTGCAGGGCGCAGTCGACGATGCTGTAGATCCAGAACGCGACCAGCAGCAGGCCCAACGGGATGAGAACACGCGCCACATCACCATCCTAGGCGGGCAGTGCGTGCTCCGGCGGCGGCCTGACGCCCGCGGTCATGCGACGTAGGATCGAGGTATGCGTGCCCGCTCCGTGATCATCTACAGCGTGCTGCGCCTGTTGGCGTTCCTCGTCCCCTTCGGACTGATGATGCTCATCCCGGTGCTGCGGGAGTACTACTGGCTGGCCGCGATCTTCGCCGCGCTCATCGGGCTGAGCCTGTCGATGCTGTTCCTGCGAAAGCCCCTCAACGACATGACGGCCGGTATGGCCGATGCCAGAGCCGCCCGCGATGTCGACGCCAAGCGCCCCGCGCAGCCGACCGACGAAGAGGTCGAAGACCGCCTCGAGTGACGGTGCTGCCGCACAGCCGACCGGTTCTCAGCCGACGAGGGCCCAGGTGAGCAGCGCGCCGTACAGGACGCTCGTCAGCGACGTCACACCGAGTGCGACGACCAGTTCGCGCGGTGCGCGGTAGGTCCAGACGATGAGCGTCGCGGCTGCGGCGGGCATGAGTGCCAGGAGCGTGAGCCAGGCGATCGGGTAGACCTGCGTGAACAGGATCGCGATGGCGAACGGCACGACCATGAGCACCGTGAACAGCCCCTGCGTCGCACGCCGCCCGATCAGCACGCTGAGGGTGCGTTTGCCGGCGAGCCGGTCCTGATCGATGTCGCGCAGGTTGTTCGCCAGCAGCACGGCGCACGCGAGCGCACCGGCGGCGATACCGCCGAGCCACGCTTCCTGCGGCACGCCACCCGACTGCACGAATGCAGTGCCGACGGTGGCGACCAGCCCGAAGAAGACGAAGACGAACAGTTCGCCGAGCCCGGCGTAGCCGTAGGGGCGCTTGCCGCCGGTGTAGAACCAGGCGGCCAGGATGCAGGCGGCGCCGATCGCCAGCATCCACCAGTGCTGCGTGCGCACGACGATCGCGACACCGGCGATCGCAGCGATCGCGAAGAAGACGAGTGCAACGGTGAGCACGGCGCGAGGCTTCGCCTTGCCGGATGCGGTCAGCCGCGCCGGCCCGACGCGGTGGGCGTCGGTGCCGCGGATGCCGTCGCTGTAGTCGTTCGCGTAGTTCACGCCGATCTGGAGTGCGACGGCGACGGTCAGACACGCGAGCGCGAGCACCCAATGGAAGCGGTTGTCGACGAGCAGCGCCGCGCCGGTGCCGATCGCGACGGGCGTGATCGCCAGCGGGAGCGTGCGCAGCCGTGCCGCGCCGATCCAGTCCTTGGCGGTCGCCGGCGTCACGCGGCGTGGGCCGGCGGTGCGCACCTTCTGGGGATTGCCGCGCGAGGGCTGCTGCTTCTTCGTATGTTGCTTCTTGGAGGCGCGCTTGCCGCGCGAGGATGCTGCCACGAGGGGAGATTCTAGTCAGCGCCCTTCTGCGTGCACGCTCACCGGAGCAGGCGAGCATCGCGTTGTCGGTCACCGGGTACCCGCAGCACTAAAACGGGCCCGTTCCCGGCATCCTGAGCCGCTGTCCTGACGTCAGGCGAGGGCGCGGGCGGCGCGGCGGTCGGGTTTGCCTGACGGCAGGCGCGGGATCTCGGCGACGGGAATGATGCGGGCGGGTCGGGCCGGGGCGCCGAGTTCGGCGGCGACTGCGGTGCGCGCGGCGGTGAGCGCGGCGTCCGGGTCGGTGACGCCGGCGGCGACGATGGCGGAGGCCTGCCCCCACCGCTCGTCGGCGATCGGCACGACGACGGCCTGCTCGAGCCCCGGCACGGTGTGCACGACACGTTCGACCCGGTCGAGCGAGACGTTGACCCCGCCCGAGACGATGACGTTGTCGAGTCGGCCGGTGATCCGCAAAACGTCGCCTTCGACCGCGCCGGCATCACCGGTGCGATACCAGCGGATGCCATCGTCGACGGTGAACGCGGATGCCGTGAGCGCCTCGTCGAGGTACCCTTCGGCGAGGGTCGGGCCCGATACCTGCACCTCGCCGTCGACGACGCGCAGGCCGACACCATCGAGCGGCACGCCGTCGTAGACGCACCCGCCGCTTGTCTCGGTCGACCCATACGTGCGCACGATGCGCGCACCGCGCTCGGCCGCACGCTCCAGCAGCGCCGGCGAGATGGCCTGACCGCCGACGAGGATCGCCTCGTAGGCGGCGAGGGCGGCATCCACCTGCGGGTCGTCGACGTCGAGCAGGGTCGCCAGCTGCGCCGGCACGAGCGACGTGTACCGCGGCACCGGGGTACCCCCGCGGCTCGATGCAAGCCCGTGCGTCGCCGCGGCGAACGTCTGCGCCGTGAACGAGCCGCTCAGCAGGGCTGGCTCGTGCCCGGCGATGAGGGCGCGCACGAGCACCTGGACACCGGCGATGTAGGTGGCCGGCAACGCCAGCAGCCACGCACCGTCGCCGATCCGCGCGCTCGTGGCCAGCGCGCTCGCGGTGAGGGCGTGACGGCCGAGGACGACGGACTTGGGGATGCCGGTCGACCCCGACGTCGTGAGGACGACGGCGGTGCCGGCGGGCACCTCAGCAGGCAAGCACGCGGGGTCGCCGCCGAGCGCGACCGCCGGCCCCGCACCCAGCACCGCCGCCCGCAACGCGCGCAGCACGTCGCGCGGGTTGGCGGAGACCAGTGGGCTCAGCAGCATCAGTAGTGGTACGGGTAGGGCGACCAGTCCGGGTCGCGCTTCTGCAGGAACGCGTCGCGGCCTTCGACGGCCTCGTCGGTGCCGTAGGCGAGGCGGGTCGCCTCACCGGCGAACACCTGCTGACCCACCATGCCGTCGTCGATCGCGTTGAAGGCGAACTTCAGCATGCGGATCGCGGTCGGCGACTTGCCGAGGATCGTGCGCGCCATCGCGATCGCCTCGCGCTCGAGGTCGGCGTGCGGCACGACCCGGTTCACGGCGCCCATCTCGTACGCACGCTTGGCCGAATACTCCTCGGCGAGGAAGAACACCTCGCGCGCGAGCTTCTGCCCCACCTGCCGCGCCATATAGGCGGAGCCGTAACCGGCGTCGAACGAGCCGACATCGGCATCCGTCTGCTTGAACCGGGCGTGCTCAGCCGACGCGATCGACAGGTCGCACACGATGTGCAGCGAGTGGCCGCCGCCCGCCGCCCACCCGGGGATGACGGCGATGACGACCTTCGGCATGAAGCGGATGAGCCGCTGCACCTCCAGGATGTGCAACCGCCCGGCGCGGGCGGGGTCGGGCGCGGTGGCATCGTCTGCGGCGTACGTGTAGCCGTCGCGGCCGCGGATGCGCTGGTCGCCGCCCGAGCAGAACGCCCAGCCGCCGTCCTTGGCGCTCGGACCGTTGCCGGTGAGCAGCACGACGCCGACCCTCGGGTCCTGCCGGGCGATGTCGAGCGCACGGTACAGCTCGTCGACCGTGTGCGGACGGAACGCGTTTCGCACCTCGGGGCGGTCGAACGCGATGCGCGCGATGCGCCCGTCGACGGACACGTGGGCGGTGATGTCGGTGTAGGCCTCAGCGCCGGGCGCGAGCACCCACTCCGCAGGGTCGAACAGCTCGGAGACGGTCACACGTCCAGCCTACGGCCGCGGGCCACCACACCCACCGATGCCGCGGCGCCTACAGTGGCGACATGGACACCTTCGTCGCCCGCGCGGTGAGACGGATGCCGATGTCGCGACACTGTCGGAGCATGGACCGTCGACGCGGACTGCACGCCGGGGCACTGGTCATCGCAGCAGCGCTCTCACTGAGCGCGTGCGCGACGACGCCCGGCACGACAGCTCCCCCCTCGGAGACCGCGTCACCCGATGCCCGAGCGTGGGTGCAGTTCGACGACTTCCCTCTCGAGCCGCGGGACCAGCCCGCCGCTGCGTGGACCGGCAGCGAGCTCCTCGTGCTCGGCGGTTCGACCGGACCACCGTGCCCACCGAATGCGTACTGCATCGCAGGCGACCCGGTTGCCGACGGCGCAGCGCTCGACCCCGAGACTGGCACCTGGCGGGCGATCGCCGACGCCCCGATGGGGCTGCCGTCCCCGACGGCTGTCACGGTCGGTGACCTCGTGTACGTGACGAGCACGCTCATCGCCGACGAACAAACGCTGCTCTCCTACGATCCCGCTGCAGACACGTGGGCGACCGTGGATGCCCCACTCGAGGTTGGACACCTCCTCGTCGCCGACGGCGACGATCTGCTCCTGGTCTCGGCCTCCGACGAATACGGCGGCGTGCCTGACCTCGTGCTCGACGGTGCGACCGGCGAATGGACAGAGCTCCCCGCCGACCCGATCGGCGATGCGTTCAACCGGATGCTGACGCCCACGACGCACGGCCTCGTGCTGACGGCCCACGATCTCGTCGACAATCCCGGCGCCGACGGCCCCTCGCTTACACTCGCGGCACTGTTCGACCGCGAGACCCAGACCTGGACGCGGCTGCCCGATACCGAGCAGATCGCCGATTGGCCGTGGGCCGTCAACGGCGACCGCCTGATCGCACCGTCGCTCGGCGGCGCGGACGGCGGGGAGATAGGCAACTGGGGACGCGTGTATCCGAACGGCGGGGTCATTACCCTGCCCGACGGTGCGTGGGAGCCGTTGCCGAACCTGCCTACCGGCAACCATCAGCCGGGGCTCGCCGATGCGGTCGGCACTCACCTCTCGGTCGCCTCCGGGTACCTCTACGACGACGATGCGCGCACGTGGGAGCCGCTGCCACCGGTCGACGACATCCCCGACGTTGTGCGGACGACCGCCTGGATGGGTGACCGACTCCTCGCCTTCGGTGGCACCGCGTGGAACAGCCGCGAGGGCGAACGCCTGAGGTCCGTCTGGATGCTGACGCCGTGAGTCGCGCAGCGCTCGCGCTGCCGGCATTGCTCGTCGTCGCGATCCTGGCCGTGTCTGCACACGGACGCGGCGGACACGGTCTTCTGCGGCACCGACGTGCGGTGGTCTCCGCCAGAATGAGCCCGTGATCCTCGAACACGCCGTCCTGCCCGTACGCGCCGGTCGCGAAGCGGACTTCGAAGCCGCGTTCGCGCGTGCCCGCCCGCTGATCGCGTGCCAGCCCGGCTTCATCGACCTCGCCCTGCACCGGTCGGCCGAGACCCCGAACGAATACCTGCTGCTGGTCTCGTGGGAAAGCGTCGAAGCGCACACCGAGGGCTTCCGACGGTCGGCCGAATACGAGCAGTGGCGGCACCTGCTGCACGACTTCTACGACCCGTTCCCGGTCGTCGAGCACTTCACCGAGATTCCGCTCGGCGCACCCGAGGCTCAGCGCACGGAATGAACCTCCGGTGAGCGTCCGGTGACCCGGTCGCAGGAGCCGGGCGAGCATGCGATCCTGGTAGGGACCACCCTCTCCCCCGGAGGTCGCGCCATGCGAATCACCCGAAGCTCCGACTGGCGGGACGCCCTGTCGTTCGACATGCCGTTCCGCGCCGCAGATGTCGCCCCCGGCGAACCTGCTCGTTGCGCTGCGTGTCCCGGCGACGCCGATGCGCTGCCGCGCACCGACCTGTGGGCGGTGAAGCATCGGCATCCCACGAACCCGGCCGGCTTCGTGCGCTTCTATTGCGCCGCACACACCCCGAAGGCCCCCGCCCGCCCCGTGGCGGCCGCAGCGCCCGCGCGCGCATCGCGTGCGCCCCGCCGCGAACCGGCCCGCCGCGAGACGATCCCGAAGCGTCAAGCGCCGACCGATATCGTGCGGGCCATGTGCCCCGACTGCTTCGTCGAGGTCTCCGCCACCGGCGAATGCGGCATGTGCGGCCAGCGCATCTGAGCAGCGCCGCAGCGTCCCAGCCGCTGCCGAGGATCGCGCGTTCAACATTCAGGCTTCGCGAGGTCTCCGGCGACGTGAGCCGCAGAGTTCCGCGGGCATCGCAGCACTTGGGCCACGCAGAGCCTGAATGTTGAACCGGGCGCGGCAGCAAGTAGCATCGGCGGATGCTGCGATTCGACGATCCGCTGCCCGTGCGGCCGCAGAAGATCGTCGTCGCGGGCGTCTCAGGTTCAGGCAAGACGACCCTCGCGGGTCGCATCGCCGCCGTCGCCGCGGTGCCGCACGTCGAGATCGATGGCCTGTTCCACGGCGCCGACTGGACGCCGAGACCGACGTTTCTCGACGACGTCGATGCGTTCACGGCGGAGCCGGCGTGGGTCACCGAGTGGCAGTACCGCACCGCCCGGCCGGTGCTGAGCGATCGGGCCGACCTGCTCGTCTGGCTCGACCTGCCCTTCGCCACCGTGACGCTGCCGCGGGTGGTCTCGCGGACCCTTCGCCGCCGCATCCGTCGTGAGGAGCTGTGGAACGGCAACGTCGAGCCGTCGCTGCGTACGTTCTTCACCGACCGCGAGCACATCGTCCGCTGGTCGATCTCCACCCGCAACAATTACCGCGCGCGCATCCCGGCGCTCGCGGAGACCCATCCCGCACTGCCCGTCGTCCGACTGCGATCCCAGCGGCAGGTCGACGCGTGGATCGTCGGGCCACTCACCGCCGCGGTCGCCGCATCGTCGCGTGCACAACGTCGCAATTCCGATCCCGAACGGCCTTGAGCCGGCCATTCTCAGCCTGCACGTGGCGAATTGGCGACGTTGTGCTCACCGCCGCGGCGCGCGACGCGCCTTGAGGAACCCGTCGATGATGTCCCAGACGGCGACGCCGGCGATCGTGAACCCGGTGATCGTGCGGAGGATGAACAGGAGGTCTTCGCCCGCCCCTGCGTCGAGGCCGGCTTGGACGGCAGCCGGGTTGAACAGCACACCGAGGTTGTAGAACAGGATGCCGGCGGCCGCGAGCGCGAGCACGGTGTTCACGACCGCGGCCGCGACCGTCCAGCGACCCATCCGGTACACCCAGGCGGCGAGCGCGATCTCGAGGGCCATCACGACGAACAGCAGCACGATCTCGACCGGCCACAGCGAGCTGTTGAGCACCGAGACGAGTCCGTCGTCTGTGGGGACGAAGCCGACGCCGAGGTCCCACAGGATGAGTCCCGCCAGGAACACCATGAAGATGACCGATGCGACGAGGTCCGACAGGCGGGCGCCCGTCTCGCGCGGCAGCGGCAACCGGTCGGGCGTCCACTCGAGCACCGGCGCTCCGGAGCGGGCACCGGTGCGCTCGATGATCGCGAACACGAGCGTCACCCAGAAGCACACGTGCATGATCACCGTGATGACGGTGACGACGGTCGTGCCGATGACATCGCCGACCTCGGCACCCGAGAGCATCTTGCCCAGCGCGACCCCGAAGGCGGCGCAGGTCGGCACGATCCACAGCAGCAGGATCAGCAGCCGCTTCCACTCCAAGAAGTACCGGGGGCCGATCAGCTGCAACGGCCGGTCGGCGTAGCCGGCGGCCAGCACATCGGGGTCGCCGAGCGCCTCGATGACGGCGCGCTCTGCGGCGGCGGGTGTTTCGCCGGCGGCGACGCGGTCGTCGATCTGATCGGCGAGCAGGGCCGACAGTTCGCGCTCGACGTCGTCGCGCTGCGCTTCGGGGACGGCCCGGGTGACGGCGAGGAGATAGCGGTCGGTGAGGGTGGCATCCATGGTGGTCCTCCGGTTCAGGCTTCAGGAAGGTCGGCGATCGCGGCGGCGACCGTGCGGAAATCGGTGGCGAGGACGCCCGCAAGGCGAGCACCCTGCGCGCTGGTGCGGTAGAACTTGCGGGGTCGCGCCTCCTCGGTGTTCCACTCGCTCGTGAGGTGCCCCTGCTTCTCGAGGCGCCGAAGCAGCGGATAGAGCGTGTTGGCGTCGGTGTCGAACCCGCGCGCGTTCAACTGCTCGAGCAGCCCGTAGCCGTAGCCGGGCTCGGCGAGCAGTCGGAGCACGGCGAGCACCACCGTGCCCCGCCGCAGCTCTTGCAGGTGCGTCTCAAGTGCTTCCGTCTCGCTCACGCCTCACACGATACTGTGTGACACACACTATCGTCAATGACACAGTCTGACGCGGACGTCGGGGTCTGGAAGAATCGAGAAAAGGGGGTTCCATCATGGGCATCCGTTCGACCTTCACTCGCATCAAGCAGGCGATCTTCGGCAAGCCGCTCACCCGTGAGCAGGCGCAGGTGCAGAACGAGAACTACCGTCGCGCCGCACAGGGCAGCAGCGCTGAGCGCGGATCGTCGGTCCAGAACCAGACCTTCATGTTCTGATCAAGCCAGGATGGATGCCGTGAGCATTCCAGCCCTGTCTGACCTGACGACCGAGTTCCACGTCGTCGCACTGCCGCTCGTGACGCGATTCCGCGGCGTCGAGACTCGCGAGGCGCTCCTGCTCCGGGGACCTGAGGGGTGGAGCGAGTTCTCCCCCTTCGTCGAGTACGACGACACCGAGGCGGCGACGTGGCTCGCTGCGGCGATCGACTTCGGCTGGCGTGAGCAGCCCGCGCCGGTGCGCGACCGCATCCCGGTCAATGCGACGGTGCCGGCGGTGACAGCAGACGCGGTGCCCGGCGTGCTGGCCCGGTTCGACGGATGCCGCACTGCGAAGGTCAAGGTGGCCGAGCGCGGCCAGCGCCTGGCCGACGATGTCGCGCGGGTGCGGGCCGTGCGCGAGGCGATGGGGCCCGAGGGGCGTATCCGCGTCGACGCGAACGGCGGCTGGAACCTCGACGAAGCCGAGCACGCGGTGCACGCACTCGCCGAGTTCGACCTGGAATACGTCGAACAGCCGTGCGCGAGCGTCGATGAACTCGCCCAACTGCGCACCCGCATCCGCTACATGGGCATTCCGGTCGCCGCCGACGAGTCGGTCCGCAAGGCCGACGACCCGCTCGCAGTTGCTCGGGCAGGGGCCGCCGACCTCATCGTCGTCAAGGCGCAGCCGCTCGGCGGCATCGCGCGCGCGCTCGAGATCGTCGCGGATGCGGGCCTGCCCGCTGTGGTCTCGAGCGCGCTCGACACGAGCGTCGGCCTGTCGATGGGCGTCGCGCTGGCCGCATCGCTTCCCGACCTCGAATTCGACTGCGGCCTGGGCACCGCGTCGCTCCTGGCGGCCGACGTCACCGCTTCGCCCCTCACCCCGCGCGGCGGGGGGTTGCCGGTCGCTCGCGTGGAGGTGGATGCCACCCTGCTCGAGCGCCATGCCGCCTCCGACGAGCGACGCGAATGGTGGACGCAGCGCCTGCGGCGCTGCCACGCGCTGCTGGCGGGCTGAGTCAGCGCGGTTCGACGAGCGCGCCGACGAGCATCTCGAGGCGCGTGTTGAGCCGCTCGCCGATCTCGGCCTGTGTGCACCCTTCGAGGGTCGCGTTCGTGCAGGTCGCGGTCGTCACGTCGTGGAGGAGCTCTGCGGCCTCGGCGACCGAGATGCGCAGGCGGATGCCGTGCGTTTCGACCACTTGGGCGATGATCTGCTCGATCCGTCCGCACACGGCACGCTGCCACGTCAGGAACGCCTCGGCCATGCGGCCGTCGCGCATGGCCTGCGCCTGGATCTCGCTGACGAGATCGGACTTGAGCTGCTCACCGAACGAGGCACCGACGATGTGCCGCACCATGCGCACCGGGTCACCCGCAGCCTCGTCGGGTATCTCGCGCACACGGTCGGCGACTTCGGCCATCTTCTGTTCGGCCAGCTGCATGATGAGCGCGAGGAACAGCTCATCCTTCGATTCGAAGTTCGAGTAGAATGCACCGCGCGTGAACCCGGCACGCTCGCACACCATCTCGACCGACGCGGCATCCATACCGACTTCGGCGAACACCTCATGTGCCGCGTCGAGCAGCCTCGCGCGCGTCTGCTCGCGACGCCGGGGGGCCGGTTTGGCGGTCACGTCGGTCATGCGCGCGGCTCCTCTCTGCCCGTCGATCACTGCGGGCCGATCTTCACACCGAGTCCCCAGGATTGCGTCGAGGACCAGACTTAGGATACATCTATGTATTGGATACAGCGTTGTATCGAATCCTCCTGACCATTCGATCCCGGAGAGCTCGTGTCCACTCTGCTCTACTCCCTCGGCCGCTGGTCGTTCCGTCACCCGTGGCGCGTGCTCGTGTCGTGGCTGCTGCTGCTCGCCGTCGTCGGCGGCGCGACCGCCGTCTTCATGAAGGGCACCGACAACTCCTTCACGATTCCGGGCACCGAGGCGCAGGAGGGTATCGAGATGCTCGACCGCACCTTTCCCCAGGCCAGCGGCACCAGTGCGCAGCTCGTGATCGTTGCCCCCGAGGGCGAGCGGGTCGACACCTCCCCCATCGACGGGCTCATCACCGAGACCGTCGAAGACCTCAGTGACCTCGACGGCGTCCTCGCCGTGACCGATCCGTTCGACGACATGGTCTCGGGCATGGTCTCGGAAGACGGCGAAGCGGCCATCGTCCGCCTGCAGTTCGACGGCCAGGCGACCGACGTCTCGGACGCCACCCTCGAAGCCCTCACCGAGGTCGCCGCCGACCTGCGCACCGACATGCCCGACGGGTCGCAGGTCGCAATGGGCGGCGACCTGTTCTCCACCTCTGTGCCGGCGCTGACGATCACCGAGGTCGTCGGCGTGCTGATCGCACTGTTCGTGCTGATCATCACGTTCCGGTCGTTCGCCGTCGCGTGGTTCCCGCTCGTGAGCGCGCTCATCGGCGTCGCCCTCGCGATCGCACTGATCTTCGTCTCCACCGCCTTCGCATCGGTCTCGTCGACGACACCGATGCTCGCCGTCATGCTCGGGCTGGCGGTCGGGATGGACTACGCCCTGTTCATCGTCGCTCGACATCAAGATCAAGTGCGCGACGGCGTCGACCCGGAGGAGTCGGCCGCGCGTGCGACCGGCACCGCGGGTTCGGCCGTCGTCTTCGCGGGCGTCACCGTGCTCATCGCCCTCGTCGGCCTGAGCTTCGCGAACATCCCCTTCCTCACGACGATGGGTATCGCGGCCGCGGTGGCCGTCGCGATCGCCGTCGTCGTCGCCGTCACGCTGACCCCCGCGCTCCTCGGATTCGCGAAGGGGCGTGTCATCGGTTGGAAGCGTCGCGCTCGGCGCGCCGCGAAGACCCCGAAGCCCGCTCGCGCAGCCCGGCGCGGATTCGCCGACCGCTGGGTGACCGGCGTCACCCGGCATCCCATCGTCGCCACGGTCGCGGTCGTCGTCGGCCTCGGCATCCTCGCCATCCCGGCAGCGAGCCTCACCCTCGCGCTGCCGAACGCCGGCGTGCAATCCCCCGAGAGCGAGGCACGCCAGGCCTACGACCTCACCGCGACGCACTTCGGCGCAGGCGCGAACGGCCCGCTCATCATGGCCGGCACGATCGTCACCTCGAACGACCCCCTGGGGCTCATGGAGGACCTGAAGGCCGAGATCGAGCAGATCCCCGGCGTGAAGGAGGTCGCCCTCGCGACGCCGAACGAGACCGCCGACACCGGACTCATCCAGATCGTGCCCGAGACCGCCCCCGACGACCCCGCCACCGCCGACCTCGTCCGTGAACTGCGCGCCCAGCACGACCGACTGCTCGACGAGTACGGCGTCGACCTCGTCGTCACCGGTTTCACCGCGGTCGGCATCGACATCTCCGATCGCCTCGGCGCAGCACTCGTACCGTTCGGCATCTTCGTCGTCGGGCTCTCGCTGATCCTTCTCACGATCGTGTTCCGCTCGATCTGGGTGCCGCTGAAGGCCGCCGCCGGCTACCTGCTGTCGGTGCTCGCCGCCTTCGGCGTCGTCGCCGCCGTCTTCGAATGGGGCTGGCTCGCCGACCTGCTGCACGTGACGCGCACCGGGCCCGTCATCAGCTTCATGCCGATCATCCTCATGGGCGTGCTGTTCGGGCTCGCCATGGACTACCAGGTGTTTCTCGTCTCTCGCATGCGCGAGGACTACGTGCACGCCCGCCGCGCCCGCGGTGGCCGCGCCGACCGGCAGACCGCGGTCGGCGCCGTGCGCAGCGGCTTCACGGCGTCGGCGCGCGTCGTCACCGCCGCCGCCGTCATCATGTTCGCCGTCTTCGCGGCTTTCGTCCCCGAAGGCGACGCGTCGATCAAGCCGATCGCGCTGGGCCTGGCCGTGGGCATCGCCGTCGACGCGTTCGTCGTGCGGATGACGCTCGTGCCGGCGGTCATGGCGCTGCTCGGCGAGAAGGCGTGGTGGATGCCACGCTGGCTCGACCGCATCCTCCCCCACTTCGACATCGAGGGTGAAGCGGTCGAACACGAACTGCAGCACGCCGATTGGCCCGAGCCCGGGTCGACCGCGCCCCTGGCCGGTCAGGGCGTCACGGTGCGCGCCGACGGCGGTCGAGGCGTCGGCGAAGTGACCCTGTTCTCGGGCGCCGACTTCCGCCTTGAGCAGGGCGGCACCCTGCTCGTCACGAGCCCCGATGCACGTGCAGGTCGGGCGTTCGCGCTCATGGTCGCGGGCCGCATCCCCGCCGACGAGGGACTGCTCCGCGTCGCCGGACACCTGCTGCCCGGCCGCTCCGCATGGGTGCGCGCCCACGTCGGCGTGGCGCTGCTCGACAGCTCGACCGATCCGATCGCCGCGTTGCGCGGCGCGCTTGCCGGCGGCACCCGCCTCGTCGTCATCGACGGCATCGACACCCTCTCGGGGCCGCAACGCGACCAGGCGAGCGCCCTGCTGCGCGACGCCGCGGCATCCGCCTCCTCGGCCGACGTTGAGGCGAGTCCGCTCACGCTCGTCGCCACCGCCAGACGCGACGGCCCCGCACTCGACGTGCTCGCCGACGCGCACCGGCCGAGCGTGACCGCGCTGGCCCTCACGACCCGACCCTCCGACTCCGACCTTCCCACGCAGGTGATCTCATGACCCTCCCCATCGAACGCGCGCGCTCCCGCCGCCCCGTCACGTGGCTCACGCTCGTCGGCGTCCTGCTGCTGCCCGTCGTGATCGGCGGCATCCTCGTCGCGGCGCTCTACAACCCCACCGAGCGACTCGACGGCATGAGCACCGCCATCGTCAACAACGACGAGCCGGTCACGATCGACGGCCAGATGGTGCCACTCGGTCGGCAGTTGACCGCGGGCCTGGTCGAAGGCTCCGACGACCTCGAGAGCAACCTCGACTGGACCATCTCGAACGCGGACGACGCGGCTGCGGGCCTCGTCGACGGCACGTACGACGCCGTCATCACGATCCCCGAGAACTTCTCGGCCGCCGCCACCTCGACCGCCCCCGGCGGCGACCCGGAACAGGCCACGATCGAGGTCACCACCTCGCCCGACAGCCTCATCGTCGACGACGCCATCACCTCCCAGGTCACCCAGACCGCCGCCGCCCTCATGGGTGACGAACTGTCGAGTGTCTACCTCGAGAACGTCTTCCTCGGATTCACGACCCTCGGCGACCAGCTCGGCCAAGCGGCAGACGGCGGCGCACAGCTCGCCGACGGCGCCGCGCAAGCCGCCGACGGTGCTCGCGAGTGGGCCGACGGCGCGGATGCTGCGGCTTCAGGTGCCGTGTCGCTGGCCGACGGCATCCGCAAGCTCTCGTCTGGCGCCTCCGAACTGGCAGACGGCACCGACGGCATCGCGACCGGCGCCGACGGCATCGCCTCGGGCGCCACCAAGCTCGCCGACGGCACGAGCGCCACGGCCGACGGCCTCGACAGCTGGGCCGCGGGCGCGAACGACCTCTCGGCGGGCACGAGTGAACTCGCCGGCGGACTGCAGCAGATGGCCGATCAGGTCTCGCAGCTGCCGGAGGTGCCGCAGGAGATCGTCGACGGCGCCAACGAGATCGCCGCGAACAGCGAACAGATCAAGTCGACCGTCACCGGTGCCGTCTCCGAACTCGAACGCCTCTCGGCCACCTGTGTCGACGAGGGCGGGTCAGCCGAGCTGTGCGAGGCGCTCGCGCAGGCATCCGCAGAGGCGAACTCCGCCCTCCCGACGATCACGGGCGTCATCGACCAGTCCGGCGCCGTCGCGGGCCAGGTCGAGCAGCTCGCACAGTTCGGCCCGCAGCTGACCGCGGGCCTGCAGCAGTCGGCCGACGGTGCGGCCTCGCTCGCCGGCGGCATGTCGGGGCTCGCTGCCGGGGCGACTGACCTCGCCGGCGGCTCACGCCAGCTGGCATCCGGCATGAACGGCCTCGCGTCGGGCGCCGGGCAGCTCGCCGACGGTGCCGGGCAACTCGCCGACGGCGGCGACGCGCTCGCCTCGGGCGCCGCCTCGGCCGCGACCGGGGCCGACGAACTCGCGTCGGGTGTCGGGCAGCTCGCCGACGGCGCCGGATCGCTCGCCGACGGTGTCGACGAACTCGCCGACGGCACCACGACCCTCGCCGACGGGCTCGCGCAGGCCGCCGACGAGCTCCCCTCGTACACGGATGCCGAAGCGAGCAGCCTCGCATCGGTCGTCTCCGACCCGGTCGGGGCCGACGGCATCGGCACCGATCTGTTCGGCGCCTCGGCCGTGCCGCTGCTCGCGGCGGTCGCCCTGTGGTTCGGATCGCTCGCAACCTTCGTCGCCCTGCAGGCCGTGCCGCGCAACGCGCTCAGCTCACGCCGCCCGTCGGCGCTGCTCGCATTGCGCTCGCTGGCGCCGGCGGCGGGGATCGGTGCACTGCAGGGCGTGCTGGTGGCTGCCGTCGTGCAGTTCGCCGCAGGCTATGACGCGAGCACATGGCTCGGCTTCGCGTCGCTCGCCGCACTCGCGGGGATCGCATTCGCCGCAGTCAACCAGGCGCTCGTGGCCGTCTTCGGCGGCGCGGGTCGCTGGATCGGCGCGCTCGTCGGCGCGCTGGCCGTCGCGACCGGCATCGTCTCGACGGTGCCCGGTGTGCTGTCGTCGATCGCGGTGCTCATGCCGACGACGCCCGTCTACCAGGCGCTGCTCGCGGTGCTCACCTCGGCCGGGGGCCTGGGCTCGGCGATCGCCGGCATCATCATCTGGAGCGTCCTCGCCCTGGCAGTCACGATGCTCGCCGTCGCCCGCCGTCGCTCCACGACCGCCCGCGCCGTCCTGACACCGGCATCCGCCTGAGCCCTACGCCGGTCGCCACGGCGAGAGGACCGCGTCAGCTCAGGCCGCTGTAGACGTGCAGGCCCTTGAAGAATTGGTTGACGATGATGAAGTTGAACAGCACTGCACTGAAGCCGATGATCGACAGCCAGGCCGAGCGCGCGCCGCGCCAGCCGCGGGTCGCGCGGGCGTGGATGTAGCCGGCGTAGAGCACCCAGATGACGAAGGTCCACACTTCTTTCGTGTCGAAGCCCCAGTAGCGGCCCCACGCGTCGTTGGCCCAGATGGAGCCGGCGATGAGGGTGAACGTCCAGAAGATGAAGCCGATGATTGCGAAGCGATAGGCGAGGGACTCCAGCGCGTCGGCGCTCGGCAGCGTCCGCAAGAAGCCGGGACCGGTCTTCACGACACCGCCATCGGATGCGGTGGCGGATGCCGCGACCGCGAGCCGCTCGCGACGCGCCTGCAGCAGCTGCATCACCGACAGGCCGAACGCGAGGGCGAACAGCGCCGAGGACAGCGTCGCGACGAAGACGTGGATGACGAGCCAGATGCTCTTCAGCGGGTCGGCCAGCGGCACGACCTCGACGTAGAACGCGAGCGTCGCGCCACCGAGCAGCACGACGGTGAGCCCCGTGATGAACGCGCCCAAGAAGCGCAGGTCGTAGCGGAACAGCGTCACGAGGTAGACGGCGACGACCAGCAGCATGCCGGTGAGCGCGAACTCGTACATGTTCGACCACGGCACGCGCTCGGCGGCGATGCCGCGCAGCACGGTGCCGGCGAGGTGGAACAGGAAGCCGAGCACGGTCAGGGACGTGCCGATACGGGCCCACACGAAGCGGGGGCGTTCCTTCGGGGAGGCGGAGATCGCGTCGGCAGCGAGGGCCTCCTCGGCCCGCACGGCGTCGATCGGCGAACCGCCCACGGCGACGAGTTCACGCTCGAGCGCGGCATCCTTCGCCTTGATCGACTGGTCGGAGCGCCGCGCCAGGTCGATCGCGTACGCGACGAATGCGAGCGTGTAGATCGCGACGGCGGTCCACACCGTCAGGACGGAGATGGCATCCAGCGAGAGACCCTCTTCAGGCATGGCTTTGATTCTACTTTCCGGGGGTCGCGGCGGTCGCGGGGCTCACGATGGTCGCCAGCGACGCGAGGTGACGGGTGCGGAGGTCGTCGACCGCCGCAGCGATCGCGGGGTCTTCGCCGCGGGCGAGGCCCGCGTACTCCAGGTGCAGGTCGTCGTCCGGACCGACCGTCGCCTTGACCCACAGGCGCCGGCGCGGCACGAACAGCGCGATCATGAGGCCCAGCGTGGCGAGCACTGCGAACGCGAGCACCCACGGCGCCCCGACGTCGCGGTGGATCGACAAGGACACGTATCGGGCCACCGACTCGGGAGCGCCCGACGCCGTCGCGTCTTCGAAGGTGACTGATCCGCGGCCATCGGGCAGGTCAGCGGTCTGGCCGGGCGCGAGTTCGAGGGTCTCGGCCTCGCTCTGCCGCCCGGCGATCTGCGTCATGTCGCTCGTGTCGAGGGTGTAGACCGAGCGGGGCGTGCCGTCGTCGATGCCGAGGTCGCCGACGTACACCTCGAGTGTGAGCAGCGGGTTGAGCAGGTCGGGATAAGCCGACGCGATCGCGCCGGTCTCGAGGGTCGCCGCGGTCGGGTAGAAGAAGCCGACCATGCCGAGCTGCTCGTCGAGCCCGTCTGCGATCTTGACCACACCGAGCGACGTCATCGTGTTGCCACCCTGCGGCAAGAACTCGACCGCCTCGCTGAAGACGATCTCGCCGTCAGCGCCCCGCACCGTGATCTTCGGCGCGTACCCGTTGCCCATCAGGTATACGCGGTCGCCCGCGATGTCGACGGGATGGTTGACCCGCACGACCTCGTCGCGCGCCTCCTGCCCTGCCTCTTGCACGGTCACGTGCGCTGCGAAGTCGCCCGCCTGACCCGCACCGGACTCGCCGAACGGCGTGTAGGTGACGTCGAAACGGTCGAGGGTCACCGTGTAGGGGGTGAGGGCGTCGGTGTCGACGAAGCGACCGGGGTTGAACGACGTGTAGCCGAGCCCCAGCGAGTTCACGAAGCTCTTGCCCTCTTGGATCACGGTCTGGCCCGTGTACGTGAACCCGCCGCCGATCCCGACCGCGAGCAGCACGCCGACGAGCGACGCGTGGAAGACGAGGTTTCCGGTCTCGCGTGCGTAGCCCCGCTCGGCCGACACCGACCACGTTCCGCGGCCGTCGTAGCGCTCGACGCGGTACCCCGCCTTGCGCAGCTGCTCGCTCGCGGCATCGATCACAGCGGACGCTTCGGCCTCGGCATCCACGCTCACCGGCACCGACTCAGTCAGGTGGTCGGCCAGCCGCGACAGTCGTGCGGGCGTGCGCGGCGGGCGCGAGCGCAGCGCCTTCCAGTGGTGCTTCGTGCGCGGAATGACGCAGCCGATGAGCGAGATGAACAGCAGGATGTAGATCGCCGAGAACCATGCCGACGTGTACACGTCGAACAGCTGCATGGCGTCGAGGATCGGGAACAGGTCGGGATTGTCGCTGCGGTACTGGCTGACGCCGTTGGGATCGGCGCTGCGCTGCGGAACGATCGATCCGGGGATCGCAGCGATGGCCAGCAGCAGCAGCAGCACGAGTGCGGTGCGCATGCTGGTGAGCTGGCGCCACCCCCAGCGCAGCCATCCGACGAGACCGAGGCGCACCGGCGTGCCGGCGTCGTCGCCGGCACCGTCTGCGTGGTCGGACGGTCGCAGCGGATCGGTCACGTCAGAGCGGGAGCTGGACACTGCCGACCACCCCCGCCAGACGCGACATGAGCTCGGTCCACAGTCCCGTGACCATGAGCAGTCCGAGCACGATCAGCAGCACTCCTCCGACGATGTTGACGGCGCGGATGTGGCGCTTGAGGAACCCGACCGTGCGCGAGGCCCAGCCGAACCCGATGGCCAGCAGCAGGAACGGGATGCCGAGGCCGAGCGAGTACGCGATCGCGAGCACACCCGCCCGCCACGGGTCGGCCTGCGAGATCGCGATCGACAGGATCGCGGTAAGCGTCGGGCCGATGCACGGCGCCCAGCCGATGCCCATCGCGATGCCCAGCAGCGGTGCGCCCGCCAGCCCCAGGCCCTGCCGCAGCTGCGGCCGGAAGGTGCGCTGCGCGAAGCCGAAGACGCCGATGAAGACGAGCCCCATCGCGATGACGACGATGCCGAGGATGCGGGTGATCGCATCCTGGTAAGCGATGAACGCGCGGCCGAGGGTGGCACCGAACACGATCAGCACGAGGAACACAACGGTGAACCCCGCGATGAACAGTCCGACGCCCAGCAGCAGGCGACCCCGGGAGGCCGCCGCCGGCGTCACCGGATTCGGAGATTGTTCGCGGATTCGGATCGTGGAGCCCGCGGCATCCGAATCCGGCGACGATGTCCGAATCTGCGACGCCGAGGAACGGGCGGACGCCGGGGCGACGGCGCCGCTGATGAACCCGAGGTAGCCGGGGACGAGCGGCAGCACGCACGGAGACAGGAACGAAAGGAGCCCAGCGAGCACGGCGATCGGGATCGCGAGCCAGAGCGCACCGTCGAGGACGACGGATCCGGGGTTCACGAGTCCTCCGCGACGAGGTCGGTGACGACCGACCGCAGGATCGACTCGCTCTGCACGGCACCGATGAAGCGCGCGGCCACACGGCCCTGGGTGTCGAGCACGAGGGTCGTCGGCGCCGCCTGGATCGTCGTGAGCGACGCGAAGGTGAGCTTGAGGTCGGTGTCTTCACGCAGGAGCATCGACGGGTAGGTCACCCCGTACTTCTCCTCGAACGAGGTCGCCTGCTCGGGTCCGTCGTAGATGTTGACGCCGACGAAGTCCGCCCCGGCATCCTGCGTGGCCTGGAAGACGCTCTCGAGGATGGGCGCTTCGACACGGCAGGGGCCGCATGCGGCGTACCAGAAGTTGACGACGAGCACGTCTCCGGCGTAGTCGTCGCTCGAGATCGTCTCGCCGTCGACGCCGGTTCCGGTGAAGACGATGGGTTCCCCGCGGTCGGCGACCGCGATCTCTTCGACGGTGCCGTCGCCCGAGATGAAGCCCTGGTTGCTGCCCTCCCGATACTGGTCGGCGAGGTCGTCGTTCTCGCTCGTACACGCGGTGAGCGTGACGGCGAGCGCGAGCGCGGCGATGCCTGCGACGATGCGGCGCATCACACGGCTCCCACGTCGACGGCGCCGGCGGTCGAGGCCGGCTCGACGTATGACACTTCGCGCCACCGATCGCCAGACAGTTCGAAGCTCGTCACGGACGACAGCGCGCACCGGCGACGGCGCGGGTCGTGACGCAGCCGCTCCCCCTCGACCGCCAGGTGGGTGATCCAGATCGGCAGCTGGTGCGAGACGAGGACGACGTCGCCCGACGCCGCCGCGTTCCAGGCGTCGCGCATCGCCGCGTCCATCCGTGCGACGACGGCACGGTACGGCTCGCCCCAACTGGGCAGGTCGGGGTCTCGCAGGTGGAACCAGTTGACCGGGTTGCGCAGCGCGCGGGTCATCCGCTGCCCCTCGAAGACGTTGGTCGGCTCGATGACGCGATCTTCGGTCACAGGGTCGAGTCCGAACAGTTCGGTGAACGGCTCGGCCGACTCCTGGGCGCGCTGCAGCGGCGAGGCGTACAGCCCCGTCACGGGCCGGTCGAGATGCTGGATGTGCGCTGCTGCGGCGTGGGCCATGCTGCGGCCGTCGTCGGAGAGGCGGTACCCGGGGAGTCGCCCGTACAGCACGCGGCGAGGGTTGTGGACCTCTCCATGGCGGACGAGGTGGAGGCGATCGGCGGGCATACCTCGATCCTACGTGGGAGCCTCCTATGCATCGCCTGGATGCCGGGGCTCACCCCTGCACCGCTCAGACGGAGACGGGTACCGGCGGGTGCGCGGCGGCCGACCGCGCGTGCAGCCGCTTCTCGGCGAACACGAGCGCCGCGACGATCGCCGCACCGAGCAGGGCGAGCAGGATGGGGCCGAGGATGGGATCGGCCGGCGCCGCGAGCGCGCCGATGCCGTGTGACTCACCGGCCGGCATCGTCTGCCACGGCCACAGGGCGCGAAGCGACCCGAGCATGAGCCCCGCCATCGCGATGAGCGTGAGGCGCCGGTGGTGGTTGAGCAGCCACGTCATGACCTGCACGATCGTCACGAGCCCGACGAGGGCGCCCGCCGCGAAGACCGCGAGGTAGCCCAGATCGAGCTCATCGACGGCCCGCAACGTGGGCGAGTAAAGGCCGACCGCGAGGAGGAAGAACGACCCCGAGATGCCGGGAAGCACAAGCGCGCACACGGCGACCATCGCCGCCAGGAACACGGCCCACATCGGGGGCTCTGCCACGAGCGAACCGCTCGCCAGGTCGACGGCGAAGTATGCGGCGACCGCTGCCACGACGAACACGGCGACCCCGCCGATCCGGGCACCGACGCTGTGGCGTACGCGGGGCAGCATCATGAGGGGCACGGCGATGCTCGCGGCGACGAGGCCGAAGAACAGGCCGCGAGCCTGCTCCGGGTAGCTCGAGACGAGCCCTTCGACGATCCCTGCGAGGGTGAGCACCATGACCGCCATGCCGAGGATGAGTGGGATCACCAGCATCCATTCGACGCGGCGGATCTCGTCGCGGAAGCCGTCACGGCGGTCCGGTCCCGACGCGAGTCGACGCACCGCGCGCACGACGTGCGAGGCCGATCGGATGAGGCGCTCGTACACACCGGTGATGAGCGCGATCGTTCCGCCGGAGATGCCCGGAAGCAGCTCCGCGATGCCGATGAGCGCGCCGCGCAGGGCGTTCAGCAGGAGCGCGGGAAGGGTCCGCCAGGTGAGGGCGTGCCGAATCGGAGTGGTCGGCGGCGGCGTGGCGGGCGTCGTCATGGCTTCGACGTTACGGCGCGGAGATTTCCAGAACCTGTGCGTCGGCCATGAACAAGCACCCCACGTAGACTGGTCGATCGTGAGTGAACGCGTTCTCGTCAACCAGCTTCAGGGTCTCTCCGACGGACCGGTCTCTGTGTCCGGATGGGTCGAGACCGTCCGCGATCAGAAGAAGGTGCAGTTCGTCATCCTGCGCGATGAGACCGGCGCCGTGCAGCTCGTCAACCCGGCGACTCGTCCCGTGGAGACCTCCCCGGCGGTTGAGCCTGTTGAAACCCAGGATGCCGCGGCGCTCGCCCTCACCGACCTCATCTCGAACCTTTCGACCGGCACGTTCCTGACAGTGACCGGCGACCTCAAGCACGATGAGCGCGTCAAGCTCGGCGGCGTGGAGATCAAGATCGGCGCGCTCGACGTGTCGGCCGCAGCGCTCCCCGAGACGCCGATCGCTGCCGACAGCGGGCTCGACAAGCGCATGGACTGGCGCTTCCTCGACCTTCGTCAGCGTCGCAACAACCTCATCTTCCGCGTGCAGACCACCCTCGAGCACGCGATGCGCACCTACTGGATCGAGCGGGACTACATCGAGGTGCACTCCCCCAAGCTCATGGCCTCGGCATCCGAGTCGAACGCCGAACTGTTCGAGGTGCCCTACTTCGAGGAGCAGACCGCGTACCTCGCGCAGTCGCCGCAGTTCTTCAAGCAGATGGCACAGGTCGCCGGCTTCGGCAAGATCTTCGAGATCGCACCGGCGTTCCGCGCCGACCCCTCGTTCACGAGCCGCCACGCGACCGAGTTCACCTCGATCGACGCCGAGATCAGCTGGATCGACTCGCACGAAGACGTCGCCCGCATGCAGGAGGAACTGCTGCAGACGGCGATCCAGGCCGTCGCCGACAAGCACGGCGCCGAGATCGAAGAGCTCTTCGGCTTCGAGGTCGTCGTTCCGTCGATCCCATTCCCGCGCATCCCGCTGGCCGAAGCTCGCGAGATCGTCGCGGCACGCGGCTACGACATCCCCCGCACCGACGGCGACCTCGACCCCGAGGGCGAGCGGCAGATCGCCGCGCACGTGCAGGAGCAGTTCGGCCACCAGTTCGTGTTCATCACCGACTACCACCCCGAGATCCGCGCGTTCTACCACATGCGCGACGAGGCGACCGGGCTCACGAAGTCGTACGACCTGCTGTTCAAGGGCGTCGAGATCACGACCGGCGCGCAGCGCGAGCACCGCGTCGACGTGCTCATCGAGCAGGCCAAGGAGAAGGGGCTCGACCCCGAGCACCTCGACTTCTACCTCGACTTCTTCCGCTACGGCGCCCCGCCGCACGGTGGCTTCGGCATGGGTCTTGCGCGCGTCATGATGCTGCTGCTCGGTCAGGACTCGATCCGCGAGGTCACCTACCTCTTCCGCGGACCGACGCGTCTGGCCCCCTGACAACCGTCATCTGACCTCGCGCGAGGTCAGATGACGATGTCGACGGCGACGCGATCGCCGCGCACCGATCCGATGTAGGCGGCTGCGGCCTCGTGCGCGGGGTGGACGAGGTACGCGTTCAGGCCGTCCTCGTCGTCGAAGTCGGCGACGAGCGCGAGGTCCCAGTTCTGGCCGAGCGCCAGCACGTTGCCACCGGCCGTCATGGCGCGAAGGCTCGGCACGACACCGACGAGGGCGTTCAGCCGCGCAGCACCCTCGGCCGCGTGCGCGGCGCGCTCGGCGGCGTCATCGGATGCCATCGCGAACGCGACGATGTGGCGGATCATGCGGTGTGCTCCTTCAAGGCTGCGCGCAAGCGGTCGGGAGACACACGCCAATGCGCGTGCAGCCGGTCGTCGATCAGGACGACGGGGATCTTCTCCCACCACTGTTCGTACAGCGCGGGGTCGTCGAGGATGGAGGCTTCGCGCACGGCCACGGCGTCGTCCGGAAAGTCGGCGACGACAGCATCGACGATCTCTCGCGCCACGTCGCACAGGTGGCAGTCGGGCTTGCCGATGAGGGTCAGGGTCGTCACGATTCCATCCTTGCACCGGGCGAGGTCAGCGGGCGCACAGACACGAAGCGCCCATCCGGAAGGACAGGCGCTTGGTGTCGATGCCGCTTACTTCTTGTTGCGGCGCTGGTGGCGAGTCTTGCGAAGCAGCTTGCGGTGCTTCTTCTTCGCCATGCGCTTGCGGCGCTTCTTGATGACAGAACCCACGGAAAACCTCACTCAGTCGGGGGTCTGGACGCACAGGGTGCACGTCCGGGAACGGCCTCTACAGGAGAATGCCTCAGGAGAGTCTAGCCGACGTCGGCGATAGGGCGTTGCAGAGCCGCCGTCACAGCCGTCTCGGGTACGCGGTAGCTGCGACCGAAGCGCACCGCGGGCAGCTCGCCGGCGTGCACGAGTCGGTACACGGTCATCTTCGAGACGCGCATGAGGTCAGCGACCTCCGCGACCGTGAGAAAGCGCACGTCAGACAGTTCCGACATCGTGCCACCTACGTTCTTTCATGTTCCCCAGAAATGGTGGATCCAGCCTAGAGCCTGGCCGGGACGCGTGTAAACCTATGAGCCGCATGTGACTGACGTCAACGGCAGATCTCGCGAATTTCGACCGCCGCAGCGGTGCGCGCCGCTGAACGCGATCAGCGGCCGGGCAGCTTGCTCCACACGCTCGTCACGGCGTGCTTCGCAGACGCCGCCGCACGCCCGACGAGGTCGGCGGCGTGGACAGCCGAGTCGGGCAGCGATGCGACCACGGCATCCGTCTCGCCCTCGTCGATCAGGAACGGCACCAGCCAGTCGTCCACGGCATCCAGCGGCGCCGGCGACAGGCTGTAGTACCGGTGCTGGCCCTCCTCACGCACCGAGACGAGATCCGAATCCCGCAGCACCTTCAAGTGCTTCGACACGGTGGGCTGGCTGACCCCGAGCGAGCTGACGATCTGCGAGACGCTCGTGCCGTTCTGACCGCCCTGACGACGGGCAAGCAGCAGTTGCAGAATGTCCCGACGGGTACCGTCGGCGATCACGTCGAAGATGTCCGCCATGCCCATAGGTTAGCCGTGCCCGGTGCGGAGTACCATGACAACGGCCTGGCCGACAGGCGACGGCGACGAGAGGGGCGCGGATGACGGACGACTCCGTCCTCGCACGCGCG
Source organism: Microbacterium sp. bgisy189 (assembly GCF_057707225.1). Classification (NCBI taxonomy): domain Bacteria; kingdom Bacillati; phylum Actinomycetota; class Actinomycetes; order Micrococcales; family Microbacteriaceae; genus Microbacterium; species Microbacterium sp. bgisy189. The sequence continues at coordinate 48,125 of NZ_JBYIPT010000001.1, read as the reverse complement.
CGGCGCAGGGTCGTCGACATCTCCCACATCGTGCTCGCCGGGGCCCGCGATCTGGCGATGGCCTCCCCCTCGCGATTCGCGGTGCTCGTCTTCGTCACCCTCATTCTGGTCTTCACTGCCCTGCTGTCGTTGCCCGCGGCAGCGGCCGACGGACGACGCACCCCCCTGGCCGATGCCGTGTTCACCGCCGTGTCGACCATCTGCGTCACCGGACTCACGACCGTCAACATGGGGACGCACTGGTCACCACTCGGCCACGTCATCATCTACGTCGGGGTGAACGTCGGCGCGATGGGCGTGCTCACCCTTGCGTCGATCCTCGGCCTGGTGATCTCCAAGCGGTTGGGCCTGCGAGCGAAGCTCATCGCCGCGGGCGACACGAACCCGCTTCGCGCGCACGGTGGCCCGGTGAACGAGGGCCAGACCGTGCGGCTCGGTGAAGTCGGCCAGCTGCTGCGAACGGTCGCGCTGTCGACGCTGGTGATCGAGGCGGTCATCGCCGTCATGCTGTACCCGACGATGCTCGCCAGCGGCATCGCACCGCTCACGGCACTGTGGGAGGCGCCGTACTACGCGGCGATGGCGTTCACCAACACGGGCTTCACCCCGAACCCCGAGGGGCTCGAGCCGTTCGCGACGAACTACATCTTCTTGTCGATCCTCATGGTCGCCGTTTTCCTCGGCTCGATCGGCTTCCCCGTCATCTACACGCTCTGGCGGCACCAGTGGCGCTACCGGCTCTGGTCGCTGCACGCGAAGCTCACCATCATCACGACCGTCGTGCTGTTCTTCGCGGGAGCGATCGCCTTCCTCGCGCTCGAGTTCGACAACCCCGGGACATTCGGCTCGATGGATGCGTGGGACACGTTCTTCCAGTCCTTCTTCTTGTCGGCGATGACCCGGTCCGGGGGCTTCTCCGTCGTCGACATCTCCGAACTGCACGGCTCCTCACTCGTCGTGGGATCGATGCTGATGTTCGTGGGCGGCGGCTCCGCGTCGACCGCCGGCGGCATCAAGGTGACCACCCTCGCGATCCTCGCCCTCGCCGTCTGGTCGGAGGCCAAGGGACGCCAGTCGGTGCAGGCCTTCGGTCGACGCATCCCCTCCGACGTGCAGCGCGTCGCGCTGTCGGTCGTGGCGTGGGGCGCGACGATCGTCGCCCTGTCGACGATCATCATCGCCCAGATCACGAAGGCACCCATCGCCAACGTGCTGTTCGACGTCATCTCGGGATTCGGCACGGTCGGTCTGTCGACCGGGCTCACCGCGCAGCTGCCGGACCCCGCCGTGTACGTGCTGGCGTTGACCATGCTGATGGGCCGCGTTGGTACAGTGACTCTCGCCGCGGCGGTCGCCGCGACGAGCCGTTCGCAGCTGTATTCGCTGCCCGTCGAGAGGCCGATCGTTGGTTGAGCAGATCCGGGGCGACGCTCCCGTCCTCGTCATCGGCCTCGGTCGCTTCGGAGCCGCCTGCGCCGGCGAGCTCGATCGCCTCGACCGCGAGGTGCTCGCGATCGACGAGAGCCTCGATCTCGTACAGAAGTGGTCGGAGCGCGTCACCCACACCGTGCAGGCCGATGCCCGCAGCTTCGAGGCGCTCAAGCAGGTCGGCGCAGCAGACTTCCAGGTGGCCGTCGTCGCCGTCGGCTCCTCGATCGAGGCGTCGGTCCTCATCACCGCCAACCTGGTCGACCTCAAGGTGCCGCAGATCTGGGCGAAGGCGGTCTCGCAGTCGCACGGCAAGATCCTCGCCCGCGTCGGCGCGAACCACGTCATCTACCCCGAGCGCGAGGCCGGCGAGCGCGTCGCGCACCTCGTGAGCGGGCGGATGCTCGACTTCATCCGCTTCGACGACGACTTCGTGCTCGCGAAGATGTACCCGCCGCGGTTCATCCGCGGCGTCGGTCTGAACGAGTCGGGCGTGCGCACGAAGTACAACGTGACGGTCGTGGGTGTGAAGAGCCCCGGCAAGCCGTTCCGGTACGCCGAGGCGAACACGGTCGTCACCAACCACGACCTCATCATCGTCTCGGGCACCAACAGCGACATCGAACGCTTCGCTGGCCTCGACCGCTGAGCGGCGCGGAGGGCGCGGCCCCGGCATCCCACGCCGGCGTTTCGACTCAGCGCGCAGCTGGGCGAACGCCTCAACGCGCGCAAGTCCCCGCGTTCGTTGCGCCCTGGCGGGTGTGCGTCAGGCGCCGCGGGCGAGCTCGCGCGAACGGGCGAGGGCCGCGTCGGTCGCCGCGGCGAAGACCTCGTCGAGATGCGCGTCGTGCAACACGGCGATGGCGCGCTCGGTCGTGCCCCTGGGGCTCGTGACGCGGCGGCGCAGCTCGGCCGGATCCTCACCCGAAGCCTCCAGCAGTGCCGTCGCGCCGATGAAGGTCTGCTGCACCATGAGGCGCGCCTGCTCGTGGCTGAACCCCTTGCCGACGGCGGCCCGGGTGAGTTCCTCGATGAGCAGGAAGACATACGCCGGCCCAGATCCTGAGATGGTGCCCAGCGGGTCGATCTGCTCCTCCGGCACCTCGACGACCGCGCCGCACGTCTCGAAGACGGCGCGGACGAGCGCCATGACCTCGGCATCCGCATGTGTGCCCGCGGCGATCCCGGTGACGGCCTTGCCGACGACGGCCGGCGTGTTCGGCATGGACCGCACCACCGCGACACCCGCGGGCAGCACCGACTCGATCGTCGCGATCGTGACACCGGCCGCGAGGCTCACGACGACGGCGTCCGCTCGCAGGTCTCCGGCGATCTCGCGGAGCAGGTCCGGCACCATCGCGGGCTTGACGCCCACGAGCACGATACGGGCATCGCGCACCGCGGCACGGTTGCCGTTGGGCTCATCCTCGAGGGCGACCGAGTGCACGCCATCGAGACCGGCGAGCGTGTTCGCCTTCTCGCGCGTGCGATTCGTCACGACGACGGGGCCCGCAACGCCCGAAGCGACCAGGCCCTGGAGGATCGCACCGCCCATCGAACCGGCACCGAGGATGGCAAGAGCGGGAAGCGATTCGGTCATGCCCCCATCCTGTCACCCGAGGAGAACCTGAGAGTCGGTTCAGTTCGCTCAGGCTGCGGCGATATCATCGGGAGCACGGCGTGAGGACGCGCCGACGCACGCACCCGGAGGCACCCGCACATGACCCTCTTCGACGGAATCACCGCACGACTGGTCGAGACCGACCGACTCGGCGTGAACATCCTCGAGCGCGATCACGACGACCCGGCGACACCCGCCGACCGAACCGTCGTGCTGATCCACGGCAATGTGTCGTCGTCGCTGTTCTGGCAGGAGCTTATGGAGGACCTGCCGAGCGACCTTCGCGTCATCGCGATCGACCTGCGCGGGTTCGGCGGCAGCGAGCACCTCCCCGTCGACGCCACCCGCGGACTTCGCGACTTCAGCGACGACGTGCACGCGACCCTCACCACCCTGGGCATCGACGGCCCGCACCTGGTCGGCTGGTCGATGGGCGGCGGCGTCGCCATGCAGTACGCGATCGACCACCCGGTGCGTTCGCTCACGCTGCAGGCACCTGTGTCGCCCTACGGATTCGGCGGCACTCGACGTGACGGCAGCCGCCTCACCAACGACGACGCGGGCTGCGGCGGAGGCGGCGCGAATCCGGACTTCGTCCAGCGCCTCACCGACGGCGACACCAGCGCCGATGCGCCCACCTCACCCCGCTCGGTGCTGCGGTCGAGCTACGTCAATCCCGACTACGCGACCGAGCACGAGGACGTTTGGGTCGCGTCGATGCTCACCACCTCGACGGCCGAGGGCAACTACCCCGGCGACAGTGCGGCCAGCGAGCACTGGCCCGGCTTCGCGGCGGGCACCCGCGGCGTGTTGAACACGATGGCGCCCCGCTACTTCAACGCGTCGTCGATCGTCGATCTCGACCCGAAGCCTCCGGTGCTGTGGGTACGCGGCACGGCCGACGCGATCGTGTCGGATGCCTCGTTCTTCGATCTGAACCACCTCGGCGCGCTCGGCGTGATCCCGGGCTGGCCGGGCGAGGAGGTCGCACCGGCGCAGCCGATGATCTCGCAGACCCGCGATGTGCTCGACACGTACCGCGAGCGCGGCGGCGACGTGACCGAACTCGTCATGGAGGGCGTGGGGCACTCCCCGCACCTCGAGCGCCCCGCCGAGTTCCGGCGTGCGCTGCTGACCCGCATCGGCTACATCGGTCTCGCGCAGCACCCGGCGCCGCCGACCGAGGCGATCATCATCAGTTCGTCGGACTGACGCGGGTTCTCTCCGGTCGCCCGCGAGGAGCGCAGCGACGAGACGAAACGGCTCAGTGGTGCGCCGCTGCCGGCGATTCGCCGCCCTCGGTGAAGCTGGGACGCTTGCCGATGAGCTTGCCGATGAGCAGCACGACGCCGACGACCAGCAGCCCGAGCGCGAGTCCGGCGATCTCGGAGACGAGCGTGTCGCCGAGCCAGGCGACGAAGCCGCCGAGCGGTTCGAGCGCGTGTTCGATGGCGTGGATGAAGTCGCCGACCGGCGCGACCCCGACCTCGGCGAGGTTGTGTAGCACGAGGTGACCGCCGACCCAGAGCATCGCGACGGTGCCGACGACGCTGATCACGCGGAACACGGCAGGCATCGATCGGACGATACGCGCGCCGGTGTGACGCACCTTCGCCTCTCGGCTCTTGGCCATCTTCAGACCGATGTCGTCGATCTTCACGAGCAGGGCGACCGCGCCGTAGACGACGCCCGTCATCGCGAGGCCGATGACCGCGAGGACCGCGAGGGTCATCCAGATGCTCATGTCCTCGTCGAGGCTCGCGAGCGAGATGAGCATGATCTCGGTCGAGAGGATGAGGTCGGTGCGGACGGCACCGAGCACGAGCTTGCGCTCATCGCGGGCGCCCTCTTCGTGGCCGTGCGCGAACCCGAACCACTCCAGTACCTTCTCGGCGCCCTCGAAGCACAGGTAGGTGCCGCCGATGAGGAGCAGGAACGGCAGGATCCACGGAGCAAACGCCGTGAGCAGCAGTGCGATCGGAATGATGATCACGAACTTGTTCACGAGTGAGCCGAGCGCGATCTTGCCCACGACCGGCAGCTCACGCGCCGGGGTGATGCCCTGTACGTACTGCGGCGTCACGGCGGCGTCGTCGATGACGACGCCCGCGGTCTTGGCCGACGCTTTCATCGCCGCGCTGAGCACGTCGTCGACGACAGCGAGCAGTCCGACCGACATGGGGCCTCCTGGAGTGGGAACGGGATGCGAGAGTCCGCGGTGTCAGCGTACCGGCAGCCGCTCCGGCATCCGCTGATCGCGCCCGGTCAGGGGCGGCGGCGCGCGTCGAAGAAGGCCCGCAGGCGGGCGGATGCTTCGGCGTCGCGCACCCCGCCGACGACCTCGGCGCGGTGCGGCAGGCGCCGGTCGCGCAGCACGTCGTAGACAGATCCGGCCGCCCCTGCCTTGGCATCCCATGCCCCGAACACGACCCGATCGATGCGGGACTGCAGGATCGCTCCGGCGCACATGAGGCACGGTTCGAGTGTCACGATCAACGTGCAGTGCTCGAGGTTCCAGCCGTTGCCGGCGGATGCCGCGGCGCGCAGCGCGATGAGCTCGGCGTGCGCGAGCGGGTCGCCGTCGCGCTCCCGGAGGTTGCGACCTTCGCCGATGATGTTGCCCGCGAGGTCGGTGACGACGGCGCCGACCGGGATGTCGCCGTGCGCGGCGGCCTCGTCGGCGAGCTCGAGCGCGCGGGACATCGCGGCGACGTCGGTCTCGCGCGCGGGCAGGCTCACGCCCTCAGACTAGAGCAGGCGTTCGAGCCGCGCCCGGGTAGCCTTGACGCATGCGCGTGCACGTGGCCGACCACCCCCTCATCACCCACAAGCTCTCCGTCCTGCGTGACGAGGCGACCCCGTCGCCGGTGTTCCGTCAGCTGACCGAAGAGCTCGTGACCCTGCTGGCCTATGAGGCGACTCGCTCCGTGCGGGTGGAGCAGGTCGAGATCCAGACGCCGGTCACCACGACGATGGGCGTGAAGATCAGCGAGCCGCGACCGATCGTGGTGCCGATCCTGCGTGCCGGTCTCGGGATGCTCGAGGGCATGGTCAAGCTGCTGCCGACTGCCGAGGTGGGCTTCCTCGGCATGGCGCGCAACGAGGAGACCTTCGAGCCGACGACCTACGCCGAGCGACTGCCCGATGACCTCAGTGATCGGCAGTGCTTCGTGCTCGACCCGATGCTCGCGACCGGCGGTTCGCTGGGCGCGGCGATCGACTTCCTGTTCACGCGGGGCGCGCAGGACGTCACCGCCATCTGCATCCTCGCCGCCCCCGAGGGCGTCGCCGCGATCGAACGCCAGGTCGGCGACCACGATGTGACCCTCGTGCTGGGCGCCGTCGACGAGCGCCTCAACGAGAAGGGCTACATCGTGCCCGGCCTCGGCGACGCCGGCGACCGCCTCTACGGCACCGTCTGACGAAACTCGGCCCGCCGCGCATCCGGGCGTGACCGTCAGGCTGCGCCGACAAGGCGGGCGAAGGCGCTGAGGCGCACCACGCCGTCGGGCGTGCGGGGCAGGTCGTCGAGCAGGCCGGTGCCGTAGACGACGTAGGCAGTGTGCTTCGCGCGTGACACTGCGACGTTGAGCCGGTTCTGCAGCAGCAGGAACTCCAGCCCGCGAGGCGCGTCGCGACCCGAGGATGCCGCGAGCGACACGATCGACACCGCCGCCTCCTGCCCCTGGAACCGGTCGACCGTGCCGACGGCCACCTCGCCGAATCCCGCGGCGACCAGCGCCTCCTCCACGAGGAGCTGCTGCGCGTTGTAGGGCGTGACGACGATGATGTCGGACGCGGTCAGCGGTCTGGCATCCCCGTCGCCCGGATGCCAGGCACGACCGACGAGGCCCCGGACCAACTCGACGACCTGGGCCGCCTCTTCGGGCGACTGCGTGGCGTTGCCGGTGTGTGCGAGGGGCACCGTGACGATGCCCGCCGGGACGCCTTCGAGCACCCGATCACTCGTCGACGGGTACGCCGCGAGTCGTCCTTCATAGGACAGTTGCGAGACAGCTTCGGCGACCTCGGGACGCATGCGCCGGGTCTGCGCGAGGAAGTACCCGCGGTCGGCGTCGATCACCGATGCGCCGTCCATCACCCAGCCGAGCGCCGACGTGTCGACCGGCTCCGGGTGCGTGCCCTGCGAGACCTGCGGCAGCTGCTGCGGATCGCCGAGCAGCAGCAGACGGGGAGCGGCGACCGACACGGCGATGGTGGAGGCGAGCGAGAACTGGCCTGCCTCGTCGATGACGAGCAGGTCGAGTCCGCCGCGCGCGATGCGCCCCGGGTGACTGAAGTCCCAAGCGGTACCGCCGACGACGAACCCGGCCGACTGCGACCCGATGTACTCGGCCATGCCGTTCTTCGCGATCGGCGTGAACGACGGGTCTGCCGCGTCGCCGGTGGCCGACGACTTCGGCGCCTTGGCGACCTGCGCGCGCGGGACACCGGCATCCACGATCCGATCGAGCATGTGCTCGACGACGGCATGCGACTGCGCGACCACGCCGACGCGGAAGCCGCGTTCGGCGACGAGCCGCGCCACGACGTGCGAGCCGACGTAGGTCTTGCCCGTGCCGGGAGGCCCCTGCACGGCCAGGTAGCTGCGGTCGAGGGCGGCGAGGGATGCGGCGATGTCAGCGACGTCGTCTTCGCCGCCGCGCACGAGACCACCCGGCAGTCGGGGCGCACGGCGCAACAGCAGATCGGTCGCGGGGTCTTCGGGCAAGCCCGGGTCCGCAGCGATCACACCGTCGGCCCACTCGTCGATCGCCGCCTGCTGCGAACCGGCCTTCGGTGGCGCGGCCGGGGTGAGTGCGACGGGCAGCTCTTGCCACGTGAACCCCTGCACGGCGTACTCCTCGACGACGACACCGTCTTCGAGGACATCGACCACCTTGACCGTGCGTGGCACGTGGATCATGCGCGGATGCGGGGTCGCCGGGAACGGCGCAGGAATCTCGTACAGGGCGAACGGCTCCGCGCCATCGGAGAGCCGGGTGCCGGGCGCGAGCTGTCCGCGCAGCTCGACGACACGACGGTCGACCCTCGCGCCCTCGGGCCGATGCCAGTCGGTGAGGATGCGGCAGCGATCGCGATCGATGACGACGACGTCGCGGGTGTCTTCCCAGATCGACACGGGCTCACGCAGGCGCAAGAAGTGCGACGCCCAGAACGTCTTCGCCTCGCGGGGGTAGTAGTCGATCGCCGCCGAGCCGAGCCGGAGCGCCTGCGCCGAGATCTCGTCGTCGGTGGCCGTGGCGCGGCGGGCGAGGGTCTCGGCACGCACCGACGGCTCGTACGCGCCTTCCGGTGACTCGGGGTCGATCGAGGGCCGCAGGCCGGTCTCGCGGGCGCGCTCGACGAGCCAGTCCCGCAGTCGCCTCGTCGAGACGCAGTCGTAGCGGTTGTAGTCGGCGAGGTCATCGAGGATCGCGGCGCCGGCTGCCTCGTCGCCCGCCTCGAGCAGCGCCCGGGCCTCGACGTACTTCACGATCGAGTCGTCGCCGCGCTGCACGTCGCTCGTGCGCACGTCCTCGCCCATGTACAGCGGCTCGAGCTTCTTGATCGAATACGACCGCGACCCGACCCGCAGCGCGCGCCGCACGATCGGATACAGGTCCACGAAGACGCCGTCGGCGAGCAGCCGGTCGACCTCGGCTTCGCGCACACCGTGCCGCGCGGCCATCGCCAGCAGATGCGACGGCTCGTACGGCGCGTAGTGGTAGATGTGCATGCCGGGCTGCTCGCGGCGGCGCAGCGCGACGAGGTCGAGGAATCGTTCGAGCGCCTCGCGCTCCTCGGCGAACGAGTGCGCCCACAATGCCGAGTACGTGTCGCGGGTGTCGACCCAGCCGAAGAGGTAGTCGATCCCCCACTGCGTCGCCGGCCCCTCGGTGTACAGCGGGTCGCCTTCGAAGTCGAAGAAGATGTCGCCGTGGTCGGGGCGCGGCAGGGCGGCGATCGCCTGCGGCAGCACGACGTCGAAGGTCGGCACCGGGACCGGTTCGCCCTCGACGGCGGGCAGGACCCCACCAGCCGGGCTGTCGAGCTGCAGCCGGGCCTGCGTGCGGAGCCCGGCGAACGTGTCCCACGACATGCGCTCTGGCGCCTCGCGCGCGGCCGCGAGGTCGTCGACCGTGTGGATGCCGGCGGCCCGCATCCGCTCGCGCTGCACCGGCCGCATCCCCGCGACGAGCAGCAGATCGCGCTGCGCGACGACGTCGAGGTCGCATGTCGCGCATCGGCCGCACGCCATCACCCGCAGTGCGCCCCGCGCATCACCCCACGCGATCGGCGTGCCCGCGGAACCTGCGGACACATCACGGTCGGCGATGAGGGCGAGCAGGCGGGCGCGGCGCAGCCCGAACACCGGCAGCAGGTCACGCACCTCGTGGGTCGAGGTCGTGCCGTCTCCCAGGAGCAGTTCGACGCGGTCAGATCGGGGCACCCCGAGGCGGTCGAGCTGCGCGACGTATGCCGCGAGCTGCATGAGCGCCGTGACGCGGGCGTGACGGGCGAGTTTGGTGTCCTGCACGACCCACCGCTCCTGCTCGTCGCGCACGAGGAAGTCGGCGAACCCAACGAAGTCGTCGGTCGAGAACGCCGCCTGGAAGATGACGCGGGCATCCGACGCGAGCGCGTCGTTGGTCGCGGCGACGGCGGCCGCCAGTCCTTCGACGTCGGACGATCGGGTGTCGGGGATGACCACCACCCCGCCGCGGTGCGCCTGCTGGTAGGCCGCCAGCACCCTCAGCTCGTGCTGCGTGCCGAGCCGCCCGGCGCGCTCGAGCGTGAGGTCTTCGGGGTCGTCCACCGCGGGCACGCGCCCGAGCTTCGCGTCGATGGCGCGCAGCCAGGCGTACTCGCACTCGGCGGCGGCCTTCAGATCGCTCGCGCTCCAGACGATCCGGCCTTCGTCTTCGATGTATCGCATGGGTCCCTTCCCGCAACGACCCTAGCCGCGGGGTGCGACACCACCGGATCCGACCCGGGCAGACGGTCGCGACAGTGCCAGACTGGTGCCATGAGCCTGCCTTTCGACAGCGCATACCGGCACGGATTCGCGCGCGTGGCCGCCTGCACGATCCCGGTGGCGATCGCCGATCCCGACGCCAACGCGGATGCCGTGCTCGCATCGGCGCGTGAGTGCCACGACGAGGGCGTCGCCGTCGCGGTCTTCCCCGAGCTGTGCCTGTCGGGGTACGCGATCGACGACCTCGTGCTGCAGGACGTGCTGCTCGATGGCGTTCTCGCGGCCCTGGAGCGGATCGTCGAAGCATCCGTCGACCTCACCCCGGTGCTCGTCGTGGGCGCGCCGCTGCGAGTGCGCAACCGCCTCTACAACTGCGCCGTCGTCATCCATGCCGGCACCGTCATGGGCGTCGTGCCGAAGACGTACCTGCCGACGTATCGCGAGTTCTACGAGCGTCGCTGGTACGCCTCGGGCCCCGCCTTCGACGACAGCGTCGAGATCGCCGGCGTCGAGACGATGTTCGGCAGCAACCTGCTGTTCCGCGCGAGCGACCTGCCCGGGCTCGTGCTCGCGGTGGAGATCTGCGAAGACGTGTGGGTGCCGGTGCCACCGTCCTCGCGTGCCGCGCTGGCCGGGGCGACCGTCATCGTGAACCTCTCCGGCAGCCCCATCACGATCGCCCGCGCCGAAGACCGCCGCGCGCTCGTGCAGTCGCAGTCGCTGCGGTGCCTCGCCGCCTACGCGTATGCCGCTGCCGGCCAGGGCGAGTCGACCAACGACGTCTCCTGGGACGGTCAGACCATGATCTACGAGGGCGGCGCGCTGCTCGCCGAGACCGAGCGCTTCCCCGACGGTCCGCGCCGGTCGGTCGCCGACGTCGACCTCGACCGGCTGCGGCAGGACCGCATCCGCCAGGGCACTTTCGACGACAACCGGCTCAACGAGCTCGGCTCGACCGAACAGGTCGACGATTACGTCACCTACGAGTTCACGCTCGACCCGCCGCCATCCGACATCGGGCTGCGCCGGCCGCTCGACCGCTTTCCGTTCGTGCCCGACGACCCGGCACGACTCGACCAGGACTGCTACGAGGCGTTCAACATCCAGGTGTCGGGGCTCGAGCAGCGCATGCGCGCGATCGGCTCCCCCAAGCCCGTCATCGGCGTCTCGGGCGGACTCGACTCCACCCACGCGCTGCTGGTCGTCGCGCGGGCGATGGACCGGATGGGCAGGCCGCGCAGCGACATCCTCGCGTACACGATGCCGGGGTTCGCGACCAGCGACCACACCCGATCGAACGCGGTGGCGCTGGCCGAAGCGATCGGCGCGAGCATCGAGACGATCGACATCCGCCCCACCGCGACGCAGATCCTCGAGGGCATCGGACATCCGTTCGCGGGCGGTGAGCCGGTCTACGACGTCACCTTCGAGAACGTGCAGGCGGGCGTGCGCACCGACTTCCTGTTCCGGCTCGCGAATCAGCACGGCGGATTCGTGATCGGCACGTCCGACCTGTCCGAGCTCGCCCTCGGCTGGGCGACGTACGGCGTCGGCGACCACATGAGCCACTACGCGGTCAACGCGGGCGTGCCGAAGACGCTCATCCAGCACGTCATCCGCTGGGTCATCGCGCACAGCACCGACGACGAGTCGGGCACGTCGCTGACGGATGCCGCGAAGGACGTGCTGCAGTCGGTGCTCGACACCGAGATCAGCCCCGAACTCGTGCCCGCCGGCCAGGACGGCAAGGTGCAGTCCACCGAAGACACGATCGGCCCGTACGCGCTGCATGACTTCGCGCTCGCGCTCGCGCTGCGCCACGGCGCGCGGCCGTCGAAGATCGTCTTCCTCGCCGAGCACGCGTGGCGCGACCCTGCCGCCGGCGCCTGGCCGCCCGGGTTCCCCGAGTCCGACCGCTACGGCTACGACCGGGCCGAGATCGTCAAGTGGCTGCAGGTGTTCCTGAAGCGCTTCTTCGGGTTCGCGCAGTTCAAGCGCTCGGCGATCCCGAACGGGCCAAAGGTCTCCCCCATCGGATCGCTCTCGCCCCGCGGCGACTGGCGCGCCCCCTCCGACGGCAACGCCGAGGCCTGGCTCGCCGAGCTCCGCACCGCGCTGCCGGAACTCGCTGACCCGGCCTGACCTCGGCATCCACCCCCTCGCGTGCACAACTGCGGGGATCGTCGCCGACACGCCGAAGCGCGCCGGCAACACGCCGCAAGACGCCAGAAATCCCCGCAGTTGTGCACTGCGGGGGATCTCTGCGCCGGAGGTCAGGGACGCTGGCCGCCGCCACCGCCCATGCCACCGCCACCGCCCATCATCTGGCTCGTCAATTCGGTGACCTCGGAGCCGTTGACGATGAGGGTGCCGCCGGACAGAGTGCCGGTGCCGTCGAAGTCAGTGGCCGACTGCGCCGTGATGTCGATCGTGCCGCCGGTGATCGTGATGTCGCCGTTGCTGTCGATCGCGTCGGTGTCACCCGACCCCATGACGATCGTGATGTCGCCGCCGTTGATGGTGACGTTCAGGCCGCTCGTGACGATGGCGGATGCCGCGGCGTTGATGCCGTCGTCGGAGGCGTTGATCGAGATCGTGCCGTCGTCGATGACGATGACGGGCGCCTCGATGCCTTCGACCGACGAGACCACGTCGATCGTGCCGCCGGTGATCGTCACCTGCTGCTCGGCCTTGACCGCGTCGTCACCGGACGTGACCGTGATGTCGCCGCCCGAGATGACGAGCTGGCCCTCGCCGGCATCGGTGTCGTTGGTCGACTTGAGGCCGTCGCCCTCGGCATCCACCGTGATGGTGCCGCCGCTGACGGTCAGCGAGTCGGTGCCGCGGATGCCATCGTCGACGCTCGTCACGGTGATCGTGCCCGACTCGATCCACAGGTCGTCCTTGCCGACGATGCCGTCGGCGAAGTTCGCCGTCACGGTCAGTTCGCCGGTACCCGTGATGAGCAGGTCGTCTGCGGAGTAGATGGCGCCGTCGATCTCTTCGTCGGAGCGGGTGGCGGCGTCGGAGATCGAGTTGGTCGTGCCGTCGGCGAGCTCGATGACGGTGTTCTCTGCGCTGTCGACCTGGATGGCGGCGCCGTCGGCGCTGTCGAGCGTGACGCCGTTCAGGATGATGCGCACGTTGCCGTCGGTGTTGACGACGATCTGCCCGGTGGTCGAGCCGCTCAGCACGTAAGTACCGGGCTCGGTGATCGTGAGGCCTTCGTCGGTGAGCTCGACCTCGGTCGACGGCAACGCGCTCCAGTCGATGTCGCCGCTCGTGCTGCCGGTGTCGGTCGAGGTCGACGTCGAGGTGTCGGTCGTTGTCGTCGTGCTGGACGAGGCGGACTTGTCAGTGGTGGTCACGTCGGTGCTGAGGGTTGCAGCGCAGCCGGTGACCAGCAGCACAGAAGCGGCGAGCGCGGCGGCGGTGAGGGTGAGTCGTCTCATGATCGGGGTCCTTCGTGGTGGCGGATTTCCAGTGCACCGCGGACCCCTATGCGCCTCCTATGCGCGGTCTATGCTCCCCGCACGAGTTCTTGATCGCCTGCTGTTCACGCGGCGGGCAGGATGCCGGACGCCACCGTGATCACCCACCCGTCGCGCGACGCGTCGGTGAGGGCGTATCGCATCGATCGGTCCGGAATCCACCCGGTGCGCCGCCCCATGTCGAGCAGCACGTGGTCGGGCGCGACGCGCGGCCGTCGGCCTCGAGCACCGCCTGCACGCGCGTCCAGTGGCGCAGCAGGTCATCGAGGTCGTTCTCGTCGAACAGGTGCGAGTGCTTGCGCATGCGGTGCAACTCGGCAGGCTCGGGGTCGCGGTCACGGATGTCGATGCCCAGCGGGTGCCCTGGGTCGCAGATCGCGACGACGGTCGCAGCCCGAAAGCTCGCCGTGACGATCGCCAACGGCAGTTCCGCCCCGCCACGGGACGCGATGAGCCGCGTGTGGTATCCGAAGCCGCGAGGCTCTTCGCGCTCGATCTTCACCTCGGTGGTCTCGCACCCGAGACGATCGGCGATGAGTTCTTTGGCGATGAGGCGTCGGCGGTCGTGCACCGTCGTCGCAGGATCCCACCCGAGCCGCGCAGTGACGTGCTCGGGAGTGTCGAGAAGCACCGTGTTCAGCATGTCGCCCTCCGTGTCGTCCGTCTTCCCATCATGGCGCAGTGCGGGCCCGCCGTGGAGGGGTTCGGCGCGGACGGGTGCGGTCGGCGAGGATGGAACGGTGACCCCTCGCGCAACCGTGGTCGGCAGCGGCCCGAACGGGCTCGTCGCGGCCGTCTCGCTCGCGCGCGCCGGGTACGACGTGCGGGTGCTCGAGGCGGCTTCACGGCCGGGTGGCGGCATCCGCAGCGAGGCGATCACGGTCGACGGGTTCGTGCACGATCTGGCCTCGGCAGTGCATCCGCTGGCAGCCACCTCCGCGTGGTTCCGGGCGTTCGGCCTCGCCGACCGCATCGAGTGGCTCGTACCCGAGGCGTCGTACGCTCATCCGCTCGAAGACGGGCCTGCCGCCGTGGCGTGGCGCGATCTCGATCGCACGACGGACGAGCTCGGCGAAGACGGACGGGCGTGGCGGTGGATGCTGGAACCGCTGGCGGCCGATCTCGACAGCGTGCTGGCCGTGACCGGCGGATCGATCCTATCGGCACCGCGGCACCCACGTGCCCTCGCCCGGCTGGGCGTGCGCGTCGCCGCGACAGGGCTTGCCGGACCGCCGTTGCGCACAGTGCACGCGAGGGCGCTGTGGGCGGGTGTCGTCGCACACGCCCCCGCGCGCCAGCCGTCGCTCGCGGGCGCGGCGACGGGTCTGCTGCTGGCGGCGCACGCCCACACGGCGACAGGGTGGCCCGTGCCGCGGGGCGGCGCAGGGTCGATCGCCGACGCACTGCTGGCCGACCTGCGCGCACACGGCGGGGTCGTTGAGACTGGTGTCACGGTGCGCGATCTCGCGCAGCTGGACCGCGGAGATCCGGCGGCCGGTGATGTGCTGCTGCTCGCCGGGGCGCCGCGGCTGGCCGCGACCCTCCCCGGCGTGCCGGCCGCGTACGCGCGCGCGGTGCGCGGCTACCGCTACGGCCCCGCAGTGGCGAAAGTCGACCTCGCACTCAGCGAGCCGGTGCCGTGGCGCGACCCTCGGGTGTCGTCGAGCCCGACGGTGCACCTGGGCGGCACGTCGGCGCAGATCGCCGCCGCGGAACGCGCCGTCCTCAACGGGCGTCTCGCCCGCGACCCGTATCTGCTGCTGGTGCAGCCGTCCGTCGTCGACGACACGCGTGCACCCCAGGGCGGCGCCACGGTATGGGCCTACCTGCACGTGCCGCTGGGCAGCACGGTCGATCCGACAGACCTCGTGTTGCGCCGGATCGAGCGGTTCGCCCCCGGGGTGCGCGATCTGGTGGTCGGACGGCACGTCGCGCGAGCGGTTGACCTGGCCGCGTCGAATCCGGCGGCGATCGGCGGCGATGGCCTCGGCGGGTCGCTCTCGCTCACTCAGCTCGCCCGGCGCCCGGTGTGGTCGACGGCGCCGTGGCGCACCCCCGTGCCGGGCGTGTATCTCGCGTCTGCGGCGACCGCCCCCGGTCCCGGCGTACACGGAATGGCCGGGTGGCACGCCGCCCGCACCGTCCTGCACGATGCCGGTCGCCCGACGGGCCTGGGTGATCTGTTCGACCGCTCACGCCTGAGAGAATGAACCAGTGAAACTTCTCGTCGCCGCGCTGGACTCCGAAGTCGCCGCGTTCCCCGCATCCCTTCCCGGTTTCGATCGCCTCATCACCGGCCCCGGCAAACTGCGGGCCGCGTACGAACTGACCCGGGCGCTCGCCGGCGGCAACTACGACGAGATCGTCGTCGTCGGCACGGCCGGCGCGGTCGATGCGACGCTCCCCGACGAGGTGCACGACGTGACGGCCGCGATCCAGCACGATGTCACCGACCTCGACGGCATCGTCGGCCAGCACGTGTCGCTGCCGCCGCGGGTGACGACCGGCGCCGCGGGCGGTGTCACCATCGCGACCGGCGACAACTTCGTCGACGACGCTGCCGCCGTCGAGATCATCCGCACGCTCGGTGGGGCACTCGTCGACATGGAGACGTACGCCTACATCTGGGTGGCGCAGCAGTTTGACGTGCCGATCCGCGTGCTGAAGGCCGTCTCGGACAACGCGCAGGATGACGCGATCACCGACTGGCGGGCGGCCGTCGCCGCGTGCAGCGTGCGGCTGTACGCCCGGATGCGCGAACTGTACGGGGTCTGATCAGTCGCTGCGGCGCGCGAACATCGACCGCAGCGCGAAGAACACGACCGCGGCGATCACGACGACGAGGGCGACCTTCACGAGCAGGAACGCCAGCTTGAGGACGACGTCGAGCAGCACCCAGGCGATGACGACCGCCACGATGACGCCGACGATGGTCCACACGGAGCTCTTGGTCATGTCTCGAGCCTACCGATGCTGACCCCGCAGAACGCTGAAAAGCGAGGTCGCCCCGGCACCTGCCGGGGCGACCTCCTCCATCCCGTCCGGGGGGGGGTGACGCGGATGGTCAGTTCGACGCCGCCGAGGCGATCGAACCTGCCGACGCCGCACTGACCGGGCTGGCCGGGGATGCCGGTGACGCCGGAGACGCGGGGGTTGCCGGCGAGACGGGCGATGCGGGCGTCGCGGGCGAGACGGCGCTGACCGGCGATGCCGGGGTCGCCGCCGAGACCGGCGACGCGGCCGATGCCGGGCTGTGCTGCGTGACGGGCGAGACGACGCTCGCCGCCGTCCCCGGCGAACCGGGGGTCGCGGTGCTCGCCGCCGAGATCTGCGCCGGGGTCGGCGCGGTGACGACGGTCACCGACGTGTCGGTCACGCGCAGTTGCAGGGCCGGCTTGTCGAGTACCGAGCCGTCCTTGCCGGTGATGGCGCCGCCCGGGATGGTCTCACCGTCGGTCGTGCGCAGGTCCATGGTGGCGGCGGCGGCCGCAGCCCCGCCGGCGATGATGCCGAGGCCGACCACTCCGGTGACCCCGTAGGCGATCCACTTCTTGCTCATGTCAGCTCCTTGCCTGAATCCGCGATCCGGTGACCGCGTACCACCAGCCTGACGTCGCGGGCTAAGCCGCATCCAAGGCGTCGATGAGACGCCTCTTAGGCGTCGCCGCACTGTCGGCCCAGCGCAGCAACCGGTGCGCCCGCGCCCCGTCACCGGTCGACATGGCGCCGACGGCGTGACCGACGAGGTGGACTGCCGTGAGCACGGCGACACGGGGCGAATCGCCCCACCGCCGCGCCGCTTCGTGGGCGATTCCACGTGCACGCTCTGCCGGTCCGGCTGCCGAGGCGAGTGCGCTGGCGAGCGCGTGGGCGATGAACGCGGCGGAGTCGTCGCTCGGGTCGCCGGTACCCGCGGTATCGACGTCGATGAGCCCGCTCACCTGCCCGTCCGTATCGAGGAACAGCTGTCCGAGATGCAGGTCGCCGTGGATCGTGGCGGAGCCAGACTGTGCTTCGGCGCGGTCGACCGACGCTGCGACACGGCGGGCGACGACGGCGGCTTCGCGGTCCATGTCGCCGAGGGTCTGGGCGTACCAATCTGCGCGCGCGGCGAGCGACGTGCGTGCGGTGCCGGGCAACGCGACCCGTGCGAGGCCGGCGCGCAGGGCGTCGATCGCGTCGAGCAGGGCTGCGGGGTCGCCGTCGAGGTCGGTCGCCGGGGTTCCTGCGGCTGCCGACAGGACGAGCACGCCCAGGGGCGACCAGCCGAGCACCTCCGGCACCGGCATCCCGCCCGCCGTGAGGTGCCGATGCAGGTCGACGATGCGTTCGACGCGGCTCGGGCGGACGACCTTGACCCACGACGCCCCGGCCGTCGTCTCGACGCGCAGCACCGCACGCCGCCCCGGCCGGTAGCCGACCATCTCGGGCGCCCCCGCCGCCTCGATGCCGAGCCGAGCGAGCAGGATGCCGGCGGTCTCTCCGAACGCGACGGGCGCCAGGGCAGGCAGATGAGGGTCGGCAGGGTGGATCCAGATGCGCTCGCGTGCGCCTGCGTCGGCGACCCACCCCGTCTCTGCGGATACAGCGACCCCGGAGGTGTCGACGTAGGCGATCGTGTCGTCCGGGAGGGCGAAGCCCGTCACGGCGCCGTCGCCGAACGGTTCGCTGCTCAGCATCCGAGCCGTGTCGGGTTCGATATCGAGCGCGTCCGTCAGCAGGGCCGATGCGGGGTGGGGCATCCTCCGATTCCAGCACGTCGAGGCGCGCCGACCGATGAGACCTCTCTTAGTGTCCGGATCTGCCGGCGGCGCGGCCGGAATACTGAGTGCATGGACGAGCACGACGACGGGCGGCGATGGTGGCGCATGACCGTGCGCACCCGCATCGTGGCAGCCATCACCCTCGTCTCAGCGGTCGCCCTGCTCAGCGTCGGCATCTCGGCCTACCTGGTCGAGCGCTCACGCATCCTCGAGAGCATCGACGAGCGACTGGCCGCGAACCTGGAGTCGGCGCGACACATCGTCGAGGCCGGCGACGACGACCAGAACGGCGC
The DNA here is from genome assembly GCF_057707225.1 of Microbacterium sp. bgisy189. Classification (NCBI taxonomy): domain Bacteria; kingdom Bacillati; phylum Actinomycetota; class Actinomycetes; order Micrococcales; family Microbacteriaceae; genus Microbacterium; species Microbacterium sp. bgisy189. The sequence continues at coordinate 29,550 of NZ_JBYIPT010000001.1, read as the reverse complement.
CTGGACGAGCGCCGACGAGGCCCTTGCCGCCGTCGTGCAGCGGATGAGCCCCGATGACAGCACCGGCGCGCTCGGCATCGTGCGGGGTCAGCCGACGTTGGCCCCGCCCGTGCCCCTCGACGTCGACCTGCTGGAGGTGCCGGCGTTCGCGACCCATGCCGCCGAGGCCGCGTCGGCCGGCGAGCCTGTCGTGGGCACGTTCGCCGAAGGCGACGTCACGTGGCGGTTCCTCGCGGCGCCGATCGCCGTGTCGGGCGATGGTCCCGCCGAGGTCGTGTTCGCGATGGTCTACGACGTCGAGGGTGAGTTCGCCGAGATCAACGACGCGGCCAACGCCTACCTCATCTCGGCGGCGATCGCGCTGGTCGCGATCACCGCCGTCGCAACGATCGTCTCGACGCGGCTGCTGCGCCCGCTGCGCCGCATGCGAGAGACCGCCGACCGCATCACGGCACGGTCGTTGTCGGAGCGACTGCCGGTCGATGGTCGAGACGACGTGGCCGATCTGGCGGCGACGATGAACGCGATGCTCGACCGGCTGGATGCCGCACTCGACTCGCAGCGCGAACTGCTCAGCGACGTAGGACACGAGCTGAAGACTCCCATCACGGTCGTGCGGGGGCACCTCGAGGTGATGGATGCGCGCGATCGCGACGACGTCACCCAGACGCGCGAGCTGGCGGTCGACGAGCTCGAACGCATGGGCAAACTCGTCGACGATCTCTCTCGTGCTGCAGCCCTGCACGGCCCCGCCCCGATCGCGCCGCGCGAAGTGGATGCCGGAGACCTCGTGCGGGGCATCGTGCACAAGGCTGCGGCGATCGAGGGTGCCACCGTCGATGCGGTCGCGGTGGCAGATGTCGTTGCGTGGCTCGATCCCGACCGCATCACGCAGGCGATGCTGCAGCTGGCCCAGAACGCGGTGACGCACGGTGGTGGGCACGTGGCGATCGGCAGCGCGGTGGTCGACGACGCGCTGCATCTGCGGGTGCGCGACCACGGGCCCGGTGTTGCCGGTGCGGACCAGTCCATCGTCTTCGACCGGTTCCATCGCGGCGCCGCGGGCGGCAGCGGGTTGGGGTTGCACATCGTACAGGTGATCGCGCGGGCCCACGGCGGGGCGGCATCCGTCTCCGACGCGGTCGGCGGCGGTGCGATGTTCACGATCGTGTTGCCGGGTGCGGTTCGCGACGGTGGGTGGCGTGAGATCGACGGGGTGGTGGTGCCGCCGCGTCCACCGCTGCCGGTGACGGCTGGGGGCGCGTGAGTTGGCATCGATTCTGATCGCTGAAGATGAGGCGCGCATCGCGACCTTCGTCGAGAAGGGCCTGCGGGCGGCGGGCTTCGCGACGCGCGTCGCGCCGACGGGAACCGAGGCGCTGCATCTGGCGCAGAGCGACGAGTTCGATCTGCTCGTGCTCGACGTGAACCTTCCCGGCATCGACGGGTTCGCCGTGCTGGAGGCGTTGCGCGGCAGCGGTTCGCGGATGCCGGTGATCATGCTGACGGCGCGCGTCGAGCTGCACGACACGGTCGCGGGGCTCGAGGGCGGCGCCGATGACTACCTCGGCAAGCCGTTCCGTTTCGACGAACTGCTGGCCCGGATCCGGTTGCGCATGCGACGCGACGACGACACCGGGGCGGTGGTGACACTGCGGCACGGCGAGTTGGAGCTCGATGTGCGCACCCGGCGCGCGCGGGTCGGCACGCATTCGGTGGAGCTGTCTTCACGTGAATTCTCGTTGGCCGAGGAGTTCGTGCGCAATCCGGGGCAGGTGCTCAGCAGGGAGCAGCTGCTCAGTCGCGTGTGGGGGTACGATTTCGACCCGGGTTCGAACGTGGCTGACGTGTACGTCGGGTACCTGCGGCAGAAGCTCGGGGCCGGACTGATCGAAACCGTGCGCGGGGTCGGGTATCGCCTGGTCTGACGGCGCCGTCACCGCGCCGCGACGTCGTCCTGGTGGACGACGCTCGGACCCTCGGGGGTCGCCTCGACGGTGAGCTGCCCGGGGATCTGCTCCTTCATCGCTTCGACATGGCTGATGAGCCCGACGGTGCGCCCGCCGGTGCGCAGTTCGTCGAGCGTGTGCATCGCCAGTTCGAGGGTTTCGGGGTCGAGCGACCCGAACCCTTCGTCGATGAAGAGCGTATCGAGCCGGATGCCGCCGGCACGCGAGGTGACGACTTCGGCGAGACCGAGTGCGAGCGCGAGGGATGCGAGGAATGTCTCGCCGCCCGAGAGCGACTGCGGTGAGCGTCGGAGGCCGGTGTGGGCGTCGAGCACGTCGATGCCAAGTCCGGATGCGGCACCCCGCGCAGCACGTGCGTCGGAGTGGTGCAGGCTGTAGCGCCCTGACGACATGTCGGCGAGGCGCAGGTTCGCGGCGACGACGATCTCTTCGAGTTCGGCGGCGAGGACGAAGGTCTCGAGGTCCATCTTCTTGGTGTTCGGGGCACGCCCGGCGACGGTGTCGGCGAGCCGGGTGACGGCGGCGGCGTCGTCGGCAACAGCGGCCACTGCGGTGTGCGCGCCGTCGATCTGCTGGATGAGGTCTCGCAGACCCGACGCGAGATTCACGGCGTCGCGTTCTGCCGCGACCGCTTCGCTACGGTGCGCGTCGGCGGCCTCGTGCGCCGCCTCGGCAGCGACGACGTCGACGGCTGCAGGGTCGATGTCGACCGCTGCCAGTTCGAGGTCGAGCAGACGGGCCCGGGTGGCGGCGAGGTCGCCGTCGTAGGCCGCGAGGCGCTGGTCGAGTTCGTCGCGATCGGCCGGATCGCGCACTGCCGCCACGACCTGCTCCACGTCATCGAACGGCGATGCGGCGACCCGTTCGTCGCGCTCCGCCTCGGCCGTCTCGGCGGCGCGTCGGCGCTCACCGTGCTGCTCGTCGGCCCGCACGGCGGCGCGGGCGAGGTCGCGGAGCGATTCGGCTGCGGCGACGCGGGCGGCGACCGTTTCGAAGTCGCCGCGGGCTGCGTGCACCGCATCGCGCCGCGCGGCGACGGCGGCGTGCCGGCCGGCGTGGGCCTCTCGGGCCGCGGCGATCTGCAGCGTGAGCGCCTCTCTGGCGGTGTCGGCCGCCGCGGCGAGGTCGTCGAGTTCGGCGCGTTCGCCGGCGAGACGCTCGGCGTCGGCCGCCGCCGCGACGGCCCGGTCGACTGCTGCCGCAGCCGCGTCGCGGGCGGTCGCGAGTTCTTCGGGCTGTCGCCCACCCGCCGCAGCGGCTGCGGTGGCCGCGGCGCTTCGTGCTTCGCGCGCGGCGGCTTCGGCGGCGCGTTCGGCCTCTGCCGTACGGGTGCGCAGGGCCTCGGCGACGGCGATGTCGTCATCGGTGATCGGCGCACCGTGGTCGGCGGGTGCCGGGTGGGTGGTCGAGCCGCAGACGGCGCACGGGGTGCCGTCGACGAGCGCGGCGGCGAGTTCGCCCGCGTAGCCGTCGAGTCGGCGCCGCAGCAGGTCAGACAGCGCGGTTGCGGCCGCGGCCGCGACTTCGCTCGCGTCGGCGTAGGCGATGTCGGCCGCGCGTGCCGTGGTGGCAAGGCTTGCGGCCTGCTCGGCGGCGGTGTGCGCGTCGCGGAGTTCGCGCAGGTGCTGTTCGTGATGTTCGCGCGGTGCGGCGAGGTCGCGTGCGACGCGGAGCGCATCGTCGATCCGTTGCCGCTCGGCGGGGACGAGCGCGCCCTGCGCGAGCAGCTCGTCGCGTTCACCGGTCAGCCGGTCGATGTCTGCCGCCGCTGCCGCGAGCCCCGCTTCATCGGCGGGAAGCGCGAGTTCCTGTGCCAGGGCGGCCGACCAGACGGCGAGTTCGCCGGTGATCCGCTCGTCGGCGGCGCTCGCGGACTCATCGGGTGCGACCGCGCGCCATGCCGACGTGGCGCGTTCGCGTTCGCGTTCGGCCGCGGCGAGATCGTTGGCGGCGCGCTCGGCTGTCTCGATGGTGCCGCGGAGCACGTCGGCCGCACGCGCCGATTGGAGTGTCTTGCGGTCTTCCGCAATCTCGTCGGTGCGAGCGTCGAGCTGGGTCATCCGCTCCCGTGCGAGCGCGAGATCTGCCAGAGTCCGCGCCCGTGCGACATTGTCGGCGAGCGCCGCGGCTGCAGCAGTCGCCCGTTCGTCTGCGTCGCGACGGCCCTGCGCTGCGACTTCGGCGCGGTAGGCGGCACGACGTTCGGCTCGGGCGGCCGCCTCACGCCGTCCGGTCAGATCGTCGGGACGATCGGGATCGCCGTCGACGTTCAGATCGGCGGTGTCGATGCGCTGTTCGACGAGGTCGAGGAGGGTCGCAAGACGCTCCCCTGCCGTGTCGAGCGATCGCTGGGCCTCTCGGCGCCGCAGATCGAGGTCGTCCTTGTACTGCTCGAATCGGCGGGTGCCGAACAGGGTGCGCAGCAGTTGCTGCCGTTCGTTGTTGCCCGCGAGGAGGAACCGCGAGAACTTGTTCTGGGCGAGCAGGATGACCTGTTGGAACTGCTGCGCGTTGAGTCCGAGCACCTCATCGAGCAGGTGCGCCGCTTCGCGGGCGCGCGCGGCACAGCCGATCCAGGCACCCTCTACCAGCTCCTCAATCTCGACGTGCGCCGGTTCGACCGTCACACCGCCGCCCCGTTTGGCCGGCCGTTCGTAGTCGGGCGCACGCGTGACGCGCCAACGTGCCCCTCCGACGGTGAATTCGAGCCGCACTTCGGTCGGATCGTCGAGGTGGCAGTGGTCGCTTCGCAGTCGTCGGTCGCCGCCGTCGTAGCGGGGCACCGAGCCGTAGAGCGCGAAGCTCACACCGTCGAGGATGCTGGATTTTCCGGCGCCGGTGCGGCCGGTGATGAGGAACACGCCGTCGCCGTCGAAGGCGTCGAAGTCGACGACCTGCCGCTCACGGAACGGCCCGAACCCGGTCAGTTCGAGCCGGTGCAGCTTCACGCGTGCGCCTCGGCGAGCGCTTGCTCGTCGAGCAGGTCGCGCAACAGGTCGCTCTCGCGCTCGGTTGCACCCTCCCCGGCGCGCACATGCACGAGGAACGCCTCGATCAGTTCGCGATCGGTCTGCGCGGCCCGCACGCGCTGCACGTAGGTGCGGGCGTCATCGTGCTCCTGCTGTTCGGGCAGGTGCACGACCGACGCGCAGTGCGGAAAGCGAGCCTGCAGCCGGCGCAGCGGGTCGCGCTGCGGCAGGGTGTCGGTGTACTGTGCGCAGACCCACGCGGCTTCGTCGGCCGCGAACCGCTCGTCTGCGAGAAGGTCTTCGAGCGACGCGGTCAGCGTCACGAGTCGGCGCGGCACGGGAAGTTCGAGCCAGGTCGCCTCGCCGAAGCCTTGGGCGTCGATGTCGACGAGCCACGAGCCGCGCGGCTTGTCGCCCTCACCGAAGCTGTAGTGCAGCGGTGCACCGGCGTACCGGATGTGCGGCGCGAGCTGCTGCCTGCCGTGGATGTGGCCGAGCGCCATGTAGTCGACGCCGTCGAACGTCTGCAGCGGAACCACATCGAGGCCGCCCTGTTGGATGTCGCGCTCGAGGCTCGGCGTCGGAGCGACGCCGGCCGCGAAGCAGTGGGCGATCGCGACCGACCGGCCGCCCCGGGCCGCGAGGTCGGCGCGGACGAGGTCCATGGCGTGACCGAGCGCGGCGGCCTGCGTGCGCACGCCCGGCCACTGGTGGCGCACGAGCGCGGGCTCGAGATACGGAATGCCGTACACGTGCACGGGACCGTGCTCGTCGCTGAGGGTGATGGGGGTGCCCACCTGCTGGGTGTCGGTGAGGACGTGGATGCCGTCGCGCAGGAGTCCTGCCTGAAACCCGAGCCGAGCCGCGGAGTCGTGGTTGCCGCTCGTCACGACGACGGTCGCACCCGCGTCGCGGAACGCGGCGAGCGTGTCAGTGAGCAGCGGATAGCAGCCCGCAGAGGGGGTCGCCGAGTCGAAGACGTCGCCGGCGACGATCACGAGATCGACATCGTGGGTGCGCACCTGCTCGGTCAGCGCCTCGAGCACGCCGCGCAGCGCATCGAGCGTGGAGTGACCGTGGAAGGTCCGCCCGATGTGCCAGTCGGAGGTGTGCAGGATGCGCATGTCCTCACGGTACGAGCAGCCTCCGACATCCCTCCCCAGCCGGGTCGGCGCGTGGCCGAACCGGCGGTGTCAGTCCGCAGATTCCAAGACCTGCACGGTGGGCAGGTCTGCCGGCGCCCACGCCAACTCGCGCAGCCGCGCAACGGGGAGCCACACGAGCTCGGAGTGCTCTGAAGCGATCGGCTCACCCGCGATGAGCCTGCAGCGGTACGTCGTCAGCTCGATCGACACGTGCGGCGCGTCGTGCTTCGCTCCCGTCACCTGCTCGCCCACCGCGATGCGGCACGCGAGCTCTTCAGAGATCTCGCGGATGAGCGCCTCGGCATCCGCTTCACCCGGTTCGACCTTGCCGCCGGGAAACTCCCACCACCCGGCGAGCGGACCGCCGCCGCGACGCGCGCACAGCACCAGCCCGTCGCGCTCGATGACGGCGCCGACGACGGGAATGAGCGGTCGGGTCACCGTTGCAGACTACGCGCCGATTGCCGTCACGACGCGATGCGGGGCGCGTACCGTCCGCTCTTCTCGGCACGGGCGCGGGCCTTGGCCGCCTCTTCCTCGCGATTCTTCGGCGGGCTGACCGCCACGAGGCCCTCGAGCAAATGCCGCGTCGCGTGCGCGATCTCGGCGACGGCGTGGTCGAAGGCGGCCTGGTTCGCCTTCGACGGCTTGGTCGTACCCGCGATCTTGCGCACGTACTGCAACGCGGCAGCGTGCACCTCGTCTTCTGAGGCGGCGGGCTCGAAGTTGTGGAGCGTGTGGATGTTGCGACACATGCGGGCCACGGTACGCCGCGGACGCGGATCCGACCAGGCGTACGCTCGAATCCATGTCATCCGCCACCGATCCCGCGCGTCGCCTCGCCGAGATCCGCGCTGCGGCCGAGCGGATGCTGCGCGATGCGCGTTCGCAGGCGCAACGGCGGTTGCAGCGGCTCGGCGCCGACGCCGACCGCACGATCGACGTCCTGACCGGCGTCCCCGTCGTCGACGGTCCGATCGAGCAGTTCCGCCACGCCGGCGCGACGTTGATCGCCGAGCAGCGCGGCGACACCGCATCCGACACGACCTTCGTGCTCGTGCACGGCATCGGGATGGGGCGCAAGGTCTTCGCCGACCTGACGCACCGGCTGCAGTCCCACGGGCTCGTGATCGCCGTCGACCAGCCGGGCTACGGGGAGGCGCCCGAGCCGAAGCGCACCCCGACCATGGCCCGCACCGCCGACCTGCTCGCCGCCTAACTGCGACACGTCGACCGGGGCCCGGTCGTGCTGATCGGCCATTCGATGGGCGCACAGGTCGCGGTCGAGACCGCCGCACGCCACCCCGAACTCGTCGCCAGACTGGTGCTGGTCGCCCCGACCGTCGACCCGCGCGGTCGCCAGGCGCGCACGCAGTTGTGGCGGCTGGGCGTCGACCTGCTCGACGAGAGCCCGAAGGTGCTGCTACTGGGCGCGCGCGAATATCTGCGCGCCGGGCCTCACCTGCGTCGCAAGATGCGCGCCATGCTCGTCCACCGGCCGGAGGACGCGCTCGGTGCGATCACCGCGCCGACACTCGTCATGCGCGGCGAGCACGACCCCGTTTCACCGCGCGAATGGTGCGAGCAGATCGTCGCCGGCGTGGCGGACGCGAAGCTGTACGAGGTACCCGGGCGCGGCCACGAGACGCTCATCCGTGACGCCGCGCCGGCGGCATCCGTCATCGTGGGCGACGGCGAGCGCTGACGTCAGCCGGCGCGTCGTTCGACGAGGATGCCCGAGCGCTGCGGGTTGGCGGCGAACCAGTCGGCGACGTACCAGCAGACCGGACTGACCCGGCGCTCGCCGGCCTGCTCGAGGTGCGCGACGGCGCGGTCGACGAGTTCGCCCGCGTATCCGCTCCCCCGGAATGTCGGGATCGTGTAGGCGCGGGTGAGGGCGACCGTTCGCCCGTCGTCGCGGTAGTCGAGCACGCTCACGAGGTCGGAGCCGTGATGGAGCGTGTAGCGCGACGCGTCGGGTTCGTGCGCGAACTGCAGTTCCGTCATACCCACACCGTACGCCGCACGTCGGACCTTGCGGATGCCGACGCAACCCGATTGAGCACTCTGTCACATTCCGTCACGAATCCGCCGCGCCTGCTACGCGGTTTGACACGTTCAGACACGATTCGTCATAATCGTCCCCATGACTGACATCGCACGCACTCTGTCCGCCCGGGAGGCGAACGGAACCGTGGGCATCATGATGCCTGCGCGCGATGTCATGTGTTGCCGAATGTGTCGCTGACACGGTGATCCCCGCCGGGTCCTGCCGCTTCTGAACGCGCAGACCCCCGAGGCACCCGGATACGCCCGCGCACAACGCGGATTCCGGTTGCCTCGCACATCGGCCGCATCGGCCACCAGGCAACACCGCCCGAACCCGCTTCCGGCATTTCGCCCGGGTTCCGCCCCGAAGGACATCCTCATGTCGACCACCGCGCTTCTCTCCCGCCCCTCAACACCCCGTCACCTCCACGCCGTCGAAGAGGTTGCGGCCTCCGCAGCCGCGGCATCGCCCTCGTCCGGCCTGCCCACCGGAACCCTGCCTCGCGGCTTCGCCCTGTACGTCGGCATCGATGAGGTCAAGGCCGCCGCCGACGGTGTCAGCCTCTCGACCCTGGTCACCGCGCTGCGCCGCACACTGGCGGAGCTCGCCCCGCACGCCGAGTCCTACGCGACCGTCGCGCTCGCCCCGGCCGCCGCCGGTGGACGCGACGTCGACGTCGTGCGCCTCGCACTCCACGAGCCCAGCGCCGTGGCCCGCACCAAGCCCGAAGAGCCCGAGATCGACCACGTTCCCGGTGGCGTCACGATCGACATCTCGCGCCGCCGCGTGCACATCGACGGCGAGTCGGCCGCGCTCACCTTCAAGGAGTTCGAGCTGCTGCAGTATCTCGTGCTGCGCGAGGGCCGCACGATCGAGCGCACCGAGCTGGTTTCGTCGCTGTGGAGCCACGCGACCGACGAAGAGGTGCCCGGCGAGCGTACGATCGACGTGCACGTGCGTCGCCTGCGCTCCAAGCTCGGCCGCTACGAAGACATCGTGCGCACCGTGCGCGGCGTGGGCTACCGCTTCGACCGCCACGCCGACGTCGTCATCCGCTACGGCCACGGCACGCCGTCGCCCGACCGCTTCTGAGCGCCGACGCCGACATCGCCGAGCCCGACACGCGGGGTCGGCGATGTCGGCGTGACGGCGTAAGGTGACCGCATGACATGGATGGGGCGGATGCCGCTGGCCACAGCGCACCGACCCGCACCGCAGCACGAGCGACCGGTCGAAACCGAGTTCCGACCGCGACAGTCGATCGACGTGTGGCGGGCCGTCAGGCCGCAGCAGCGCGGCGGACAGGATCCGTCGCAGACGTCGACCGCCGGTGTCATCTGGCGAGCGGTCCGTACCCCGCAGGGGGTCGCGACGGTCGCGATCCGTCCGGAGCGCACGCGCACACGCGCGGCGGCGTGGGGACCCGGCGCCGACTGGGCACTCGAACAGCTCCCCCGTCTGTGCGGCGCCGACGACGATCCGACCGGCTTCGACGCGTCGCGGCATCCGCTCGTCGCAGCCGTGCACCGCCGCCACGGCGACCTTCGGATGGGGGCGACCGACCTCGTCTTCGACGCGCTGGCCTCGTCGATCTTCGAGCAGAAGGTGACCGGCATGCAGGCGTTCGGGGCGTGGCGCGCGATCCTCACGTGGTTCGGCGAGCGCGCGCCCGGGCCGACCCCGCGGCCGATGTTCGCGCCGCCCGGCGACTGGAATCTCGTGCCGAGTTGGGGGTGGCATCGTGCGGGGCTCGAGCCGCCGCAGTCCCGGACGGTGGTGGAGGCCGCACGCCGGCGTGCGGCGATCGAACGAGCCGCGTCGCAGGCGGAGACCGGGGCCGACCGCGACAGGGTGCTCACGAGCCTTCGCGGCGTGGGCGTGTGGACGGCGGCCGAGACCCGCATCCGTGCGTTCGGAGACGCCGACGCCGTGAGCTTCGGCGACTTCCATCTGGCGCACGAGGTCGGCTACGCCCTGACCGGCAGCCGCGTGGACGATGACGGAATGCGTGCGCTCCTCGAACCGTGGGCGGGGCACCGGCAGCGGGTGATCCGTCTCATCGGACTGAGCGGTGCACGCGAGCCCCGTCGCGCACCGCGGCTGCACCCAGAGGACCACCGTTCACGCTGACCCCGTTGCGGGTGTCGGAGGTCGGGTGGACACTGTTCGCGGCGGCGCACCGGGCGTCGACGCGAACGGAGGCATCACGGTGAACCTGAACCCGTACATCTCGTTCCAGGGCACGGCACGGGCCGCCCTGGAGTTCTACCATTCGGTGCTCGGCGGCGACCTGCAGGTCGACGACTTCACTGCGTTCCCCGACATGGGGATCGACCCGTCAGAGACGCACCTCGTCATGCACGGTCAACTGACGACCGACGACGGCCTCGTGCTGATGGCCTCGGACACGCCCAGCAGCATGCCCTACGCAGCCCCCGCCGGCATCTCGGTGTCGCTCAGCGGGGACGACGCAGATCGCCTGCAGGCGGCCTGGGACGGACTGTCGGCGGACGGCACCGTCACCATGCCGTACGAGACACCACCGTGGGGCGGCAAATTCGGCATGTTCCAGGACAAGTTCGGCATCGACTGGATGGTCGCGCTCAACGGGCAGGCCCCCGCATCCTGACCCGCCCCGCAAGGCCCGACGACGCCTAGGCTGGACACATGACGGGTCGAGACACAGGCTGGCCGCGCGGTCGCATCGGGTGGTTGGCTGGCACCGTTGTGTTGCTGGGGCTCGGGGTGCTGATCGGACTCATCCTGCAGAGCGTGTGGCTGGGCGTCACCCTCGCCGTCATCATCTCGATCGGGTGGCTCATCGCCTATGAATCGTGGCGGGGGCGCACCCCCGGCCTCGACGACCCGTTCGACGACGGCGCCCGCCTCTGACACCCGGACCGGGGCGGCCGCGGGGTCAGTAGTAGACGGCGAGGCGCCCGCGCGGGCCGTCGACGACGTCGACCTGGGTGTCGAAGATGTCTGACAGCACGTCACCCCGAATGATCTCGTCGGGCGTGCCGAAGGCGACGACCTTGCCGTCCTTCATGGCGCACACCCGGTCGGCGTAGTGCCCCGCGAAGTTGATGTCGTGCAGCACGACGACGATGGTGCGGCCGAGCTCTGTGGCGGCGCGGTGCAGATGGCGCATCATCTGCACCGCATGCTGGATGTCGAGGTTGTTGAGCGGCTCGTCGAGCAGCACGTAGTCGGTGTCTTGCGCAAGCACCATCGCGACATACGCCCGCTGCCGCTGCCCGCCCGAGAGCTCGTCGAGATAGCGACCCTCGAGCCCCTCGAGACCGAGGAAGTCGATCGACCGGTCGATGATCGCCTCGTCGTCGCGGGTGAGCCGCCCTTGCGAGTACGGGTACCGTCCGAAGCCGACGAGCTGGCGCACCGTGAGCCGTGTGACGAAGTGGTTCTCCTGCCGCAGAATCGCGACGACCTTCGCGAGCTCGCGCGACTTGGTCGACGCGATGTCGTGGCCGCCGACCGAGATGGTGCCGGCATCCGATTCGAGCAGGCGTCCGATCATCGTGAGCAGGGTCGATTTTCCGGCGCCGTTGGGCCCGATGAGTGCGGTGATGCCCCCGGCGGGCAGGTGGAGGTCGACGGGGCCGATCGCGACGTCGGTGCTGTAGCGCTTCTCGACGGCGGTGAGCGAGATCACAGGCGTCCCTTTCGCAGCAGGTGGATGAGGAAGAAGGTGCCGCCGACGATCTCGACGATGATGCCGACCGAGCCGGCCGCGTAGAAGATGTGCTTCAGCACGAAGTAGGCCCCGCCGAGCACGACGACACCCAGCAGCCACGCCATCGCGAACATGCGACGGTGATCGTACGTGTCGGCGAGTTGGTAGGTGAGCATCGCGACGAGGAACCCGAAGAACGTCATCGGCCCGATGAGCGAGGTCGAGACCGCCATGAGGATCGACACCATCAGCAGCGCCAGGATCGAGTCCCGCCGCTGCGAGACCCCGAGGTTCAGCGCGACCGGTCGACCGAGCGCGAGCACGTCGAGGCGGCGCCCGCCCCACCACAGCGCTGTGACCGCGAGCCCCGCCAGCGGCACGGCGATCGGCAGGTACGTGACGTCGGCGTTGGCGACGCTGCCGATGAGTCTGGCCATCAGCAGGTCGAACTCGGTCGGCGTGAGCATGCGCTGCAGGAACGTCGAGAATGCGGCGAGCGCGCCGCCGAGGATGATGCCGACCAGCAGCATGATCTGCACGTTCGCGTACCGGCCCGACAGCAGCCAGCCGTACAACAGCCCCGAGAAGGCGAGCATGACGAGAATCTGCAACAAGTAGGGACCGGCCCCCTGCACCATCAGCGCCCCCGCCGCACCGAAGAAGAAGATGGCGGCCGTGGAGATCGCGGTGTAGAGCGATTCGAAGCCCATGAGCGACGGCGTGACGATGCGGTTGCCGGTCACGGTCTGGAACGTGATCGTCGCGATCCCCTGGCACAGCGCCACCACGAGGATCACCGCGAGGCTCGACACCCGCAGCGCCGCGATGCGCCAGAACCCGTCGCTGCCGGCCGGGGCCGGGTTGTCCCACGCGAGGATGCCGACGGCGATCAGCACAGCGGCGATCGCGAGCAGGAGCATTGTGATCCGGTAGCGGCGGGCATGCGCAGGGGTCGGGAACGGACCCGACCAACGACGGGTGTGCGGGGCGGTACGCGCGTCAAACACGGCGACGCTGCCGGAGCAGAAGAGTGATGAACACGACCGAGCCGATCATGGCGAGGATGAGTGAGACGGGCACCTCGAAGGGCATGTTGATCACGCGCGCGACGATGTCGCACGCCGTGATCAGCGCGATGCCGCCGAGTGCGACCCAGGGCAGGTTCGAGCGCAGGTCGTCGCCGCGGATGAGCGAGACGACATTCGGGACGATGAGTCCGAGGAATGGCAGGTTGCCGACGACGACGGTCACCACACCGGATGCCAGCGCGATCAGCGCCGTGCCGATGAGAACGACGCGCTGATAGTTCACGCCGACGTTCGTGGCGATGTCCTGCCCGAGCCCGGCGATCGTGAAGCGGTCGGCGGCGATGAACACGGCCACGACGACGATCAGCACGGCCCACAGCGGCTCGTACTGCCCGCGCAGCACCGAGGTGAACGAGCCGGTGAACCAGATCGCCATGCTCTGCAGCATGTTCGTCGACAGCGCGATGAAGGTGGAGATCGCACCGATGACGGCGCCGAGCATCATGCCGACGATCGGGACGATGATCGAGGAGGTCAGCATGACCCGTCGGAGGAACGCGAAGAACAGCATCGTGCCGACGAAGGCCATCGCGACGGCGCCGATCATGCGGACCATCAGCGGCGAATCGGGGAACAGCAGCATGACGAACAGCAGCCCGAGGCCCGCCCATTCGGTGGTGCCGGTCGTGGTGGGTTCGACGAACCGGTTCTGCGTGAGCTGCTGCATCACCAAGCCGCACATCGCCATCGCCGTACCGGCGAGAATCAGGCCGACCGTGCGCGGGATGCGGGTGATGAGGAACATCTCGCCACCGTCTGCCTCGCCGACGACGTCGTACACACCGACGAACAGCGACACGGTGACGAGCGCGCCGACCCCGAGCACGCCGAGCAGCAGCGGCCAGGTGAACAGGCGGCCTCGGGCGCGGCGTGGTGTGGCGGTGGCGGTGGCGGAAGCGATGGTCATGGGTACCTCGTCGGGAGCGTTTCGTCTCGCTGCGCTCGCTCAACGACCGGATGCAGGGCCGGTCGTCGAGCGAGGAGCGCAGCGACGAGACGAAACGTCGAGTGGGCTCAGCCCTCGAGCGCGTCAGCGAAGGCGTTGAAGAACGCCGTGTACGTCTCGATGCCCTCGTTGAGGTACGTGCCTGCGGGCATGTACACGATGTTGCCCTCAGAGACCGCGGTGACGTTCTGCAGCGCCTCGGACTGGCCGATGAGGTTGTTCGCCGGCGTGTAGGCCTCGTCGGTGTTGGCGCTCACGCCGGCGTCGCGGTCCATGACCAGAATCCAGTCGGGGTTCGACGCGGCGATCGCCTCGACCGAGATGTCATCGCCCTGGTGCTCGCTCGAGCCTTCGACCTCGAGCGCCGGGGTCAGTCCGAGGACGTCGAACACCGGGCCGAGCGTGCGACCCGTGGTGGGTGCGGCGTAGTTGATCTCGCCGCCGGAGGTGATGACGGCCATGACCGAGTCGCCCGCGTCGTACGCAGAGGTGACGCGGTCGATCGACGCCTCGAAGTCGGCGACGAGCTGCGCGGCCTCGTCCTCCTTGCCGAAGATCTCGCCGAGCACGGTGACCTGGCGGATGAGCTCGGCGTCGAACGCCTCGCCCTCGCGGGGGTCGAGCTCGACGATCGTGGCGTCGGGCACGAGCGTCTGGAAGTCGGCGTAGTAGCTCTGGAATCGCTGCCCGTTGATGATCAGGTCGGGGTCGGCCGCGACGACGGCCTCGAGGTCGGGCTCGCCGTGGTTGCCGAGGTTGATGACGTCGGCGCCCTCGGCCTTGTACGAGAGGTCGGCCGGGAAGATGTCGAGGGGCGCTGCGACGATCTCGACACCCCAGCTGTCGAGCGTGACGATCGTGCGGTTGTCGGTGGCGACGACACTCGTCGGCGGCACGGTGACGGTCTGCGTGCCGTGGTTGTCTTCGACGGTGATGGTCGTCGGCTCGGCGGCTTCGGTCTCGGACGAGGCGGGCGTCGTTGCGCTGGCACAGCCCGCGAGGCTGAGCGCGAAGACGGTGCCGATGGCGAGGACGGCGGAACGGGAACGGCGCGAAGGCATGGATGGCCCCTCTGGTGACGGTGTGTGCTTCGGTGCGTGCCGGGTGTGCCGCTGCGACGAGCGGACGATATATCACCTGGCTTGTGTAGGTTAGCCTAACCTTATGAGCGATCCCAATTCGTTGCGTGCGACCACCTCTTTCCGGCTGGAGCGACAGCCCCTCGACCTGCGGTTCCGCAGCACTCGTCTCGCAGCGCGCCAGTGGATCACGCCGGGGTACGTGCGGATCCGACTCGAGGGGTCCGACCTGATCGGGTTCGACTCCCCCGGCAGCGATGACCACATTCGTGTGTTCTTTCCCGACATCGAGCCCGGCTCGGTCGATGAGCTGCGCGCCGCGCCGAGTCGCGAGTACACGCCGCTCGCGTGGGACGGCGAGGCCGGGTGGCTCGATCTCGAATTCGCGCTGCACGGCGCCGAGGGCGTGGCGGCGCCGTGGGCAGCGACGGCCGAGATCGGCGCGTTCGCCGGCGTCGGCGGTCCACGCGGATCAATGCTCATCACCGGGCGCCCGGACGCGTGGCTGCTCGCCGGCGACGAGACCGCCGTGCCCGCGATGCGTCGCTTCGCGCATCTGATGGACGAGGGCGCAGTCGGCCGCATCATCGTCGAAGTGGTCGACACCGAGCACGAACTCCCGATCGACGCCCCCGCGGGCGTGACGGTCGAGCAGGTGCACCGAGGTGGTGCCGCGTCCGGCACCGCCCTCGCGGCCCGGCTCGACACACTGACCGCCGCCGACCGCCCGAACGGCGACGTGTTCGGCTTCGTGGCGGCGGAGCAGGCGATCGTCAAGACGGGGCGTGCGCTACTGATCGACCGATGGGGGCTCAGCGCCGACCAGATCGTCGTGAAGGGCTACTGGAAGCGCGGCGAGAGCGAGTACCACGCGCCCCACTGAGCCCGCGACACCTCAGGACAGGAGCTCCTCGATGACCGTGAGCACACCGAGGTCTTCGTTGGACGGCGCCCGGAACCGTGCCGCGGCGACGACGTCGGGGTGGGCGTCGGCCATCGCGTACGACCAGTGGGCGGCACGCAGCATCTCGACGTCGTTCAGGTAGTCGCCGAACGCGGCGGTCTGCGCCGTCGTGATGCCGATCGCGCGCTGCAGCGCCCGCAGGGCCACCCCTTTGTCGACGCCTTGGTTCATGACGTCGACCCAGTGCGCACCCGAGACGACGACCTGGTGCGTCTCGCGCAGATCCGCCAACGCCGGGGCGGTGTGCTCCTCGCCGCCGTCGACGTCGTAGATCGCGATCTTGAGGATCTGGTCGTCGACGGCGCGCAGGTCGTCGACACGCTCCAGCGCCGCGTAGTATTTCGCCGCTTCGGCGTGGATCTGCGGATCGGGCGTCTGGATGTACGCCGACCGCTTGCCGCACAGCACGACACCGATGTTCAGCGACTCGCGCCCGAGTTCGTCGAGGCGCGTGAGCAGGTCGGCGACGAATGCGGCATCCATCGCGTCGCTGCCGACTTCCTCGTCGCCGCGGACGACGTAGGCGCCGTTCTCGGCGATGATGTCAAGCTCACCCTCGACGTGTCCGAACATGCCCCGCAGGGTCGCGAGCTGACGGCCACTGGCGGGCGCGAAGGCGATGCCCCGTTCGCGCAGTCGCTCAAGCAACGGCCACAGCCCGTCGGGGATCGTGCCGTCGGGAAGCAGAAGCGTGCCGTCCATGTCGACGGCGATGAGGCGGATGTCGGGTGCTGTCACGCCTCCATCGTGTCAGGCTCAGACCGGGGGTTATCCCCACCCCAGGTCTCCGGATGCCTCGGATGCCGCCGAAGACCGCCGAAAATAGCGTGGAGCCATGACCTCAGAACCCGTATCCCCCAAGCGACGACCCGGGCTGCTCACGCACCTCGGCGCGCTCGCGCAACTGGCGGCGCTCGGCCTGCTCGGCGCGCTCGCCTTCTCCCTCCTCGCAACGCTGCTCAGCGTCGGCATCAGCCTGCTGATCGTCGTCGTCGGCGCAGCGATCCTCGTCGCGTTCCTCTACGTGCTGTTCGCCCTGGCCTGGGTCGAGCACGAGCGGGTCGAGGGCCTCTACGGCTTCGGCATTCCCCGACTGCGACCGCGCAGCAGCGGCCGCCCAGGATTCGGCGGATGGCTGCGCACCCTGTGGCAGCAGTTCATCGACGGCGCGATGTGGCGCGGTGTCGCCAGCGCCGCCGTCGGCACCGTCCTCGGCTTCATCGTGCTGCCGACGATCGCGTGGCTGACGTCGAGCATCGGGCTGCTGTTCGCTCCCCTGCGCGGCACCGAGCCGGTCCGCCTTCCCGGCACCGGACTCATCATCGACAGCGGCTGGGCGCTCGCCGCCGGTGTCGCCGGCATCGTCGTCTCACTCGCCATCCTGCTGGGTGTCGCGCTGCTGCACGCTGTGCTGACCCGCGCGATCCTCGTGCCGTCGCGGGAGGCGATCCTCGCCGAGCAGGCGCGCGCCGCCTCGACGCAACGCGCCGGAGCCGTCCGTGCCAGCGAGGTGGAGCGCACCCGCATCGAACGCGACCTGCACGACGGCGTCCAGCCCCGCTTGGTGTCGGTCGCCATGACGCTCGGCCTCGCACAGCAGAAGATCGATTCCGATCCCGCAGCTGCGAAGGCGCTCGTCGACGAGGCGCACACCTCGACGAAGGCGGCGATCACCGAACTGCGACAGCTCGCCCGCGGCATCCACGCTTCGGTGCTCGATGACCGCGGACTGGATGCCGCCCTCTCGGCCCTCGCGGCACGCTCCCCGATTCCGGTGCAGCTCGACGTGCGCGTCGACGGGCGGTGCAGCGCCACCGCCGAAGCCGCCCTGTATTTCGCGATCGCCGAGTCGCTCACGAACGCGGCCAAGCACTCCCGCGGCTCGCAGGCCCGGGTCACGGTGCGACGCCGCGACGACGGCACCCTGTGGGCCCGCGTCGAAGACAACGGCATCGGCGGCGCCCACGTGCAGCCCGGTGGCGGCCTCGACGGCATCACGAACCGCGTGCTCGCCGCCGGCGGCACCGCCCGACTCGAAAGCCCGACCGGCGGCCCGACCGCCCTGGAGGTGAGCGTCCCGTGCGCATCCTGATCTGCGAAGACTCCGCGCTCCTGCGGGAGGGCCTCGTGCGCGTGCTCGAAGACGCCGGCCACGACGTGGTCGCCGCGCTCCCCGACGCGACACACCTGTCGGACACGGCCACCGAGACCTCGCCCGACCTGTGCATCGTCGACGTGCGACTGCCGCCGACATTCACCGACGAAGGCATCCGCGCCGCACTCGCGCTGCGCACGGCCGACCCCGACCTGCCGGTGCTCGTGCTCAGCCAGTACGTCGAGGAGCGCTACGCCAGCGAGCTCATCACGAGCCACGGCGCCGCCCTCGGGTATCTGCTGAAGGACCGTGTCGCCGATGTGAAGGACTTCCTCGCATCGATCGACCGGATCGCCGCGGGGGCCACGGTGCTCGACCCCGAGGTCGTCGCACAGCTACTCACCCGACGGGCACGCGACGAACGGATGTCGCGCCTGACCGACCGCGAGCGCACCGTGCTCGCCCTGATCGCCGAGGGCAAGAGCAACCAGGCGATCGCACAGACCCTCTTCATCACCGAGGCCAGCGTCGAAAAGCACATCACGTCGCTGTTCCAGAAGCTCGACCTCGAACAGGACGAGCACGGCAACCGCCGCGTCCTGGCGGTGCTCGCCCACCTCGAACACGGCGGCGGCCAGCCGCAGAACGGAGCAGCGCGATGAGCGCCACGATCACACCCCCGACGCCCGAGCAGGTTCCCCCGACCCCGGCGCCGCAGCCCCGCGGCTCCGCAACAGCCATCGCGATCATCGCGATCGTGATCGGCGCGGTCCTCATTCTCGGCACGGTCGTCTTCGGCATCCTCGGCGCCCTGCGCACCGCCGCCACCCAGACGATCGAGCGGTCGGCGAGCGCCGACGATGTCGAGTCCGTGGAGACGTCGACGTCAGCCGGTGAACTCGACGTCGTCTTCGAACGCGTCGACGAAGCCACCCTCACCGTCGAAGGCCCGGGAGCCGACGACTGGCAGCTCGACCGCTCCGGCGACCAGCTGACGGTGTCGGTGGACCGCGGCTGGTTCGGCGGCTGGAGCTGGTTCGGGTCAGAAGGAGATCGCGCCGTATTGACCCTGCCGATGGAACTCACCGGCATCGACGCGACCTTCGACGTGAGCGCCGGCTCGGTGGAGGCCTCGGGCGCGTTCGGCGACGTACGGCTCGAGCTGAGCGCCGGCGAGATCGACCTGTCGGGCGTCGTGGCATCGCTCGATACGCACGTGAGCGCCGGCACCGTCAACCTCGACGTCGACGCACCTCGCACGGTCGTGATCGACGTCAGTGCCGGCACGGTGAAGGGCCAGTTGACGGGAGCGCCCTCGGATAGCCTCGACATCGGCGTGAGTGCGGGCTCGGTGCACCTGGCCCTCCCCGACGGCACCTACCGGGTCACCTCGGACGTGTCGGCCGGCACGTTCGACAACAACCTCGACACGTCTTCGGGCGCCACCTCGACCGTCGACGTGCGCGTCTCGGCCGGCGAGGTCGTGCTGCGACAGGACTGATCCGGCATCCGCGTGCACCCTTCCACCGTTAGCGTGGGAGGGTGCACGCGTTCACCGGCCATCTGCCCGGCAGTCGCGAGTACCGGCGCCTGCTGGCGGGGCTCTTCTTCGCCGGGATCGCAACGTTCGCACAGCTGTACTCGACGCAGGCGGTGCTGCCGTTCATCGCCGAGGAGTTCTCGGCCTCGCCCGCCGATGCCGCACTGTCCGTCTCGGTGACGACGCTCGGGCTCGCGGCATCCGTCATCGGCTGGTCGGTGGTCGCCGACCGGATCGGGCGGGTGCCGGCGATGACGGTCGGCATCGTCGCGGCGACCCTGTGCGGCCTGGTCGCGCCACTTTCGCCCACGCTCGAGCTCCTCCTGCTGGCGCGGGGTCTCGAAGGCGTGGCACTCGGCGCGGTGCCGGCGATCGCGCTGGCCTACCTCGCCGAAGAAGTGGATGCCGGGCACACCGCCGCCGCGGCGGGCAGCTACATCGCGGGCACGTCGATCGGGGGGCTCGCGGGCCGGCTGGTCGCGGGACCGTTCGGCGACATCGGGCAGTGGCGGTGGGGCGTGTTCGCCGTCGCCGCCGTCTGCGTGGTCTCAGCCGTTCTGTTCTTGACGCTGATCCCGGCGGCGCGCGGCTTCGAGCCCGGCATCCGTCGCGGCGGGCCGTCATTGTGGGCGCGGCTGCGGATGAACCTCGGCGACCGGCGTCAGGTGGCGCTCTATGCGCAGGGATTCCTACTGATGGGCGGGTTCGTGGCGGTGTACAACTACCTCGGGTTCCGTTTGCTGGCGCCGCCGTTCGCGCTGCCCCTGTGGGTCGTGTCGTTCCTGTTCCTCGCCTATCTGGCGGGCACCGTGGCTTCGCCGTGGGCGGGCCGTCTCGGCGCACGCTCCGGGCGACTGCCGGTGCTGCTCGCCTCGACGGCGGTCATGGCGGGTGGGCTCACCCTCACCCTCGTCGACACGATCTGGGCGGTCGTGATCGGGCTGCTCGCGATGACGGCCGGCTTCTTCGCGGCCCACGCCATCGCGTCGGGGTGGGCACCGGTCGCGAGCGCCCCCGAAGCACGCGCGCAGGCCGCGTCGCTCTACTATCTGGGCTATTACGGCGGGTCGAGCCTGTTCGGCTGGCTGCTCGGCTTCGCGTTCGCAGGGTTCGCGTGGCCGGGAGTGGCGGGCGGCGTGCTGGTCATGGTGGCGATCGCCGCGGGGCTCGCGGTCGCGTGGCTGCGCGCAGACGGACGGCACGCCGCGCCCGCGGGGCCCGCTCAATAGGGTGGGCGCATGGACCTCATCGAAGCGGTCGGCTGGCTCGGCTCTGCCATCCTCGTCGTCTCACTGCTGCAGACCCGGGTCGCGCGGCTGCGACTGATCAACCTCGTCGGGTGCCTCGTGCTGATCGGCTACAACGCCGTCGTCGGCGTCTGGCCGATGGTCGGCTTGAACGTCGTGCTCGCCGTCATCAACATCGTGTACCTGTTGCGCATGCTGCGGCGCCGGCATGACGAATCCGCGTACACGGTGCTCGAGGTCGACGGCGACGACCGCTACCTGCAGCACGTCCTCGCCGTGCACGCGGGCGACATCGCCCGGTACAACCCAGGCTTCGCAGGCGAACGACTGCCGGCCGATGTCGCCTACCTCGTGCTCGACGGCGACGAGACCGTCGGCGTCGTACTGGCCCGCGACGCCGGCGAGGGCACTGTCGAGATCGTGCTCGACTGGGTGACGCCGCGCCGCCGCGATCTGTCGCCGGGCGAGTTCGTCTTCCGCACCTCCGACGTGTTCTCGCGTCGCGGGTTCACCCGCATCCTCTCTCCCGCCGGCATGAAGGACCCGTATTACGGCCGCATCGGCTTCACACCCGTCGGCGACCGGTGGGAGTTGGCAGTCCCGGCTGCATGAGTGGATTCCTGAACGCTCCCTATGCGTCCGTTATGGGTCCAGCCGAGAGCATGGCGGTCGTTACCGTGCCGTTATACAGTCGAGTCATCGCAGTTCCCCCGACTGCGTAAGACACAGATTCCCCCCTCTGTGTGCGATTCTCTGGTGCAAGGGATGACAGGGCCGGTCGGATGGTTTCCCCGACCGGCCCTACTCTTTGCGTCATACGGGTGAACGGCCCGCATGCACCCGACTAGCGTGTTGCTCGTGACCACGCCGATCGATGCCACGACCACGCCCGCCTGGAACGACCTGACCGCGCTGCGCGACGGGTTCTCTCCCGATCTGCGGGGTTGGTTCGACACCGACCCCGGCCGCGTCGAGCGGCTCACTTTCGACCTCGCCGACCTTCGCGTCGACCTGTCGAAGAACCTCGTCACCGACGAGATCGTCGCAGCGCTCGTGCGCCTCGCCGAACAGACCGGCGTCGCCGAGCGGTACGCCGCGATGCTCGCGGGCGAGCACATCAACACGACCGAAGACCGCGCAGTGCTGCACACGGCGCTTCGCCGCCCCGCCGGCGCGAGCCCCGCGCTCGTCGTCGACGGACAGGACATCGACACCGACGTGCAGCAGGTGCTGGATGCGATGGACGCGTTCGCCGAGCGTGTGCGCGGCGGCGACTGGGTCGGTGTCACCGGCAAGAAGGTCACGCACGTCGTCAACATCGGCATCGGCGGCTCCGACCTCGGCCCGGTCATGATCAGCGAAGCGCTCGAGCCGTTCGCCGACGCCGGCATCCAGGCGCGCTTCGTGTCGAACATCGACCCGTTCGACCTCGCGCACAAGACGAAGGATCTCGACCCCGAGACGACGCTGTTCATCGTCGCATCGAAGACGTTCACGACGCTCGAGACCCTCACCAACGCGCGCCTCGCACGCGACTGGCTGTGGGCTGGCCTGCAGGCCGTCGGCGCGATCGACGACTCCGACGCGCAGAAGACGGATGCCGTGGCGCACCACTTCGCCGCCGTGTCGACCGCGCTCGACAAGGTCGCGGCCTTCGGCATCGACACCGCCAACGCGTTCGGATTCTGGGACTGGGTGGGCGGCCGCTACTCGGTCGACTCCGCCATCGGCCTGTCGCTCGTGATCACCGTCGGTCCCGCCGCGTTCCGCGAACTGCTCGCCGGATTCCACGCGGTCGATGAGCACACGGCATCCACTCCGCTGGCACAGAACGTACCGGTGCTGATGGGTCTGCTCAACGTCTGGTACACGAACTTCCTCGGGTCGCAGTCGCACGCTGTGCTGCCGTACGCGCAGCAGCTCAGCCGGTTCGCCGCCTACCTGCAGCAGCTCACGATGGAATCCAACGGCAAGAGCGTGCGCTGGGACGGGACGCCGGTCACGAGCGACACCGGTGAGATCTTCTGGGGCGAGCCGGGCACCAACGGCCAGCACGCCTTCTACCAGCTCATCCACCAGGGCACCCGGCTGATCCCCGCCGACTTCATCGCGTTCGTGAACCCCGCCTACGCGCTCGCCGACGACGGCCGCGACGTGCACGGCCTGTTCCTGGCGAACTTCCTCGCGCAGACGAAGGCGCTCGCGTTCGGCAAGACCGCCGAAGAGGTCGAGGCCGAGGGCACGACGGGCGCCCTCGTGGCCGCCCGCACCTTCGCGGGCAACCGCCCGACGACCTCGATCTTCGCGGCAGATCTGACCCCGCGCACCCTCGGTGAGCTGGTCGCGCTGTACGAGCACATCACCTTCACGCAGGGCGTCATCTGGGGCATCAACTCGTTCGATCAGTGGGGTGTCGAGCTCGGCAAGCAGCTCGCGCTGCAGATCGCGCCGGCCATCGAAGGCGACCAGGATGCCGTGGCCGCGCAGGACGCCTCGACCCAGGCGCTGCTTGCCTACTATCGCGAAAATCGCCGCTGATCAGGACTGCTGGTCGGAGCCCGGTCATAGCGGGCTCCCACCGGTCGTCCAGGGTTTCCTGCTGAACCGTCCAGACTGACGGTTCAAGGTAGGGGGTCGCGTCTCACCCGAAGGGGCGCGATGCCGACGCGCTTGTGCGCGCCGACGAAAGGACCCCCCGCATGCCCGAAACCTCCGAGCTCACCCCTGCCCGCCGGCGCCGCGACTCGCGGCGCCGCACGCAGCACCCGCTGCGTCGCGTGGGCATCGCGGTCGCGATCGCGACGGCGCTCAGCGGTGCGGCCGCCCCCGCCTACGCCGCCACGGCCGCAGCCATCGTCACGGCGACACCGACCTTCGACCAGGCTGCGTCCGACGCAGAGTCGGCCGTCACGGCCGCCGAGCAGACCCTCGCAGACGCGCAGGCGCTCACCGAGGCGGCTGCCGCATCCGGCCTGCCGCTCGGCGAGGTCGACGCCACGATCGACACGTCCGCACTCAGCAGCGCCCTCGCCGAGGTCGAAGACCTCGATCTCGTGCCGTCGCTGATGCTGCCCGAGCGCACCGAAGACGTGCTGGTTGCCACGGCCGTCGTCGCGTCGGCCGCAGACACCCTCGAAACCGCACTCGCCGAGGCCGAGGCCACCGAGGCCCAGCGCATCGCCGAAGCCCTTGCCGAGCAGAAGGCCGCCGCCGAGGCGGAACGCGAAGCCGCTGCAGCGGCCGCCGTCCTCGCCGAAGGCAACACGGTCGCCGGCGCCAAGGCGACCGCGGCATCCATCGCATCGTCCGACTACGGCTGGGGCAGCGACCAATTCTCGTGCCTCGAGTCGCTGTGGAACAAGGAGTCCGGCTGGGACTACCAGGCCTACAACGCGTCCAGCGGCGCGACCGGCATTCCGCAGGCGCTGCCCGGCAGCAAGATGGCGTCGGCCGGTTCGGACTGGCAGACCAACGCCACCACCCAGATCATCTGGGGCCTCGGCTACATCTCATCGGTGTACGGCACCCCGTGCTCCGCGTGGGGCCACTCGCAGTCGGTGGGGTGGTACTGACCATGAACACCCTCGAAACGCATGAGGCACCGACGCGGTCCTCGCTGAAAGCGCGGAACACGCACCACCCGCTGCGCCGGCTCGCCGCCGGCGCCGCCGTCGGCGTCGTCATCGCCGGCGCGGCAGCCCCTGCGTACGCCGTCGCTGTCGCCAGCGCCGCCACCGAAGCCCCGACCTTCGCCCAGGCCGCGTCCGACGTCGAGTTCGCGCTCGTGCAGGCAGAAGCCGCGATCGACGACGCCGCGGCCGTTGAAGCCGAAGTCAAGGCATCGGAACTCGACCTTGGCGCGGCCGACGTCACGATCGACGTCGACGACCTCGAGGCGGCGATGGACGAGCTCGAACAGCACGAGCTCATTCCGTCGCTGATGCTGCCCGAGATGACCGAGGATCTGCTGGTGGAGGTCTCGCTGACCAACGCCGCCTCCGGTGAACTCGCCGGCGCCCTGGATGCCGCCGAGCAGGCGGAGGCCGAACGCCTCGCGGCCGCAGCGGCCAAGCGCAGGGCAGCCGAAGCCGCCGCGAAGAAGAAGGCGGAGGAAGAAGCGGCCGCCGCGGCAGCCGCCGAAGCCGAGGCTGCGGCCGAAGCAGCCGCCGCCGAAGAAGCCGCCGAGTCGTCCTCGGGCGGCTCGTCGCTGTCGGCCGGTTCCGCCGCATCGTCGGGTGACAACTCGGTCGCCGGCGCGCAGGCGACCGCGCGTTCGATCGCTTCGTCGGAGTACGGCTGGGGCGACGACCAGTTCTCCTGCCTCGTCGACCTGTGGAACCGCGAATCGGGTTGGAACTACCAGGCCTACAACGCGTCGAGCGGCGCCTACGGCATTCCGCAGGCGCTCCCCGGCAGCAAGATGGGCTCGGCGGGAGCCGACTGGGAGACCAGCGCGACGACCCAGATCATCTGGGGCCTCGGCTACATCTCGTCGCGCTACGACACCCCGTGCGGCGCCTGGTCGCACTCCGAGTCGGTCGGCTGGTACTGATCGCGCCCGCTCAGGCGGGGTGGATGCTGTTCCACCGGCCCGGCTCGGCAAACTCCGCGTAGCGGACGTCCGCACCGTCGGGCCCGACCTCGGCGGTGCACACCAGCAGCGACAGGGTCGGGTAGCCGTGCGGACGATTGTCGCGGATGATGGCGCGATCGTCGGTGGGTGTGAGCTCGGCGCTGCGCGCGAGCGTCGCCAGCCACTCCTCGCGCCAGTCGGCCCCGGCATCCACTGCCTGCGAGGCGAACACGCCCTGCCAGTGCACGATGCGCGGGGTCTGGGCGTCGTCGACGTCGTCGTGGGCGATCATGTGGACGCCGGGGGCGAGCGCGATCGTCCGCACCGACGCGCCGTCCCACATCGTCACCTCGACACCATCGGCCGTCACCTGCACGAGGTTGAAGCCGTGGGTGCGGGGCGGGTCGGGAATCGGACGACCGGCCACCGCATCCAGCACGATCCGACCCCGCGATGCCGGCGCGTCGTCGAGCACATCCGCACGGTTCAGCACGACGGCGAGCCGGCTCCGGGCGGGATCGGCCGCCAGCCACGCCCCGCCGGCCCGCGCATCGCGCACCCCCACGACGCCGGGCAGTTCGTCAGGCCACCACGGGCCGAGCCGGTCCCACGATCGGGTCGGGTCCTCGTCGCGCACGGCGAGCAGACGAACCGACGCACCGGGCTGTTCGGGCACGCGCACGATGACGGTGCACATCGGCGGCTCCTGTCTCACGCCTCCCGCATGGGAGGATCGGGGCATGTTCGTTGTCGTGGGTGTCAGCGGCGGCATCGCCGCCTACAAGTCCGTGCAACTGGTGCGGGGCCTCGTCACCGCGGGGCATGAGGTGCATGTCATCCCCACCGAAGACGCGCTCCGCTTCGTCGGCACGACCACCTGGGAGGCGATCAGTCGCCATCCTGTCACGACCAGCGTGCACGACGACGTCGCCGACGTGCGGCACGTCTCACTCGGCACCCGCGCCGACCTGGTGATCGTCGCGCCCGCCACCGCCAACACGCTCGCGCGCATGGCTGCCGGCATCGCCGACGACCTGCTCGGCGTCACCCTGCTGGCGACGACCGCGCCCGTGCTCGTCGCGCCCGCAATGCACACGGCCATGTGGGAGCACCCCGCCACGCGCGAGAACATGGCCGTGCTCCGCGCGCGCGGCGTGCAGGTGATCGGCCCCGAAGACGGCCCCCTCACCGGCGGCGACAGCGGCCCCGGCCGCATGAGCGAACCCGACGACATCCTCGCCGCGGCGCTCGCGATCGTTCCGGATCGCACCGATCTCGCCGGACTCACCGTCGCCGTCTCGACCGGCGGCACCCGCGAGCCGATCGACCCGGTGCGCTTTCTCGGCAACCGCTCCAGCGGCACGCAGGGTGCCGAAGTCGCCGTCGCCGCCGCAGACCGCGGCGCGCACGTGCGCCTCGTCGCGGCGTACGTCGACGAGGGCGTGCTCGCTGCGGCGCTGCGCCACCCGCGCGTGACGGTCGTACGGGTCGCGACGGCGGTCGAATTGCGCACCGCGATGCTCGCGGCATCCGCCGACGCCGACGTCGCCGTCATGGTCGCCGCCGTCGCGGACTATCGTGTCGCGGAGGTCTCTGACCACAAGCTGCGCAAGGAAGACGGCACCCCGACCCTCGACCTGGTCACCAACCCCGACGTGCTGGCCGAACTGGTCGCACAGCGACAGGTCGGGCAGACGATCGTCGGCTTCGCCGCTGAGACGGCCGCCGACGACGCCGAGCTGCGCGAGCGCGGGCGCCGCAAACGTGCGCGCAAGGGCGTCGACCTGCTCGCCGTCAACGCGGTCGGCTGGGATCAGGGGTTCGGCGCGGGCGAGAACGCAGTCATCGTGCTCGACGCCTCCGACGGCGTGCGCGCCGAGGTCGCGGGCGACAAGCGCGCCGTTGCGGATGGCCTGTGGGATGCCGTCGCGAGCGTGCGGGGCTGATCGAGCGTCAGGAGCGCGCAGCCTCGGCCACAAGGGCGGCGAGGGAACGGTCGAGCCCGTCGACGATGAAGCCGAGCCCGATGTCGAACTGCTCGATGACCGAACCCTGAGGCTGGGCGATGTTGCTCGCGACCGCAGCTGCGACGAGCGGATAATCCGCGATCGCCGGCGCCAGGTCTGCAACGAACGCGTCGACGTCGCGCCTCGACTCGCCGACGAGGGGAACGCTGCGGGTCATCGTCGCGAAGCCGAGCACGTACGAATCGATCGCGTACAGCGCGCTCGACGCGAACGCCGTCGGAAAGCCGTGCACCGACAGGTAGCGGAACATCGCCTCCCAATGCCCCAACTGGAGAGGACCGGGGTCGGGCGCCCCGAAGACATCGCGGATCCAGGGGTGCCGTTTGGTGTCGTCGAGCAGGGCCCAGGCGCGTCGCCGCATCCCTTCACGCCACGGTTCGGCATCGTCGGGAACGACCATCGCGCCGTAGGCGCCGTCAGCGAGCAGAAACAGCAGCGCGTGCTTGTTGGCGACGTGGTGGTACAGCGACATCGCCTGCACGTCGAGTTCTGCCGCGACGGTGCGCATGCTGACGGATGCGAGCCCGCCGCGGTCGGCGACCGCAGCGGCAGCCTCGATCACGAGCTGCTGGGTCAGTCCACGATGTGCCATCGCTGCATGCTCCTCGGTCGCATCCCACTGGTGCCGGGTGTTGCACACCATACAGCCGTACATCTACCATGGCCGTACGCCTTACGGGAGTAAGGCGGCTGTCCCCGTTGTGTACACCGCACGGCGAAGCGCCTCGGCGCCAGGCCCGGGAGAACGGCATTCGGGTGGCGGCCGTCGCACCCCCCGCTCCGCGGCCGCCACCCCACACTCGAGGCTTCTCAGCCGCGCGCAGCCTCGGCGGCCGCCGCGGCGCGCTGCAGCCATGCAGGCGTGTCGCCATACCGCTGCGGCGGGATCAACCGCCCGGCGGCACTGTCGGAGATGAGCGTCGCGAGTCGGTCGATCCGCGTCTGCTCGCGCTTGGCGGACTGCACCCAGTGGGTCGCCATGCGGCGGTATGTCGCGGTCGCGGCCTCCCAGAACGCTGCCGCCGCGGGGTCGGCGTCGAGCGCCGCCTGCTGTTCGGCGTCGAAGCCGATGGGGCGCTCATGCGAGTACACGCCGGTCCGATCGGCGCTGCGGCGCTCGTACGCGGCGATGCCGGCCGGCATCATCCGGCCCTCCGCAGTGAGTCGTTCGACGTGTGCGATGTTGACGTCACTCCAGATGCTGGTCGCTTTGCGCGGCGACCAGCGCTGCCGCCGCGAGGTCTCGTCGATGCGTTGACTGACCGAGTCGATCCAGCCGAAGCAGAGCGCCTCGGGCACGGCATCCGCCCAGGTCAGCCCTTGCCGCGGGTCGCCCTTGCGGTACAGGCCCATCCACAGCTCGGTCGCCGACTCGTGGTTCGCCTCGAGCCACGCCCTGAACTCGGTCGCGTCGTCGAAGAACACCGCTGGTCGTTCGGTCGTGCCGTCCTCGTGCATGCCGCGACTCTACGCGGCGGCGCCGACACTCGGCCGCCTCCCCGTGCCGGCGGGCGCCCGTGCCCCCGAGGGGCGGAGCCGACATGCGGCGACGGCGCCACCCTCGCAAGGGTGACGCGTCGCTCGGCCGGGCTCGGCGATGCAGGCCCGCCACAGGTGGGCGTGGTGGTGATGGCCACGCCCACCTGTGGTCGCTCAGGAGCGGGCGAAGAACATCTGGTTGACGGACTTGTTCGCACCCCAGGCGGAGGTGGGGCGGGCGCCCTTGCCGAGCTCCCACGCGATCGTCACCGAGCGACCACGCGTGATGGAACGCAGGCGCGAACCGGTGTGCACGTCACCCACACGCGAGGACGTCTTGGCGTTGATCACGGCCATGACCTGCGCCTTGCTCGCGTCGGCGGGCACCCGCACCGTCACGAACTGCCAGTTGTTCGCGCCCCAGAGGGCGCGGTCATCGCGGTAACGCAGCACGCCGTTCGTCGTCGAGGCGCGCCACGACCCGGGCCTGAGCCGCGGTCTTGGGCATGTACCGGTCCACCTGGAAGGTGCGCTGCACCGCCTTCACTGCGGGGACGCTCGGACGGGTCGTCGGGCGCGTGGTGGGCGTGGTCGTGGGGCGCGTCGTCGGCGCGGGCACCGTAGTCGCGAGCGACGTGGGCCGCGGCGTGATCGCCGGGACCGAGGTCGTCGGCGCCGGGCTCG